>JBGAHE010000059.1:0-45833 GCA_044226365.1 Bryobacteraceae bacterium
CTCGAGTTTGCGGAACATACGACTCCGTTGGTGGCCCCCGCCAACTCATGGACAGTTCAATGGGATCCCCCCGCGGACGCTTCTGCAGGAAACGTCGTAATCTATGTAGCTGGCAACGGAGCAAACCTCAACGGCCAGAACACCGGCGACCGTATCTTTACCGCGAACTACACGCTAGCTCCCGCCGGCGCGACGCCGCGGCCCACGATCGCCGACGGCGGCATCATCCAGGCTGGTGCCTTCGGCGCCAGCAAGACGGTGGCGTCCGGCAGCTGGATCGAAATCTTCGGCAGCAACTTCTCCTCGACGACGGGCGATTGGGGCTCGGGCTTCAACGGCAGCAACGCTCCCACCACCACCAACGGCGTCAGTGTGACCGTAGGCGGCAAGGCGGCCTTCATCTCGTTCGTCTCTCCCACTCAGATCAACGCGCAGGTTCCGGCGGACGTCGCCCTGGGGCAAGTCCCGGTGATTGTGAAAAACGCCGCCGGCGAGTCCACCCCGCAAACGATCACCGTCGCCGCTCGAGCCCCGGGTCTATTGTCGCCACCCGCCTTCCTGGTGAATGGCCGTCAGTACCTGGCCGCTCTCCATACGGACGGCGCCTTCGTGGGACCAGTGGGCTTCATCCCTGGCATCAACTCCCGGCCCGCGAAAGAGGGTGACGTCATCGTGACTTATGGCGTCGGCTTTGGCGCGGTCAGTCCGCCGACGGCGCCAGGCGTCATTACTCCCGCCTCTCCCTCGAACGCGCTGCCAAATCTTCGCTGGCGTTTCGGCGACATCGAAATCCCGGCTTCAAGCATTCTCTACGGCGGCTTGGCACCGAATTTCGTCGGCCTATACCAGTTCAACATCCGCATTCCAGGAGGCGTTTCCGGAGGCGTCCCATTGACGGTGACCACCGACGGCGTGCCACTCACGCAGACTCTCGCAGTGTCGATTCAGTAGTCTCGAACGTCGCAACCAAGGGGCGGACCTGGCTTTGGCCAGATCCGCCCCTTTTTCTTTGACTTACAGTTGGAAAGCGAAGCAGAACCTAACGTCGTTAACTTCATATTATCGTCCGCCTCATCTTTTACTTAGCAGCAGCTTCTTCAAGCAGTAGATTCGATTGAAGTTAACGCGAACTGGCAAAGTGCGCAGATCGAGCGAGTTACCAGCGAATCTCAGAGCAGTTCCGCAATTCGGCTCATCACCAGTCCGGCCGCATCCGGATGATGCGCGAT
Organism: Bryobacteraceae bacterium; assembly: GCA_044226365.1. Classification (GTDB taxonomy): domain Bacteria; phylum Acidobacteriota; class Terriglobia; order Bryobacterales; family Bryobacteraceae; genus JALHNI01. Next base: position 1,230 of record JBGAHE010000059.1, read on the forward strand.
GTTCTCCGCCGGGATCGTGGCGCCGAACCGAATGACGAACCGGCCTGCCTCTGAAACCCCGCAGGGCACCACCGGCCGCCCCAAACGCGCCAGATGCGACAGGAACCGGTCGACCCCGGGCAACGGCGCCGTCAGTTGGCCCGCCGCGCCAGCCACACCTTCCGGGAAGATGCCGATCGCCGAGTCGGCCGTGCGCGCGTCCTTCAAGACGCGCCGGACAGACGCGGCCGTGAACGCCGGATTCTGGCCGGCGAAGGAGACAGCGTAACACTGCAGGACCTCGGCGACGCGCGGCAGCAGCCAGTCGCCAGGCGAGGCCAGCTTCCACGGACCCAGCTTAATCGGCGGCCAATTGGCGGTGACGATCCAGCGCACGGGCGGGTCCGCCGGACCGTAGCGCTGGACTAATGCCTGCGAGAGGACCGCGGCGGTGTGCAGGATCCAAAGTCCGGGCCGCTGATAGTGATTCGCCGCCAGGACGAAGCGCCGCGTGGGCGGCAGCAGATCCAGCCCCTCAATCAGCGGCGGAGGCTGCATCCGCTCCACGATGCGCGCGGTGAAGTCGACAATGTTCCGCGGGCGCCGGTCGATCAGGTAGGGGGTGAGTCCGCGCACCAAGTCCCAGGGGACCGGGTAGCGAATCAGCTCAGACGGCACGGCCCTTCCAAAGCGTGCGCCGGTTGAACGTGGTGGAGACCATCGCATTCAGCGCGATGAGTTGGAAGAAGTAAATCGCATACGGCGCCAGCAGCGCCTGGGCGAAGCCGCCATACCAGGAGCGGAAGATCAGCGTCGGCACAAAGTAGAACAGCGCGGCCAGGATCCAAAGCTGGAAGTAGCACAGCGCAAGCAGCATCGGTAGCCAGGAAGCCATCACAATGGACGCAAGCACCACCTGGAAGCCCGTCCCCGGATTCACCACCAGGAAGCGGAAGGCGTTCTTCTGGAAGCCCTGCCAGATGGCGCCGAAGCTATCGTACATGCGGACGCTGCCCAGGTGCTCCGCCCGCAGAACTCGCAGCCGCAGCGTATGCCGCTTGGCAAGCCGCGCCAGTTCCACGTCTTCGATCACCGAAGTCGCCACCGTGCCGTGCCCCCCAATGAATTCATACGCCGAGCGCTTCCACAGCATGCACTGGCCGTTCGCCAACGCCTCGGACCCGCCGCCCGCGTTCACACTCTTCGCATTCACACCGCAGAAGTACAGCGCAAAGGCGTACGGCAGAATCATCTTCTCCCATACGGTGATGCACTCCTGCTTCAGGAAGACGGTGGCCATCGAGAGGTTCTGCTTGCGCGTATAGCTGACGAGCGACGAGGCGAACTCCGGCCGGTAGCTGGTGTCGGCATCGACAAACAAAAGCCAGTCCGTATTGGCTTGTTGCGCGCCGGCGTAGCAGGCGTTGTTCTTACCCATGACGCCACGCTTGAGCGGCGGCGGCTGAATGACTCGCGCCCCGGCCTTCTCGGCCAACTCGCCGGTACCGTCCGTCGAGAAGTCGTCGACGACGATCACGTCATTCGCGGCAAAGCTTTGCACGGCCCGCGTGATGTTCGCCGATTCGTTGCGCGCGGGGATGATGGCCGTCAGGCTCGGCGAATCCGTCGCATCGAGCGGCAGTTCCGGCAACAAAAGATAATTGCGCCGCGACTTCCACGCGAAAAAAGCCATGGCCAGCGAAAGCGCCACCGCGGTCGCAAGCACGATGAAATGTTCGGCCTGCCAGTCACCAAGAAGTAGTTGAAGGTCGTTTGAGTCCATGCGGGTGCGGGGCTCAGGAGGTCAGCCGGCGAATCGTCGGACCCGCCACGCCGTCGGGAAACTGCGGTTTCTCCTGGGCGAGTTGCCAACGTCCGGTGCCGTCCTGGGCCCGAACTTCCACCGCCTGAGCATTCGGCGGCGCGGGAATCTCGCCATGCCACCGAGTCCAAGTATAAGCGGAAAGCGCGGGCTCGAGCGTCAGCGGATGCCATTCGCCGCGATCAATCCGCGCCTCCACCCGCCGAATGCCGCGCGACCCGGCAAACGACACCCCGCCGAGCCGCAACTGGCCGTCCAACTGCTTCACCCGATCCACATGCGACATCGTGTGGACGAAAGCATCTTTCGAGAAGCCGCGCTTGGGCCAGGTCCCGAAATAGGGCTTGCGTACAAAGTCAATCTCCGAGATCCACTTGATGTTCTTGAAGCCGTAATAACGCGGCACCAGCAGGCGGATGGGAAAGCCGTGATTACGATTCAACGTCTGGCCGTTCATTCCCAGCGCCAACATAAATTCGTCCTGGAAGGCGTAATCGATGGGGAAACTATCGCCGTGGCCGTCCACGCCCAGCACCACGGCTTCCAACGCGCCGTCGCCGACGTCGCGGCGATCGAAAAGTTGATCGAGCCGCAAACCGCTCCAGTAAGCGGTGCCCATCAGGTCCGTCTTGAGCGTGTTGGAGATGCAGCGCAGGGTCTGATAACGCTGCTGGCGCGGCAAGTCGAGCAGTTCGCGGTAGCTGAAGTCGCGCACCAGTTTGCCTTCGCGCTTCACTTGCAGGCGCCAGCGTCGCGGGTCGAGCGCGGGGTCCACGGAGTTCTTGCTCATCACGTAGAACTGGCCGACGGGCGTGATGGGCTTGCGCACCAGATCGCGGGGCAGCGGGTTCGCCGGCAACACCATCGGGAACAAGTCCACCGGCGCCGCGGCGCTCCGCGCAATCGACTCGTTGCGCATGTAGCTCTCGACCGCCACCCCGGCCGTGCCCGACAGCATCGCTGTCGAGATAAGGAACTCGCGCCGCGCAGGGACATGCGTCGCGTCGCGATGCGCCAGCAGCCACAGCGCCCCGGCCGCCGGAAGCCAGAAGCTCAGATTGCCCGCCCAGGAGAGAAAGTCGAACCGCCACGCGTAGAACGCGGCGATCAGCGGCAAGAGGGCGAACCACCGGTCGCGGCCATCGCGCCGCTGCAAGAAGGCCGGCACCCAGAGTCCGAAGCCCAGTGTCGCCAAACCACCGGTGATCGCCCAGGGCTTGGCCCAATCGCCCAGCACCGTGAGAATCGGCACGGCCCAAGCGGAAGGCGTCTCGGCCATGATCCACTCGGCGATCGCCTCGGTAGCCAAGGGCCATCCCCACGCGTAAAAGGCGAGATAGCTGACGACAATGCCGCCCAGCGAAGCCAGCGAACTGTCGCGAACGGCGCGGCGAATCATCGAAAGGACCCCGTCAGCCGCTGCAAAGAATGACGCGCCATCGGCAGCGCCATACGGCAAGTGGTAATCCAATACTTCTCCATCGGCGGCACCACAGCGCGGCGCGTGTAGACGTCGTAGTCCGCCACTTCAATGCGGCGCAGAATCTGCCGGTAGACATCGGCGGCCACCTGCACGGCGAAACGCCCGTCGCGATGCAGCAGCGGAATGCCGGGTGCGGCCGCTTGATAGTAGCGGCGGGCGCGGGCAATCTGAAATTCCATCAGAGCCCGAAAGGCGCCGTTGCGCTCTCCCTGGCCGAGTTGCTCTACGGGGTAGTCGAATTGCGCGAGCTCTTCAAGCGGCAGGTACACGCGACCGCGCTGCCAATCCTCGCCCAGGTCGCGCAAGATGTTGGTCAGTTGCATGGCGATGCCGAGGTCGATCGCATACGGCAGACCGGACTCCATCTGCGACGGGTTCTCGAAGCCGATCACGTGGGACATCATCAAACCGACCACCGAAGCCACCCGATAACAGAAGACCCGCAACTCGTCGAACGTCCGATAGCGCTGGCAGTTGAGGTCCATGCGCATGCCTTCGATCAGTTCGAACGGCAAATCGTGCGGGATGCCATGCCGCCTGACCGCGTCGTTGAAGACCGCCAGCACGCGATTCGGCGACTTCTGCTCCTCAAGGGCGCGTCGCGTCGCAATTGCCCAGGCTTCCAGATCCCGCCGCCCCTGCTCGATCGACTCGCACTCGTCGACCAGATCGTCCGTGGTCCGGCAAAACCAGTACACCGCGTGCGCCGACATCGCCAGGTCCTTCGGGAAGAAGCGCGTCGCAAAGTAGAAGCTCTTGGAGCCCACCGCCGTGGCGCGGGCGGCTTCGGCATACATCGGAGCTAGTTCGGTAGCCGTTCGCAAATCAGTTTTTCCACAATCTTCGCTGAGGAGAGCACCCCCGGAACCCCCGCTCCCGGATGAGTGCCCGCCCCAACAAAGTAGAGTTGCTCAATGTCCTCGGATACATTATGCGGCCGAAACCAGGCCGATTGCGTGAAGATCGGCTCGAAGGAGAAGGCGGCGCCGGCATAGCTGCGCAGCGTCGTTTCGAAGTCGAGCGGCGTGAAGTAGCGCTCCGTTACCAGGCTCTCGGCCAACCCGGGCAGCGAGTGTTCTTCGAGAAAGCGCATCACGCGATCGCGGAAGGGCTTGGCTTGCTGCCGCCAGTCGATGCCGCTTTGCTGATTGGGCACGGGAATCAGCACGTAGAAACAATCGTGGCCGGGCGGCGCCATGGTGGGGTCGGTCGCCGACGGCCGATGCAGATAGACTGACTGGTCCGGCGGCAGCGTCTTCGCCTCGAAGATCTCGTGCAACAGTTCCTTGTAACGCTCGCCCAGAATGATCGTATGGTGGCGCACATCTGGGTACTGCCGTCGCGTGCCGAAATAGATCACGAACAACGACATCGAATAGCGCAGCCGCTCGAAGCGCGCGTCCGAGTTCTTCCGGCGATGCTCGGCGGGAATCAGCTTCCGATAGGTATTGGCGATATCGGCGTTGGACACAACGGCGTCCGCCGCGAGTTGCTCACCGGACTCGAGCTCCACGCCCACCGCCCTGCCCTGGTTGATCAGGATCCGCCGCACCGGCGCATCCAGCCGCACCGTCCCGCCCAGTTCGCGAAACAGTCGGCCCAGCGCCGTCACCACCGCACCGGTACCGCCCATCGCATAGTGCACGCCCCACTCGCGTTCCAGATGATGAATCAGCGCATAAATGCTGGTGGTTTGAAAAGGATTTCCCCCCACCAGCAGCGGATGAAAACTGAACACGCGCCGGAGTAAGTCGTCTTTGATATAGCCAGACACGAACTGGTAGACGGTCTTGTAACTCTGCAAACGCACTAAGTCCGGCGCCACGCGCGCCATGTCTCGGATCTGCAGGAAGGGGCGATCGGAAAGCTCGAGGAAACCTTTCTCAAAGATAGCCTTCGTCGCGCGGATCATCGCCCGGTAGCCGGCCACATCGCTGGGAGAAAATGCCGCCACGCGCCGCTCCGTCTCAGCCTCGTCACCCCCGTATTCAAACGAGCGGCCGTCATGAAACTCGATGCGATAGAACGGATCCACCGGTACAATGCGGACGTAATCTCCCGTGCGGCGGCCCGCGCCGGTGAACAGGTCGTCCAGCATGAAGGGAGCCGTAATCACGGTGGGCCCGGCATCGAACTTGAAACCGTCCTGCTCATAAACGTAAGCCCGGCCGCCCAGCTTGTCGCGGGCTTCTACCAGCTCAACGTCATAACCGCGAGTTTGTAATCGAACAGCGGCGCCAAGTCCCCCAAAGCCACTACCGACAACCACGATTTTGCGCGCGCGCATCCAGATACTCCACTAGTTCGAGCAACGGCGTCGCGCTCGGGCCAAACACTTCCAAACATCCAGCCGTCTTGGCGAACTGCCGCGCCAGCGGCGCCCGCGAGGCCAATTCCCCATCCAGGTAATCGTCGGTCATTTGCAAGGCCACGCCGTACTCCCGGCCGAACTGCCGCAACGGCGCCGCCAGCGTCTGGTCGCCATAGGCGAGGCCCGCGTCAATCGCCAGAACGAAGAGCGGGACGGTCTTCAGGTCGTTCAACAGGTCACGACACTGCTGCCGCCGATCGCCGGTAAGTTGCAAGTCGAGCACCTGCCCGCCGATCAGGCTACAGCAATCGAGAGTGCGCAACAAGGACAGTTGAAAGCGGCGCTGCTCGTTCCAATGCTCTTCCGGAGCCACCTGCTCGAGCACGGATCGGGCCGCGAGAGCGACCAGTCCGAAGGCGGACAGCAACGCCGTCGACTCGCCATAAGCCACATGGGCCGACGGACGATTACGCCGCGTGGCGTCATTATCCATGCACGGCAGGTCGTCCACAATCAACGAGGCGCAATGCAGCAGTTCCACCGCCGCCGCCGCCCGTAGCGTCAGTCTGCGGTCGCTATGGCAGACCGCCCCCACCCGCATCGCGAGTAGCGGACGCAGCCGCTGGGCCTGCCCCATGACGGCATAGTCCATGCACGCGTTGACGGGCGACGATCCCGGCGTCGGTAAGATCGCGCGGAGTTCGCTTTCAATGGCGTCACGGTCAGAACCGTGGAGGGGAGAGTCGGCGGTGGGAACAGCGAGTACAGCGGCCATGTATCTCTCTCTTTCTTCTCCCAAAGATTCCATCCCTAGGCTAAAAGATCTACGAAGTTTATCGAAGGCCCAGGGCGAAGAGAAGGGGAAGCACCAAAGAAACTACTATCTTTCCGCGAAATATGTGAGAATTTTCGCCCCTGGCGCCCACTAACAAGGTATGAGCCTGTTTCGCATGAAGACCGCGGCTGTGTTCGGAATCGACGCCCATCCCATTGATGTGGAGGTCGACCTTCATTCCCACGGCTCTGATCGTGACTTCGTCACCGTGGGTCTGCCCGACACCGCCGTCCGCGAAAGCCGCGAGCGGATCAAGTCGGCCTTGGTGCACTCCGGCTTTGGTTATCCGTCGCGCGCGGTCACCATCAACCTCGCGCCCGCGAATGTTCGTAAGGAAGGCGCCAGCTTTGACCTGCCCATGGCTCTGGGCGTGCTGGGTGCCATGGGCGCCTTCCGCGACCACATCGCGCGCGAACCGTTCCATCCGTTGATCGTCGGTGAACTGTCCCTCGACGGCAAGATTCGTCCGGTGCGTGGCGCCTTGTCGATCGCCGTTTGCGCCCGCCGCGAAGGCATTCCGCATCTGATTGTGCCGCTCGAGAACGCGCATGAAGCCGCCGTCGTGGAAGGCGTCCGCGTTTATCCCGCCGAGCATCTCGCCGATGTCGTGAAGTTGTTGGCGAATCCGGAGTTTGCCCAGCCGCGCGAGATTCCGCCGCCGAAGCGCGAAAACGACGGGGCAGCGCACCCCCTCGACTTTCGCGACGTACGCGGCCAGTCGTCGGCGAAGCGGGCCCTCGAAGTGGCGGCCGCGGGAGCCCATAATGCTTTGATGATCGGGCCGCCCGGGTCCGGCAAGACGATGCTGGCTAAGCGTCTCTCCGGCATCCTGCCGCGGCTGACTTTCCCCGAGGCGCTCGAGACGACCCAGGTCCACAGCGTCGCGGGCGTCCTGCCGCCCGGCGCCGGACTGCTGGTCGACCGGCCCTACCGTTCACCGCATCATGCGGTCTCCGACGCAGGTTTGATTGGCGGCGGATCCGGCACCCCGAAGCCGGGCGAGGTGAGCCTCGCGCACAACGGGATCCTCTTTCTCGATGAGTTACCGGAGTTCTCGCGCCATGTGCTCGAGTTGCTCCGCCAGCCGCTCGAAGACGGCCAAGTGTCGTTGGCCCGCTCCAACATGTCGCTCGTCTTCCCCGCCCGCGTGATGCTGCTCTGCGCGATGAACCCCTGCCCGTGTGGCTTCTGGGGAGATCCCAATCGCGAGTGCCGCTGCACCGGCGCCATCATCCAGCGTTACCTCGGCAAGATCAGCGGTCCGCTCCTCGACCGCATCGACATCCAGATCGACGTCCCCGCCGTCCCCTATCAGGACCTGCGCTCGAAGAACGACGGAGCGTCCTCGGCCGAGATGCGCGCCCGCGTGGAGGATACGCGCGCGATTCAGTTGGCGCGCGGCTTCTACAACGCCCACATCCCACCCGCCAAACTCCGTGAGGTCTGCGCGCTCGATGCCGCCGGCGAGCGGACCCTCGAACTCGCCATCCGGAAGATGGCCCTCTCCGCCCGCGCCCACGACCGTATCCTCAAAGTGGCCCGCACCATCGCCGACCTCGGCCGCAGCGAACGGGTCGAGGCCAAACACCTCGCCGAAGCCGTGCAATACCGCAGCCTGGACCGCGGCTGGGGCTCCTAGCCCCAGCGCCGTCCAGGCCCCGCATCACTCGAAACTACGCTTCGGTAATCGTCACCGACTTCAGCGTGTCGCCCTGCTGCGTCGCGTTCACAATGTCCTGACCCGAAGTCACCTGGCCAAAGACCACGTGCTTGCCATCGAGCCATTCCGTCTTGATGTGCGTGATGAAGAACTGGCTGCCATTCGTGTTCGGACCGGCGTTGGCGGCCGCGGTCGGGTCGCCGCCCTGAATCATGAAGTCGGCAATCACGCGGTGGAACGTCGTGTTGTCGTAGAAACCTTCCTTGGCGAGGAAGACGAAATTGTTCACCATCATCGGGGCGTTAGCCGGAAAAAGTTCGCAAACAATCGTGCCGCGGGACGTTTCAAACGTCGCCGTGTATTTCTTGGCCGGATCGATTTGCATGGTCGGCGGCGCCGAGTACTGTTTCATGGCTTCATTATCGCCGATATAGTTGAGACATGACCATGTTGCTGTTGTTGCTGGCCCTCGCTCAGAAGGTGGGCGAGCATCAGATGCATCACACTCCCGAAGAATTCGCCAAGGTGCTCGACGACCCGGCGCGCGACGCCTGGCAGAAGCCGCACGAGGTGGTGATGGCGCTCGGACTCAAGCCCAACGAAACGATCGCCGACATCGGCGCCGGCACCGGCTACTTCAGCAAGCGCTTCGCGCGCCACGCCGGCAAGGTCTATGCCGTCGACATTGCGCAAATGCTGCTCGATAAAGCGAAGCAGCAGTCGCCTGCGCTTGAACTGGTGCTGGCCGCGCCGGATGACCCGCGGTTGCCGCCCTCCAGCGTCGACACCATCTTCATCTGCAACACGCTCCACCACATCGAGGATCGGCCAGCCTACTACGCCAAGTTGACGCGCGCGCTCAAGCCCGGCGGACGGCTGGTAATCATCGATTTCCACAAGCGCCCCACCCCCGTCGGCCCGCCAGTGAAGGATCGCATTTCCGCGGCCGATTGCCTGAAAGAACTCGCCGCCGCGAGCTTCCGCAAAACGGGCGAATGGAAGATGCTGCCCACGCAGTACTTCTTCGAGTTCCGGCGCTAAGCGGGGCGCACGCCGCCCGCCAGAATCGTCACCCGGCGGCCATCGTCGGTCCGCACCGTTAGAAAGCCGTCCGCATCCAGACCATCGGTCACACCGCGCAAGGTGCGCCCATCCTGATCCACGATCACTCGCTTGCCCTGTACATAGGACGAGTTCATGCGGAAGGCGCGATGGATGATGTCCCGGCCATCGCGGCAGTAAAGCTGCGTGTACTCTTCCACATGGTCGAGTAAGCGAACGAGTAAGTCCTCGCGCGAGAAAGGCGTGGCGCCTTCGCGATCGAGCGACGTGGCAATATCTTCGAGCTCCAGCGGAAAATCACGCTGATTCAAGTTAATGCCGATGCCCGCCACCACCGCCCCCGCATGCATCTGAGCCAGGATGCCGCAGACCTTGCGTTCACCGATCAAGACATCGTTGGGCCAACGCAGATCCGCTTCGAGCTCGCTCATCTCTTCGATGGCGCGCTTCGCCGCCAGGCCCAGGGCCAAGGTCAGTCCGGGCACTTGCGCCGGCGGCAGGTCCACCCGCAAAATCGCCGACAGATAGAGGCCTTCGCCGGACTCCGAGTACCAGCGTCGCCCCATCCGCCCGATGCCCGCCGTCTGCTCCTGCGAAACCACCACCGTGTGGTCCGGGCAGCCTTCGTCGATCAGGCGCTGCGCTTCGAGTTGCGTGGAATCAAGCGTGACATACCAATGCAGATGCCAGTGCGGCAAGCGGGCACTGATGTGATCGAGGTTACGGCGAATGCTCACGCGAGCGTGATCCGGAAGTTGAGGTCCACGGCCACCGCCGAATGCGTAATGGCCCCCACGGAGATGTAGTCCGCGCCGGCCTGCGCGTAGTCGCGAATCGTCGCCAGCGTCACACCACCCGAGATCTCAGTGCTCGCCCGGCCGTTCACGTGCGCTACCCAACGGGCGGCTTCCGCCGGCGTTAGGTTATCGAGTAACAGCTTTCTGGCGCCTGCCTCGAGCGCTTCGTTGAGTTCTTCCCAGGTCCGCACCTCGACTTCCACTGGCACCGTCGCACCCGCGGTTCCCGCCAGCGCCTGCTTCACGCCACCCGCCGCCGTAATGTGGTTGTTTTTGATGAGGATGTAATCGAACAACCCCATGCGATGGTTAGTGACGCCGCCCGCCGCCGCGGCCGCTTTCTCCAAACGCCGCAGACCCGGCGTCGTCTTGCGCGTATCGAGCACCTTCGTGCGCGTACCGGCCACCGCTTCCACGTACCGGCTCGCGAGCGTCGCCACGCCCGACAGCCGTTGCATAAAGTTCAACGCCACCCGTTCGCACTCGAGCAAACGCCGCGCACTGCCGCGGACCACCGCGAGTAACTCGCCATCCTCCGCCCGGTCGCCCGGCTGCTTGAGTAACTCGAGCGACTCCACGCCGCCGCGTAACTCGTAAATGAGCGGGAGTAAGTCAATCCCGGCCACTACAATGTCCGCGCGCGCGTAGAACTTGCCTTCTGCCTGACGCTCCGCGGGCACCGTCAAGCGCGACGTGATGTCGCCTTCGCCGATGTCCTCGGCCAGCGCGCGGCGCACGGTCTCCACAATCTCGGGATGCATCATGCTCCCAGCGAACGCAGTGCGTCCTCGTTCTTCGAAAGCTGCGTGCGATACTCAGCGAGCTTCTGCTGCATGGAAGCGACGATGTGTGGCGGCGCCTTGCCCATAAACTTCTCATCGCCCAGTTGACGCTCGGTGTTGCCGATGTTCTTCGCCAACTGCTCGTTCTCTTTCTTGAGCCGGGCCACCTGTGCATCTTGCTGCGCCGCGGGCACGGCGAGCACCAGGTCGAAGTCAGCGGTGGAAATGCTCCCGGCACCGGACTTCGGGGCGGCTTCCGCCTTCAACTCCAGCTTCACGTTGGCGAGCTTCTTGATCGCCTCCGCTTCGCGCTGGGCAATTTCCACGGCGCCAGTGGTGGAATACAGCGTACCCGCCAAAGCCAGCTTCGGATCCACCTTCATCTCGGCCCGCACCGCGCGGGCCGACGTGATGATGTCCTGCAGAATCCCCATCTCGCGTTCCGCCGCCGCATCATGCCGCGACGCGTCGGCCGTCGGGAAGGCGGCCAGCGTAATGCTGTCGGTACCGTTTTCGCCCTGATTACGCAACCGCTGCCAGATCTCTTCGGTAATGAACGGCATGGAGGGATGCAGCAGCCGCAGCGCGGAGTCGAACACGAAGAGGATGTTCTTCCAGTTCGTGTCGAGACCGCTGTTCTCGCGGAAGCGCAGCTTCTTCAGTTCCACATACCAGTCGCAGAACTCGCTCCAGAAGAACTGCCACATCGCTTGGCCCACTTCGTGATAACGGTTCTGGTCCACCGCCCGATTCACCGTCTCGGCCGCCGCGTTCAGGCGGCTCCGAATCCAGCGATCCTCCAGCGTTTCCGCCGGTCCGGGTTCGGTCACCAATTGCGGTGTCACGCCGGCGCGCTCCATATTGAGGAACAGGAAGCGAGCCGCGTTCCAGATCTTATTCGCAAACGCGCGCGACGCGGGCAACTTATCCTCGGTCCAGATGACATCGGCGCCGGGCGCCGACGCCTGCACCAACGCCATGCGCACGGCATCGGTGCCGTACTTCGACGTCATGTCGAGCGGATCCACCGTATTGCCCTTGGTCTTGGACATTTTCGAGCGATCGGCGTTGCGCACAATGCCGTGGATGAAGACCTGCCGGAACGGCACATCGCCCATCATCTCGAGCCCCAGCATCATCATGCGGGCGCACCAGAAGAAGAGAATCTCGTACCCCATGATCATCAGCTCGGTGGGGTAGTAGGTCTTCAGATCCGCCGTCTGATCCGGCCAGCCGAGCGTCGAGAACGGCCAAAGACCGGAGCTGAACCACGTGTCGAGCACGTCGTCCACCTGCTTCAGATTCTCCTGTCCGCACTTCGAACACTTCGTGGGATCTTCGCGGCCGACGTTGATTTCCTGGCAATCCTGGCAAATCCACGCCGGAATGCGATGGCCCCACCAGAGCTGACGCGAGATGCACCAGTCGCGGATGTTGTTCATCCAGTCGAAGTAGATCTTTTCCCAGTTCTCCGGTCGAATGGTCGTGCGGCCGGATTGCACCGCCTCGATGGCCTTCTCCGCCAGCGGCTTCATGTGGCAGAACCATTGCGTTGAGATCAGCGGCTCCACGATGGTCTTGCTGCGCTGACACTTGCCGATGGAAAGCGTATGATCCTCGGTCTTCAACAGGAAGCCCTGCGCGGTCAGATCGGCCACAATGCGCTTGCGTGCTTCGTAGCGATCGAGCCCCGCATAGGCACCCCCGGCCGCGGTGATCTTCGCTTCTTCATTGATCACCTTGATCTTTTCGAGATTGTGCCGTTTGCCCGCCTCAAAGTCGTTCGGATCGTGCGCGGGCGTCACCTTCACCACGCCGGTCCCGAATTTGGGGTCGGCAAGTTCGTCGAAGATGATCGGGATATCGCGATCCATCAGCGGCAGGCGCACCGTCTTGCCGCGCAAGTCGGCGTAGCGTTCGTCGTTCGGATTCACGCAGACGGCCGAATCGCCCAGCATCGTTTCCGGACGCGTCGTCGCCACCACCAGCTCGCGGCCCGGCATGCCGTTTACCGGATAGCGAATGTGCCAAAGGCTGCCCTGCACTTCCTCGTGATCCACTTCCAGATCCGAGAGCGCCGTGGCGCAACTGGGGCACCAGTTCACCATGTAGTCGCCGCGGTAGATGAGCTTCTTCTCCCAGAGGCGCACGAACGTTTCGCGCACCGCGCGGGAGAGTCCCGGATCCATCGTGAAGCGCTCGCGCGACCAGTCGCAGGAGGCGCCCACGCTCTTCATCTGCTCAATGATGCGACCGCCGCTCTGTTCCTTCCAGGCCCAGATGCGCTTTTCGAACTCGGTCCGGCCCAGGTCGCGCCGCGTCAGATTCTCTTCCTGGCGCAGCTTCCGCTCCACCACCATCTGCGTGGCAATGCCGGCATGATCGGTCCCGGGAACCCAAAGCGTCTTTTTGCCGCGCATCCGCTGCGTGCGGATGGTGACGTCAATGACGGTGTGCTCCAACATATGGCCCATGTGGAGCGAACCGGTCACGTTCGGCGGCGGGATGACCAGCGAAAACATCGGCGCCGTCGACGCAGGGTCCGGCGTAAAGAAGCCGTGGTTGATCCACCACTCGGCCCAGCGGGACTCAAACCGCTGGGGCTCATACACTTTTTCAAATTCCATGGTTTTCCAAATCGGGCGGGAAACCTCTAGTGTAGCCTGTTCAACATGCGTTTCTCTGGAAAGATAGCGGTGATCACCGGCGGCGCGTCGGGCATCGGAGCCGCCACGGCGGCCCTCCTGCGCCACGATGGCGCCGAAGTCGTTGTGCTCGACCGCGACACCTGCGACGTCAGTAACGAGCCCGCCGTCCGGTCCGCCTTCTCTGCCCTCCCCCGCGTCGATATCCTGGTGACGTCTGCCGGCGTCGCCGTCCGCAATCCCGTCGACCAGCAGGAGGCTCCCGGCTGGGACCGCGTCTTCGAAGTGAACGTCCGCGGCGCCTTCCTGGCCGCGAAACACGCCCTGCCCCGCATGACCACCGGCGCCGCCATCGTCCACGTCGCCTCCGTCGTCGGCGTCACCGGCTTCCGCCAACGCGCCGCCTACACGGCTTCCAAAGGCGCCATCGTGGCACTCACCCGCAACATGGCCATGGACTATGCCGCGCGCGGCATTCGCGTCAATTGCGTCTGTCCGGGCTTTGTCCGCACGCCGTTCATCCAGCCGATTCTCGATGACCGCGATCGCGCCGAACGGCTCGCGCGCCTCCACCCGCTGGGCCGTCTCGGTGAGCCCGAAGACATCGCGAGGTCGATTGCGTTTCTCGCCTCTGACGACGCCAGTTGGATCACCGGTCACGCCCTCTCGGTCGATGGTGGGCTCGCCGCCGGCCGCGTCGAAGAGATCTAAAGAAAAAGGGCCGCCTCTCGGCAGCCCTTCTTCACAGCATGATCGGTGCAGACCGCTAAGCTAGACCTTGCGCAGCTTCGTCACGCGGCCCACTTCCACCCACTCCGCCACAAAAATATTGCCTTTGCGGTCGAAGCAGGCGCCGTGCGGGCAAACGAACTTGCCGGGCTTGAAGTTGTCGCGCGACATCTTGCGCGTCTCACGCCATTGCGACTCGGAGTCGTCACCCAGGTGCTCGATCAGCTTCATGTTCTTGTCGTAGATCGTCACGCGCGCACCCAGATCCGGCACCACCACATCGCCCGTCTTCGCGTGCGTGTGCAGGTGGCAGGGAAGCTTCGTGCCGTCGATAAACTCAATGTGCTCGCCGGCCAGCGTGAAGCGCTGCAAACGAGCGTTGCCGCGGTCAGCCACGATGATCGTCGCCTTCGCCGGACCCTGCCGCAGGTCGCACATAATGCCGTGCGAATTCGCCAGTTCGCCTTTGCCCTTGCCCGTCGGGCCGAAGCTCATCTTGTACTTGCCGTCTTTGTCATAGACGTTCACCCAGTTCGAACCGTAGCCGTCGGCCACGTACACGTCGCCATTCGGCGCCACCGCCAGATTCGTCGGGCTGTACTTCTTCTTCTTGCCATCGGCGCCCGGCTCATACGGCTTTGCCTGATCCGGATAACCCACGGACCAGACTTCGCGCCCATCGAGATCCGTCTTCACTACCAGCGCGCGCTTGGTGTCGCACAAGTAGAGGTACTCGGTGTTGCCTTCCTTCTGCAGATGCAGGCCGTGCGCGCCGCCCTTGAACTCCTTGCCCCAGCTCTTGACGAACTTGCCCTTCGCGTCGAAGATCACCATGGAGTCGCTGGACTCCGAAGCCGCGTTCACCGTGTGGTGGATAAAGATGCGGCCCTGCGCATCTTCCATCACGCCGTGACAATTGCCGTACTTGATGTTGGCGGGCAGTTCGCCCCAGTCGTGGATCGCTTCGTAGGTGTGGTCGCCGGAGCCGAGGATGGGGTTCTTCGAACCAGACTTATTGGCCGCACCGAGAATCATCGGTGCCGCAAGGCCAGTGGAAAAAGCGCGACGGGAGAGCTGTTTCGCTTGCATGACCTGAGTTTATATCAATCCGTGTCTTTCAGCATCCGCAGGTCCTCGACAAAACGGCGAAACGCTTCGTCCGGGTCCGCGCCTTCGGGTAGCCGCAGCAACGCGGACGGATGAATCGTCACCAGAAGTCGTTTAGCCCAATGCGAGTCCATCCAGCGTCCCCGATCGCGCTCAATGCGCACATCCCGCCCCACCAGCGACTGCGCGGCGGTGGACCCCAGACAAACAATCACCTCCGGCTTGATGCGCGCCAATTCAGCCTCGAGCCAAGGTTTGCAAGCCGAAATGTGTGTCCCGCCCGGTTTCTTATGCAAACGGCGTTTGCCGCGCTCCTCGAAACGAAAGTGCTTCACGGCGTTGGTGACATACACCTCGCCACGCTCGATGCCTGCCGCCTCCAGCGCCCGGTCCAGCAGTTGACCCGCCGGTCCGATGAAAGGCTTTCCCACCCGGTCCTCCTGGTCGCCCGGCTGCTCGCCCACCAGGACAATGCGCGCCGTCGGCGGACCCTCCCCAAACACCGTCTGCGTCGCCGCCTCATGCAGTTCGCATCCCTCGCAAGTCTGCGCCGCCTCCCGCAGCACCGTCAGGTCGCCCTCCTCCGGCACGAAAGGCCGTGCCGAGCCCGGTTGCTTGTTCGCCATCTCGATCACCCTTTCTGCCGCATTCCAAGCCAACGGGGCAATCAGCTTCGCTTCCGGCAATGTATGCCAATGCTTCACCGGCATCTCCGCCATCATCGCCGGCAGATTCAACCGTGCCGGATTGAAGATGGACCCGTAGTAAGTCAGCCACAAGTCCTCGATCTGGTCGTCGGGCGGCGCCGCCTCGCGCGGCAACCCCGGGCCGAACCGCAGTTCCTCCAAATCCCAATATGCACTCTCATCCGGCGTCAGGATCGCCCAGCGCATACTCCCAAAGCGCCGTACGAAGAACGGCACGGCCGCTCGCACAATCCGGTGCGACGGCCGGTACCAGGCAATGAACGTCCCGTCCGCCGCGGTTCGGAAACGCACGAACGCATGCATCTTATGAATGTCGCGCCGGATCGCCTTTTCTCTCACTCGCAGTTCGCGGATGTCCGGGTCGGCATGATCCTCAAGTAAATGGGGCTCACCGTGCACCAGCCGCCACACCACGCGATACAGCAGGTTCCAACGTTGAGAATCCCGAAAGCAGGCCACCGTTTCAGCTAGATCCAGAAATTCGCGCGGCACCTTCGGTCGAGGACCTTGCGCCGCCGGCTCCGGCCCCCCATCGACCAGCAGCAATGGCTGGCCATCCGCAGCATCAATGAAGTAGACCGCCTCCGGCGTCAATTGCCGCGCCAGGCAATCCCGCGCCCGCGTCCGCCACGCCGCAAAGTCGGCCACCGGATACTCGATCACAATTCGCCCGTCAGCGCGCCAAACAGCGACATCTGCTGGGCCTCGGGCGCAAAGCGCTGCGGCAATTGCACCGAATCAATCTGGTGCGCCGACGGGTTGTGATCTGCCGTGATGACGAAGAACCGCGTCTTCGCGAGCGAAATCTTCAGCCGCGCCAAATCTTCCAGCTTCAAGGACCGCCAGCGGCGCGTCTGCAAAATCCGCTGCACGTTGCGCGTGCCAATTCCTGGGATTCTCAGTAACGCCGCCTTCGACGCCCGATTCACGTCCACCGGAAAGAACTCGCGATGCCGCAACGCCCACGCCAGCTTCGGATCATGTTCGAGCGAGAGATTCGGCTCCGCCTCGGTTGTGATCTCGTCCACCTTGAAGCCGTAGAAACGCAGCAGCCAATCCGCCTGGTACAGGCGATGCTCACGCATCATCGGCGGCTTCTTCAAAGGCAACGTCGGATCCGCGTGTGGAATGGGGCTAAAGGCCGAATAATAAACGCGCCGCAATTGATGCGTCCGGTAAAGCTGCGACGCCTTCTGCAGCACCACGGCATCGGGGGCGGGCGTCGCGCCCACGATCATCTGTGTGCTCTGCCCCGCTGGCGCAAAGTGCGGCGAGCGCCCCTGCCGATTCGTCTTGTCTTTGGCTTCGAGAATCCCGTGGCGGATGCCGTCCATCGCCGTCTCGATTTCCGTGTGCCGCTTCGCCGGGGCCAGCGTCCGTAATTCCGCGTCTACCGGCAGTTCGATGTTCGCGCTTAAGCGGTCCGCCCACCGGCCGGCCTCCTGATACAGCTCGGGCGACGCCGCCGGCACCGCCTTCAAATGGATATAGCCGCCGAACCGATGCTCCTCGCGCAGCCCCCGCGCCACAGCCACCAGTTGCTCCATCGTGTAATCCGGCGTCTGAATCACTCCGGAACTCAAAAATAGTCCCTCGATATAGTTACGCTTGTAAAAATCGAGGGTCAGGGTGATCACTTCCTGCGACGTAAAGCGCGCCCGCGGTGTATCGCTCGAAATGCGATTCACGCAGTAACTGCAGTCGTAAATGCAGTAATTCGTCAGCAGTAATTTGAGTAAAGAAACGCATCGCCCATCCGGGGTATAGCTATGGCAGATGCCCATGCCCTCGGTGTTGCCCACCCCGCCTTCTACGCGCTTCCGATAAGACCCGCTACTGGCGCACGAGGCATCGTACTTCGCCGCATCCGCCAAAATGTGCAGTTTCTGCTGAATCTCCACGAACTTGCCCACTCTCTTGGATGCGCCGCGCTCCAGCCACAGTTGAAAACTTCTCAGGCGAACAAACGGCGATATCTCAAGTTTAACCACACCCCTTTCTTCCGTCAACCAGTTGTGATATTCCCTTGGCCGTCCGTAGAGCCTTGGCTCTCGTGGGCCAAGGCCGTAAATGCTGGGAGGTATGACTGCCTTGAAAAATTACGAAGGCTCTGAGATCAGAAACGTCGCTCTGGCTGGACACGGCCATTGCGGCAAGACATCGCTCGTCGCTGCCATGTTGTACACGACGGGGGCCACCAATCGGCTCACCCGGGTGGACGATGGCAACACGATCACGGACAACGACGAGGAGGAGATTGAGCGCAAGCTCACCATTTCCACGTCGCTGACCACCGCCGAGTGGCAAAAAAAGAAGATCAATCTCCTCGACACCCCCGGCTTCAACATCTTTCTCAACGACACCCGCGCCGCCATGGCGGCCGCGGACTCCGCCTTGATCCTCGTCGATGCCGTCGCCGGCGTCGAAGTCCAAACCGAAAAGGTCTGCGCCTTCGCCGACGAGTACGCCATGCCCCACGCGTTCGTCATCAACCGCCTCGATCGCGACCGCGCCAGTTTCGACCGGGCGCTCGATAGCCTGCACCAGCGCATCGGCCGTCACGCCATCCCCATTCACCTGCCCATCGGCAGTGAGAAGAACTTCCGCGGCATCATCGACCTCATCACGATGAAGGCCCACTTCTACACGCCCGATGGCAACGGGATCGGCCAAATCGGCGAGATTCCCGCTGAAGAAAGCGAAGCCGCCCAACTGGCTCACGAAGCCCTGATCGAGATGGTCGCCGAAGGCAACGACGAGCTGATGGAGGAGTTCTTCGCCGAGGGCACCCTGCCCGCCGAGCACATCATCTCCGGCCTCAAGGACGCCATCGCCGAAGACAAAGTCTTCCCCGTGCTCGCCATGTCCGCCCTGCGCAACATCGGCACGGACCGTCTGCTGGACTTCGTCCTCGAGTTCCTCCCCGCCCCGACCTGCCGGCCCGCCGCCATCGGCACCGTGCAAGGGGTCGAGCGTGGCCTCCGCCCCGTGCGCGACACCGAGCCGCTCAGCGTCTTCGTCTTCAAGACCGTCGCCGACAACTTCGCCGGCCGCGTCTCTTATCTCAAGGTCGCCTCCGGCGTCCTCAAGAACGACGCCGTGCTAATCAACTCGCGCACCGGCCAGCCCGAGAAACTCGCGCACATCGGCGTACTGCAGGGCAAGAACATCGTCCCCGTCACCGAACTGCATGCCGGCGACATTGGCGCCGTAGCCAAGCTGAAGGACACCTTGACCGGTGACACCCTTCACGACAAGAACGCCAAAATCGCCTATCCGCCCGTCAGCCTGCCGGAACCGTCCATCGCCTACGCCATTCTGGCCAAGAGCCGGAACGACGAGGACCGCATGGGCCACGCCATCCACAAGATCCTCGAAGAGGACCCCGGCTTGCGCTTCTATCGCGATCCGCAAACCAAGGAATTCCTGCTCGCCGGCAACGGCCAGCAGCACGTGGAGATCATCGTCTCGCGCTTACGCCGCAAGTACCACGTCGACGTCGAGCTCCACGCGCCCAAGATTCCCTACCGCGAAACGATCCGTGGTAACGCCGACGTGCAGGGCCGCCACAAGAAGCAGACCGGCGGCCATGGCCAGTTCGGCGACTGTTGGATTCGTGTGGAGCCGCTCCCGCGCGGCGGCAAGTTCGAATTCCACAACGAGACCTTCGGCGGCTCGGTCCCGCGGCAGTTCATCCCGGCGGTGGAAAAGGGCATCATCGAAGCCTCGGCGAATGGCTTCCTCGCCGGCTACCCGATGGTCGACTTCAAGGTCACCCTCTACGACGGCTCGTACCACGACGTCGACTCCTCGGAAATGTCCTTCAAGATGGCCGCCCGCAAGGCTTACAAAGCCGCCATGGCCGTCGCCAAGCCCACCCTGCTTGAGCCGATCATGAAGGTCGAAGTCCGCGCGCCGGTCGAATTCGCCGGCGACCTGATGGGCGACATGAATGGCCGCCGCGGCCGCATCTCCGGCACCGACATCGTCGGCTCCGATCAGGTGCTCAAGGCCGAAGCTCCCATGAGTGAAATGCTCACCTATCAGAACGACCTCACGTCGATCACCCAGGGCCGCGCTTCGTTCCACATGGAGTTCTCGCACTACGACTACGTGCCGTCACTCCAGGCCGAAAAGATCATCGCCGCCGCCAAGGCAGCCCGCGCCGGCGAAGTGGAGGAGGAAGACTAACTCCCCAGCCGGGGGCGGACCCGCCCGTTCGCCCCCGCTTACTTCTCACCCGTCAGGCGCGCCGCCACTTCCGCATGCCCCGCTCCCCGCGCCAGGTCCGCCGCCGTCTCGCCTTTCTCCGTCAACAGCGACGCATCCGCGCCCGCCCTCACCAGCAGTTCCACCATCGCCGGATCGCCGCTCGCCGCCGCCGCATGCAACGCCGTCCACCCTCCCTGCTGCCGTAGGTTCGCGTCGCCGCCGTGTTCGAGAATCAACGCCAACGCCCCCGCATCCCGCCGCGACGCCGCCGCATGAATCGCTGCCACCCGCATCGCATTCACCGCCGGCTGATTCACGTCCGCTCCCTGCGTCAACAGGTAGCGATACACCTCCGCCTGCCCGAAGAATACCGCCAGCGCAAAGGGTGGGAAGCCATCCGGTGCCGGCTGGTTCAGATCCGCCCCCGCTTCCACCAGGGTCTGCACGCGCAACAAATCACCGAGCATGCACGCCTCCCACAGGTCCAGGGGCCGTCGCGCCGCAAGCAGCCGGGCGATCCCTGGCTGCCCGTGATAGCAAGCCAACGCCACCAAACTCACGCCGTGTTCGTTGCGCGCGGTCGATAAGTCTGGTTGGAGGTCCAGTAAGCGCGCCGCCGCCGCCGCGTCGCCGGCTTTGATCGCGCTGAGAAAATCATTCATCGCGTCCTCGCAAAAAGGGCTAAAAAAAGGAGGCTCCCGGCGCGAACCGGGAGCCGTTCAAGCTAGAGGGAGCGTCCACTCTCCACTCAGGCTCGCGATTCTATCCGAAATAAAATCGAAAAGGAAGCACCGACGGACAAGATTCTTCCCGTGCGGGAAGCGTACAATCAAAAGAGTCCGTAGAGAGATTCCGAAACAATGTTGAGGTTTTCTGTTTTAGCCAGTTCGAGTTCCGGCAACTGCGCCCTGGTGGCCACGCCGCGAACCCGGCTGCTGGTGGATGCCGGCCTCAGCGCCAAGGAAACTTACGCCCGGCTGCAGACCATCGGCGTCGATCCTTGCTCCATTGACGCGATCCTCATCACACACGAACATTCGGACCACGTCTGCGGTTTGCCCGCGCTCGCCCGCAAGCTGGCCCGCGATAAAAAGCAATCAGTGCCGGTGTATCTCACCAAGCTCGCCGCCCCGATGATCGATTGGAACTCGCCCTCCGGCCCACCCGAAATTACCGAGTTCCAGGCCGGCACGCGCTTCCGCATCGGCGACATCGACGTCACCAGCTTCACCATCCCGCACGACTCGGTGGACCCGGTCGGCTTCACCTTCATCGGCGAAGGCGCCAAGGTCGGCATCGCTACGGACCTCGGCTACATCCCCGATTCGATCAAGGTCCATCTCGAAGACGTCGACCTGCTGCTGCTCGAATCGAACCACGACCTCGACATGCTGAAGGTCGGCCCGTATCCCTGGAGCGTCAAGCAGCGCGTGATGTCGCGCAAGGGTCACCTCTCGAACGACGTCGCGTCGCAATTCCTCCTGGACCATCTGTCGGCGCGCGCGCGCACGGTCGTGCTGGGCCACTTGAGTGAACACAATAACCATCCCGAGATCGTCCGTTTGGTGGCCGCCCAGGCCCTGAACCGCCGCGCCCTGTTCACGGACCTCGCGGTCTGCGAGCCGGGCTCCGCCTCCGTTTTGTACAACCTATGATTTCCCGATATACGCGGCCAGAAATGGGCCGCATTTGGAGCGAGCAGAATAAGTACCAGCAGTGGCTGGCCGTCGAGTTAGCGGCTTCGGAGACGCTCGCCGAATTAGGGCAGGTCCCCGCTGAAGCCGTCGCCGAACTGAAGGCCCACGCAGGCTTCACCCTCGAACGCATCGAAGCCATCGAGCGCGAAACCCGTCACGATGTCATCGCCTTCACCACGGCGGTTGCCGAGACGATGGCCGCCGCCGGTCATTCCGGCGCCTCGCGTTGGTTCCACTTCGGCATGACGTCCAACGACGTCGTCGACACTGCGCAAGCCTGCCAGATGAAGCAGGCTGCCGAGTTGATTCTCGCTGGCCTCGATCCGCTGCTCGCCGCGCTCGAACGCCGCGCCAAAGAGTTCCAGCACGCCGTTCAAATCGGGCGCACGCACGGCATCCACGCCGAGCCGATCACCTTCGGCTTGAAGCTCGCCCTGTGGTACGACGAGTTGCGCCGCAACCGCGCCCGCTTCGCGCAAGCCGCCGATGAAGCTCGCTGCGGCAAGATCTCGGGCGCCGTCGGCACGCTCGCCCATCTGCCCATCGAAGCGGAAGAGCGCATTTGCGGCAAGCTCGGCTTGCGCGCCGCGCCCATCTCGTCGCAAGTCCTCTCGCGCGACCTGCACGCCGCCTACGTCTCCGCGCTCGCGTTGATCTGCGCCACTCTGGAAAAGATCGCCCTCGAAGTGCGCCACCTGCAGCGCACCGAAGTCCGCGAAGTGATGGAGCCGTTCGCCACCGGACAGAAGGGCTCCTCCGCCATGCCGCACAAGAAGAACCCCATCGTCTGCGAACAGATCTGCGGCCTCGCGCGCGTCGTGCGCTCGAACCTGCAGGCCGCCTTCGAGAATATCGCCCTGTGGCATGAGCGCGACATCTCCCACTCCTCCGTCGAACGAGTCATCCTCCCGGACTCCTGCATTCTCACCGACTACCTCCTGGCCAAAACCCTTTGGCTCGTCGACGGCATGCGCGTCTTCCCCGAACGCATGAAAAAGAACCTCGAGTCCACGCGCGGCCTCGTCTTCTCCGGCCAGGTCCTGCTCGACCTTGTCGCCGCCGGCATGCTCCGCGAAACCGCCTACAAGCTCGTGCAGACCAATGCCCTTGCCTGCTGGGAAAACGATGGCGACTTCCGCGCCACCATCGAGTCCACCCCGGAGGTCACCAGTCTGGTAACGCCGGAGCAGTTGGCCCACGCTTTCTCCTACGAACGCCAGTTGGGTAACGTCGACGCCATCTTTGCCCGCGTCTTCTCAGAAGCGCGGTAAGCGCCGCAGCAACAGATAGAGACCGACGCCGCTCGCGAAGCTCGCCAGTCCCGCGACGGTCTCCGCGCTTTGCAGCGCCGCCGTCGGCTTAGACTCCGCGGATCCGGCAATCGCCTGATTCACCACCATGGCCACGGCTGCCACCAGCAGTACCGCGGCGGCAATGCGTCCTGTCGTAAACGCCCACTGACGGCGAAACGCCAAGGCCACTGCGGCGCCCAACGCCAACAACGGGCCGAGTACGGCCGCCAGCAGCGCCAACAGCTCAAAGGGATTGTCGCCTCGTCCGAAGTTAGGGTCTTCCATCATGGAGCGCAGCAAGCTGGTTACCAGCAGCAAAGCGAACGCTCCGGCAGCAGCAGTGATCCACAATGCCGCCCGAAGGTGAGGAGATACGGGCATTAACCAGCGGCGGGTTCGATGGAAACGGTCATAGAGCCCTGCGAGCGCGGCATCCGCCAGTCGGCTCCGTAGGCATGAACTTGCTGCTGCGCGAACTCGGCCGGCTCGCGTTCGCAGGTCAGGATCACGGTGCGCCCGGTGGCATCCACCTCCACCGCGTGATTGAAAGCGGAAGAAGCCGACAGGAGAAACAGCTTCTGCAGCATCTCGATCACATAGTCGTAGGTATGGTCGTCGTCGTCCAGGAGTACTACGTTGAAAAGCGGAGCGTGCTCTCCAGACGTGTCGCCGGACTCATGAATTTCGATATCGGGTGAGACGATCGTGGGGGACATGCGATGACATCATCAATTGTACTCATGCGCGCCCGTTCTCACAATCAGGCTTGCATCAAATCTTCGATGCCTGTTTCTTTTTGCAGCCGCTGCATACCACGAATCCAACGCTCATAGTCGGCTCCTTTGCGGCGCACATATTCGGCCACCTCCGGATGCGGCAGGATCAGAAACTGCTCGCGCGCCAATCCCTCAATCACGGCCTCGGCTACCTGCTCCGGCGTCAGCGCACTCTCCACCAGAAAGCTCATTGATCCGCCGCTCGCCTTCTCGAGCAGCGCCGTCTGCACGCCCTGCGGGCACAGCGCAAACACCTGCAAACCGCGCGTTCCGAACGTGATGGCCAACCATTCCGCAAAGCTCATCGCCGCATGTTTCGACACCGCATACGGCGCCGATCCCAGCTGCGTCAGCAAGCCCGCGGCCGACACCGTTTGTAACATCGCCCCGCCGCCGTTCTTCAGTAAGCGAGGCACTAAGTGCCGCGCCAGCCACACGTGCGACATGAAGTTGATGCGCATGATTCGCTCCCATTCTTCATCGGTGACGTGCAAGCCGCCCTCCATGCCGATACCCGCATTCGAACAAAATAAGTCGATGCGCCCGTAGGCATCTTCCACACTGCGAATCAGATTCACCAGATCGGCTTCGGACGCCACATCGCAGCCGATCGCCATCCCACCGAACTCCGCCGCCGTGTGCTGCGCCGCGACAACGTCCACATCGGCGATCACCACTGCGTGCGCCCCCTCTTGCGCGAATCTCAAAGCCATCGCCCGCCCGATGCCTTGGGCGCCGCCCGTCACTACGCATACTTTGTCCTGAACAGTCATCGT
This sequence comes from Bryobacteraceae bacterium, assembly GCA_044226365.1. Lineage (GTDB taxonomy): Bacteria > Acidobacteriota > Terriglobia > Bryobacterales > Bryobacteraceae > JALHNI01. The sequence goes on from JBGAHE010000059.1 coordinate 25,902, forward strand.
CCCGATTGTAGTCCCGATTAAACTAGACCTATGCGCTGTTACCAGTTCGCCAACTTCGGGCTTGACCAGCTGCAGTTGGTGGAACGGCCGACCTGCCAGCCCGGTCCTGGAGAAGCCCTGGTCCGCCTCCAAGCCGTCAGCCTCAACTTTCGCGACCTCATGATGGTCCAGGGTCAATACAACCCCAAGCTGAAGCTGCCCGTGATTCCCTGTTCCGATGGCGCGGGTGTGGTCACCGCCGTGGGCGAAGGCGTCACGCGCGTCAAGCCGGGCGACCGCGTCATGGGCATCTTCTCGCAGACCTGGATCGCCGGACCCGCCACTCGCGAGCGCCAGGCCGGCACCTTGGGCGGCCCGCTCGATGGCACCCTCGCCGAGGAGCGTATCTTTCCGGCCGAAGCCCTCGTCCACACACCCGCCTATCTCACCGACGTCGAAGCCGCCACGCTTCCCTGCACCGCCGTCACCGCCTGGCACGCCCTCGCCGTGCGCGGCCAGCTGCAAGCCGGCGACACCGTCCTGTTGCAAGGCACCGGCGGACTCTCCATCAGCGCCCTCCAGGTCGCTCGGCTCTTTGGGGCCCGCGTCATCATCACCTCTTCGAGCGATGGCAAGCTCGCCCGCGCTCAGTCCCTCGGCGCCGCGCACACCATCAACTACAAAACCAACCCCGCCTGGGAAAAGACGGCCCGCGAGCTCACCGGTGGCCTGGGCGTCGATCACATCATTGAAGTCGGCGGCTCCGATACCTGGGCGAAGAGTCTGCGCGCCATCCGCATCGGCGGGCACATCGCCGTCATCGGGGTCCTCAGCGGTGCCGCCGCGCCGGACTCGAGCCTCGTGCCCGTGCTGATGCAAAATCTGCGGATCAATGGCGTCTTCGTCGGCAGCCGCGACATGTTCGAAGCGATGCTGCGCGCCTACGCCCTCGCTGAGGTCCATCCGGTGGTGGATCGCGTCTTTCCCTTCGAAGCTGCCCCCGCCGCGTTCGAGCATTTGTCCAGCGGCGGACACTTCGGCAAAATCGTCATCGCCATAGGAGGCTAAGCCATGCGTCGTCGGGTTACCAGTTGGTATAGCGAGCGTCTCGGGCGGCACATGCCGCTGGTCGCCTACGGCCACTACGGCCCCCCTGTCCTCATGCTCCCCACCGCCGCGGCGGACTTCCTCGAGTACGAGCGCTTCCAGCTCATCGACTCCGTGCGCTGGTTCCTCGAGCAGGGCAAAGTGAAGCTCTACTCCGTCGACAGCGTCAACAAACAGGCGCTGCTCAACGACTACGCCTCACCCCAGGAGAAGATCGCGTGGCTGCAACGCTATGACGCCTACCTGACCGAAGAAGTTCTCCCGCTCATCCGCGCCGATAGCGCCGGCCACGCCCCCTACATCATGGGCATCAGCCTCGGCTCCTCGCTCTCGGCGATCACCTTCTTCAAACACCCCGAACTGTTCGCCGGCGCCATGCTCATCAGCGGCAGCTACGACCTGCGCGGCTTCTTCCACGGCTTCTACAACGAAGACCTCTACTTCAACAACCCCATCGACTTCGTCGGCGGCATGCACCACGGTCCTCAACTCGACGTCCTCCGCCACGGCGGCAAAAGCATTCGCATCTTCACCGGCCAAGGCGAGTTCGAAGCCCCGGACCGGGCCCGCAACCTCGCCCGCATCCTTCACGACAAAGGCATCCCCCACCAACTCGACGTTTGGGGCCACGACGTCTCCCACGATTGGCCCTGGTGGCGCAAACTCGTCCCCACCTACTTCGGTCAGCTCTTCCCCTAAATGCAAAAAGGGCGCCCCGAAAGGCGCCCTTTTTCATGCTCTGCGCGGTGTTACTGACGTTTCTTCAGCGTCGGCCGTTCGTCCTCTTCGGTGGGCGCCTTCGTGCCGCCCTTGCCGTCGTCCGACGGAATCGTGCCGCCCGGAGCACGCTTCAAACGCGGCCGGTTCGGATCGTCCGGAGTCGCCTTGCGACGGCCCTGGAGAGCCAAGAGACGAGCCTTCACGTCGTTAAACTCTGACGTCGTCACCACGTACTCGGGACGCGCCGTCAGCATTTCGCCGATGTTCTTCTGCGCGTCGGTCACGCGCTCGGCCGTAGGCGGATGCGACGAGAAGATCTTCGCCATCGTGCCCGGCTTACGCTTCTCGCGCGACTGCAGTTTTTCGAAGAAGTCCACAAACGACGTCGGGTCGTAGCCGGACTTGTACATATACTGCAGACCCAGCATGTCGGCTTCACGTTCCTGCGCCTGGCTGAACTGGAGGAAGGCCAGCGGAATCAGGATGCTCGCACCCTGGCGGATCGCCAAGCCCGTCCAGCCGAAGCCGGTAAACATCAGCGGGATCGTCGCCAGGTTCGCCAGTGTACCCTTGGTCGCCTGCTTGGTGCCGTGCCGCGCCGCGATGTGGGCAATTTCGTGACCCATCACGCCCGCCAGCTCCGATTCGGACTCAGCCGCCAGAATCAGACCCGTGTTGACATAGAAGAACCCGCCCGGCAGCGCGAACGCATTCACGTCCTCGCTATCCACCACCTTGATGGTGAAGGGCACCTTGGCGTCGGAGTTCCGCACCAGATTCTGGCCCACGCGGCTCACATATTCGGCGATCATCGGGTCATCGATGATGCGCGCCTGCCGCTCGATATCGGTCGCCAGGCCCTTGCCGAGCGCGATTTCCTTTTCCAGCGAGTAGAAGTTCAGCCCCTTGCCAACGTCCCGGTTCCCGATCTGGTCCGGATCCTTCTTGGCGGGCTTTTTCTTTTCCTTGCTGTCTTTGTCCTTGCTGTCGGACGCTTTGGTTTCGGTAGTCTTCGTGGCGTCCGGCGTCTTATTGTCGCCGGCGAAAACGGTTAGGCTGGTGGCTAGCGTAAGCGCCACAGCCTTAGAATTCAGGTATTTGCGGAGCATGTTCACTCTCCCCTACAGTCCAACCCGTCTATTGAACCCGTCGGCGCCGAAAAAGTCTCGTAGCGCTTGCCACCAGTATAATCCCGATTGACGCACACCGATCGCGGGCGACGGCTACTCTTTTTAACGTATATTGCTATCTGTGGGTTACGAAAACGTTTTAGCCGCTCCCGACCTTACCCTCAATACCGACTCCTGGCGCCAATATCGCGACCAATTCCCCGTTCTCGCGAACCTAACTTACCTCAACCACGCCGCCGTCGCCCCCCTCTGCAAACCAGCCGCCGACGCCATGCGCTGGAACGCCGACGACGCCTGCACCTGGGGCAGCTTTCACTACGACCGTTGGATGAAGTGCTACGACGACTTCCGCGCCCAATGCGCTCGCATGATCAACGCCGAACCCGGCGAGATCGCCATCGTCAAAAACACCTCCGAAGGCATCGCCACCGTCCAGATGGGGCTCGCCTGGAAAGCCGGCGACGCCGTCGTCGCCTTCCGCGAAGAGTTCCCCGCCAACTACTTCCCCTGGGAAAAGCTCAAGGAAAAGGGTGTCGAAGTCCGCTGGCTCTCCATTTACGACCCCCTGGAGAAGATCGAAGCCGCCGCCAAAGGCGCGCGCCTGCTCGCCATCAGCTACGTCAACTACCTCAGCGGCTATCGCGTCGACCTCGAAGCCATCGGCGAAATCTGCGCCCGCCACCATGTCTTTTACTTCGTCGACGCCATCCAGGGCTTGGGCGTCTACCCGATTGATGTCCGCAAAGCCAAGATCCACGCCTTGGCCGCCGACGGTCACAAGTGGCTCCTCGGTCCCGAAGGCTGCGGCGTGCTCTACATCCAGCAGGACCAGCAGGATGCCATCGAACCCGTCGAATTCGGCTGGACCAACGTCGCCGGCTACAACGACTACGCCTCGCGCGACATGGCCCTCCGCACCGATGCCGGCCGTTACGAGTGCGGCACCCTGAATACCGTGGGCTGCTTCGGCCTCGAAGCCTCCATGCGTTTCCTGAACGACATCGAAGCCGCCTGCCCCGGTGGCCTCGCCCGCCGGGTCACCTTCCTCGCGGACCGTCTCGCCCAAGGCGCCCGCGACAAAGGCTACGAACTCATGATCCCGCGCGAACCACACTCCGCCGCCGGCATCGTCAGCATCCGCAAGGAAGGCGTCGATAGCCGCGTCATCGTCTCGCGCCTCCGCCAGGAACGCATTACCTCAGCCCCGCGCCAGGGTTGGGCTCGCTTCTCGCCGCATTTCTACCTCGAAACCTCCGAGGTTGATCGCGTCATCAGCTTGCTCTAAACAAATCTTCACAACTGTCGCCGCCCGATCCCGCCGGGGTCGGGCGAAGTCTTTTGTCCTCAGCACGGTAGACCGAATGCTAAGGCAAGGACATGAACACCGCTCTCTCCCGCAGCCAGGTTCTCTCCGTCACGCTCCACCTGTCGCTGCTCCTGGCCCTGCTGTTCCTCCGCCCGCTCACCACTGCGCCCCTTCCGGACCTCTCCCCCGTTCTCATGCCCCTCACGCCCCGCAAGCTTCTCTGGAGGACGCAGGACGGCGGAGGCGGACAACAACACACCACGCCGGCCACTGCCGGTCGCGTGGCAATCGCCACCACCTTGCGCCCCCTGGTCCCGCCAACCAGCCCACCGCTCGACCGCACCCCCAAACTTGTGGCCGAAGCGGCCATCGTCCTCGAGACACCCGTCGCCATGCCACAGGCGGACCTCCTCGGTGATCCGCTCGCCAAGCTCCAAGGCACCGGCTCTCTGGGCCCAGGCGGGCCCGAGGGCATCGGCAGCGGACGCGACTCGGGAGTGGGCGACACCGCTGGCCGACGTCTTGGTTCCACCACGTCCGCCTCTCTGCTGCGCTATACGACCGCGCCCGTCTTGGTCAAACGCATCGAACCCGAATATCCCGAAGAAGCCCGTCGAGCCAAGTTTCAAGGCTTCGTCACGATCTCGGTCGAGATTGACGAAAACGGGCGCGTCGGCGTCCTGCGCGTTCTTCAGCCCGCGGGGTTGGGCCTCGACGAGAAAGCCATCGAAGCCGTCAAACAATGGCGCTTTAAACCCGCCATGCGCGACGGCCGGCCTGTCGCCGCGCCGGCTCAAATCCAGGTCAGCTTCCGCCTGCTTTAGGCATGAATCACCACGCCGCGATAGTTCTTGGGCATCGCGATCCAGGCGATCAGGTAGCCGATCAGGCCGAAGCCGCCCGCGATCGCCGCCGTCAGCATCGCGATTCGAATCAGCGTCACGTCGATGTTCAGGTAGTTGGCGAGCCCCGCGCAAACCCCGGCAATCTTCCGATTCGCCATGTCGCGCTCCAGGCGCGGCGTTCGCAAGCCGCCCTCAAACCGCAGTTGTTTGCCGCATTGCGAGCAATACACCGCAGCCGCCGTCGTCTCGCTACCGCATTGAGTACAGTACATGTTCCCTCTCGTGAAGGCATACGCACCGAATCGGCGAGTTGTTCCGCCGTTCGACAAAATCCGCGCGTGATAAAACCAAGTGGTGCAAGCGATCCAACTCGTCCAACAGCGTCAGATGGAGCCCGTCGAACTGCCGCCCGAGCGCGAACCCGGCCCCGGCGAGGTGATGGTCAGGATCTGCTCCTGCGGCATCTGCGGCAGCGACCTCCACTGGTGGGCCGAAGGCGGCGTCGGCGAGCGGCGCGCCCCCTACCCGATGGTCCTCGGCCATGAGCCCGCCGGCGAAATCGTCGCCGTGGGCAGGGACGCCGGTTCGCTCAAAGTCGGTGACCGCGTCGCCGTCGAACCCGCCATCACCTGCGGCCAATGTGAGTACTGCCGCAGCGGCCGATTCAACCTCTGCCTCACCTCCAGGTTCATGAGTTCCGGCGGCGAATGGGGCCTCTTCCGCGAGTACGCCACCATCCCCGCCGCCAACGCCGACCCCATCCCCGACTCGCTCTCCTACGACCAGGCCACCCTCATCGAACCCCTTTCGGTCATCGTCCATCTCTTTGAGCTGCGTCCGCTCGCCCCCGGCGAAGTCGTCGCCATCACCGGCGCCGGTCCTATCGGCATGCTCGCCGCCGCCGTCGCCCGCCTCCGCGGCGCCTCCACCGTCATCGTTTCTGACCCTCGCCCCCATCGCCGCACCCTCGCCCTGCAGATGGGCGCCACCCACGCCGTCGAGCCTGCCGACCTCGCCTCCGCCACGCTCGACCTCACCCGCCATCGCGGGGCCGACCTCGTCATCGACGCCGCCGCCAAGCGCGATAGCCTCCGCGCCTGTTTCCTGGCCGCCCGCAAAGGCGCCGACTGTGTCCTGATTGGTATCCCCAGCGAAACCAACCTCCCGGTCGACCTCCACGCCGCCATGGCCCGCGAGCTGCGCCTCCAAACCATCTTCCGTTCCAATCACAACGCCGCCGAAGCCACCGAACTCCTCGCCTCCGGCCGCATCGCCGACACCCTCGTTACCCACCGTCTCCCCCTCGCCCAAACCCAGCAGGCCTTCGAAATGCTCGAGGGCTATCACGACGGTTGCGGCAAGATCGTCATCGGCCTGAGCTAAGCCGATACAATGGGGTTAATGCGCCTACTGCTTAGTTCGGCCGCTCTGCTTTTTCTCGCCGGTTGCTCAACCGCGCCGACAGAACAGACCAGGAAAGAACCCGCCCCGAAGAAGGAAGTGGAGCCCGTAACCGGCCGCAAGGCGTTTTACATGGCTTACACCAAGGCTCGCATGTGGTCCCCCGACGTGGTGCCCCTTCGCGTCGAGTCCCTCTTTGTCGACAGCATTCCGGCGAAGGACGGCAAGTACCCCGCCTGGCGCATGACCTTTGCCTCCCAGTCCAAAGGCAAAATCAAAGTCTTTACCTACTCGGTGATCGAAGCCAGTGCCTCGCTCCACGAAGGCGTCTTCAACATGGGCGAATCCGCCTGGAGCGGTCCCAAGCCGATCGAAATGCCCTTCTACATCCAGGCCTTCAAGATCGATTCGGATGAAGCCATGAAAGTCGCGGTCGAAAAGAGCGCGGAATATCTGAAGAAAAACCCGAATAAGCCGGTCTTCATGCAACTGGAATACACCAAGCTCTATCCCGAAGCAGCCTGGCGCGTCATCTGGGGCGACTCGGTCTCCACCAGCGACCACTCCATTTACGTCAGCGCCATTTCCGGCAACTACCTCGGCAAGAGCTAAAACGGAAAAAAGGCCGGCCTCCCTGCGGGAGCCGGCCTAGAGCGAAACTCGGAAAATCTTACTGAACAGCCTTGGCGCGCTTTTCTTGCAGCGCCTTGGTCGCGGCCAGCTTCTTCTGGAAGCGGTCCACGCGGCCTTCGGTGTCGATCAGCTTCTGGCGGCCCGTGTAGAACGGATGGCAAACGGAGCAGATTTCGAGCCGCAGCTCGTCGCCCTTCACCGTCGAACGGGTGGAAAACGTCGAACCACAGGCGCACACGGCGCGCACTTCGTGGTAGTTGGGATGAATATCGGCTTTCATGCGTTGAAAGTCTTCCTTTCCTTGATCTCCTCCAGGGTACCACGACCCTGTATTTCCACCAAATCCACCACCTCCGCTTCCGAGTGTCGCTTCCGGTGCGACCTTGCTAAGATGGCATCTGATGCAGGTCTTGCAGGCTGGGCAGCACAAGTTGTTGCTTCTCGAACTCGATAAGGAAACCGTCGCCGAAGTCGCGCGCCAGGCTGGCTTTACGCCCGAGGTGGTCGACGACGAGCGTCGCGTCATCCTTGAGCTCGAAATGCCGGACCGTGACGTACCATTACTGCTGTTCGACGCCGCCGACCCCGGCAATCTCGGCTGGTTTTCCCGCTGCCATTTCTATGTCGAAGCCCGTTCGGGCGCTGTCATGCAAACCCCGATGACACTCGCTAACCAGCGCGACGGCGCCGGCCGCGTTCAGCCCACCGCCATTCGCGTCCAAATCAGCAAGGAACTCCCCGCGGACTTCCGCATGCCCGGCAAGCAGCCCGTCACCGAACAGATGGTCTACGCCGTCCTGTTCAACTTCCTCTCGGCTTTGGTCAATTCCGGCGTCGGAGTGTGCGGCCAGGGAGCCGTCAAACCCCTTGCCGGCCGCACCGAAATCATCGGCAACCGGAACTAAACCAGCACCTGGTCGAACTTGATCCCGTTGGCCATCATGGCCTGCGCCTGATCCTCCGTGTAATACTCGGCATCGATCTTCGCCAGGTAATACAGCGGCAGATCGCCGAAGTCGGCCGTACTCGGAGTCGGCTGATAAATCATCACCGCCAGCCCCACCACCTGCGCGCCGCGCTCTTCCACGATCTTCCTCAAGCTCGTCAGCTTGCGACCGGTCCGCAGAATGTCATCCACCAGCAGGATCTTCTCGCCCGCTTGCGGCTCCACGTACTGCCGGAACCGCTGCGGCTGCCCTTCGATCTCTTCCTCGGCCCAATAGACCATGTTCGCGCGCAGCGCTTCCACAATCCCGTAAGCCACCGCCAGCCCGCCCGTCGCCGGCGACACCACCGACAGTTGCGGAATCATGGCCCGCAATTCGGTGTTGGCACGCAGCTTCCGGCTCAGCGCCACGCTCATCGTCTTCATCGTCTGAAAATGGCGCATGGCATGCGCGATCTGCAGGTACTGATTGGCGTACATGCCATTCGGATACCGGTAGTAGCCGTGCCGTAGCGCTTGCGTCTTCTCGAGCAAGCTCATCACTTCCTCTTGCGTGGGAAGAAGGTTCATCGTTTAGTGCGCTCCTTTACCGAGCAATACTTGCGGAATCGTGCGCAGCATGATCATCCAATCGAGGCCCAGCGACCACGAATCGATGTACTCCATGTCCATGCGCATCCACGTTTCAAAATCGAGCGAATCCCGCCCCTTCAGCGCCCACAGGCACGTCAGACCCGGGCGCATCCGCAGCCGGCGCCGCTGCCAGCGTTGATACTTCTCTACTTCGTTCGGCACCGCCGGACGCGGCCCGACGATCGACATATCGCCCCGCAGCACGTTCCACAACTGCGGCAGTTCATCCAGTGAGAACTTGCGCAGCCAGCGGCCCACTGCCGTCATCCGCGGGTCGTTCGGAATCTTAAATACCGTTTCCTTCTGGTTCAGATGCGCCAACGCCGCCTTCAGTTCTTCGGCATCCTGCACCATCGACCGGAATTTGTACACCGTAAATCGCCGTCCGCTCAGCCCCAGCCGTTCCTGCCGGAAGATCGCCGGGCCACGTGACGTCGTTCGGATCAGCCCCGCAATCAGCAGCATCACCGGCGCCAGTACCACCAGCGCCGTCCCCGCCAACGCCACGTCGATGATCCGCTTTAGGAACAGCTTCACTTCGTCATGCGGCGCCGCGGCAAAAGTCAGTAACGGCACCTCGCTCGCCGAATCCAGATTCAGCCGGTCCAGATACACCTGGCTGTTCACATGCGGGAAGAAGTCCACCGCCACCCGCGTCCGCACCCCTTCTTCATCGCATTGCAGAAACACATCCTCGAGCGAGGACAGCCGCGCGCTTTCCACGGCGAAAATCACTTCGTCGATCACGTGCGATGCCAGTAATGCCTGCAGGTTTGCCAAATCCCACACCGGGTATTGACTTTGCAGCTGCACCGTCCCCGGTCCCGCCGTCGACTCCAGAAAACCGCGCAAATGGATCGCATACGGCGCCGAGCGTTCAATCGCCCGTCCAATCTCCAGCGCCCGCTCTCCCAGCCCCACAATCACCACGTAATGCGGCGTCGAAAACTCCCGCCGGATCGCGCCCACCAGGTGCCGCGCATTGATCCGGAAAAAGCACAGCAGCACCCAGCTATAACTCAGAAACAGCACCAGGAACGGACGGCTCAGGTCCAGGCGCAGCAGGAACTCCACCACCACCAGCGCCACGCCGCCCAGCGCGCACTGCTTCAACGTGTCGCGAAAGATGACCCGCGGATGCGCCGCGTCCAACCGGTCGTAGATCTCATACCAGTAAGCGATCGCCACCCACGCCACCGCCGAGGTGCCCAGTAGCAGCGCGATCGCCGCCGAGGGAATCTCGAAATCGTTCTGAAATTGAGAAAAAACGCGCGGCAGCAGCAGGCGGGTTTGGTACGCCGACTGAAACGCCAGCGCCACCAATACGATATCGGAGAGAGCAAATAGGGCTCGCGCTTTGCGGTGGTGCCGGTGAAACACGCTAACTCTTAGTCTAAGACCCTTTTACTGAACTGCTTGCGGCGTCACGGTTTCCCCTAGCTTCCGCCCCAGAAAAGTCAGATATTTGTTCATCGTGTCCGCCGGATCCATGAAGATCACGAAGAAACGGAACATCGCCGGCTTCACTACGCCGTCTTCGCGAATCTCCAGCCGGCTTCCCTTCTCCGTCGCGGACAAACGATACGTCCAAGTCCCGCCGAACGGCAAGTCGGGGTCGGCGATATCCACCACCAGCCGCTTCACCGGCTCCAACTCGCGCTCCTCCAGCGTCACCACCATCCCGTCAGACATGGTCTCTTTCCAACGCGGCTTCCCGTTCGGCGCCGCCGTCGATTCCACCTTCGTCACATCGAGCCGCCACGTCGGCTGATTCAGCCGGTCCAGCATCAACGCCCACACCTGCTCCGGCGGTTTGCTGTATTCCACGTACCGCGTCACCGTGTGATTTGGCGCGCGCAGCGAACCAATTCCGTACATCAAACAGAAGATTCCGATCAGTGCGACCAGGATCCAAGCCAGCCATTTCATGCGCGCCACCCCAATCGCGTCATTCTATATAAGATGGACGCAGAACGGAAGCGACTTGAAGAGACCGCCCAGCGCTTGAAGCATTGGCGCCGCTGGGGCCCTTATCTCTCCGAGCGGCAATGGGGTACAGTCCGCGAGGACTACAGCGCTGAAGGCACCGCGTGGGAGTTTTTCCCCCACGACCATGCTCGTTCGCGCGCCTACCGCTGGGGCGAGGACGGCATCCTCGGCATCTGCGACAACCATCAACGCCTCTGCCTCGCCCTCGCCTTCTGGAACGGCAAGGACCCCATCCTCAAGGAGCGCCTCTTCGGTCTCACTGGTCACCAGGGCAACCACGGCGAAGACGTCAAAGAGGTCTACTACTTCCTCGACTCCACACCCACGCATTCCTACATGCAGGCCCTCTACAAGTACCCGCAGGGCGAATACCCCTACGCCAAGCTGGTGGAGGAAGGCGGTCGCGCCCGCACCGAACCTGAGTACGAACTCATCGACACCGGCTTGTTCGACGAAGACCGTTACTTCGACATCTTCGTCGAGTACGCCAAAGCCGACGTCGACGACGTCCTGGTCCGCCTCAGGATCGTCAACCGCGGTCCGGAGGCCGCCAAACTCCACGTCCTGCCTACCCTCTGGTTCCGCAACACCTGGAGTTGGAATCCGAACGCCTTCAAAGCGCCGGCCCAGAAGCCCACCGTCATGCGTTCGGGCACCGACACCATCGACGCGCACGACGATTCCCTCGGCGTCTTCCGCCTCTGGCTTGAAGGCTCACCCGAGCAACTCTTCACCGAAAACGAGACCAACACCGAGCGCTTCGGCGCCGGCCCCAGCGGCAATCGCAAGTACAAGGACGCCTTCCACCGCCGCATCATCGGCGGCGAAAAGTCCGCCGTCAATGTCGGCCAGTTGGGCACCAAAGCCTGTGGCTGGTATCAGCTTGAACTCGCCCCTGGCGCTGAACGCATCATCCATCTGCGTCTCTACCGCCCGCCTTGCAACATGACCGTCGCCAACGACGAGATTTTTGCCCTCCGTAAGCGCGAAGCCGACGAATTCTACGCCGCGCAGCACGCCGACAGCCTCAGTGAAGAGGGCCGCCGCGTCCAGCGCCAGGCCTTCGCCGGCCTCCTCTGGTCCAAGCAGTTCTACCACTACGCCGTCGAGGACTGGCTCAAGGGCGACCCTGGCCAACCCACTCCCCCCGCCTCGCGCCTTGCCGGCCGCAACAGCGACTGGAAGCACCTCTACAACTCCGACATCCTCTCGATGCCCGACACCTGGGAATACCCCTGGTTCGCCGCTTGGGATCTTGCCTTCCACATGATCCCCTTCGCCACCATCGACCCGGAGTTCGCCAAGAGCCAGTTGCAGCTCTTCCTCCGCGAGTGGTACCTGCATCCCAACGGGCAGATGCCCGCCTACGAATGGGCCTTCGGCGACGTCAACCCGCCCGTCCATGCCTGGGCCTGCTGGCGCGTCTATAAGATTGACCACAAAGTCAGCGGCAAGCCCGACACGCGCTTCCTCGAAAGCGTCTTCCACAAGCTCCTGATGAACTTCACCTGGTGGGTCAACCGCAAGGACTCCGCCGGTAACAACATCTTCGAAGGCGGCTTCCTCGGCCTCGACAACATCGGCGTCTTCGACCGGTCCAAGCCTCTCCCCACCGGCGGGCACCTCGAGCAATCCGACGGCACCAGTTGGATGGCCATGTACTGCCTCAACATGCTCCGCATCGCCCTCGAACTCGCCACCTTCAACCCCGTCTATGAGGACATCGCCAGCAAGTTCTTCGAGCACTTCCTCTACATCGCCCACGCCATGAATCGTGGCGGCGATGACGGACTCTGGGACGAAGAAGACGGCTTCTACTACGACCGCCTGCGCGTCAAAGACCGCAGCATGGCCATGAAGATTCGCTCCGTCGTGGGCCTCATTCCGCTCTTCGCCGTCGAGTCCATCGACGCCGGCCTCCTCGAGCGTCTTCCTGGCTTCCGCCGCCGCATGGAGTGGTTCATCAAGAACCGTCCCGACCTCGCCGGCAATCTCGCCTCGCTCACCCGCGGCGGCGTTGGCGAGCGCCGCTTACTCTCCCTGGTGGGCCGCGAGCGCTTACGCCGCCTCATGCTCCGCATGCTCGACACCCAGGAGTTTCTCTCGCCCTACGGCATCCGATCCATGTCGAAGTATCACGAGGAGAACCCCTACGAGCTGCGCGTCAACGGTGACGTCCACCGGGTCAACTACGAACCAGCCGAGTCCACCAGCGGCATGTTCGGCGGCAATTCAAACTGGCGCGGACCCATCTGGTTCCCGGTCAACTATCTGTTAATCGAGTCGCTGCAGAAGTTCCAGCATTATCACGGCGACGCGATACTCGTGGAGTTTCCCACCGGTTCCGGCCGCCAGATCAACCTGGGAGAAGTCGCCGCCGAACTGTCCCAGCGCTTGTCCCGCCTCTTCCTCCCCGGCGAAGACGGCCGCCGCCCTGCCTATGGCTGGGTCGACAAGCTACAGTCTGACCCTCACTTCAAGGACCACGTCCTCTTCCACGAATACTTCCACGGCGACAACGGCGCTGGCCTCGGCGCCAGTCACCAGACCGGCTGGACCGCCCTGGTCGCCAAGCTCCTTCAACAGAGTGGGGAATAATTCCCCACTCCTCCCTCCCCCACTTGCTCGGACCAACCCATAATCGCCAGATAATAATCGACTTACAGTCCAAACCCAAAAATCGAAGATCAATGTCGTAAAACCAAACACACCACCACCCAACCTCTGCTCGGACCAGCTTGCATTCGCAACAATCCACAAGACTTAGTCCCCAAATCCAAACGCTACCCCGCCCAGTCGACGGCAACCGCGGTTCTTGGCATACTGTAGCGATGCAACGACGCAAAGTCCTTCCGCTCGCCAGCCTGCCGTTCCTCCCGGCCGCGGCCGCTGCGGCCACCCCACCCAAGTGGCCCAACGTCACCTTTGACCCCGCCAAAGCCAGGCGCCTCCCCGACCCCTCCGGTGACCTCCGCATCTACCACGAAGGCCCCACCGACATGCTCAAATCCATGACCGCCGGCAGCCTCCGCCTCAAAGCCGGCATGTCCCCCCACCCGCCACACCAGCACCCCGAAGAAGAATTCATGGTCGTCACCGAAGGCACCGGCGAAATCGAAGTCGACGGCAAAACCACCAAAGTCGGCCCCGGTTCGCTCATGTATTGCGGCGCGAACAAGATGCACGCCATCAAGAACACCGGCCAGACGCCGCTCCTGTTCTACTTCTACAAGTGGATCGCATGAAGATCGCCATTCTAGGAGCCGGCAACATGGGCGCCGCCATGCTCGGCGGTATGCTCCGCACCGGCGCAGTCGATAAAGCCAACGTCGTCGCCACCGTGCGCAGTCCGGAGCGAGCCACCGCCCTCCGGAAAAAGCTCGGCATCAAAGTCACCGCCGGCGGCAATAAAGCGGCCGCCGCGCAGGCGGACCTCATCGTTCTGGCCGTCAAGCCGGGCACCGTGCCCAAGGTGGTCGAAGAGATTGCCGGCGTCCTCCGCCCCGGTCAGGTGCTGCTCTCCCTCGCCGCCGCCCTGCCCCTCGCTGTGATGGAGAAGCGCGTCCAGCAACCCATGGCCATGTTCCGCGCCATGCCGAACATTCCGGTCGTCGTGGAGGAAGGCGCGATCGCCGTTTGTGCCAATTCGCTGGCCACCAAAGCCCAATGGGAAGCCGTTGAGGCGCTCTTCCAGTCCGTCGGCGTTGTCTGCCGCGTCGACGAGGACCTCATGGACGCCGTCACCGCCCTGAGCGGCTCCGGTCCCGCCTACGTCTATCTCATGATCGAAGCAATGATCGCTGGTGGCGTCAAGATGGGCCTCTCGCGCGAGATCGCCACCCGCCTCGCCGAGCAAACCGTACTCGGTGCGGCCAAACATGTCCGCGAATCGGGCCTTCATCCGGCCATCCTCCGCGATGAAGTCATCACCCCCGGCGGCACCACGATCATCGCGATGCACGAACTCGAGCGCAATGGCCTGCGTTCCACGCTCATCTCCGCCATCGAATCGGCCACCCGCCACGCAAAAGAAAGAGCGCGGGCACTGGTGGAATCGATCGATCAGCGATAGACTCTTAAGCTCATGCGACGGCGAAGTTTTCTGGCCACGGGCAGCTTGCTCTGGGCCGCCGAAGGTCCCCGGGACCTCCGGATCTTTCTACTCTGCGGCCAATCCAACATGGCTGGCCGGGGAGACGTCGAAGAAAGCGATCGCCGTTCCATCGAGCGCGTCTGGTCCATGAACAAGGCTCACGAATGGGCTTTAGCCACGGACCCGCTCCACTTCGACAAGCCCGCCATTGCCGGCGTCGGCCTGGGGCGCACCTTCGCTCGCCTTCTTACCCAAGCCGACCCTGACGCCCGCCTCGGCTTGGTGCCCTGCGCCATGGGCGGCTCCGCCCTTCACGAATGGGCTCCGGGCGCACCCCATTTCGAAAACACTTTGAAGCGCGCGCGCCTGGCCCTCAACTCCGGTCGTTTGAGCGGCCTTCTCTGGCATCAAGGCGAAGCCGATTCCTCCGATCGCCAGAAAGCCGAGAGCTACACGGAACGCTTCTCGGTAATGATCAACGCTTTCCGCAAAGAACTGGGCGACGTCCCCGTCGTCGTCGGCCAGTTGGGCGAGTTTCTCCGCCCCGACAACTTTCCGTTTGCCGCCACCGTCAATCGCCATCTGGCGCAGCTTCCCCTTGAAGTGAAGCGGTCGGCCTTCGTCTCGAGTGCCGGCCTCGGCCATCGCGGTGACGAAATTCATTTCGATTCGGCGGGATTTAGAGAGTTTGGACGCCGGTACGCGCACGCCTATTTGGCCTTGGACGCAAACTGGCGCTTGGGAGAGAAAGCATGAGCAGTTTGTTAGCGGCCTGCGTGGCCGAGTTTTTTGGCACGATGATCCTGATCCTGATAGGCACCGGCGTCGTGGCGATGACGGTCCTGTTCGGCGGAGGCACACCCGGTGAAGTCGTCAACGGCGGCTACACCAATATCACTCTCGCTTGGGGTCTGGGCGTAGCCTTAGGCGTCTACGTCTCCGGCAAGATTAGCGGCGGGCATCTGAACCCCGCGGTCACGTTGGCTCTCGCCATCTTCCGGCAGTTCCCCTGGTCTCGCGTGGCTCCCTACGCCTTTGCACAAATCGCCGGAGCCTTCGTTGGCGCGGGCTTGGTCTTCCTGAACTACCGTCCTGCGTTCCTCAAATTCGATCCCACGCTCGAAAAGACTGCTGGCGTCTTCGCGACCTTCCCTCTGTTCCGCGACATTCCAGCCGCCGGCTTCCTGGATCAGGTCCTCGGCACCGCCATCCTGCTTTTCCTGGTGCTTGCCGTCACCGATGATCGCAACCAGGCCCCGGCCGGCAATCTGATTCCCGTTGTCGTCGGCCTGATCGTCGTCGCCATCGGAATGGCCTTCGGCGCGCTTCACGGCTACGCCATCAACCCTGCCCGCGACTTCGGCCCACGCCTCCTCACCGTCGTCGCCGGCTTTCAGAATAACGGCCTCACCGACGGCAGTGGCATTTTCTGGGTGCCCATTGTCGCGCCGCTTCTCGGCGGAGTCCTCGGCGCCGCTGCCTACGACCTCGGCCTGCGCCGCTACTTGCCCACCACGTAGTGAATCTCGAAGGGCTTGTTGGTGATGAATAACACCACCACGTCCTGTTCAGCCGTGGCTCCGTGCTCCATCACCTCGCCTTCCGGAAACCAGACGAACGAGCCCGGCCCAAACGCACCGGCGTTCGTCATCAACGTCCCCTCGAGCACGTACATCCCATGGGCGCACGGATGCGTATGGAGCGTGTTCATCACGCCCGCCGGGTACTTCACAATGCGGACCTCCATTCCCGTATCCGGGTCCGTGATCAGGTTCTTGCGATAGAGGATTTTCCCAAATGCTCATTCCACCGGGCCTCCCAGGGCTCGGCGGCGACGTCAATATGCACGATGCCAGCCATGGCGGCCATCGTACCATCCCCCTCGCCACCACTCCCACCTGCTGTTCTATCGCCTCCGACCAACCCTCGCCCGCACTTGCGCATGGATTCTCAATAGACCAAGAACCCTCTCCTTTTCATCAACTTCCACTTTGGTCCGAGTAAGCCTTAGCCCGATCGCTCCGATACTAAGGTGCTAGTACTTTTTCCTCATTTACCAGACCTGGAGTAGACCTGCATACTACGCCCAGTGGTACTTGCAGGAAAACTCATCGCCGCATCGGTCGTGATGCTACTCGGCCCCTCGCTCCTGGCTGCCGAAGAATTCACCGTCCCGAACTTGGTCCTCCAAGGCGTCGCTGGCACAAACCTGGTCACCAACGGCGGCTTCGAAACGGGGACCTTCTCCGGCTGGACTCAGGCCGGTAATACCTCCTTCACCGGCGTCCAGACCTCCGGACCCGCCGTCGGGAACTACACCGCCTACATGGGCCCGGTGACCTCCTCCGGCTCCCTCACCCAAACCCTCACCACCGTCGCCGGCACCCGTTACGACCTCAGCTACCAACTCCGCGGCACCGGCCTCAATCCCAACCGCTTCGACGTCTACTGGAACGGCGGCGCCATCGCCAGCCTCAGCCTCAACAACGCCGGCACCTTCGGCTGGACCACCTTTAGCGCCCTAAACCTCGTCGCCACCGGACCCACCACGTCCCTCAGCTTCGTCTTCCGCCACGACCCCGGCTACTTCTTTCTCGACGAGGTCGCCGTCACCACCGCCACCCCCGAGCCCTCCACCGTTGCCCTCGTCAGCGGCGCGCTCCTGATCATCGGCACCTATCGCCGCAGAAAATCGTCCTCCCAACGGCCATCGCCATCCGACCTGCGCACATAATTCGCATCCAGCCCCGCCGGATCGCCCCCCCCGTCCCGGACCGCCAAACGCCCCACCATCTCCGCGAGCGGCTCCGGCTGCTCGCGCACCTTCAGACCGCGCGCCGCCAGTTCCGGCCACATCTCCGTCACCAGAAACTCAGCTTCTTCCGGCAACCCGTCCAGCATCGTCAGCTTCCCCACCCGCTCCGGCTCGCGCGCTAGTAGCTCTTGATCGTAGAACCCCGCGTACACCTCGCCCCGCCGCGCATTCAACAGCGGCACGCGCCACCGCCCGGTGCCTGACGCCGCCAGCGCCCGCAGATTCGACACCATCGCCGCCGGACGCCCCATCACCTCTGCTAAGCCCTTCACTGCCGCCAGGCCCACCCGCACTCCCGTGAACGACCCCGGACCGCCGGCCGCCGCAAATAGCTCCACGTCAGCCAAAGTCCAACCGCACTCCCGCAGTATCTTCTCGATCGTCGGCATCAGGCGCTCGCCGTGCCCGTCCGCGGCCAGCACCACTTCCTCCGCCACCACCCGCTCCCCGTCCAACAGCGCCACCGAACCCCGGTCCGCTGTCGTATCCACCGCCAGCACCCTCACCTAGGGCACCAACCGGAACACTTTGTCGAGCGTGTACACCTTGCCGTTCGCGTTCATGCCACTCAGGCGCAAGTTCAACACCGCGGGATACCGCGTCGCCAAATCCTTCGGCAGCGCCAGCGTGCCGGACGTCCCCGAACCCAGCACCCGGTAGCCCTGCCCATCGGCCGCCACCTCGCCGGTCCACACATACAGCATCGTGCGCGTCGCGCGCGATTGCCGCACCAGCTTGGTCTCGAACCTCGCCGGCTGCGAAAGTGAAAGCGTATCGCCCGCCGGCGACACCACCGTAAAGGGCACGCGCGGCGTGTTGCCTTCCACCTCCTGCAAAAGATTCGGTCGCGAATCGAACTTGTAGCTCTTCAACATGCCTTCCTTCTTCCCATCGCGGGACAGGTGCAGCACCCAATCCTGCGACTTGGTCGGAGGCTCGGCCACAAACCGCTCGCCCTTCCAATCCTTGCCCTTGATCTTCTCGCCGGTAGCCGGATTGAACCAATACACCTGATACGTGTGCCGTCGTACCCCCACCTCAATCAGCCGCGGATTCTCGACGTACACCACATACTCAATACCTTCGCCTTCTTCATCCTCCCCTTCCCCAAACACGCGCTCCAACGCCAGCGCCCGCCCACCATCCACGTTGAAAAACGGTTCCAACTCCCAATAACGCGTGTTCGCGAAGAAGTCATACCAGGCTGTCATCGCCTTGGATCCCGGCGACTCCAGGAACTTATCCGTCACCCCCTGCCGGCCAATCCCCGCGCTCCCCGTGTTCCCAAACACCGGATACTGCCCGTTCATCGTCGCGTTCCACAACCGCTTCCGGAACGTATCGAAATCAACCTGATTGGCGGCCATCTTCCCCGCCCCGGAATCCTCATAAGCAAACTCCGCGTTCACCTGCGGATCGCCGTAAATCTGGTGTTCAATCGCCCCTAGGCCATCCTCGCTCGATTGATACGTGATGTAGGTCTGCCACCCATCGCCGTTCAACGAACCCGACGTCTTGGCGCCGTGCGCCGTCCGCGGATGGTTATAAGGATCGTGCTTCTTCAGCAGTTGCCCCAGTTCTTTCATCAAGCCCCGCCCATCGGCATACTCATCGAAATTCTGCGCCACCTGCCACGTCAGGTTATAGCCCGCCAGCCGCGAGGTGATGTAGCGAATAAAGCGCTCCCGCTGCTGCCATGTCGCAAAAAACTTGTTCAAGTCGTTCTGCCCCGCCCCCAGAATCAGATCGACGATGATGCCCTTGCCGTTCGCATACGCGATCCGCCGTTCGAACTCCCGCAGGAACTCGACGTTCGGCTCATCAGCCGTCTTAAACGCATGCGCCACCGGATCATCCCATAGCGAAAGCAGCGCCCGCACATGATTAAACTTCTGCGTCGCCCGCGTGTCGATCACCCGTTCGAACAATGCGCGATCCACATAGCCGAAACGCAACATCGTATCGCCCATCCATAGGTGCGGACGCAGACGCTCCGTGTATCGCCAATGGTGCACGTTGGCCGGTTCAATAAAGCCCAATGCCTCGGACTCCACCGCATCCACATGCCCCACCTGCCCCTGCCAACGCGCAATATCGCTCGTCAGCCGCCATTCCCACACCCCCGGCTCATTCGGCGTGAACCGCAGCACCATCTTCCGGCCCCCGTCCCAAAACGCCGGCACCAGATAAGTCTTAAACCTCGGCGACTTCACCTCGGCATAGAACTTCAAACTTAGGTGCGGGTTCGGATGCGCCGTCGCTTCCGTCGCGCTCAGCTCGTACACGATGTCGCAAGGCTGGTAAGTCCGCGGATTTTCGCAAGGCGTTTGCGCGA
>JBGAHE010000179.1:0-5267 GCA_044226365.1 Bryobacteraceae bacterium
ATCGACTCCGCATCGGAAGCCTCAAAAATCCAATGACCATGATTATGCAAAAGGCACCAACCATGCACCTTAACGCCGTACCGCGCCGTCGACTTCCGCATCAGTTCAAACGACCGCGCGAAGTCCTCCTCATCCCGGCACACCCACTGTCCCTTATTCCCCCGCTGAGTAATGCCATACAACCGTCCAGGCTGAAAGTTACGCAAACCACGCATACCAACTAGTGGATTCCCAGCCCCACAAATCTCAACTCTTTTGCGGGCACCGCCCTGTCTCCGACGCTGGGTCCGCGCTACCGAACTCTGCCCCGCGCGAACAACTGACTCCTGCCGGAATGGCCCCCGTCGCGGCGTCCATCCTCCATCTGGTACAACCGTTCACAGCCATGACAGAGTCCGAGAAACAGCGCACCGTCCGTGCCTTCCTCTTCGAAGTCGAGTGGGGCGTGGTGGGCACCTTTTTCAAGATCTTCTCCTTCTTCGGCGATTCCACCGCGCAAACCATCGTTCCCCTCTTGAAGGACCGTCCCCTCACTCCCGACCTCGTTCAGCGCCTGATCGCCGCTTTGGCCACCTCCTTCGCCCATCCGGTTCGCATCGAGCCCCGGTACCGGACACCCACGCACAGCTTCGCGCTTCTCGACTGGTTGGAGGCGCAGGATGTGCTGCCGGACGCCCGCGGCCGACTCCAGGAAGTCCGCGCGCCTCTCCTCGCTTCCCTCGATTCCCCTGCCGCATGAACCAGCGTGGCGGCGGCAAAAGGACCAGCCCCCTCCGCCCCGCGACCGCCGAAAACGCCGCACCTGAGCCCTCCGCCAGCCCAGCGCCTCAACCCGTACCCAGTGCTCGGGAAGACGATCCCACCCTGGGCGTGACGCTCACGACCGGGCCGCCTCGTCACCCGTCCGAACTCCGCGCACCGATGGATCCCTGGCAATCAGGCCATGGCCCGCCAGTTGCTTATGATGGTTCCCGTGCTGGCCGACCTCATCGTTGCTCTTCGCGGTCTGCGCCGCGCCCCAGCGTTCACGCTGCTCGCCGTCGCCACCCTGGCGCTCGGCATCGGTGCCAACGCGACGATCTTTTCCATCATCAACTCCGTCCTCCTCCGGCGGCTCTCCGGCTTCGAGACCGATCGCCTGCTGCGCCTTCAGGACGCCACCCATCAGGCCGGCCTCGGCTTCGTTGACCCTGAAGTCTTCCGGCGCCTCCGCACCGGGACCAGGGCCTTCGAGCAACTCGCCGGACTGCAGTTCTGCCAATTCGCTCTCACTGGCGGCGAGGCGCCGGAACAGGTCGCCGGCCCCTGCGTCACGGCGAATTGGTTCACCCTGCAGCGCGCCCGCGCTCTCCTGGGGCGTACCTTTCTGCCCGATGAGGACCTCCCCGGCAAGAACCGGGTCGTTGTTCTCGATCACGGCTTCTGGCTCCGCCGCTTTGGCGGCGACCGTGACGTCATCGGCCGGCGAATTCTCCTCGACGGCCAGCCGTGGACCGTCGTCGGCGTCATGCCCTCGGACTTCCGCCCCGTTGGCGCCAGCGTGTCACCCATCTACACTCCCTATGTCCTTGATGAGCACGCCGCCGGGCTCTACGTCACCGGCCGTCTGCGCCCGGACGTCACCCTCGCCGAGGCCCAAGCCGAGTTACGCCTTCTCGCCACGCGTCTGCACTCGGTTCTGCCACGTTTCTCGGGACTCGCGCTCACCGCGACCCCGGTCCTTGAGGACATCACCGGCCCCGCCGCCCCCCTGCTGCATTTGCTCATGGGTGCCGTCTCTCTCGTGCTCCTCATCGCTTGTGTGAATGTGGCCAATCTCCTTCTCGCTCGTTCGTCGGCCCGCCAGCGCGAGATGGACATCCGGTCGGCTCTCGGGGCCTCCCGCTGGCGCCTGGCCCGTTTCCTGATCATCGAGGCGCTGGTGCTTTCGACGGCCGCCGGCCTGGCCGCGGTGGCCGTGGCCGGTTGGAGCCTTCGCCTGGCTGCCCCGCTCATATCCACTCTTCCCCGAGCCGACGAGGTCTCCGTTGACCTCCGCGTCTTCGGCGCGTGTCTCGCCATCGGCGGGCTGGTCGCTCTTGCCCTCGGCCTGCTCCCTGTCCTTCGCCAGCCGCCTTCAGGCCTGGCCATCACGGCGAACCGTTCCGCCCAACGCTGGCAAGGCTCCCTGCTGGCCGCCGAAGTCGCCATCGCCTTCGTCCTCCTGGTCGGCGCCGGACTTCTGCTCCGGACCTTCGTCGCCATGCGAGACGCCAGTCTCGGCTACGAACCACGGAACGTCCTCACGCACTTTCTCGCCCTTCCTTCCGCTCCCGACGGCTCCCGTGCCGCCAGTTCTCGAAAGGCCAGTTCTCGAACGGCCGGTCTCGCTTTGCTCGGGCGCCTGCGTCACCGCCTCGCAGCCGTTCCCGGTGTCAGTTCCGTCGCTACCTCCAGCGCGCTGCCCATGGGCGGTGTCACCATCACCATGGATGTCCAGCCCGAAGGTCAGCCTGCCCGGAACCGTCCCGACTCTCCCGGCGCCCGGCAAGCCTCACTCGTCGTCGTGAGCGACCGCTACTTCGAGACCGCGCGGATACCGCTGCTCCACGGACGCACCTTCGGCCCGGGCGACCGCGAAGGCACTCATCCCGTGGTGATGGTCAGCCAGTCCGTCGCCCAGCGGTATTTTCACGGGCAGGCCCTCGGCCAGCGCCTGGTCTTGCCCCGGCTCGGCTACAACCTCACCGGCGAGGACTAAATGCGCGCCGAGATCGTCGGCGTCGTGGGCAATATCTGTGTCAACTCCGTGGCCGATTGCCAGGTGGAGCATCTCTACTTGCCGGAAAGTCAAAGTGCTCTCCGTCTCACCTATCTGCTGATTCGCTCACCCCGCGATCCGCTCCTGCTGGCGACGGCCATCAAGCGCGCTGCCGCGGAGGAGGCGCCAGGGTCGCCCCTTGACCAGCCCCAGACGCTCGAACAACGCACCGGCTACCTCACCGACAGCGCGCGTCAAGGCATGTGGTTGGTCGGGGTGTTCGCCGTCCTGGCCGTCCTGCTCGCTGCCAGCGGCGTGTATGGCGTCTCCGTCTATCTCGCGGGGTTGCGCCGTAAAGAGATCGGCCTTCGCGTCGCCCTCGGCGCCACCTTCGCCAACGTGCTCTCGCTCATCTACGGTCAAGCCCTCGTCATGGCCGCGGCCGGCCTTGCCTTGGGCGTCATCGTCGCCGTCGGGCTCTCCCGCTTCGTGCAGGCCATGCTCTTCCACGTGCGTCCTCACGATCCATCCACCCTCACCGCCGCCGTCGTCGGGACCCTCACCCTTGTGATCCTGGCCTCCACTCCGGCGGCCCTGCGTTCCGCCCGCACCGACGCCGCCCGCGAACTCCGGCGCGAGTGAACCGCACCAACGGCGCGGCTCGACCCCCCACCGAACCGCAATAACGGTAACGCGACACCCCTAACGCAACACCGTCACGTAAGTGACCGGCGAGGCCACCCCGTTCACCGTGATCACCACCGGCAGATCGCCATCCGCCGCGCCGTCCGGCACCTTAAGGTTGAACTGGTACACCTGCGCGAACGGCGGCACCAACCCGGCGAACGACAACGTTGCCGGCGTCCCGCTCACGGTCGCCGACACCGTGCCTGCGATCGGTGCCAACTGGTCAGTAAACTTGCCTGCCGCGATGGCGGGCGTTGTGCTCCCGAAGCCAGTCCCATAGAGCACGATCGTCTCCCCCGGCTTCGCCGGCGTCGTTAAGTTGGGCGCCGAAGCAAACAGCCCGCTCTTCCCCAGAAAGCTGTTATCCGCATGCGTCGCGGCTAAATACTTTCCGTCAAACGTGAATAGCCCCGGTGAAAGCTCGCCCAGGTTCACGATCACCGCGTCACTGGTCACCCCGTTCGCGGTCACCTTCACTTCCACTGGCCCTCTTGCGTCATCGTTCGGCGCGATCAGGTTGATCTGCGTCGGGCTGATGTAATAGACGTAAGCCGCCTTGTTGTTGATCGTCACGCTCACCCCGTCGAGCGACGTCGGCAGGTTGCCCGCCGCAATCTCCGCGTTCGTCCACGTTCGTGTTGTTCCCCCCAGGTTGGTCCCGGAAATCGTCAGCCAGGTATTGGGCGCGGCGCTTGCTTCAAAGCTCGCTCCATTCACCACGCTGCGCGTCGACGAAATCGCCGGCTTGTTCACCGCGGCCGCCGCCGGCGTTAACTCCAGCGTCGTCGTATAGATCCGGTCGCCGGAGTCCGTGTTGCTGTTGTTCGCCGCATTCGCCGCCACATAGAAGCGTACGTTGCCTTGGTCGGCTGCCGGTGGGGTCCAGTCGAAGTCGAAACTGGCGCCTCCCGTCGTTCCGGACCGTGTACCCGCCAGCGTGTGGGTAATGAACTGAATGGGCGACGAAGTCGCGCAAGGCTTCGTCCGGCCGTTCGAGCACATCACGCGCGTATTACTGTCAATCGCCGCCAAATCGCCGGCTTGGCCTGCCGTCAGATTGCTCACCAACCGCGCCGTAAACTCAAAGCCCCACCGGCGCTGATTCGGGTCACTCACTTGCACCGAGATGCGCTGCGTCACCCCGGGCGTGTAAGTGGTCGCCCCGCTCAGCACAATCTTCACGCTGCCGGGGCCGCCATTCAAGGCCGTGCCCGAATGGCACGACGTACAAGTACTCTCTCCCGGTGCGCCCGTCAATCGCGGGTCCGCCCCGTTCACATCCGCGCGCAATCCACAAGGCAAAAGGCACGCCACTGCCATCAACACCGCGTTACGTAAAGTTGACATATATCGTTAAAGGCGGCGCGGGCTCCGCCCGTTGCGTTCTGGGGTCAACTCTTTACCTTCTTAACCGAACGCGAATCCGGCTGCCGCATTTCGCGCCTTTGTGTGATGCTTCTTTCATCTGCGGATCCCCCCACCGCCTCGCGCCGATTCTCGTTCCCGCCTTTTTGCGAAGCGCCATCGCCTTCTCTCGCCAGCACTTAGCTTCCCTGGACGGCCGGAGCTTTGACGCTCGCCTGCTACTCTCATCCTCGGAGGACACCACCATGCACACGGCGAACACCTATCTCCCCACCCGCTTCTTCTCCTGCTTCGGCCTCGACCCCGACACGCCCGCCGAGGACTACGAAATCCACCTCATCCGCACCGCCGACCCCGCCTACCTCCCGCCCGACCAGGAAGCCTGGCCCCTCTACTACCACGCCGCCATCGAGGCCCTCCACCATTTCCCCGAAGCCTTCCGCGCCGTCATCGACGCCGTCTCCCAGTTCGCCGA
>JBGAHE010000060.1:0-45390 GCA_044226365.1 Bryobacteraceae bacterium
ACGCCTGAGAATCTGATTCAGACGACAAGGGACGTCAGGATCGTCCACCAAGCTGAGATATACGTACGAGCTTCCGTCTTTGTCTTCAAGAGGAAAGGATCTACAAGGGCGATGGTCAGACGGGGCAGGTTGATAACTAGCAAATGTCATCAGCTCATCGTGGTTGATGTCCTTTTCGGTATAGACATAGATATTTTCCATTGAGTATCTATTCTCCAATCGATTCTCACTTGTGCTCTTAGGAAACGCTTGAAAACGCCTTGCGACACCGAGGAGCTCGCCTAAGGTGGGTACGACGCTGATTCCAAGCTGCTCATGTTCCCGTCGCTGAGCTCTCGTTAACTGTGGAAGTTCTAGCAACTCGAAATGTTGAAGCGCCTCCCGGTTAAGAGAAGAAGTCCGATGCTACCAAGGCCGATCGCCAGTTGCTGAACAGATGTCGCTTCGGGAACTGATGTGTCAGGAACGGATGCTGCTCCTCCAGTAATGGCAATCTTACTCAACTCGATCCCTACAAATGATGATTGGGATCCAACGCCTCCATACTCTCCGTTCTCCGCAATCGTTGTTCGTCCGAGTCCGGGCCCTCCAGGAGCACAGGCAGCAATCCCTGAGTTGGAGCCGAGCAAGTCGCAGGTAGCGATCGTGCTATTTTTTACCCGCCTGAAAGAGCCAACCTGCGATTCCGAAGCCGCCACCCGATGTGGTCCCGTCGTTGAGTACTGTGACTCCACTGCCCGGGATGTAAGATCCGTCGGCATATTGAAGAAACTTCTCTATGTTGTTCACAATGTCCCAAAGGACAGCGAACCCGCCGTCGGATCCGGTAGCCCAAAGGCCATTCTCGGAGATGGCTATTGCTCCGGCCTGAGTCGTCGATTGCTGCAGAAGCAGTCTCGTGCCATCCGACGTCCATACCGTGGCCATGGAAGAGCTACC
This sequence comes from Bryobacteraceae bacterium, assembly GCA_044226365.1. Taxonomy (GTDB): domain Bacteria; phylum Acidobacteriota; class Terriglobia; order Bryobacterales; family Bryobacteraceae; genus JALHNI01. The sequence continues at coordinate 940 of JBGAHE010000060.1, forward strand.
ATCTGCCTTGAAAGTGGCGCCGGTAGCTGTTCCGTTGGCAGCCAGACCTAAAATCGTAGCTCCCACGTCAGTTCCCGCCGAAAGTTCGATCGGGTTGCGATCGGCCAGAGACAAGCGAACCGGTTGACCACCTTCTGTTGCGCCAGCCAGATCTCCGTTGTTACCAACCTGCCAGAGTTGCAAACCTGGGAAGAGCTGAGGTTCGCCCGCGCCATAAACCACGGAACATGCTTGTCCCCCGCATATTCCGTTGAAAACAGCGATTTGCCCGCTTTGTGAAGGATGCCCCGCAACTAGATTGGTATAGCCAGGGGGCACCTGATACGGGAAGAAGGTACCGTTGACTACCCGCCCTGGAACACCATTCATGGTGCCGAAGCTGATATTCGTGCCATTAGCCGTTACAGCGTTGTATCCATGGGTACCGCCGGGCACCTCGTAGACCTTGGGAATTTCGATCGGAGCTGCGCTGGTCATCGTCGCGATCGCAACGAAAACCAATACTAAAAAGTACCCATAGCGAACATACCGCATCGTTTTGTTCCTTCCTTAATCTGGATCTTGGTTTCAAGCAGCTCTGACGACGGATACCGACGCGGGGATGGGAAGATCTTCCTTGACCATCCTGAAAATCGTTCCACGATGCCGTTGCCGTCAGGCTGCATTGAAAAGATGAAGAACGGTTCGACCTCGAGCGATGCAAGCCACGATGTGAAGACAGGCGAGATGAACAGCTCCCAATGACCCAAGCGAGGCTCGGTCGTATCCGCGGTGAGGTTTCGCCGAACTCGCGCAGTAACGCCGAGCAAATCAGATGTTGGACGGATTCGATCCCCATACTGCGTGAACAGACCCAAGACAATGCTTCTGAACTCCAGTGCTGCATCACGACTAGAATCTGCACCGACTGGACGTTGTCAGCGGGACGTTGCGTGCTATCGAGTGCCCACATAAAATTCAGTCTTGAGGGCGTGACCGGCCCGTGCCGCCGTTCCAGGAGGATCGTCGTTCTGACAGTCGCCGCAGAGCGAGGGTCAACAACAACGGCTGTGTCATGATTCTCAGTACTCGCCTTCGAGAACTATAGATGCTGGTACCCCGGAGGCGTGCCCAGGTCTTGCGGCGCCCCTCAATAGGAAAAGCCGGAACGGTTCGAAGCTCGCCGATTTTCTCCAAGACGTGCTCACCACTCATTGCTGTTTTTCGGTCACGCTTTGCCATTCCTGCAGTCACGAACCGCAGACTCCTCTATGTGTATCCGAAGGCACCACACATTGGATAGCGAAATCCATACGAAAAGACCCCAAAGAAAAGACTTTCCCTTGCGCGGAAGACGGACGACCAGACGGCGTTGGATGTGCGTGGATAGTTACGCAATCTGCTTGAGGATCGAAGTTGCCGAAGTCTGAACCGGAGCTAGTACGAGAGTTTTTGAGTGGCTCCATGGTCCTGCCGGGAAATCGGCGTGCGGAGGACCTTCATCTATGCGATTCTCGTTGCTCACTACCGCACCTTAACGACCGGCCCCTCCACCCCCGTCACGGGCGTGAACAAGCCGAATGAGACGACAGCAGTGGCGGAGGCGACGGCGACGTATTGGTGGCCGTCGACGGAGTAGACGACCGGCGAAGCCGTCAGCATCTCTCCGAGGTTGAAGTGCCAGAGGTTCTTGCCGGATTTGGCGTCGAGGGCGAGGAAGTGGCCGTCGTCGTCGCCGGAGAAGATGACGCGGCCGGCGGTGGAGACGGTGCCGGTCCACATGCGGCCGGCGCCGGTCATGGGGTATTCCCAGGCGCGTTTGCCGGTCTTGGGATCGAGGGCGCGCAGGACGACTTGTCCCCCTTCCTCCGTCGCGCCGCCGCCGGAGAAGTTTTTCATCGGCTGCGGCTCCTGCGAGGAGCGGTAGTACATGCCGCATTGCTCCAGAGTGAGGACATAGAGGAAGCCGGTGAGCGGGTTATAGGATTGGCCCATCCAGTTGGTGGCGCCTTTGACGCTGGGGCAGATCCAATTGCCTTGGGCGTTGGGGTCGATGTTGGGGAGCTTGATGGGGCGGCCTTGGGCGTCGATGCCTTTGGCCCAGGTGACCTTGTCGATGAGTTGGGTGGCGCGGAGGAACTGGCCGGTGACGCGGTCCAGGGCGTAGAAGAAGCCGTTGCGGTTGGCGTGGAGGACGGCTTTGCGCGGTTGGCCATTGATCTCGGTGTCGAGGAGGACGGGCCAGCTTTGCGCGTCCCAATCATGGGTGTCGTGCGGGGTGAACTGGAAGTGCCACTTCATTTGGCCGGTGTCGAGGTCGAGGGCAAGGAGCGAGCAGGTATAGAGGTTGTCGCCGGGGCGGACGTCGCCGTTGTAGTCGGGCCAGGGGTTGCCGGTGGTCCAGTAGAGGGTGTTGAGCTGGGGATCGTAGGTGCCGGAGAGCCAGGCGGCGCCGCCGCCGTAATCGAGGAGTGAGCCCCAGGTTTCGGAGCCTTTCTCGCCCTTGCCGGGGATGGTGTAGGTCTTCCAGAGCGGGGCGCCGGTGTCGGCGGAGAGGGCCATGATGAAGCCGCGCATGCCGCTATCGCCGCCGGCGCTACCGACGATGACCTTGCCGCGGGCGATGAGGGGGGCGGAGGTGGAGGTGGTGCCTTGGGCGACGTCGGCGAATTGCTGGTTGAAGATGAGGACGCCGGAGTGGCGGTCGAGGGCGACTAAGTAATTATCGGAGGTGGTGAAGTAGACGCGGTCGCCCCAGATGGCGGCGCCGCGGTTGACGCCGGCTTGTTTGGCGCGGGGATCGGAGTACTGCCAGACGCGGCGGCCGGTGCGGGCATCGAGGGCGGTGAGCGAGTTGGTGCTGGTGATGTACATCACGCCCTGGTAGACGATGGGTGACGTCTGCAGGCTGCGCGCGCCGGGGACGTGATAGATCCACTTGGGGGCGAGGCCTTTGACGTTGTCGGCGGTGATTTCGGTGAGGGGGCTATAGCGCCAGCCGGAGTAAGTGCCGGCGTAGGTGAGCCAATCGCCGGCGGCGCCTTTGGCGAGGTCGTCGTGGCGGACCTGGGCGGTGGCCAGGGCGGCGAGGGTGAGAAGAAGAATGAAGCGGAGGTGCACTTACTTGGTCCCCTTGGTGGCGGCGCGGGTATCGAGGGTGGCGAGATAGGCCAGAAGGTTGCGGAGCTCTTCGCGGGAGAGGCGCTTGGCGTAGTCGGTGGGCATGGGGGTGGAGGCGGAGAGGGTGAGCTCTTTGACGTCGGACATGGAGAGGAGATGGAGTTTGCCGGCGGTGTCGACCAACTGGAGCGAATAGTTACTGCGGTTCTTGGCGACGCCCTGGAGGGTTTGGCCGTTCTTGAGGACGACGGTGGCGGCTTCGTTGCCGAGGTAGAAGAGGTCTTTGGCGGGTTCGAGGATCGATTCGCGAATGAGGGCGAGGGGGCGGCTGCCACCGAGGTTGGAGAGGTCGGGGCCGAGGCGGCCGCCCTGGCCGAGAACGGCATGGCAACGCGAGCAGCCGGCTTTGTCGCCCCAGTAGACGGACTTACCGGCGGCGGGATCGCCGGGGACGGCGTTGGTGCTGGCGGGTCCGGTGAGGGAGTGGATGTAGGCGACGAGGTTCCAGGTCTGATCGTCGGAGAGGGCGGTGGGTGGCATGTCGGTGCCGGGGACGCCTTTGCGGATGACCTGGAAGATGGCGTCGTCGCTCAGAGGGTGCCAGAGGGAGCGGCGGACGAGGTTGGGTCCGCGGGCGCCACCGCCGCCATCGGGGCCGTGGCAACCGGCGCAGGAGCCGTTGAAGAGTTTGGCGCCGGCGGCAATGGCTTCCGGTTTGCCGATGGAGGGGTGCTGCGAGTCGTTGAGGTAGCGGCCGTGCTGGGCGAGCAAGGGGAGCGCGAGGGCGAGGAGGATCACGGGGGCGCGCATAGGCAGAGTCTAGTTTATGGCTTTGCGGCGGGCGGCGCTGGGTGGGCCGGCCTTGACATCCGTTCCCTAGCGCACTAGGGTAGAGGGCTAGAGATGGCCCCACTCGAATTGCTGATTCTGAAATCGCTGGAAGCGACGCCGAACCATGGGTTCGGAATTACGCTGCATGTGCAGGAAGCGTCGGGGGGATTGTTGGGGGTGGAGGAAGGATCGTTGTATCCGGCGCTGCATCGCTTCGAGAAAGAAGGGTTGCTGACGGCGGAGTGGAGCACGACGGCGGCGGGACGCAAGGCGCGGCTCTACCGGTTGACGCCGGCGGGGAGGAAGCGGCTGGCGCAGGCGCAGGAGCGTTGGGCAGTGGTGACGAAGGGGATGGCCAAGCTGCTGAGGTTCGCATGAGCTGGGAAGAGGAACAAGAATCGCATCTGGCGATGCGGGCGGAGATGAACGAGCGGGCGGGGATGAGCCCGGAGGAAGCGCGGCGCGCGGCGGAGCGGGCGTTCGGGAACCGGGCGCAGATTGGGGAGGCGGTACGGGCGGTGAGCATGCCGATGTGGTGGGAACAACTGGGGCAGGATTTGCGGTATGCGTGGCGGGGACTGGTGCAGGCGCCGGCTTTTACGCTGACGGCGGTGGCGGCGTTGGCGGTGGGCATTGGGACCGCGACGGCGGTGTTCAGCTTTGTGGATCGCATTCTGTTTCGGCCGCTGCCGTATGCGCACGAGGAGCAGTTGGTGTGGTTCGGGATGACGGCTCCGATTGGCGATGCCGAGTTCATCGTGGAGCAGAACTACGCGGCGTGGCGGAAGCAGGCGACGCCGTTTGCGGCGATCGGGGCGACGGGCGGAGTGAGCGATTGCAGTTTGACGGAGGAGAATCCGGCCAAGCTGGCATGCGCGCGGGTGACGGCGAATTATCTGGAGGTGCTGGGCTACCGTCCGCAGGCGGGGCGCGACTTTCGTCCGGAGGATGCGCAGGTAGGGGCGCCGCAGACGGCGCTGATCTCGCGGGCGCTGTGGCAAGCGCGGTTGGGCGGGGCGCCGTTGCAGGACAGATATCTCGAGATCGACGGCAACCGGACGCAGGTGGTGGGAGTGTTGCCGGAGACGTTCGAGATGCCGTCGCTGACGCCGGTGGATGTGCTGCAGGTGCTGCAGTTGGAGGAGAACAAGCCGGCATCGGCGCCGACGCTGCTGATGACGGCGATGGCGCGGCTGCGGCCGGGGGTGAGTGTGGAGCAGGCGCGGACGCAGATGGAGCCGTTTTTTCAAGAGGCGCTGCAATCGGTGCCGCCGGGCTTTCGCAAGGAAGTGCGCTTCGTGATCCATCCGCTGCGGGACCGACAGGTGCGCGACAGTGCGCGGGCGGCGCGGTTTCTGCTGGGTGCGGTGATGCTGGTGCTGCTGATTGCAGTGGCGAACGTGGCGAATCTGTTGCTGGCGCGGACGTCGGCGCGGCGGCGGGAGTTGGCGGTGCGGGCGGCGATCGGCGCGAGCCGCGGACGGCTGGCCCGGCAGGTGCTGACGGAGAGCTTGTTGCTGGGCGGCTTGGGAGGGGCGAGCGGGGTGGCGCTGGCGGCGGGATTGCTGGCGCTGTTCCGGCGGTTGGCGCCGGAGGGGATGGCGCGGTTGGCGGAAGCGACGATCGATTGGCGGATTGCGGGGTTTGCGGTGGGGGTGACGGCGGTGGCGGCCGTGCTGTTTGGGGCGGGACCGGCGTGGCAGAGTCCGGTGGCGGGGATGTTGACGGGAGGGCGGGTAGCCGGAGTGCGGCGGGAATGGCTGCGGCCGGGCCTGGTGGTGGCGCAGATCGCGTTGTCGCTGATGCTGTTGTGCGGTGCGGCGTTGTTGCTGGAGAGTTTGCGGAACATGGCGCGGGCGCCGTTGGGAATGGAAACGACGGCGCTTTTCTCGGCGCAGGCACAACTGCCGGACGGCCGCTATGGCGGGCCTGAGTCGCGGGCGGCGTTCTGGAAAGGCTTAACGGAGCGGGTGGGGGCGTTGCCGGGCGTGGAAGCCGTGGGGTGGGCGGATTCGCTGCCGCCGCAGGAGCGCGCGCAGATGCGCATCTTCTCGAGCATCCACGTGGCGGGGCGGCCGCGACAGGCCGGGCGGCCGACGGGCGGGATGGTGATCGTGCGGCAGGTGTCGCCTTCGTACTTCCGACTGCTGAAGATCCCGGTGCGGCAGGGGCGCCTGTTTGCGGAGGGCGAGGAGCAGACGGTGGTGTTAAGCGAGAGCATGGCTGCGCGGATGTTCCCGGGCGAGAGTCCGGTGGGCCGGAAGATCGTCCTGAGCGGGGAGGCGACGGTGGAGGTGACCGGGGTGGTGCGCGAGGTACGGAACGGCGGGTTGACGGAGCCGTCGGTGCCGGAGATTTATCTGCCGAGTAAGCGGGACCGGTCGCGAGAGTATGTGCTGCTGCGGGCGGATTCGCGGGTGATGCCGTTGGTGCGCGAGGCCTTTCGACAGGCGGATCCGCGGCTGACGGTGGAACTGGAGACGCTGGACGAGCGGGTGCGGAGCATGCGGACGCGGCCGCAGTTTCAATCGATGCTGCTAGTGGGGTTTGCCCTGGCGGGCCTGCTGCTGGCCGCGATTGGACTTTACGGGGTGATGGCGTTGTTGACGGTGCAGCGGTCCGGAGAGATCGGGGTGCGGATGGCCTTGGGGGCGACGGCGGGGAATATCCGGGGCCTGGTGCTGGGGCAGGCGGTGCGATGGGCGGCGGTGGGCTTGACGATCGGCTTGGCGGGGGCCGCGGCCAGTGCGCGGCTGATCGACGGCTTGTTGTATGAAGTGCAGGCCTCAGCGCCGGGGCCGCTGGCTGGGGCGGTGGCGGTGTTGGGGCTGACGGTGCTGACGGCGGCCTGGGCGCCGGCGCGCCGGGCGTCCCGGGTAGCGCCGGTGGAGGCGTTGCGCGAGCTGTAAGGCGCTGGCTGGCGCCACTCAAGATGGGACTTTAGAACACCAGGCGGAGGGCCATCTGGATGCGGCGCGGGGTGTTGGCCTGGCCGGTGATCTTGCCGAAGGTGCTGGAGGTGGGCGACAGGTCCGGGCCGTTGAAGATGGCGCGGTTGGTGCTGTTGAAGAACTCGCAGCGATAGGTGAGGCGAACGTTCTCGGTGATGGCGAAGCCTTTGATGATGGAGAAATCGACCTGCTTTACGCTATCGGCACGGAGGTCCGCAAAGCGCGTGGGGAAGGTGCGCAGGTTCGATGCGAGTTGCTGGGTGGCGACCCGGTTGAACTGGGTGACGTCGAACGAGTTGTCGACGTTGTGGGGATCGAGGTTCAACGGACCACCCAAGTAAATGACGTTGCCCCAGGAGAGCGGGGCGCCCGTGGTGAAGGTGGTGATGACGTTGAGGTTCCAGCCGCCGACGGCGTAGTTGGCCCAGCGGTTGGCGGAGCCGAGGAAGGCTTTGCCTTTGCCGAAGGGCAGATCGTAGGTGCCGGACCAGACGAGGCGGTAGGGCCGGTCCTCGGCGGCGGCGCGTTTCTCGAGGCGCGGGTCAAGGTCGTTCAAGCGGCTGCGCTTCTCGATGAGGCGGGACTTCTGGAAGTTCACCAGCATGAGGAAGCCGTGGGAGAAGCGTTTCTCGATGCGGGCATCGAAGGCATGGAAATGAGACTGGCCATCGGTGAAGGCCTGGCCCAGCAGGCTGTTGGTGCCGGTGTACTGGGGGAACGCGGTGAGGAGTTGGCTGCGCGGTACGGTGCTGCCGTTGATGTTGGTGCCGGGGAGAAGGCCGGCGAAGGGATTGGCGACGAGTGAGCTGAGGCGGTCAATGGTGGCCTGGTCGCGGGTGGGCGAGGTGGACAGATACTGCAGCGGGATGCCGTTGAAGTTGTGGTCGACGGGCATTTTGACGGTCTTGTTGCCGATGTAGCCGATCTCGAGCAGGGTGTTGGCGAAGAGCTCGCGTTGGACGGAGAGCGTCCAGCGCGTGGAGTAAGGGTAAGCAGGGTTGGGGTCGTAGAACGTGATGTTCTTGCCGGCGAAAGTCGCCAGGCCCTGGGAGGATCCGCTGGGCTGCTGGATGCCATTGGGGAAGGGATTGGCGAGCGTGGCGGCAGCGGTGAGATAGCCGTCGTTGGTGGCGACGAAGGGCGTGGTTTGGCTGAAGCCAGGAGCATTGTTGCCGGCGATGTTGTAGGGGAAGTAGTAGAGACCGGCGCCGCCGCGGATGACGGTCTTCGAGATGAAGCCGGGGGTCCAGGCAAAGCCGATGCGGGGGGAGAAATTCGCCTTGGGCGTTTTGTAGATGCCATTGCCGCCGTTGCCGGCAAAGGTCGGCCCGCCACTGACTTTGAACTGGCCGGCCGGGATCTCCGCGATGGGATTGGCGGCGTAGGCGGCTTGAGCGCGGGCGGCGACGGGATTGGCGCTGGCGCCGTCGAAGCCGTTGATGGTGCGGTTGTAGCGCTCGGTGGTGGGCGTTTCGCCTTCGAGGCGGATGCCAAGGTTCAAGGTAAGGTTGGCGCGGACGCGGAAGTCGTCCTGAAGGAAGAAGGCGTAGTAGTTGTTCTTGTTCTGACGCCAGGCGTTGAGGTCATACTGACCGCCGGTGGGCATGCCCAGCAGGAAGGCGGCGAAGTCCTGACCGATGGGGGCGGTGGGCGAGTTGTCGAGCGGTCCGTTGGTCCAGTTGTTGTTGAAGACGAAGGTGCCGTTGGTGTAGCCGGAGCTCAACTGAGACTCGCGGAACTGCCGGATGTCGACGCCGAATTTGATGGTGTGTTTGCCCCGGATCTTGGTGAAACTCTCGAAGATCTGGAAGATGTCGAAGGGGAGTTCGGTGCCGCCGGTGTCACCGAGGGCGTTGAAGCTGCCGCTGTTGAACGAGATGCGCGGCACCACTTTGCGCGGCGCGTTGGCGGAGAGGTACGCGGGGAAGCCGAGCGTGGCGGAGTCTGTGCCCAGGGAGAAGTTCGTGAGGGGTTCCACGAAGCGCGTCCAGTTGGCGCGGCTGTTGACCAGGAAGGTGGGGCTAATGGTGTAGACGTCGTCGAAGGTGAGGCCCCAGTTGAGGCGCTGCAGGTAGTTACCGGAGGTGGGATTGTCGTAGACGGTTTTCCCGAAGCCGTTGCCACCGCTGCCGACGCGGAGGTTATTGCGGGCGCCGAAGAAGAACTTGTGACGGTCGGAGAGGTTGACGTCCAGCCGGCCGATGGTGTTGTTGAAGCGATTGCGTTCGCCGTCGGTGTTCGAGAGGAAATTGGCTTGGCCGTTCGGCTGCCCGGGCTGATTGGGCTGCACATAATACTGCAGGTAGTTCTTGGCAATGGGCGAGATGCGGCTGGCGGGAATGATGTTGCCGGGGAAGGTCTGGCGGCTGACGCGGCCGCCGGCGGCGGCGACGCCGGTGAGCGGGTCATAGAGCTGGTAGACGGAGTTGACGCGAAGAAGGGCGGAGAAGTCGCCGGCCCGCTCGGCATCGGTGGGCATGGTGTTGGTGGAAGGGGCTGGGAGGGCGTCCTTCACGCCTTCGTAGGCAAACATGAAGAACATCTTGTTCTTGCCGTTCCAGAGCTTGGGGATCCAAACGGGACCGGAGAACGAGCCGCCGTACTGATTAAAGCGGCTGACGGGTTTCTTGGCGCCGGCCTTGTTGGTGAAGAAGGGCGTGGCGTTGAACGCGGAGTTCTGATTGAACTCGTAAAGCGTGCCGTGGAACTGGTTGGTGCCGCTGCGGGTGATGATGTTGACCGTGCCGCCGCCGGTATGGCCGTAGGCTGCATCGGCCTGGAAGGCTTCGGCTTTCACTTCGGTAACGGCGTCCATGGGCGGGTTATAGGCGACGCGCAGGTTGCCGGTGGTGTCCGAGGCGCCGTCGATGAGAAGCTCATTGACCTGGGCGGGGGCGCCACCCATGGAGAAGCCGGAAGGGCCGGCATTATCGAAGGGGCGGGTGAAGCGAGGGTCCGTATTGGGAACGACACCGAAGGCCAACTGAGCAAGTGCGAGCGGAGTGCGGCCCGAGACTGGCATGTTCTCAATCTGGGTGGACGAGATCACCTGCCCGATGGAGGCGCTCGACGACTGAAGCACGGGTGCTTCGCTGGTGACGTTCACTGTTTCGGTGGCGGCGCCGACTTCCATCGGGATCGCGATGGCCAAGCGTTCGTTGGCGCCGACGGCCAGGTTCTCGCGGACGTAGCGCTTAAAGCCGGTCGACTCGGCCGTCAGCCGGTAAGAGCCGGGCGCCAGGAAAGGCAGCGTGTAGCCGCCGTCGGCGGCGGAAGTGGTCTCGAATTTCGCCTCCGTGCCAATTTGGGTGGCGACGACCTTGGCGCCCGCAATGGCGGCGTCCTGAGGGTCGATGACGCGACCACTAATAGTGGCGCGGAACTCCTGAGCAGAAGCAAAACCTGCAACCAGGCAGAGAAAGGCCAGAACGTGGCGCATGGGAATCCTCGAATGGGTTAGCTACGACATCGTTGACGAGGACCGGGAGTCGCCGGCAAAGGCCGACGCAGGCGGGAGTAATCTGGCACGGACGGAAGCTGTTTCGACCCACAAATCCCCAAAACACCGGGTAAAACCCAGTGCACACCAATAGAAGTGGGCCAATCTTATGACAAAGAAAAAGCGGCGACAAGGGAGAAACCTTAATGTCGCCGCTTACTTAACAATTGATTACAAGGCGGACTATAACTTCAACTCCCATCCCTTGCGGAAGGTGGGCCGGAGGTATTTGTTGGCTTCCGCGTTGTTGGTGAAGCGGAAGTTCTTGCTATCCCATTCGAGCTTGCCCGGGACGCGGAAGGCGATAACGCCCAGGAGCATCCATTCGGCGTAGGGAGCGGAAATGCTGAAGTTGGAGCAAGCCGGGTCGCCGCCTTTGGCCGCGCGGACGAAGTCCATCATGTGGCCGGGCGAGCGGGTGAGTAACTGGGGAGGCAAGGTGTATTCGCGCCAGCGGGTGGCGGGAAGTAAGTGGACGCCTTCACCGCGTTCGGTGGTGGCCATGAGTCCTTTGGAGCCGACGAAGACGGCGCCGTTGCCGGTGAGAATGCCGGGTTTGGGAGCTTCGCGGGGCGGTCCGTAGACGGTGACGCCGGGGCCGCCGGCGCCCAGGCGGGGCGCGTTGGGGTTGTTCGGCCTGGGGGGAAACGGATTGGCCGCACGGGCCCGGCCGCGGCCTTTTTCGCCGAGGTTCTCCATGGCGGGAAGGACCATTTCGTTGTCCATGCCGGGGACGTGATAGGCCTCGGGGTCGGAGGGCTTGGCCGAGTCATGCCAGTAGACGGTGACGGGCGGCATGCCGCCGCGGGCGGGGAATTCGAACTTCAGGATGGCGCGATCCGGGAAGGTGATCTTGCTCGAATTGACGACTTTGATCATTTCGACGCTGGTGGGGGCGCCGAGTTGGAGGGCCATGTTGACGGGGCCCATGCTGTGGATGCCCCAGTTGCCGATCTGGCCGGTGCCGAAGTCGAAGAAGCCGCGCCAGTTGTACGGGGTGTATTCGACGGCGTAGGCGCGCATGGCGGCGCCGCCGAGCCAGAGGTCATAATTCAGGTTCGAGGGAACGGACGATTCCTTGGGCGGCTCGCTCAGACCTGTGGGGTGCGTGCCGGGCGTGGAGCAGACATGCACCTCGCGGACTTCGCCGATCTCGCCGCTCCAGAGGATCTCCGAGGCCGTGCGGATGCCTTCGTGCGAATAACCCTGGTTGCCCATCTGGGTGGCGACTTTGTATTTGAGGGCGGCATCGGCCAGCAGGCGCGCTTCCCACGGCGTGCGGGTGAGCGGTTTTTCGACGTAGACGCTCTTGCCGTTCTGCATGCAGGCCAGGGCGACCGTGGCGTGCATGTGGTCCGGAATGCCGATGGTGCAGGCGTCGACGTTCTTGCCCTCTTTTTCGAGCATGACGCGGAAGTCTTTGTACTTGGTGGCCTTGGGGAATTTGGCGAAGTTGGCCGCAGCGCGGGTTTCGTCCACGTCGACCATGGCGACGATATTCTCCGTGGCCGCCGCCTGATTCAGGATGACGCCACCCTGGCCGCCGCAACCAATGGCGGCGACGTTCAACTTGTCATAGAAGGGCTTGTAGCCCAGCGCTTTCAGCGAGGTGACCGAACCGTAACCGCCGGTGGGTACCGCGCCCGCGAGTAAAGAACCGTAGAAGAAATAACGCCGAGATAGCATGCTGAAGCTCCCCGGACATGTTATCGGATTCAGCCGGCGGCGTAAGGGTCGAATTTGATCTTGAGTTTCCGGGGTAGCGGATGGGGATCGAGTTGGCCGACGTCGACGCGCTGTTTGACCGCTTCGGCAGCGGCAAAGCCGGCGATCTGGCCGGTGGTCATCCAAACGGGCTCCATGCGAAGTACGGACATGGCGACGTGGGTGGACGATAGAGCCACCGGCACCAGGAGGTTATCGAGCTTTTTGGGGACCATGGCGCCGTAAGGGATCTGGCCAGGCTGCGCCGGGCCGAAGGCTTTCTTCGGATACCAGAGCACGCCTTCCATAAAGCCATCGACGGCGTAGCGGCGGTCGTGGCAGGGGTGGACGTCGAAGGAGTGTTCGCCGATGGCGATGGGCTGCTGGACGCCCGGCGTGCGGCCGGTTTTCGACTGAATGGTGAAGTTGTGCTGGGTGACGATGGCCCGGCCTTCGATGCGGCGGCCCTGGCGGACGTAGATCTGCCACGGCCAATGGTTCGAGTCTGGGAACTCGTCCTTGGGTAAGCCGATGTCCTTCAAACCTTCGCGGATGTGCGAGGGGACACGCGGGTCGTTCTGGATGAAGTAGATGATGCTGGCGACATGGTCGACGTGGAACTGAGCCAGGCGGGCGCGATGGTGGCGGCCCGCTTCCGGCCAGCTCCAACTCACGCCGGGAAGGTTGGTGCTGGTGAGCCACTCGATGTTGCCATTCATCTGATGCTTGTTGCGCGGCAAGGTATGTCCGGGGCGCCAAGCTTTCACCCGGCCGCTGGCAAAGTCCATGAGCAGGGGTTCGACGTCGGGCAGATGCTCGGCGTAACTGGCTGGCTTTTCGATGACGACTTTGTTCGCGGGGTCCCGGGTGAAGAGGGAACGGGCGCAGAAGGCCTGGATGGCCATGGAGGCTTCGCCGGTGTCGGGAGTCATGATCTGCTGGCCGGTGCGCCAGTTCATGTAGTGGATGCCGGCGAAAGGCTCGCCATGTTCCGCTTTGGCTTCGCGGCCCACGCGATAGGGGACTTTGGCGGCGCCGGCGAGGTCGCCTTCATAGGTGCCGTCGATGAAGGTGCGGGCGCTAATGACGCTGACGGCGCCGCCCTTTTCGGCTTCGAGCGTGGCGTTCAGCACGCGGGCGCCCTGGGTTTGAACAGCGGTGAGGTGCTGGCCGGGCATCCAGCGCAGGTTCTTGTGCTCCGCGGCCACCATCTGGTCGAAGACAAGTTCGGCGACCGAGGGCTCGTAATACCAGCCGTTGTTGATGAACTTGCGCATCTCGGGCGAGTCGCCCAGGAGCTTGATGTAGTAGGCGAGGACCTTGTCGGTAAACTCCACTACCTGCCCGCTGAACATCTCGGGCCGGACGGCGTCCGTAGTGGAGAGACCGCTGGCGGCCATGCCGCCCAGGTGCTTCTGGGGGCAAGCCAGGATGGTCTTCAGGCCCTGGCGAGCGGCTTCAATGGCGGCGGTGATGCCCCCGGGCGTGGAGCCATAAACGAAGACATCACAAGTGACGCGGTCAGTCGCTTGAGCGGCCAACGCGGCCGGCAGGGCGGTCTGGAGAAAAGTACGACGCTCCATAGTTCATTAAAGAGCGTATACCAATGTCCCCTCGCCCTTAGAACTTGAATTTGGCGCCGAACTGGATGAGTCGCTGATCGAGGGCGCCGGTCCAGTTGAGGGGCGCGGGCGTGGTGATGTTGCCCGTGGCGTCGACGGTGGCGGTGCTGTTGAGCGCCGTGACGTTGGTGTGGTTGAAGAGATTGGTGGATTCAGCGAAGAACTCCGCCGCGAAACGTTCGCGGAGCGGGATCTGCCGCGTGTAGCGCAGATTCACTTCATAGGTGGCCGGAGCGACGATCGTGTTGCGGCCCACGTAGAGTGGGCGCTGGAAGGTGGCCGGCGTAGAGGCATCGCCGTTCAGCACGCGATTGGAGCCGAGGTTGAAGTTCTCGCCGGTCTGCGCGTTCACCAGGAACGCGAAGGTGTTGTGGTTCACAAAGTAGGCCCAGGCGCCGCTGTCGCTCGAAGTGCGGGGGCTCCAGAGGGCGTTGCCGTTGAAGACGTGGCGGCGGTCGGTGAGCGAGTTGCCGTAGTCGCGGCGGCGGTTGGTCCAGTCCGAAAGATAGAAGGCGCCGCTATCAATGTTGTTCTGCTCGGGCGCATTATCGAGCGCGTGGGACCACGTGTAGCTGCCCCAGAACTCGATGGACTTCGACAGCCGCTTGGTGAGGCGGAGGTTGAAGCCGTTGTAGTTCGATTGGCCGACGGACTCGGCGCTGATGACATTGCCGAAGCCGGCGAGCGGTCGCGTGCCGGCAAAGATCGGCCGGCCATCGGCGAGCGTACTGCCGCCGGGCGAGAGGTTGATGTTGCGGTAGACCGGGAGGCGGTTGCCGCGCGTGTAGAGGTAGCTCACTTCCAGGCCCAGATTCGCCGTCAGTTCACGGCTGATGGTGACGTTGGCGTTGGTGGAGTAGAGCGTGGCGAAATCGGGCGAGACGGTGGTGATGTCCTGCAGGGTGGGCGTAAAGCCGGCGGGAATGCCGGTGAAGACGGCTGGGAAAGACGGCGCGAAGGCGGCGGTGGGCAGGGCCGTGATGTTGAAGAAGTTGGGTTGACCGTTGTTCAGGATGGCGCGGCGGTAGGTGTCAGTCTGGAAGGGGTCGTAGAAGATGCCGGCGCTGCCGCGCAGCACCCATTTGCCGAGGCCGAGCGAGACCGCCAGGCGCGGGGCAAAGTTGTTCTTGTCCGTGCGGAAGGACTTCGACGACGGGAACAGCGAACTGGCATCGGCCGAGGGGGGACGGTAGAGGTCGTAACGGACGCCATAGCTGATCAGCAGGTTGGCCCGGGGCTTCCAGGTGTCCTGCGTGTAGAGGCTGGTGAACAGCGAGTTGTATTTCACGGAGGGCTCGCCGACGGTCTGCACAAAGTTGGTATAGCCCTTGGGGGCGGTGCCATTCTTGGCGGCGAGATAGGCGGCGATGGAAGGGAACGTGTAGTTCGCGCTGGTGTTCTGCACCTGCGTGTCGCGAATGCCGCGGAAGGACGCGCCGAACTTCAAAGCGTGCGTGTCCAGGTTGTAGGAGAAGTTCTCGGAGACTTCGGGCGTGGTCTCTTCGTAGACGAAGCCGACGTTGAGCGAATTGCCGAACTGGGCGATGCCGGGAATGGTGATGGCCGGGCCGGTGCCCGTGGCTTCAAACGACTGCTGCGCCTGGCTGCGATAGGGGATCTGCACGCGGAGTTCGTTGACGGCGCGCGGAGAAACAATGGTGATGAGCTGGATGGCGCCGGCGTGGGAGCGATCGACGAAGTTGTAGGTGCGGTCGACGGTGTTGAGGCCGCCGGCGCCGTTGTAGGGCGAGTTATTGCGGTGGCCGTTGTAGCGGAGGGAGAGGCGGTTGGCGGCGTTCAACTGCCAATCAGCCTTGGCCATGAAGAACTGAACGTCCTGCCGGAAGGGGATGGCGTCGGCAAAGCTGGCCGGCAGTCCCAGGAGGGCGAGGTTCGCCGGCAGAACGGAGACGGTGTTCGGCAGGTCGCGCTTTACTCGTTCGTAGGCGCCGAAGAAGAACAGCTTGTCCTTCACTAAGGCGCCGCCGGCGCTGCCATTGAACGCGTTGACGTTCACCTCCGGAGTGGGAGCCGTGGCCGAGAGCAAGGCGGGGCGGGCGCTGTAGGGCGTCCGGCGCCAGATGAAGGAGCCATCGCCGTGAAGGCTGTTGGTGCCGGAGCGGGTGATGGAGTTGAAGACGGTGCCGACGGTGTTGCCGAACTCGGCGGCAAAGCCGTTGGAGACCTGCTGGACTTCCTGGACGAAGGTATTCGAGATGGGGAGCAGGCGGATACCGGCCCGGTCCGACTGGACGCTGTTGGCGCCATCGAGCTGATAGTTGATGCGGCCGTTGAAACCGTTGGCGTTTAGCTTACGCGGCACACCGAACTCCGTATTGCCGCGGCCGGAGACGTTCGGTTGCTGGAGGATGAAATTGAAGGGATTGCGCGATACCAACGGCAGATTGGCGATGGTGTTGTAGACTAGCGAACTGCCTTGGTCGGTGCGGCTGGGGTCGACGACGGAGTTCGCCGCATTCACGACGACTTCGGTCGCCACGCCCTGCACGGAGAGCACGATGTCAATGGTGGCGGAGCCAGCGTTCAGATTGATGCCGGTGGTGCGCGAGGGCGCAAAGCCATTGGCTTCGATCAGCACCTCATATTCGCCGAGCGGCAGGATATTGAAGCGATACTGGCCGCTCGAGGCGGTTTCGACGGTGAGAGTGTAGCCGGTTAAGGTGTTGGTGGCCTTTACCTTAGCATTTGGGATGGCCGAACCGGCCTGGTCGGTGACGGTGCCCAGGATTTGGCCGTTGATGGCGTTAGCCTGAGGGTAGGCGGAAAACGGGAGGAGGGAAGTGAGGAGAAGGGTGGCGAGACGCATGTGGCTATTTCCGACTATTTCCATAGAGAATGTGATGTAGGCGCGTGAGTTTCGGATTCGTTTTTAATTTTTTACCAGGCGAGGCCAGCGGGTAATCTGGAGGTTTGGCGATCTTCGACCCTCTTTTCCGCCATCCCGACCTAGCCACCATTGCGGCGAACTTCTGGCGCCGCCCGCGGATGGAATCCCCCGGGACCCCCACCCTATTCCGCACCGAGCCGGACGTCCAGGTGATGGCGATGACGCAGACTCCGCGCGAAGTGTGGGGCGAACTCATCATCCTGCACGGGCTCGAGGGCTCACACAACTCCGGATATATGGTGAGCCTGGCGCACGCCGCCCTCGCCAAAGGCTTCCGGACGCATCGGCTGAATATGCGCGGCTGCGGGGGGACGGAAAAGCTGTCGCGCACGCTCTATCACGCCGGGCTGACCAGCGATCTGCAACGGATTCTGGGCCAACTGCACGTGGAAGAGCGGGGGCCGGTGTTCGTGGTGGGCTTCTCGCTGGGCGGCAACGTCGTCTTAAAATTGCTCGGCGAACTGGGAGCCACGCCGCTGGTGGCGGGCGCGGCGGCGATCTCGACGCCGTTGGATCTGGAGGCGTGTTGCCGGAAGATGATGGAGCCACGCAACCGGCTCTACGAGGGACGGTTCGTCACAAGACTGAAGCAACGCTACCGCGAACGGCAGCGCATGTATCCGGACCACTTCAGCGGCGAGCGCGACCGCCGAAAGGCATTGGACCAGGTGCGCACCGTGATGGACTTCGACGACCAGATTACGGCGCCTTACTTCGGCTTCGGTACAGCCGAACGCTACTACGCGGGGCAATCGTCGGGACAATTCCTGGGGCAGATCCGGGTGCCCACGCTGGTGGTGCAGGCCCAGGACGATCCGCTGATTCCTTTCTCGGTGTATCAGCGCTTCACGTTCGAGAAGCCTCTGACCCTGGTGGCCCCGGACCACGGGGGACATGTCGGGTTTCTCTCGCGCGCCAATCCGCGGTTCTGGGTGGATCAGACCGTCCTGGCTTTTTTCGAAGCGATCCGGAACAAATAGCCAGCCCCAATCGTCTTCGAAGGAGTGACGAAGATCTCCGGCCGCAGCACGGCCTCGTTCGGCGAGGCAATCCGAGTGGCCGCGCAGTCGTTGCGGGCGAGTAAGCTGCGTAGTTTTCTCACGCTGCTCGGCATCATCCTCTCCACGACGACGCTGATCGCCGTGATGAGCGTAATCCATGGGATGGATCGCTATATTGCCGAAAGCGTCTCGGACATGGGTTCCGATGGCTTTCGCGTGGTGCGGTTCGCCTTTATCGGCAACTGGGATCCCAAGAAATTTCTCGAGTTCCAGCGGCGCAATCCCCTGTTGAATCGCGAGGAGTACAACTTCATCCGCCAGCGCGCGCAACTGATCCGCGAGATCGGCTTGCAAAGCGGAAGACAGGCGGATCTGCGTTTCGGCAACGAACGGTTGGATGCGGCGCGCATCGAAGGCATGACGCCCAACGTCGGCGCCATGAGCAACTATCAGGCGGAGCAAGGTCGGTTCATCAGCGAAATCGACAACGAAAAGAAGCTTTGGCGCTGCTTTATCGGCAGCGACGTGAAGGAGCGCTTCTTCCCGAACATCGACGCGGTGGGCAAGACGATCCTGGTAAACGGCTATGCGTTCGAGGTGGTGGGCGTGTCGAAGCCGCTGGGCAGCGTCTTCGGGCAGTCGCGCGACGCGTTCGTGGTGGTGCCGATGGAAGTCTTCTTCCAGATGTTCGGCCGCCGGGTGCAGATCTCGTATGTCGCCAAAGCCCTCGACCAGAGCCATCATCTGCAGGCGCAGGACGAGGTGCGGGCGCTGCTGCGCGGCTACCGCCATCTGCGCCCCGGCGCCGACGATACCTTCACGGTGATCAGTTCGGATTCGCTGTCGAGCGCCTGGGCCAATATGACCGGCGCGATTGCGGCGACGGCGGTGGCCGTGGTGAGCGTCTTCATGGTGGTGGGCGGCGTGGTGATCATGAACATTATGCTGGCCGTAGTGTCGGAGCGGACGCAGGAGATCGGCATCCGCAAATCACTGGGCGCTCGCCAGCGCGACATCCTGAATCAGTTTCTGGCGGAGAGTTCGATGCTGTCCGGGGCGGGCGGGCTGATTGGCGTGGCGATCGCCTTTCTGGTGACCGTATTGGTGCGCGAAACGACGCCGATTCCCATGTCGATGCCGATGACCGCGGTGATGCTGGCAGTGTCGATGTCCGTCGCGGTGGGGCTGTTCTTCGGTATTTATCCGGCGCGACGGGCCGCGAAGCTCGATCCGATTGAAGCGCTGCGGGTGGAGCGATGACGAACGGCCCCTTATGGAATGCGGTGGCGCTGGCGTTCGACACGATCCGCGCCTATAAGATGCGGGCGTTTCTCACGGTGCTGGGCGTGATCATCGGCACGGGGACGATCATTGGCGTGGGCTCGATCCTAACGGGACTCGATGGCGCCGTCAGCAGCGTGCTTTCGAGTTTCGGGACGAACACGATCCTGGTGTTCAAGTTTCAGGTGGGCATGCGCTTCGGCAATCTGACGCCGGAAGAGCGTCTGCGGAAGCCGCTCTCCTACGAGAACGCCGTGGCCATTCGCGAGCGCTGCCCCAGCGTAGAACATGTCAGCCCGATTCTGTTTCCGAATGTCGGGATCGTCAAGGCGCGCTACAAGGCCAACGAATATTACCAGGTGAACTTCAGCGGGTCGCAGGAAGGCTACATCTTCGGCGGCAACGCAGAGATGAAGTACGGCCGCTTCTTCACCGATTCCGAAAGCGAGCATCGGCGGCCGGTGGTGGTGATCGGCGAAGACGTCTATAAGGCGCTGTTCGCCATCGGCGACCCGACCGGCCAATGGATCGAGATTGCCGGCCATATGTTCGAGGTGGTGGGCGTGATGAACCGCCCGGCGTCGTCGTTCCCCGGCGAAAACGACGGGCGCGTGATCATCCCCTACTTCACGATGCGCAAAGCGTTTCCGAACTCGCGCGAGCATCTGCTGCTGGTGGTGGCGAAGCCGGGTCAACTCACGACGGCGCTCGATGAAGTGCGCGTGGTGCTGCGGCAGGAACGGCGGGTGGCGCACGACAAGCCCGACAACTTCGGCCTTTCCACGGCGGAGCAGATGGTGGAGCAGTTCCGCAAGACGACGGCGATGACGGCGCTGGTGATGGTGGTGCTGAGCTCGATCGGGCTGCTGGTGGGCGGCATCGGGGTGATGAACATCATGCTGGTGTCCGTGACGGAGCGCACACGCGAGATCGGCGTGCGGAAGGCGCTGGGGGCGCGGCGGGTCGACATCGTGGTGCAGTTTCTGATCGAAGCCGCGACGCTGACGGGCGTGGGCGGCCTGCTGGGCATGCTGGTGGGCTGGGTCCTCTCGACGGCGACCCACATCGTGTTCCCGAATCTGCCCACCACGGTGCCGCTGTGGGCGGCCGGCGCGGGCTTGATTGTTTCGGTGGGCGTGGGCCTGTTCTTCGGAATCTGGCCGGCCAGCAAAGCCGCGCGGCTGGACCCGGTGGTGGCCCTCCGTTACGAGTAAGCTGGCATAGAGTGCTGCTCTTTCCTGTCACGATCTTCCTGAGTGCTTTTCTGCTTTTTACGATTCAGCCGATCGTGGCGCGTCAGTTACTCCCGCATTACGGCGGAACGCCCGCGCTGTGGACGGCGTGTCTCCTCTTCTTCCAGGCGATTCTGATTCTGGGCTACCAATATGCGCACCGTCTATCAGGTGTGCCGATCGGCTCGCAGCGCGTGGATCATTCGCTGCTGCTCGCGTTGCCGATCCTCACGCAGACCTTGGGCAGCGGCTGGGAATTCGGCGACGCCGGCGACCCGACGCTCGGTGTGATGAAGCGCCTGTTGCTGTTGTGCGGCTTGGAGGCGATTGCGCTTTCGGCCACCAGCCCGTTGGTGCAGCAATGGTATGAAGCGGCCGCCGGCCGTACGCCTTACCGGCTCTACGCCGTCTCGAACGCGGGCAGCCTTTTGGCTCTGCTCGCGTATCCGGCGCTGATTGAGACGTGGGTGCCGTTGCGCTGGCAATTGACGGGCTGGCGCGTGGCGTACTGGGTGTTCGCCGGCCTCTGCGCGACGCTCGCCTGGCGGCATGCCGCGCAGCGCGAGGAGCAGGCCGAGGTGGAAGTGCCGGTCTCGCAGTTCCTGCTGTGGGGCCTTTTATCTTGCCTGGGCGCGATGCTCCTGGCGGCTACCACCAATCAGGTGACGCTCGAGGTGGCGGTGAGCCCATTCCTGTGGGTGGTGCCGCTCGCGATCTATCTGGCGTGCTTCATTTTGGTGTTCGAGAGCGATCGCTGGTATCGGCCCCAACTGTTCGGCGCGGTGGCCGCGGTCGCGGTAATGCTGGCCTGCATGGCGCAGGTAGCCGGCGTCTCGATTCCGCTGTGGCCACGGCTCGGCATTTACTGCCTGGCCTTGTTCACCGGTTGCATGATTTGTTTTGGGGAGTTAGTGGCGCGGCGTCCGCCGCCGGGGGCACTCACTAAGTTCTACCTGGCGATCGCCATCGGTGGCGCGGTGGGTACGGCGTTTGTGGCGTTTGTCGCGCCGCGCATCTTCACCACTTACATCGAGTTTCCGTTAGCGCTGATCGGCTGTATGGCCGTGCGGTATCTGGGTTGGAAGAATGAGCCGGGCACGGGCTGGGGCCGGCTGGCGATTCCAGCGTTGGCGATTGCGGCGGCGGTCACGCTGCTGGTGCGGCAGGATAGCGAAGGCGTCGTCGAGCGACGGCGCAACTTCTTCGGCACGCTGCGCGTGGCCTTGGCCAAAGACGAAGGCTTGCGCGTGAAAGAGCTGCACAACGGCACCATTCTGCACGGTTTCCAATACACGGATCCGGATAAGCGGCGCTGGCCGACGGCCTACTACGGGCCGCAGGCGGCGCCGGGCGTGGTGTTGTCGCGGCTGGGTCCGCAGCCGGCGCGGATCGGCGTGGTGGGGCTGGGCGTCGGCACGCTGGCCCGCTATGGCCGCGCGGGCGACACGTACCGCTTCTACGAAATCAATCCGGACGTGGTGGACATTGCGCGCACGCAGTTCTCCTTCCTGCGCGACTCACCGGCGAAGGTGGAAGTGGTGCTGGGTGATGCGCGGCGCATGTTGGAACTTGAGCCCGGGCAATTCGATGTGCTGTTGGTGGATGCATTCTCCAGCGATGCGATTCCCACGCATTTGCTGACGATCGAATGCGCCAAGGTCTACCAACGGAGACTCAAGCCGGGCGGGGCGATCCTGATCCACATCTCGAACAAGTCCGTGGACCTGGCGCCCGTGGTGCGCGGCTTCGCGGCCAAGCTCGGGTGGCAGGCCGCCCGCCTGCATTCGCGTGGCTTCTATGGCTCGACCTGGATGCTGCTCACCGACAATCAGGAATTGCTGTCGTTGCCGGCGATCCGCGACATCACGACGGTGTATGGTCCGAAGGACAAACCGCCGCTGGTCTGGACGGACGACTTTGCGAGCCTCTGGCAGGTTCTGCGCTTTTAGCCGTCCGCTGCTAGCATGAGCGGATGGCCCACTCCACCGCGATTCCCGCCTCCGCGGCTGATGCCCTGGCCGATGGACGCCGTCCGCGGCATGCCGCGCTCGTGCGGGTGACGCACTGGCTCACCGCGCTGTGCTTCTTCGCGCTGCTCGTCAGCGGCTGGGAGATTGTTATCTCGCACCCGCGTTTCTATTGGGGTGAAGACGGCAATGTGCTGACACCCGCCCTGTTCCAACTGCCGCTGCCGGCTTCGCGACGCTACCTGAAGACCGGCTATGACTTCGTGATGCCGGATCAGAACGGCTGGAGCCGCGCGCTTCATTTTCAAAGCGCCTGGTTGGTGCTCTTTACCGCGGCGGCGTACGGCGCCTACGGCTTTCTCAGCGGGCACTTTCGCCAGAACCTGCTCCCGCGGGACTGGCCTGCAGTGAGGCGGAGTTTGAGCGGCCATCTGCGCGGCGAAGGGGCCAGCGCCGCAACCTACAATCCATTGCAGCGTCTCGCGTACCTGGGGGTGGTGTTCGGGCTGTTCCCGCTGATGATTTGGACGGGCTTGGCGATGTCGCCGGCCGTCACCTCGGCGCTGCCGGGAGTGGTGACGACGCTCGGTGGGCAACAGTCGGCCCGGACGATTCATTTTGTGGTGACGTTGCTGCTGATGGCCTTTGTGGGGGGGCATGTCTGGATGGTGTACCGCGCGGGGTTCACCAGCCGCGTGCGCGCGATGATCGGCGGGGGAAACCACTGATGCAGCCTTCACGACGGCGTTGGATGACCAAGGCGATCGGCGCAGCGGCGGGCGCTTCCGGGTTAGCTGTGGCGGCCAAGATCGCGGATCAATACGGCCTGATCGCCCCCGATCACGGCGGCTTGTATGGCCCGGGCGAAACGTTGACCTATGGGGCTCACCGGCTTCTGGCACGCCATGCCCTGGCGCGCGAGTTTCCGCGCGACAAGATCTCGGCCCAGCCTTTTGCCAATGGCCAGCCGCCGCGCGACGGCGACTATCCCCGGCTGGCCGCGGGGGGCTTTGCCGATTGGCGTCTCACGGTCGATGGCCTGGTGAAGCGTCCGCAGTCGCTTTCGCTGGCCGAGTTGCAGCGGTATCCGGTGCGCAGCCAGATCACGCATCTGGCTTGCGAAGAAGGCTGGTCCTTCATTGCGGAATGGACCGGCGTTGTGCTCGGCGAACTGTTGCAGCAGGCCGGCCTGTTGCCGCAGGCGCGCTACGTGGCTTACTTCTCCATCGAGCCCGGTTGGTGGGACAGTGTCGACCTGGACGAAGCGCTGCATCCGCAGACGCTGGTGACTTACGCGATGAATGGCGGCCAACTACCGGGAGGCCACGGCGGCCCGCTGCGTCTACGCGTGCCGCGCCAACTGGGCTATAAGAGCGTGAAGTACCTCACGAAGCTCACCGTCACCGATAGCTTGAAGCATCTTGGGAAAGGTCTGGGTTCCGGCGCGCCGGAGGCCGGGTACGCCTGGTATGCGGGGATCTGAGATGCGGGCGATCTGGCGAACGTTGGCCGTCGGGATCATTGCAGGCGTTGCCTGGTCCGCCGAGCCTACGGCGGCGCAGAAAGCGCGGGCGCGTGCCCTCCTCGATCAAACGACAGACATGGTGGCCGCGGTACCGCCGGCCACGCAGGTGCTGGTGCTGCGGGACCTGGGCGAACTCTACCAGAAGCTCGACCCGAAGAAGGCCACGAAGCTGCTGACCGAGGCCTTCTCCGCGACGGCGAATCTCGAAGCGAAAAGCCGCGATGTGCACCAAGGCAAAATCCTCAGCCGCTTGGCCGAGGTGAACCTCGATGCGGCGCTGGAACGGGTGGCGCTCTATCAGCCGGCGGATCCGGAAGCCAAGCCCGCCCTCTACGAGGGCCTGGTGCGGACGCTGCTGCAGCGGGAGAAAGCCGGCGCGGCGGTCGAGCTGTTTGAGACTTACTCGGGTGGCAACTTCCCGTTTAAGGCGCTCGATCTGCTGCTGGAGCATCTGCCGCCCGACGATCCGCGGCAGGTGATCCTCTTCGGCCGCGCGACCACGGCTTACGGCGCCAGCGGCGGCGAGAAGTTTCCCGAACTGCTGGCGAAGCGGTCCGGCAAGTTGCCGTCCGCGTCGGTACAAGGCGCGGTAGGACAGATTCTGGCGCGTGTGGCGGACGCTAAGTTCGCTTCGGGCAAGTCCGAGTCGCTGGTGGGGGAGAAGGGTCCGGTGATGCTGCAGACGGCGATGGACTCCGTGCTCTTTGATACCGCCCACGTGATCGCGCAGTTCGAGCCCAAGCGGCTCGAAGAGATCCTGGTCACCCGGCCGGCCTTGAAGGCGGCGCTCGACAAGTATCCGAAGGGCCGAGTGTCTCTCGGCAAGAACACCGCGACGATGAGTTCGTCCGGCGATGAACAGGGCGAACAGCGGGCCGCGGCCATGATCGGGCCCTTTGTGGCGGAGCAACAGATGCTCGAGCGGATCAGCCAGGCGGCCAAGAAAGATCCGCGCGCAGCGATAAAGACGGTGGATGAGCTCACCGATACCGACTTGAAGGCGCGGGCGCTCGCAACCGTCGTAGACGCCGTGCACAAGGACGATCCTGAAACGGCGCGGGCTGTGATGGGGCGCGGCATCGAGATGCTGCCCAAGCTGGAGCGGCCGATGTCCGTCCTGATGCTGGTGGTGTCCACTTTCGACGAAGACTCCACCAACCTACTCACGACGCAGATGAAGCAGCAACTGCTGGAAGGATTCTTCGCCTCGGTGGGCAAGTTTCTGAAGCGCGATCTCGACCCGGATTTGCCGAACATCGCCGAGCGCGACGAGTGGCCGTCCACCCAATTGATGCGGGCGGTGATGATGTCCGTAGGCGCGGAGATGCCCGATGTCGCCGAGCCATTGCTTGATCAGGTGAAGGATGCGAGCCTGCGCCTGTTGGCCCAGACGGCTTTGGCGCGGGGGCTGTTGGGCGAGCAGTTGAAGTCGCTCAACATGAACTTCGCCACCTCATCGGGCAAGCTGCCCGTCAACGCGTTCTGAAGCGGCCCCTGTGGGTGATTAGGTCTTGGGCAAGGCGAAGAAGAAGGTGGCGCCCTCGCCCGGGCGGGACTCCGCCCAGATGCGGCCGCCGTAACGCTCGATGATGCGTTTGCAGATCGCCAGGCCCAGGCCCGTGCCCGGATACTCGTCCTTGTGCAGGCGCTTGAACAGGCCGAACACGCGCTCGGCGTGCTCCGGGTCGAAGCCGATGCCGCGGTCGCGGATGCTAATGACCCACTCGAGGCCATGATCGTCGGCGGCGATAGTGACATGAGCCGGCGCATCCGCCTGGCGATACTTCAGCGCATTGCCGATCAGGTTCTGCAGCACGTGGATGAGTTGGCCTTCGTCGCCGCGCACCACCGGCAGCGGGCCGGTTTCGATGCGGGCGCCCTGTTCTTCGATGCGGTCGCGCAGGAAGGCCAGCGTCCGGGTGAGGACGAGGCTGAGGTCGGCCGCTCCGGCATGCAGGTCCCGGCTGTTGTGCTGCACCTGCGAGAACTTGAGCAGGTCCTGCAGAAGCTCTTCGATGCGTCGCACGCCGGCGTGAACGCGCTCGCTGTATTGGCGAGCGTCGGGAGTCAGTTGCGAGGCGAGTTCTTCTTCCAACAGTTCCGTGTAGATGTTGACCATGCGCAGCGGCTCCTGCAGGTCATGGCTCACCACGTAGGCGAACTCTTCGAGCTCGCGGTTCACGCGCTCCAATTCGCGGCGGGCGCGGACCTGGGAGGTGACGTCCACGACAATGGCCACCACGCCCGAAATGCTGCCGTCGGACTCTTCGAGCGGCTGATAGACGAAGTTGAACCAGTAGTCCTCGTTGAGACCGTCCTTGTCCCGATCGAGCGGCACGAGAAACTCGTCCGCGCGGAAGGCGACGCCGCTGTCGAGCACACCGTGAAGGATCCCAACCAAGTCGTCACTGACTTCCGGGATCGCCTCGCGCAGTGGGCGGCCCAGGAGCTGACGTTGCTTGAGCAGCGCCTCATAGGACGGATTCGCCAGCTCAAAGACAAGATCGCGCCCGCGCAGGACGCAGATGGCCACCGGCGACTGCATGAAGACCTGCTGCAGGCGATTCTGGCTCTCCCGCAAAGCTTCTTCCATCTGACGGCGTTGCGTGATGTCTTCGATGACGGCGATGAATTGCGCCGGCACTGCGAAGCGATCGCGGCGCATGGTGCCGGTGGCCCGGGCCCACACAAGTTTGCCGTCCTTGCGGATATAGCGTTTCTCAAGGACACTGCGCTCCACTTGGCCGCTGCGAAGGGCGGCGCCGTACTCATGGGTCCGGGCGATGTCGTCGGGGTGCGTAAACCGGTCGGAACTCTGGGCGGCCAGCTCTTCGTGGGTGAACCCGAGCATATCGAGATAGGCCTGGTTGGCTTCAATGAACTCGCCGCCGGGCGAGGTCACGACGATGCCGACCGGAGCGCAGGCGAAGGCGGCGCTGAAGCGATCCTCACTGGCGCGCAGGGCGTCCTCGGCCAACTGGCGCTCAGTGATGTCGCGGGTGGAGCCGGCGACATTTTCCACCTGCCCATCGCTGCCGAAGATGGGCACGAAGATGTACTCGTAGATGCCGGTGGTGCCGTCAGGGGCGGTGTACGGGGTCAGGTCGCGCAGTTGCTGGCCCGTCTGGATCACCTGCTGAATCTGAGATTCCAGTTTGGCCGCCAACTCCGGCGGATAGTTCAGATCGTAGAAGTTGCGGCCCACGGCCCGCTCGAGCGGCAGACGCCACAGCGTTAGCAGCGCCTGATTGGCATAGACAAAGCGGCCCTCCAAATCGAAGACGTAAGTAAAGTCTTGGATGTGGGACAGCGCGAGGTCACGCGTTCGCAATTCTCGCTTCAGGGCGGCAACTTGCTCTTCCAGCTCCGCTTTCTGCCGTGACCACTGTTCTTCTGACGAATCCGGGAGCACTTGCTCCAAGCATAGCGCGCGCCTTCAGGGCTGTTCGCGCTCCCAGACCAGATCGACGGTGAAGTCGCCGGCCGCGGCGCTCAGCAGGAGCCGATCGCCGGTGAAGCGGTATTGGCGGCGCAGGTCCTGGCCTACCCAACTCGCCACCAGGCACGCCTGGACATGATGCACGACGGTGTGCGTCGCCTCCTCCACGTCGTAGCTACCGTAGTAGGCGATAAAGCCGGCGGCAGCCTCCCGAATCTCGGCGTCGGGCGCGGAGCCATTCGCGTAAGAAACTCCGACCGCGAGACTGGCCTGGCGGCCGGGCCGCATCAATTGCGCCGCCATCCGGCCCGCGGCATCGTAGGTGAGCCGCCCTTCCGGATGTTCGCTGAACGGATGCACCACCGCCCCACCGGCGGACTGGCGGCGATACGCAAGCAATTTCCAAACCCCGACGAAAGCAGAGCGATCCGGCATGTGGAGGACGCTATCACAGCCGGCGGGAGATTGACACCACACAACGAGACGGCGACGATGTGAGATCGCCATGGAGTTCTTCCCCGCCACTCGGCCCTCGATCCTCCACGCCGTTCTGGGCGAGGATGCCGAACGGCGCGAGCGGGCTTTTAACCTCCTGATCTCCGCTTACTGGCGGCCCGTGTATAAGCACGTACGGTTGAAGTGGCGGGCGAGCGCGGACGACGCGGCGGACCTGGTGCAGGGCTTCTTTGCGAGCGTCATCGAGCGGGGCACGCTCGCCAGCTACGACGCCGGCCAAGGACGCTTCCACATCTGGCTGCGCACTTGCCTCGACCGCTTCGTGTCGAACGAACATACGGCCGCCGCACGGCAGAAGCGCGGCGGAGACGTCATGCTCGAAAGCCTGGATTACGGCGCGGCCGAGGCCGAACTGCAAGTGGCTGATCCCTGCGCCGTGGCGCCGGAGACCTTGTTCTATCAGGAGTGGGTGCGTTCCTTCTTCGGGCTGGCCGTGGCGCGTTTGGAGGCCGAATGGACAGCGAAAGGCTGCGAGCGACAGTTTGCCATGTGGCGCCGCTACGACATGGCCGGCGATGCCACGGTGAGTTACGAGGACCTGGCCCGGGAGTACGGGATAAATGCGGCGATGGTGACCAATCAGTTGGCGGCAGTGCGGCGGCGATTCCGCCAGGTGCTGCTGGAGACCTTGCGCGAAGTGACTGCCGACGAGCGCGAGTTCCGGAACGAGGCGCGCAGCCTGCTGGGAGTGGAGGTTGATGCACCCGTCGCTCGATGAAGTCGAAAGGCTGCGCCGCCTGGCGCGAGCGCCCGAGTTTACCGACGCTCGCTACACGATCGACCGCGAAATGGCGCATGGCGGCATGGGCACCGTGTACCGCGCGTTCGATGCGCAACTCGAGAGGACGGTGGCGGTGAAGGTGGTGCACCCCGGCGACGTGCCGGAGCGTTTGCTGGCCGAAGCGAGGACTCTAGCGCAGTTGGAGCATCCAGGGATCGTGCCCGTGCATGACGCGGGACGGCTGGCGGATGGGCGAGTCTACTTCGTGATGAAGTTCGTGGAGGGCGAGCGGCTGGACGCCTATGCGCCGCGCGTCGCTTTGGGCGAGCGGTTGCGTGTTCTGATGCGGATCGCCGAGGCGGTGGCGTTTGCGCATGCGCGAGGCATTCCGCACCGGGATCTGAAGCCGCAGAACGTGATGGTGGGCGCTTATGGGGAGGTGCTGGTGCTGGACTGGGGCGTGCCGGGCGTGGGCACTCCCGGGTGGATGGCGCCCGAGGGCGGCACCGGGTCGGTGGCGGCCGACGTCTACGCCCTAGGCCTCATGCTGCGCGGGCTGATCGGCAAGGAGGCTCCGGCGCCGCTACAGGCGATCGCGTCGCGCGCGGCCCATGACGATTCCCGCCAGCGCTATGCTTCGGCGGACGCGTTGCGGCAGGATGTGGAGCGGTTTCTTGGTCTCGAGCGCGTGGAAGCCTATCACGAGGCGTGGTGGCAGACTGCGGCCCGCCTGGTGCGCTTGCATCGGGTGTGGGTGGCGCTGGTGGCGGCTTACGTGGTGGTCCGGCTGGCGCTTATTTTTTTCGCACGCCCCTAAAGGAAATTTTCGAAACGTTGTATGGCTCATTGGAGGTAGAGGGATGAACAAACCGGTTTACGGCCTGTTGTTGGGTGGCGCGCTCGGGGTGTTGGACGGCTTGACGGCGTGGTTTACGCCGGCGGTCCGCTCGCAGCTGGGCATGATCGTGGTGGGGTCCACCATGAAGGGGGTGCTGGCCGGGGTGCTCATCGGGTTGTTCGCCCGTAAAGTGCTCGACGTCAGGAAAGGCGTCCTGTTCGGGCTCGCGATCGGGGCGCTGCTCGCCTGGGGCGTGGCGGCGATGCCGAGCGAAACGGGCGAACACTACTACTTCGAAATCATTCTGCCGGGTAGCATCGTCGGGGCGATTGTCGGCTATGCCACCCAGGTTTATCGACGACCGGCATAAGGAGAAGCCATGTCCAGACCCATTCATTTCGAGATTCCCGCCGATCAGCCCGAACGGGCGATCGCCTTCTACAGCGGACTGTTCCAATGGCAGTTCAGCAAGTGGGACGGAGGGATGCCCTATTGGATTGTGAAGACCGGCGAAGGGCCGGGTATTGACGGCGGGCTGCTACCCCGACACTCGTCGTGTCAGGGCGTGGTGAACACCATTGGCGTCGATGACCTGGACGCCAAGATCGCCGCGGCGGTGAGCGGAGGTGGGACGCTCGCACTCCCCAAGATGGCCGTGCCCGGCGTCGGTTGGCTGGCCTACGTGGTGGATCCTGAAGGAAACACCTTCGGGATGATGCAAGCCGACGCCAGCGCGAAGTAAGATGCCCGTGTGGCACTTACGCGGCGTGGGCTTCTTACTGGATTGGCGGGCGCACTGGTGGCGGCGCCCGCCGACGAATTGTGTTTCAAGAGCGCGGTGGAACTGGCCGGGCTGATCCGTACCAAGCAACTTTCCGCGCGTGAGCTTTTGACCGCCCAACTGAAGCAGATCGAGCGCGTCAATCCGAAAGTAAACGCCATCGTGACGCTGGTGCCCGATCGGGCGATGGCGGCAGCGGCGGCAGCTGACGAGAAGCAGGCCAAGGGCGGCACGCTACCGGTGCTGCACGGGCTGCCGATCGCCCACAAGGACCTGCTCTACACCAAGGGCATCCGCACCGTACAAGGCTCGCCGCTGTTCAAGGACTTCGTCCCCGACACGGATGACATCTTGGTGGAGCGGCTGCGCGAGGCTGGAACCGTCCTGCTGGGGAAGACGAATACACCGGAGTTCGGCGCAGGCTCGCAGACGTTCAACCCCGTCTTCGGCGCCACGCGCAATCCTTACGACCTCACCAAGACCTGCGGCGGCTCGAGCGGCGGCGCGGCGGTGGCTCTGGCCACGGGCATGCTGCCGATCGCCGATGGCAGCGACACCGGCGGATCGCTGCGGAATCCTGCCGCGTTCTGCAGTGTGGTGGGCTTTCGGACTTCGGCCGGGCGCGTGCCCCAATTGACGTTCTCCACGCTCTCGACGGCCGGCCCGATGGCCCGCAGCGTG
Organism: Bryobacteraceae bacterium; assembly: GCA_044226365.1. Taxonomy (GTDB): domain Bacteria; phylum Acidobacteriota; class Terriglobia; order Bryobacterales; family Bryobacteraceae; genus JALHNI01. The sequence continues at coordinate 31,536 of JBGAHE010000060.1, forward strand.
GCCGACGTGGCGTTTCTGCTCAGTGCGATGGCGGGCCCGCATCCTTCGGCGCCGTTGACGTTGTCCGAACCGGGCAGCGTATTCCGGCGACCGTTGGGACGCTCCTTCAAGGGCGTGCGCGTCGCGATGTTCAAGGACCTGGGCGGCCTCCCGTTTGACCGGCGGGTCCGCGCGGTGATCGAAGGCCAACGCAAGACGCTCGAGAACCTGGGCTGCATCGTCGAGCAGGCCGAGCCTGACTTTGCCGGCGCCGACTTCGCCTTCAAAGTGCTGCGCGCGCAACGTACAGCCTATACGCACGGTGAGCGTATGAAGACCCAGCGGGCGGCCTACAAAGATACGATTGTGGGCGAGGTGGAGTATGGCCTCTCGCTCTCCAGTAGCGACATCTCCCGCGCACAGGACCTGCACGCCCAGATTTGGCGGCGCTTTCAGGCCTTCCTCACCCGCTATGAGTACTTCCTGTTGCCGGTGACCCAGGTGCCGCCGTTCGACGTCACGATGCCCTATCCGAAGGAAGTGGATGGCGTCCGGCTCGAAAGCTACATCGACTGGATGAAGTCCTGCTGGTACATCACCATGACCGGCAATCCGGCCATCTCCGTCCCGGCCGGCTTCACCCCGGAAGGGCTGCCGGTCGGGCTGCAGATCGTGGGCCGGCATCAGCAGGACTTCGCCGTGTTGCAGTTGGCGCATGCCTTTGAACAGGCCAGCCCGCAACGACGGCGACCCTCGCTTTAAGGCGAGATCCTATACTGAAAATTCATGCCCGCCCTGATTGAAGCGATTAATGTGAAGCGCCGCGGCGTGTTCGAGTTTGAGGACACGCCTTTCTATTGTCTGGAGGCGGAGGTCAGTTCGCCCACTGCGCGCGGCGGCCAGACGCTGGTGCGCCTGAAGGTGCGCAATCTGCTGACGCAGCAGGTGTTCGAAAAGACCTTCAAAGCCGGCGACAAGTTCAAAGAGCCGGACCTCGAGTACGTCCCGGCCTCCTTCCTCTACGGCGACCAGGACGGCGCGCACTTCATGGACCAGGAAAGCTTCGAGACGCTCACGCTGCCCGAAGGCGTGCTGGGCAATGCGCTGGCCTATCTGCTGGAAGGCACGATGGTGGAGGTCACCAAGTACAACGGCAATCCGATTGGCTTGCAACTGCCGATGTTCGTCGAACTGACGGTGTCTTACGCGGAGCCCGGCAGCCGGGGGGATTCGTCGAGCGGTAGCGGTACGAAGACGGCGCGGCTGGAAACCGGCCTCGAACTCAAGGTGCCGCTGTTCATCAAGGAAGGCGAAAAACTGAAGGTCGCCACCGAGACCGGGGAATTCGCGGGCCGCGCCTGACGGGATGAAGTCCGCCCTCGAACTTGGCGAACGGGAGACGCGCGCGGCGATGGCCGAAGCACGCCAACTGTTGGCGAGCATTACGCCCGAGGCGGCCGTCCGGCGTCCTCGGCCCGATGCCTGGAGTGCAGCGGAGTGTCTGGAGCATCTCACGATCACGGCGGACGAATTCCTGCCGCTGCTCGACGAAGCCATCGCCCGGCGCGCGGCCGGCTCCGTGGGCGACTACCGGCCCGGGTGGCTGGGCCGCTGGTTCCTGCGACAGATTGAGCCCGCGGAGAAACAACGCTCGTTCCGCGCGCCATCGAAGTTCGTGCCCGCGCCGTCGGAGAAGACCGGCGAGCAAGCTCTAGAAGCCTTCCTGGCGGCACACGAGCGACTGCTGGTCCGCCTGCCGCAACTGGAGCCGCTGGACCTGGCGCGCGTCCGCGTCAACTCGCCTTTCGCCACTTGGATGAGCTATCCCGTGGGGCTGGTCTGCTATCTGATTCCGGCCCATTGCCGGCGGCATCTGCGCCAGGCGCGGCGGGCTACGGAATCGGCGTAAATTGCGGCTCGATGTCAACGGGCAGGCTCTTCAGCCGGTCCAGCGCGCCTTGCAACTGAGGCTTCAGAGCGGCGTACTCGGTCAGCAGGCCGCGGGCCTTATCGTAGTTGCCTTCGGCCTCCAGCGTCAGCAGCAAGCCGGTCAACTGCGTGACAGCTTCATCGAAACGCGCGACGTCCACGGTGAAATAGCCTTCGGGGCGCACCGAAATCGCGCCATGTTCTAGCAGATAGTTGAACTGCAGCGCCACGCCCTTGCCGTGCGCTTCGTTGATGCCGAAGCGAACTGAACGGAACATGCTGGCGAGATACGTGAGATAGTAGCGCTTCTTCTCGACCGGATCGAGCTTGCCCGTCTTCATCAGATAGGACAGCGCCCAAAGTCCCGTGGTGTCCGCTTTCGCCTCTTCGATGGCCGAGTATAGATCCTTCAGCGCCAAGCGGACCGTCGTGGCCTTGCCCTCGAGCTGGATGTTGTGCGGACCCAGCCCGTGCATCAGTTCGTGAGCCAGCACGTGTGTGAAGAATGCATCGAAGCTCACGTGCGCCTGATCCTCCGGCGAAAGCAGAATCTGCGAGATCGGCACCAGCGTCTTGGCGAACTTCGCCTGCTGCACGTTCTTCAGCATTACGCGCTTCGAGCCTTTTTCCTTGATGACGCGCTCGTCATTCGGCAGGTTGTAAGCCGCCGTCTGGACACCGCGGTTGCCATCCCCCGACGTGAAAACGACATCGATCACGCGAATCGGCGCGGCCGCGCCCAGCTTCGGGTTGCGGTACTTGCGGTCGAACGGCAGATGATTTTCGAGCTCCTGCAGATAGCCACTAAAGCGCCCCAGTTTAGCGGACTCCGCATCGTCCCGTAGTCCCACATAGGCCTCGAACGCCGCCTTGTAGCCGAATAGCTCATCCTCATACGTTTCGTAAGGGCCGATGGTGATGTCGATGGGCGCGTTGACGTCCATCCAGGCCACGTCGCTCGCATAGTAGTCATCCGTGCCAAAGGCGTCGGCGCGCAGCGTCAGAAAGCGCTTCAGCGTCGCGTTTTTGGTGAGCGCCGCCGCTTCGCGCAGTAGTTTGGCCGCCGGGGTGAGAAACTCGCGGTAGGCCTCGCTGTACGGAATGGCCTTCAGCGATTTGTCCGGCTGACGGGCGATGACGGTGAAGTAACTCTGCGCGGCCGTCTGGTTGGCGCTTTGCCATTGCTCGAATTCGGCCTTGGTCATGTCCTCCGGATAGAAGCCGGCGCCGGCCGGTTTGGCGGGGACGCCAGGAATGAAGGGCTCGTTGTGGTCCAGGCGCGACCACGGCCCCTGGTTGATGCGAAAGTAATGAGCTTCGGGCGAGCCGGGTTTGAGCTTCGCGGCCAGCGCTTCGTTGCCCGCCCAGACCTGACGGCGAAACAGTGGATCAAGTAGCTTGGCCGCTTCCACCATCTTGGCGAGGGCCTGCCGGTCCTCGGGCGAGAGCTTGGCGAGCGTAGCTGCCTCCACGCCGATCGGGGTGGGCGAGAAGCGGGCGATTTTCTGTTGCAGTTCCGACATGGGAGCTTCTTTTTTTACCTCGGTCTGCGTGGTACAGCCAGTCAACATCACCAGAGTCAGAATCAGGGGAGTGCGCATGCAGGGACCTCGATTCCCAGGGTCGCATGAACAGAGCGGAGTGCCGCTTACCGGTGCCCAATCAGGATGGCGATGATCGTATTGCTCGTACCGTCTGTGATGGCGGTGGTGGGGGTAGTCGGCGTGCCGTAGGCCGCGGTGAGTTCGGACGCCGAGGTTGTTGCCCGCGCTCGCTCCGCCGTGCCCACGCCGATGCCGAATTGGCTGAAGCCGGGCCCGAAGCCGCCTCCGAACTGGCTGCCGCCGAAACCGCCGAAGCTGCCGAAGCAGGTGTTGAAACCGAAGCTGGCGCTGCATCCGAAGTTGTTGAAGCCGCCGAACGGAAAGCGTCGGGGTTCGCCGGCCGCGGCCGCGCGGGAGCCGTCGGACTTCGGTTGGGACCAGGCGCCATCCGCATTGCCGGTCACCGCCAGCGCAAGACCTGGCGTCAGCGGGCGCCGCGACGGAAAGGCAAAGCCAAAGTCCTTGGCGGCTGGCGTCCCGGGACTTACCACGATGCGGTGCAGGCCGCACCACCACAACGGATTCGCCGTCTTCGGCAATCGCGATTCGTTGATCGCCTCGCGCTCCACCGTTACCGACGTCGCCACCGTCACTGCCCCGGCCGGCGCGAAGAAGAGAATGCCGGTTTTGCCCAGCGGCACCGGAGCGTTCTCACCCCGGTCGTTGAGCGTGCCGCGATGGTCGAAGAAGACGGTGCCGCTGAGTTCCCAGGGCGTGAGAACCGTGTCTTTGCCGTCGTAGACGATCAGGCCTTTCTCCGGCTCGGCAAACGAGATGGCGGCCGAGGGTTCGGCGATGACGGGTGCGGCGCCGTCGGGCTTGGTGCGAAAGGTGAAGGGGCCGATCAGACGGTCCGCCGGAATTTCTTTGATCCGCCAGACGACGGAGTTGTCGCGGACGCCTTCGAAGACCGCGCCCGCGGGGACGTCCAGATTCTCGAGGAAGCGAGTACCAAGCGGGACCGTGGCGCCAATGGCCACCTCGCCCAGCCGTTGCGACGCGGTGGCGACATAAACGCTATAAAGGACGCTGCCGTCGGCATCGAATTGGCCGGAAGTGCGGACTACCGCCAGGTCGGTCGCGGTCAGCGGGAGCGCACCCCACAGGCAAAGTGTCCTCAGAATTCGTTTCATGAGGCGAGTTTAGGGCGGTTGCGCCCCGGGAGTCGTCTTGCCCAAGTCAGGAAGTTCTCAAATTTCTCTCCATTTCCCTGCGCGCCGGTGGGTAAAGTGTGGGAATGGGTTTGAAGGCGAACGATTGGGCGACGTCCCGCGGTGACCAGTGGCTGGCAAAGGTGGAAGGGATGGAAGCGACCTTGCACCCGGTAGACGCGCCGCTGATTGCCGCGCTCGATCCGCGTGGACGCGTGGCCGATGTCGGCTGCGGAGGCGGCGCCACGTCGCGCGAGATTCTGCGGCACTCGCCCGCCGGCACTGTCGTGCACGGCTACGACCTCTCGCCCGCCCTGGTCAATTGGGCGCGCGAACACTCCGGCCCCGGCCTCGAGTTTCACGTCGCCGACGCTGGCGTCCTGGTGCCCGCCTCCGGCCATGACCGGCTGGCGTCCCGCTTCGGGGTGATGTTTTTCGATGATCCGGCCGGCGCGTTCGCCAATCTGCGGCACTGGCTGGTACCGGGCGGCCGCCTCGCCTTCGCCGTCTGGGGTCGCCTGCCGGACAACGAATGGTTCTCCACGGTGCGCGCGGAAGTGGCGGCGGTCGCCGAGATTCCGAAGGCCGATCCAGACGCGCCGGGTCCATTCCGCTACGGCGAGGTCGACCAGCTCGTGAAGCTGCTCGAAGGTGCCGGCTTCGCTGGCGTCGACGTGACGAATTGGCGAGGCGATCTGCCTTTGGGCGGGGGACTCTCCGCACCGGACGCGGCGAACTTCGCCCTAACGGCGTTCGGCTCGTTTCAGGAAGTGCTGGACGCCGCCGGCCCCGCGGCTCTCGGCCAGGCTCGTGAACGGCTCGCCGCCCGCTTCGCCGAGCGCGAGCACGAAGGCCTCGTTCGTCTGCCGGCCAGCGTCAATCTGATTACCGCGGCGCGACTATGATCAAGAGACCGGATCCTCGTTGATCGCCACATTTTTGACTTCCACGGGAGATTGTCCATGCTTCGATCGGTGAGCTGGTTCTTGCTGTTGACTGGAATGGCCGCGGCGCAAAGCCCGGATCGCGACAAGGTATTGAAGTCCGACCTGGCCGGTCAGATCCAGGGGATGGCCAAGATGGCCCAGGTGATGGTGGACTCCGTTTTCAGCTTCGGCGAATTGGGCTTTCAGGAATACGAAACCTCCAAGTACCTCACCGGAATTCTGGAGAAGGAAGGCTTCACGATCGAACGCGGTGTGGCCGGCATACCCACCGCCTGGGTGGCCACCTGGGGCAAGGGCAAACCGGTCATCGCCCTCGGTTCCGACATTGACTGCATTCCGCAAGCTTCCCAGAAGCCCGGCGTCGGCTACTACGAGCCCCTGATCGACGGCGCGCCGGGCCATGGCGAGGGTCACAACTCCGGAATGCCCTTGAACATCGTGGCGGCGCTCGCCGTGAAGAAGATCATGGAGCGCGAGAAGATCAGCGGCACCATCCAGCTGTGGCCCGGCGTCGCCGAAGAGCAGCTGGGGACCAAGGCCTACTATGTCCGCGCCGGTATGTTCAAGAACGTGGACGTCGTGCTGTTCGCGCACGTGGCCAACAACCTGGGCGTGTCCTATGGCGGCGGCGGGGGCAACGGGATGATCTCGGTGGAATACACCTTCCGCGGCGAGACCGCGCACAGCGCGGGCGCTCCCTGGCGCGGCCGCAGCGCGCTCGATGCCGTGGAACTGATGGACATCGGCTGGAACTTCCGTCGCGAGCATCTGCGGCTGGCGCAGCGTTCGCACTACGTGATCACCAACGGCGGCGACCAGCCCAATGTCGTGCCGCGCAACGCCGCCGTTTGGTACTACTTTCGCGAAGCCGACTACGGCCACGTGATGGATATGTGGAAGATCGGCGATCAGATGGCGCAAGGCGCGTCGCTCATGACCGACACCAAGTGGGAGTCTCGCGTGCTCGGCAGCGCCTGGCCGGGGCACTTCAACAAGCCCGTGGCCGAAGCGATGTACGCCAACATCAAAACCATCGGCCTGCCGCAATGGAGCGATGCCGATCAGACCTTGGCCAAAGGCATCCAGCGTGAGCTCAAGCAGCCCGAAAAAGGCCTCGACACCAAGCTGGACGAATTGCGCCCCCCGCGCGCGCCGGAGCCCGGCAACAACATCGGGCCCACTGGCGGCGGCTCCGACGACATCGGCGACATCTCCTGGAACGTGCCCACCGTCGTGCTGCGCTATCCGGCGAATATCCCCGGCTTGCCCGGCCACAACTGGGCCAACGGCATCGCCATGGCCACCCCGATCGCGCACAAAGGCGTGATTGCCGGGGCGAAGGCGCAGGCCATGACCCTCCTCGACCTGATGACCAAACCCGAACTCGTCAAGCAGGCCTGGGACTACTTCAACAACGTGCAGACGAAGGACGAAAAGTATCAGCCGTTGATTCGGCCCAACGACCGCCCGGCCGTCCACTTGAACAAGCGCATCATGGACGAGTTCCGCCCGGCCATGCAGAAGCTCTACTTTGACCCCACCAGGTACGACAACTATCTGGAGCAGTTGGGCATCAAGTACCCCACCGTCCGCTAACGCTTAGGCGCCCCGCGGCGGCGGACCGCCGAAACCTCGCACCGGCGCCGGTGTCGCATTCGGGTCCACGGCGAGTGTCGCAGTGGCCCGGAAGCCGTCGGCGTCGGTTTTGCCGAGCCGCTCCACCCGCAGCATCGAGTCCGCCCCGTGCTGCGAGCGGAAGATGCCGTCTTCGGTCTGCAAGGTGCGGCGAATGTCCAAACGCTGCGCGTAAGGCGTCAGCCGCGAAATGCGGTCCGTCAGATCTTCCGGGAGAAAGAGTTGTCCGGTGTGCGCCACGTGCCCACCCGCATAGCGGGTTTCGTTCGCGGCGCCGCCTAGATGCACCTTCAAGTGGATGTGGATGGCGCGGCCGACGTACCAGCCCGGGTAGAGAGTGGCGAACTGGACGTCGCCCGCGCCGTTGGTCAACTGCACGCCGCGGAGGAAGCGGGTGGAGTCGGTTTGGCGACCGCGAGGGGGCCCGCCGGGGCGAAAGCCACGGCCGGCGCCATCGGGAGGGGGGCCGCCAAAGGGAGGGCCAAAACGGGGACGGCGGCCGGATTGAGGTCCGGGACCGCCATTCGGTGAATTCGCCGTGAAGCCGGAATACAGCCCCGTGGCATCGCAGTGCCAGATGTCGACGGCAGCGTTGCCCAGCGGCGCGCACGTCCGCGAGTCCACCAGTTTCAAGTCCAGCACCAGTGGCACACCCGGCCGCTGTTCGGTGATGTCCCGGCGAAGGATCTCATCGTCCAGGTAATAGGGGCCTTCCTCCTTCTCGTGGGTCAGCGTGCAGGCGGGGTCCGCCGCCCGGAGTCCGGGGGCGAACGCTAAACTGCCGGCGAACAGAAAGCCTCGGCGGCTGAGGTAGGGGAAGCGGTTGGTGAGATCCTGCATGCCCTGAGCGTAGCCGACATTTAGGCCGTTTTCTGTAATGTTTTCTTGAGTTTGTGCTAAGTCTTTGTTAAGAGATTCAGCGCGCCAGCTTGAGCCCGGCGATGCCGGCGGCGATCAGCGCCACTGAGGCGGCCCGGGCCGGCGAGAGCGGTTCGCCCAGCAGCAGAACACCCATCAGGACGGCGCCCGCCGTCCCGATTCCGGTCCAAACGGCGTAAGCCACGCTGAGCGGCAGCGTGCGGACGGCGAGGGCCAACAGGCCCAGACTGGCCGTCATCAGGATGAGAGTGATCGCAGTGGGGAGAGGGCGCGTAAAGCCGGCGGTCGACTTCAGAGCGGCAGCCCACGCAATTTCAAAAAGACCAGCGGCGACGAGGTAGAACCAAGCCATGACGTAATTCCTTTACGAATGGATTGGGGCCGTCCCCGATGAGTGGAAGGAGCGGAGCCGTCTCCGCCTACTTGCAGGATATCACCCCGTTTTTGGCGACTCAATCAGGTTTTTCGAGGTGCCCGGAGCGTCCAATCCGGTAGGATGGCTGAAGTGTACATTGAGCAGATGAATGTCCCCATCGCGGCCTGCGAACCCACGGTGACGGAGCTACATAAGGACCGGCGGGTGGATCCGTATCATTGGTTGCGCGACAAGCAGTCCCGGAAGGTGATCGAGCACTTACAGGCCGAGAATCGCTACGCCGAGGGCGTGATGGCCTCCACCGCGGAGCTGCAGCACCAGCTTTATGACGAGATGGTTGCCCGGATTGAAGAGACGGATCAGAGCGCGCCGATGCCCCATGGCCCCTATGCCTATTACACGCGGACGGAGCAGGGCAAGCAGTATCTGATCTACTGCCGGCGGCCGGTGGCGGGCGGCGAAGAACAGATTCTGCTGGACGGCAATCAACTGGCGGCGGGCGAGGAATACTTCCGGATCGGCGCGTTTGAACCGAGTCCCGACCACCGCCGGCTGGCCTATTCGGTCGATACCGAAGGCGACGAAGTCTACACGGTCATGGTGAAAGATCTGGAGACCGGCGAACTCCTGCCGGACCGTCTCACCGACGTCTACTACGACCTCGAATGGGCGAACGACAACCAGACGCTCTTCTTCAATCGCGTGGATGCCGCCAAGCGTCCCCACGAGATGTGGCGTCATCGTCTGGGCGAGGCCGAGTCCACGCTCGTCTTCCGAGAAACCGACGAACGCTTCAACTTAGGTGTCGAGAAGACGCGCAGCGGCGACTGGATGCTGTTGAGCCTGGCGAGTGCCACCGCCAGCGAAGTCTGGCGCTGGCCAGCGAACCAGCCCCTGGCTGCTCCCGAACTCCTGTTCGGGCGGCGGCCCCAGATCGAGTACAACGTCGAGCATCAGGGCGACCGTTTCTACATCCGCATCAACGACCAGGGCCGGAACTTCCGCCTGGTGGAAGCGCCCGTGGCCAATCCCACCGAGTGGCGCGAAGTGATTCCCCATCGTCCGCAGGTGCTGCTCGAGATGGTGCTCGCCTTCGCCGAGCATGTGGTGGTGGTGGAGCGCGAAGGAGGCCTGCGGCGCATCCGCGTCGACTTCGCCCGCGACATTCCGTTCCCGGACCCCGTCTATCACGTGGCGCCGCAACGCAATCCCGAGTACCACACCCGCACCTTCCGTTACGAGTACACCTCCATGGTGACGCCCTCGAGCGTCATCGACTACGACTTGGTCACCGGCGACGCCACCGTCCGCAAGACGATGACCGTGCATGGCTACGACGCCTCTGCCTACGCCACAGAACGCCTGATGGTCACCGCGCCCGATGGCGTGCAAGTACCGATGGCGCTGGTCTACAAGCGCGGCATCGCCCGCGATGGCCGCAATCCCACCATGCTGTACGGCTACGGCTCCTACGGCTTGAACACGGAGCCGACGTTCAGTTCGGAGCGCCTGAGTCTGCTCGATCGCGGCTGGGTCTGGGCGATTGCGCAGATCCGCGGCGGCACTGAACTCGGCACGCCCTGGCACGACGACGGCAAAATGATGAAGAAGCGGAACACGTTCACCGACTTCATCGCCTGCGCCGAACATCTGATCTCGAGCGGCTACACCTCACCCTCGAAGCTCGCCATCATGGGGCGCAGCGCCGGTGGCCTGCTGATGGGCGCCGTGCTGAACATGCGGCCGGACCTGTTTCAAGCCGCCATCGCCGGCGTGCCCTTTGTCGACGTGCTGAATACGATGCTCGATGCCTCGCTGCCGCTTACCGTCGGCGAGTACGAAGAATGGGGCAACCCGAATGAGGAAGCCGCCTACCGCTACATGAAGTCGTATTCGCCTTACGATAACGTGGGCCCCTACGACTATCCGCACCTGCTGGTGCTCGCCGGCTTGAATGATCCGCGCGTGCAGTATTGGGAGCCGGCCAAGTGGGTCGCCAAGCTGCGCGCCACCGGCACCGGCCAGCGCGAGATTCTCCTGAAAACGGAAATGGGCGCCGGGCACTTTGGACCCTCCGGCCGGTATGAGCGTTTTCATGAGACGGCATTCGAGTACGCGTTCCTGTTGAAGTACGTGCGTTAGAATACAGACGTGACCCACGGCAGGAACCAGGGCGGCCGCGTGCCCGGCACATACCCGGCGATCGAAGCCTCTCGATAAGTTGCGCACTCAGTGAATCATCCTGCCGAGGTTCGTTACCTCTACTCGCTCGGAAACGAAGTCAAGACGATCAAGCTGGGGCTCGATCGCATGCGGCTCATGGCGGTCGCGCTCGACCATCCCGAACGCGCGTGCCGCTACATCCACGTCGCCGGCACCAACGGCAAAGGCTCCACCTGCGCCATGATGGCCAGCGCCTTGCGCAGCAAAGGTCTCTCCACCGGCCTCTACACGTCGCCGCACTTCGTCGACCCTGCCGAACGGATTCAGGTGAACGGCAAGCCCCTCACCGAGCAGCAATTCTCCACCGTTTTCGCAGAAATGCATCAGGTGGCCGAAGCGCTCATCAAGCGAGGTGAGCTCGATATGCACCCCACCTACTTCGAGTCGCTGACGCTGATGGCGTTTCTCGCCTTCCGGCAGGCGCGCGTCCACACCGTGGTGCTCGAAACCGGCCTGGGCGGGCGTCTGGATGCCACCAACATTGTCACGCCGGTGCTTTCAGTGATCACCGCGATCGACTTCGACCACATGCAGTGGCTGGGCAACACCATCGAAGAGATTGCCGGCGAGAAGGCCGGCATTATCAAGCCGGGCGTACCCGTTGTGGTGGCACATCAGCGGCCCGAAGCGCGGATTCCCATCGAGCGGGTCGCCCTCGAGCAGGGCGCGCCGCGCTACGACGTGGACGACTGGCGCCGGCAGGTGGAATCGATCGACGCTTACTCCGGAACCTACGCCCTCGAACACGGCGACACCCGGCTCGAAGTGCACTGTCCACTCGCCGGTGAGCATCAACTCCACAACTCATCCACCGCGGCCGTAGCGCTGCACCATCTCGGCCTCACGCCGCAGGAGATTCACGACGGCATCGCCATGGCGCAATGGCCCGGCCGCCTGGAGCGCATTCACGAATCCCCGGACGTCATCCTGGATGGCGCCCACAACGTCGCCGGCGCCACCGCCCTTGCCGCCTACATCCGGCACTTCCATCAAGGCCGGAACGTCTGGATGATCTTCGGCGTGATGGCCGACAAACAGGTGGACGAGATTGCCGAGATCCTGTTCCCGCTGGCCACGCATCTGATTCTGACGGCGCCCGATCAGGCGCGCGCCCTCGCCGCCACCGAGATCGCGAAGCTGCCGGTGGCCCGGCATGCCACTCTTGCCGGTAGCGTCACCGAAGCCCTCGAGACCATTCAGGACGCCGCCCCCGAAGACGTCGTCTTCATCACGGGAAGCCTGTATCTGGTGGGCGAAGCCCGGCCGATCCTCGAGCGCATGGGGTTGCTGACGTGAGCTTCGCCAAACTGCGCGCCTTCCTGTGGATTGACCCGCTGATCTGCCTGGCCACCGTCGTGATGGGTACCGCCAGCCTCGCCGCATCCTTCTTCGATCGCACGGGCCACAAGCAGATGAGCGTGGCGCGCGCCTGGGCGCGCCTCCTCTGCCGTCTGGCAGGCGTGCGGCTCAAAATCGAAGGTCTGGAGCACATCCAACCTCAGTCGAATTACATCATCGCGGCGAATCACTTGAGTTACATGGATACGCCCGTCCTGCTCGGCTACCTGCCGGTGGACTTCCGCTTCATGGCCAAGAAAGGCCTGTTCAGCATCCCGTTTCTCGGCACGCATCTGGCGAGCGCCGGTCATCTGCCCGTGGTGAACGATAACCCTCGCGAAGGCATTCGTACCTTGAACGAAGCCGCCAAGCTGATTGCGGAGCGGCATACCTCCGTCCTGATCTTCCCCGAAGGCGGACGCGCTTCGGACGGACGTCTGCAGGAGTTTCGCGACGGCGCCTTCTTCCTGGCCATCAAGAGCGAAACGCCCGTGCTGCCGGTCGCTTTGATCGGTACGTACGAAATGTTGCCCTTCGGCTCGGGCTTCATGAAGCCGGGTCCGGTGACGATGCGCATCGGCCCGCCCGTGGAGACCGCGGGGCGCCATATCAAGGAACGGACCGACCTTTCCATCCGGGTTCGCAGCGAGATCGACCGCATGACCCAGTTCGGCCTCTAGCTCCTGATACGATTCTCATAATGAAAGCCTTTGACTACGCGGCTCCGCGAACGTTGAGCGAGGCGTTAACGCTTCTGGCTGCCAACCCGGCGGCGCGGATTTTGGCAGGCGGGACGGACCTGCTGGTACAACTCAAGAATCATCGCCGCGAAACGCCGCTGGTGATCGACGTCAAGCGCATTCCCGAGCTCAAAGAGATCCGCTTCGACGCGGCTCAGGGACTCACCATTGGCGCGGCCGTGCCCTGCATCGACCTCGCCTCTCATGCCGACCTGCGGCGCGTCTATCCGTCGCTCGCCGAAGTGGCCGGCCTGATCGGCGGCACCGCCGTCCAAGGCCGCGCCTCGCTCGGCGGCAATCTTTGCAACGCCGCCCCCAGCGCGGATTCCGTGCCCTTGATGATCGCCCTCTCCGCCGTGGCCCGCGTCGCCAGCCCGCAAGGCGTGCGCGACGTGCCGGTGGAAGAGTTCTGCGTGGCGCCGGGCAAGAACATGCTTGCCGAAGGCGAGTTCCTCGTGAACCTGTTCTTCCCGCTGCCCGAAGCCGGGTCCCACGCGCACTATCTGCGTTTCATTCCGCGCAACGAGATGGATATCGCCGTGGTCGGCGTTGGCGTTTCGGCCACCGTGCGCGACGGCAAAATCGCCGCGGCGCGGATTGCGCTCGCCTCCGTCGCGCCCACGCCGCTCTTTGTGAAAGAAGCGGGCGAAGCGCTGGTCGGCTTGGCCCCCACGGCCGAAGCCTTCGAAAAAGCGGGTGCCTTGGCGGCCGCCGCCGCCCAGCCGATTTCGGACATGCGCGCGCCGGCCGACTATCGGCGCCATTTGTGCGGTGTCTTGACGCGGCGCGCCCTGGCGGCGGCGCTGGCGAATTAAGGGTAGAGATTCCATGAAAAAAGTCCACGTGCAATTGACCGTGAATGGCGAGCCGGCCGAGTTCCTGGCCGAGCCGCGGCAGACGCTTCTCGAATGTCTGCGCGACAACCTCAATCTGACCGGCACTAAGGAAGGCTGCGGCGACGGCAATTGCGGCGCCTGCACCGTCAAGCTGGATGGCAAGCTGGTCACTTCCTGTCTCGTCCTCGGCGTGGAAGCCGAAGGCCAAAGCGTCGAAA
>JBGAHE010000061.1:0-44997 GCA_044226365.1 Bryobacteraceae bacterium
AGCCGATGTGGAGGTCCGAGGAAATGGTGTCGGGATAGAAGCCGTTGGCGAAGGCGCCCGCGGCGTTGCGGATGACGAAGCTGCCGCCGCCGTGGCCGACGTCGAAGCGGACGCCGCGCTGGCGAGCGGCGCGCAGATAGTCGTAGAGCTTGCCTTGTTCATCGATCCAGGGGACGGGGCTGCGGAAGCAGTGGGTGCTGATGTCGCCGGGGCGGAGGCGCTTGGTGACGAGTTCGTAGTAGGGACGCTCGGGGAGGAAGTAGCCGAAGTCGACCATGATGGGGATGTTGGCGAGGCGGCCGGCTTCGAGGGCGGCATCGATGGAGCCCCAATCGAGCTTGCGATAGTGGGCGCTTTTGACGCCGACGACGACGTCTTTGTGTTTGAGGGCGACGGCAGCGACGTCTTTGGGAGAGAAGTCGGTTTGTTCGGTACCGTCGCCGATCATGCCGTAGCCGCCGATGTTGATCAGGGCGAAGAGGCGGGTGCGGGAGCGGTCGATGACCTGAAAGCGGAAAGCGTCGAAGTTGCGCCAGCCGGAGCTGCCGGCGTCGACCATGGTGGTGACGCCGGTGCGGAAGCTGAAGGCATCGGGCGGCACGCTGTTGTCGCCGGCGTAGGCGCCGTGATTGCCACCGGTGAAGAAGTTGTGAGTGTGCAGATCGATCAGACCGGGGGTGACGATGAGGCCGCGGACATCGAGCGTCTTTTTGGCCTGGGTGGGCGCAATGTTGGCGGCAATGGCGGCGATGCGGCCGCCGGTGACGGCGATGTCGCGCACGGCATCGAGGTTGTTGCGGGGATCGACCACGCGGCCACCCTTGAGGAGCACGTCATAGGTTTGGGCAGGCGCGAGAGCGGCCAACAGAAGGAACAGCGGGGCGAGACGCATCCCGCTAGTCTACGTGAGCGTGGACAGATCGAGGAGCGTGCCCTGCTTGCCGAGGTTCAGGCCGGGCGTGGAGCCGAGTTGGGTGGAGACGCCGGCGGCTTCATGGATGTGGCCGCAATAGAAACGGACGGGCTGGGTTTGTTCGATGAAGGTGGCGATGGCGGGCGAACCAAAGTGGAGACCTTCGCCGGCGCGATCGAGGGCGGTGTTCTTGGGCGGGCAGTGGCAAACGAGCACGAGAGGCTTGAGGGTGGCGAAGGGGGCGAGACGGTCCGCAATTTCAGTTTCGCTGTATTCGCCGGGAGTGCCGAAGGGGGTGATGTTGGAATAGCCAAGAGCGGCGAGGTGGACGCCGCCGAGTTGGACGGAGCGGCTGTGGAGATCAGTAAAGCCGAACTCCTGGCAGAACTGAGCGATTTGAGCGGCGGATTCGTGGTTGCCGGGGATGACGTACAGGCGGTCAGCGCGAGGGCGCATGATCTCGCCGGCGGCGGCCATGGTTTCTTGCATGTTGACGAGGTCGCCGGCACAGAGATAGGCGTCAGCCTCGGTGTCCATGAGGCGGCGGAGGGCGGCCAAGTCGCTATGGATGTCCGAAAAGAGCAGCAGTTTCACACTGTTATCTTATCGCCGGGAGCAAAACGGGCCGGCGCGCGTCTAAAGAGGTGTCAGGATGATGACACGTATAATGAGAGCCATGAAGCTGCGGGCGTTTTGCGCCGTTTCCTGTGTGTTTTTCGCGACGGGTCTGCTACCGGCCCAAGTTGCGCAACCGCCGAAAGCGGGCAAAGTCGACATCATGCCTTCGGCAAATTTGAAGCCAGGGATGAAGGCGACGGCCTGGACGGTATTCGAAGGGACGACGCCGGAAGCGGTGCCGATCGAGATTATCGGGCTGTGGAAGAACGCCTGGGGGCCGAAGCAGGACATCATTATCGGCAAAATGGGCGGCAAGGCGCAGCGCACCAATGTGGCGGGCGGCATGTCCGGCAGCCCCGTCTATATCGACGGTAAGTTGATCGGCGCGGTGGCGCTGCGGCTGAGTGTATTTTCGCCGGACGCGATCTGCGGGATTACGCCGATTGAGCTGATGCTCGAGATCAACGACTTTGACAAGACGGTGCCGGCGGATGCGAAGTCGCCGAATCAGCCGGTGGCGCGGGCGCGGATGGAGATGCCGAACGATCTGGTGCGGCAGGTACTCTCGGCGGCCGATGCCGGCCATCAGGCGAGTTCGTCGCTGGTGATGGAGCCGATTGCGACGCCGCTGGTATTCACGGGCTTCAATGATTTGACGCTGCGGGAGTTCGGGCCGCTGCTGCGGCAGCAGGGCATCAACCCGGTGCTGGGCGGGGCGGGCACTTCGAGCTACAACACGAAGCCGATTAACGGGTGGCAGAATACACTGCAGCCGGGCCAATCGGTGGCGGGCGTACTGGTGAACGGCGATATGAGCATCACGGGCCTGGGTACGGTGACCTACAACGACGGCAAGCGGGTGCTTGCGTTCGGGCATCCGTTTTTCAACATGGGTCCGGTGGATATGCCGATGAGCCAGGGCGAGATCCTGATGGTGCTTTCGAGCGCGTTCCAGCCGAACAAAATGGGTAACGCGACCGACATTGTGGGGGCGCTGAAGCAGGATCGGCACTCGGGCATTATGGGCGTGCTGGGCGCTGAATCGCCGATGATTCCGGTGAACGTGAAGATCCGCACGATGGGCGAGAAGAACGCCGTGGTGAAGGAAAAGAACCTGCGCTACAACATCTTCCAGAACCAGAAGTGGACGCCGTTTTTGTCGATGATGACGATCTTCAACTCGATCTCCGGCATCAACGATTTTTCCGATGAAATGACGTATCGCTTGAGCGGGCAGGTGGAGTTCGAGGGGCATCAGAAGTTGAAGCTCGAGAACATGCAGTCCGTGGTGGCCGAGCAGCAGGCGCCGCCGCCGATGGTCGTCACCGGCTACGTGGGCGAGAAGATCACGAAGCTGTTCAGCAATCAGGTGCAGATGCCGCGGATGAAGAGCATGGACATCACGGTGGACATGATTCCGGAGCGGCGGCTGCTGGCGCTCGAGAGCGCGTGGATTTCGGCGAACGAAGTGGCGCCGGGCGATGAGATCACGGTGAAGGCGTTTTTGCGCCCCTTTCGTGGGCCGCGCATCGAGCGCGAACTGAAGTTGAGGATTCCCGAGGGCCTGCCGAAGGGCGAGCACAAGATCGTGTTGACCGACGGCGATTCGTTGAACCGTCTGCACAGCTTCTTCCTTTCGCAGAACAAGTTTCTGGACCTGGATGGGGCGCTCTCCTTGCTGAATCAGGAGCGGCGCAACACGCAGTTGTTCGCTACGCTGATGCAGACGCGGCCCACCGTGTTCTACGACGACAAGACGCTGCCCAGCCTGCCGCAATCGGTGATGAATGTGATGCAGGCGGGACGCACGGCCAACCGCCTGGTGTCGAACTATCCGGAGACGATGGTGAGCCAATCGTCGGTGGAGTTTGACCAAGTGGTGACCGGCAACCATACCCTGAAGATCCTGGTGCGCTAAGCCGCCGAGAGATTTCCGAAAGAGAGACGAATGAAGGCACGAATCGTGTGGTGCGCCGCGGTGGCGGCGCTCGCGCTTAGCGCGGTGGAAACCAAGAACTGGGTATTGAGCGAGGCGGGGGACTTTGAGAAGGGCAATCTAAAACGGCTGGCGTTGCGCAACGATGGCCGGCTGAGCCTGGCGCCGCAAATGACCGAAGTGTTCGACGCGCAGACGCCCTACCTGTGGACGATTGTCGAGGATACGAAGGGGACGCTATATGCGGCGGGCGGGGGTCCGGGGAGCGAGAGCGCGAAGATTATCGCCGTCGACAATGCCGGCCGCGGGCGCGTCGTGACGTCGATCGAGGGCATGTCCGTGTATACGCTCGCGGTGAACGCGAAGGACGAGTTGTTTGCGGCGACTTCGCCCAATGGCAAGGTCTTCAAAATCGTGGGTGGCAGGCCGGTAGCGTTCTACGACCCGAAGCAGACTTACATCTGGGGCATGGCGTTCGACGCGCAGGGCAATCTGTTTCTGGCGACCGGTGACCAGGGTGAGATTCATCGCGTGGAGCCGAGCGGCAATGGCCGGGTGTTCTTCAAGAGCGATGAGGCGCATGCGCGATCGATCGCGATCGATCGGCGCGGTCAGGTGATTGTGGGCACCGAGCCGGGCGGGCTGGTGCTGCGGGTGGGCACCGACGGCAACGGCTTTGTGATTTATCAGAGCCAGAAGCGCGAGATTACGGCGCTGACGGTGGGGGCGAACAACGAAATTTACGTGGCGGGCGTGGGCATGAAGCAGACCACGGGCGGGACGACGACGGGCGTGACGCCGGTGGCGCCGACGCCGGCTTCGACGACGCCGACGACGTCGACGGGGCCCGCGGGCGCGCAGGGTCAGCGAATTGCGGTGGCGCCGCCGGCAAGCACGGGCGTTTCCGCGATGACGATTTCGGGGGGCAGCGAAGTGTTCCGGATCGATCCGGACGGCACGCCGTTGCGCGTGTTCTCAAACGGCACCGATGTGATCTATGCGATCGCGATCGATGCGAAGGGCGTGCCGTGGATCGGCACGGGCAACAAGGGCGGCGTGTACCGGCTGGATACGCCGTATTTGTACACGACGCTGCCGAACCTGTCGCCGACGCAGGCGACGGCGATCATTGCGCGGCGCAATGGCGGGTTGGCGATCGCGACGGGCAACGTGGGCAAGGTGGTGACGCTGGGGCCGTCGCTGGAGCGGACGGGTTCGCTCGAAAGCGAAGTGCTGGACGTGGCGGCGTTTTCAAGCTGGGGCCGGCTGGCGAGCGAGAGCAAGCTGAACGGCGGCACGATTGTGTTTGAGACGCGCAGCGGCAATCTGGAGCGGCCGCAAAAGAACTGGAGCCCGTGGGCGCCGCTGAAGGAGGGCCGGGTGGCTTCGCCGCAGGCACGGTTTCTGCAATGGCGCGCGACGTTGAACGGGACGGGGACGCAGTCGCCGGAGTTGCGCGAAGTGGACGTGGCGTACATGGCGAAGAACCTGCCGCCGCGGATCGAGGAAGTGGAAGGAACGCCGATGAATTACCGGTCGTCGGCGAGCTCGGTGCCGATGCCGACGACGCCGACGCAGTTGAGCCCGGCGACGTTGAATCTGCCGGCGATGGGACGGTCGCGGCCGCGGGTGGCGACGGCTCCACCGCTGCCGGCGAGTTCGATTCCGGCGTCGCCGCTGATGCTGAGTTATCAGAAGGGCAGCGTGGGCGCGCGGTGGCTGGCGGTGGACGATAACGGCGACGCGCTGGTGTACAAGGTGGAAATCAAGGGCGCGAGCGAAATGGCGTGGAAGCCGTTGCGCGAGAAGCTGAACGAGCAATCGGTGTCGTTCGACAGCACGGCGTATCCGGACGGCGACTATCAGGTGCGCGTGACGGTGAGCGATGCGCCGGCGAATCCGCCAGGGCAGGGTTTGACGGCTTCGATGGAGAGCGAGCCGTTCACGATCGACAATACGCCGCCCGTAATTTCGAACCTGGCGCTGACGCAGGCGAGCGGCAATCTGGGCTTGCGTTTCCACGTGAAGGACGCGCTGACGGTGCTGGCGAAGGTGGAGTATTCGGTGAACGGCGGCGACTGGATGGTGGCCGAGCCGACAACGAGGCTCACCGACTCGAAAGAGCACGACTATCAGCTGACGATTCCTCGCCCCGGCGCGGGCGAGGTGGTGGTGGCGGTGCGCGCGACCGATTCCAACGACAACGTGGGAACGGAGAAAGCTGTCCTGAAGACGGCGGAACGCTAAACTAGAAGCTGAGCCGGCGTTCAGCCTCGTCGATGATCAACGGCATTTTCCGACGAGGTAATCTGCATGCGTTTTCTCATTGCCCTGGGCCTAGTGGCCGCCTGGGCGCAGGAGGCTCCGAAAGCTCCTTTTGTGCCCGCGGACTTTGCGGTGCCCACTTCCTACAAGACGGCGAGCTATCAGTTGGTGCCACTGGGTCCGGCGCTGGCGAAGCACGATTATGACGCCTACATGAGTTCGATCGACCATCTGCGGGCGAACTTCGGCAGCGGCAAGTGGCCGCACGCGGGCATCACGATGGCCGAGGCCGTGAAGGACGTGGAAGGCGAAGAGGCGCGCTTCAAGGCGCGCAAGGCATTCACTTACGCGGTGCTGTCGCTCGATGGCAAGCAGGAGTTGGGCTGCGTGTATCTGCGGCCGAGCCGGAAGCCGGAGCATGATGCGAAGGTGGCGATGTGGGTGACCAAGGCAGAGTTCGACCGGGGCTTGCAGCCGAAGCTGGCTGCGGACGTGAAGGCCTGGCTCGCGGCGGCGTGGCCGTTCAAGAATCCGGAGTTTTAGCGACGCGCTAGTCCCAGGAGAGGACGATCTTGCCCTGAGCCCGGCTGGTCATGGAACGGTTGTAGGCGGAGCGGAAGTCTTCGGCGGGCACGGTGCTGTCGATGACGGAGCGGAGTTGGCCGGCGGCGGTGCGGCGCACCAGTTCGGTGAGCGTCGGCGCATCCGGCTGAGCCTGCATCATGGCGCCGGTAAGGCCGTGCTCGTCGAGCTTGCTGTCATGCGGCGGCTGGACGAGCGAGACGAGGCGGCCACCAGACTTGAGGACGCCGTAGGACTTCTCCTGAACCTGGCCGCCTTGAGTGTCGATGACGAGGTCCATGCCGCGGACGACGTTCTCGAAGGAGGTGGTCTGGTAGTCGATGATCTGGTCGGCACCGAGAGAGAGGACGAGGCTGTGCTTGGGCTCCGAAGCCGTCGCGACGACGTAGGCGCCGGCTTGCTTGGCCAGTTGCACGGCGAGGACGCCGACGGAGCCGGCCGCGGCGTGAATGAGGACGGCCTGACCTTCCTGGAGCTGTCCGACAGTAAAGAGCGCTTGCCAGGCGGTGAGTCCGGAGACGGGCAAGGTGGCGGCCTGATCGAAGGAAACGTCGTCCGGTAGCGCGACGAGGCTGTCTTGGTCGAAGATCTGGATTTCGGCATGGGCGCCGGCGGAGAGGAAGTCCGGCATGCCGACGACACGGTCACCGGGCTGGAAGCGAGTGACTCCATCGCCGACGGCGAGAACGGTGCCAGCGCTGTCCCAACCGAGGACCCAGGGCAACTCTACAGAAGGCTGAATGTGGCCGAGGGCAATCTTCCAATCAATGCCGTTGACGCCGCTGGTGTGATTACGGACAGCCACTTGGCCGGGACCGGGCGCCAATTCGGGAACAGATTCCAAGAGGATGTTCTTGAGATTGCCGTACTCATGGAGGCGAAGGGCGCGCATGGCTACAATGATGACTGAATTTTGAAAGGGCGGTACGGTTTTCGAGATATGCGGATGTTGAGTTGGTTGTGGCTTCCGTTCGTGCTGCTAGGGCAGCCGTATGACGTGGTGATTGCTAATGGCCGGGTGATGGATCCGGCGAGCGGCCTCGATGCGGTGCGGCATGTAGGCCTGAGGGCGGGTAAGATCGCCGCGGTGTCGGCGGCACCGCTGACCGGCAAAACGACGATCGACGCCAAGGGCAAGGTGGTGGCGCCAGGCTTTATCGATCTGCATGCGCATGGGCAATCGCCGCAGGCGAACGAGTACCAGATGCACGACGGTGTGACGACGGCGCTCGAGTTGGAAGTGGGCGTGGCGAGCCTGGACGCGTATCTGAAGGACCGCAAGAATCGTGCGCCGATCAACTACGGAGCCGCCATTTCGCACGGGGTGACGCGCACGACGGTGATGCCGAGTTTTGCGCACTTGGCCGAGAAGGCGCGGGTGACGCCGCTGGGTTGGAACGAGTTGATGCGGCCGGGGCGCTATGAGCCTCTGGACAATCCGGAACACGTGACGCAGTTGGCGGCGGGCCTGGAACGGGGGCTGCGCGAAGGCGGGCTGGGCTTGGGGATGGCGCATCAGTATTATCCGGGCGCCTCACGCGAGGAGATCTTCCGCGTGTTTCAGATGGCCGCGCGCTGGAAGGTGCCGATCTTCACGCATGTGCGGTCGATGGAAGTGGAAGCCATGCAGGAGGTGATGGCGAATGCAGCAACCACGGGCGCGTCGCTGCATATCGTGCACGTGAACAGCATGAGCCTGGGGGCGTTGCCGGTGGTGCTCGAGATGATCGAGTCGGCGCGGAAGCGGGGACTCGACATTACGACGGAAGCGTACCCGTACACGGCGGCGTCGACGAGCATTGAGTCGACCATCTTCGACGACGGCTGGCAGAAGCGGCTGGGCATCAGCTATGGCGATGTGCAGTGGGAGAAGACGGGCGAGCGGCTCACGGAAGCGACGTTTGCACAGTATCGCAAACAGGGCGGCGTGGTGATCATGCATCTGATGAAGCCGGAGTGGATTGCGCGGGCGATGGCGACGCCGTTTGTGATGGTGGCGTCCGACGGGATGCCCTATGCTCCGGGGGCGCATCCGCGGAGCGCGGGCACGTTCTCGCGCGTGTTGGGACGTTATGTGCGGGAGCAGAAGGTGCTGTCGCTGATGGATGGGTTGAGGAAGATGACGATTGACCCGGCGCGGCGCCTGGAGGCGATTGCGCCGGCGATGAAGAATAAGGGCCGGTTGCAGGTGGGAGCCGATGCCGACATCACGGTGTTCGATGCGGAGACCGTGCTCGACATGGCGACGTTCGAGAAACTGGCGTTTTCGCGCGGAATCGAGCACGTGCTGGTGAACGGCGTGGCCGTGGTCAGGAACGGGCAAACGGTGGCCGGGGCGATGCCGGGCCAGCCCGTGCTCGGGAATTACGGGAAGCGTTAACCGCCGACGCCTTCGTCGCCGCTGGGTCCGTAGATGGAGGGCACTTTGCCACCCATGGGACGGAGATAAGCGGAGAGCTGGCCGCGATGATGAATGGCGTGGACGAGCGCGACGTTCGCGAAGTTCACGACCGGGGCAGTAAACATGCCGCCCCAAACGCTGATGACCTTGGCGAGGTGTTCGCCGTCGAGCGCCTTGAGTTTGGCCAAGGCCTCTTTCTGGGCACCTTCATACCAATCGGCAATGCCTTGGGGCGTATTCGCAGAAGCCGGACGCTCCGGTTCCGGGGATTCGCCGCCGGCGACGGCCATGTTGATGATCATGACTTCGGAAGAAGCCACGTGCCAAGCCAAGTCGAGGGCCTTCATCGATTTGGCATCGGGAGCGTAATCAGGTTTATCCGCAGGGACGGCGGCAATCACGCGCTTAGTGGTGGCTGCTTCCGACTGCAGACAGGAAACCAGGAACTCATTAACGGCTTTCGCCTCTTGGGGACTCATGGGCTACACTTTACCATCGGCGTCTTCGGCTTGCTCAGCATCCTCATTGATCTCGTCCGCCTGAGAGGAATAGCGGCGAAGGACGCGGATGACGTTGGCGGAACCGAAGCCGGCGTGGCGCAGCTTGCGGTAGACGGAGGCGAGATGCTTCTCTTCGCGCAGGTAGACCGGCAGGTCGACCGTACGGAGCCGGCGGGCGAGGAACCGCTCGATCTGTTCGACTTCGTCGACGTGTTCGAAGGCCGCCGCGACCGTCTGTTCGGCGAGGGGCGCCTCGACTTTGCGCAAGCGTAAGTCACGCAGGACGCGACCGCGGCCATGGCCGTCGCCTTCGATGCGCAGACGCGTGTAGTGTTGAGCGAAGCGGGTGTCGTCGACGAGATTCCATTCGCCAAGGTCGGCGAGCAGGGGCTCGATGACGGCGGGTTCCAAGGCGCGCAGAGTGAGCTTGGCGCGCAGTTCGCCGATGGAGAGTGAGCGCCCGGCGAGCAGGCGCAAGGCATACTGCTTGAGTTCGGATGCGTCAAGTTTACGTGGCTGTTTCCGCATCGCTCTCCATAGTAGACTAAAGGCAGTTGTGGATCGCTGAGAGGAGCGCCCGATGGAAGACAATAACAAGATTTCGTACTTTTTCCTTGGCTTGGGCCTGGGCGTGGCCGCGGGGCTGCTGTTCGCGCCGCAGAGCGGCGAAGAGACGCGCGTGATGATCAAGAACAAGACCGACGAGGGGCGTGAACGTCTGCGCCGCAAGACGGAAGACCTGCGGGAGCAGGCCACCGACGCCGTACAGCGGAGCAAGGAATCGGTGACGCGTCACCGGGAGAACCTGGCGAGCGCGATGGCGGCGGGCAAGCAGGCTTACCGTGACGCGATGAGCGCGAGCTCGGCGGCGGTGGAAGACCTGGCCGGCGACGGCGTCTAAAGCGCCCAGCAAGCAGTTCTTTATGGACAATACAACGCTGCTGTGGGTGATGGCGGGATTCGTCGTAGTCGCCGCGCTGTCCATGCTGTTTCAGATGCTGGCCATCCTGGGGCTTTACCGTCAGGTGAAGGGCATGCAGGAAAAGGTGATGCCCTTGATTCCGCGGGCGGAGAACCTGCTGGAGCAGGCGCGAGCGACGGTGGAAACCAGCCACGCCGAGATCAAGCAGATCAGCGCGAAGACGAATCAGATTCTCGATTCCACGAAGGTGCAATTGACCCGTGTGGAAGAAGTGGTAACCGATGCGTCGGCCCGGGCGAAAGTGCAGCTCGAGAAAGCGGAGCTGGTGTTAGATGACACGATGACCCGCGTGCACGAGACGGTGTCCGTGTTGCATGGCGGCGTGATGAAGCCGCTCAAAGAGATCAACGGCCTGGTGACCGGCGTGCGTGCGGGATTCGGCACGCTGTTCAGCGGCGGCAAGCGCCCGAGCGTGGTGACGGCAACCCAGGACGAGGAGATGTTCATCTAGCGGGATTTCGGTAGACCCAATTTGGTAGACATACATTCGCATGTTCTCCCGGGGGTGGACGATGGATCGAAAACCCTCGAAGAAAGCGTCGGTATGCTGCGCGCCGCCGCGGATGCCGGGACCACGGATATCGTGGCCAGTCCTCACGCAAATCTCCAATTCAAGTTCGATCCGAACCTGAATCGCCAACTGGTGGAGCTGGTCTCCGAAGAGATGGGTGATTTAAGGGAGCGGATCCGCATCCATCTGGGGTGCGACTTCCACCTGACCTTCGACAACATCCAGTCGCTGATGGAGGACCCCACGCGGTTCACGATCAACGGGGGCCGGTATCTGCTGGTGGAATTCTCCGACCTGATCATCTTCCGCAACACAACCGCGATCTTTCAGCAGATGCTGGACGCCGGGATTGTGCCGGTGATCACGCATCCGGAGCGCAATACGCTACTGCAGCAGCGGCTGGAAGAGCTGCGCGAATGGAGCCAAATGGGCTGCCTGATGCAGGTGACGACGCAATCGATCACCGGGTACTGGGGCAGCCGGGCGCGCAAGTTTTCCGAAACGCTGATGGCGAACAATCTGGTGCATGTATTTGCGAGCGACGGGCACGATCCGGAACGCCGTCCGGCGCGCATGGATGAGGCGTATGAGCAGGTGAAGTCTGTTTACGGCGAGGCGCGGGCGGACCGGCTGTTCACCGAGAATCCGCGGGCCGTGATCGACAACGAGCCGCTGCCGATGCCGCTCGATGTCGCGCCGCCCAAGAAGCCCTGGTATCAAGTCTGGTAGGGCTACACTGAAGGCGTGCGCGCGGCCCTCCTCTTCCTGCTGATCCTTCCTACCGCCTGGCCGGCCGACGTTCCGTCGAGGGCCACGGCGATCGCCACGCAAATCCACGAAATGACGCTCGACCCGGAGCGCTGCTACCGGGTGCGGGACCTGAAGATCGATCGCGAGGACGCGAAGATCTTTTTCACCGACGGGCTGCTGATCTTCACCAAGCCGGTGGACGGTGCGCCGCTGGGTGCGATCTTCAGTGCGCAGGTGGAAGGCGGAGAGGCGGAGATGCTGTTGCTGCCGCCGAATCGGGGGGAGCGCGGGTCGCTGGCACGGTTTACGGGGTCGCCGAATTTCTCCGAGCGGTTCGACAGCATGCTGATGCTGTTTACGGATCAAACGGCGGCGGAGTTGATGAAGCAGGTGGAGGCGTATCCGGGTGGGGTGAAGCCGGCGATGGAGTTGGGGCTGGTGCTGAAGCGGCAGTACGAAACCGCGCTGCGGAATGTTGCCGAAAGCATCGAGCTGCGGCTGGTGCAGGACATCCTGGCGGGGCGGCCGCGCGAGCGAGCTTTGTTCTACGCGATTCTGAGCGGCACCGCGCGGGGCAATGTCGATGTGATGGTGGATGCGCGGGATGATTCGCGCGTGCTGATGGGTCAATTCGTGACCGATGAGCGTGGACGGTTCTTCGACATCTGGTGCAACTTTACGGGACGCAGCCGGCGCAATCTGCAAGGACCGGCGCGGGCCGCGGGGCTGCGGATGGAAGGTGTGAAGCTCGACGTGCGGGTGACGCCGGACCTGAAGACGAAGGTGGTGACCAAACTGACGGTGACCCCGCGCGACGCGAGTGAGCCGACCGTGCCGTTCGACATCTCGCCGCGCATGCGGATTCAGCAGGTGCGGATCGGCGGGCAGCCGGCGGACTTCTTCCAGCGCGATAGCTTTCGCTCCGGTCTGTTTCGCGGCGAGCAGAACGAGACGTTCCTGGTGATTCCCCGCGAGCCGCTGGTGCCGGGGAGGACCTACCAGTTCGAGTTCGAGCACGAGGGCGAAGTGATCCGCGAGGCGGGCAATGGCGTGTTCTTCATGGCGGCGCGGACGAATTGGTATCCGCAAAAGGGCATTCAGTTCTCGCCGCACGAGGCGACGTTTCGCTATCCGGCAGCGCTGACGTTGGTGTCGGCCGGGGAGTTGGTGGACTCGAAGACCGAGGGCGAAGAGCGCGTGGACCGTTGGAAGACAGCGGCGCCGGTGCGGCTGCTGGGCTTCAATCTCGGCAAGTTCGTGCGCAACCGGCAAACGCGTGGCAGCTATCGGGTGGACGTGTACGCGAATCAGCGCCTGGAGTCGAGCTTGACGCCGCAACCGGTGTTTGTGCCGCCTCCGCCGCCCACGTTCGGCGGGCGGAACCGGCGGCCGCAGACGGATTTACCGTTACCGGCGGTGCTACCGCCGAGCCCGGTGGACCGGCTGAATACGCTGAGCGGGGAGTTGATTGACGCGCTGGAGTTTTTGGGCCTGCGGCTGGGTCCGCCACCGTTGATGAGTTTGAACGTGACGCCGATTCCAGGAAGGTTCGGGCAGGGGTTTCCGGGCCTGATCTATCTGTCGACGCAGAACTACGTGGAGGAGCGACGGTCGCCCGATGTGGGGCCTTATTTCAACGAGATTCTGCAGGTGCATGAGATCGCACATCAGTGGTGGGGCAATTCGGTGATGCCAGCGCATCCGGAGGACGAGTGGCTGATGGAGGCGCTTTCGAATTATTCGGCGCTGCTGTATCTCGAAAAGAAGCGCGGCGCGAAGGCGCTGGAGCAGGTGCTGGAGACGTTCCGCGGACGTCTGCTGAAGCAGAACGAGAAGGAAGAGACGGTGGAGTCGACCGGGCCGATCGTGTGGGGCTACCGGCTGCAAAACTCGCAGGCGCCGGGAGCTTGGCAGACAATCACCTACGAGAAGGGATCGTGGATTTTCCACATGCTGCGGCGGCGAATGGGCGAGGCGGCATTTACGAAGCTGCTGGCGGAGATCGAGCGACGGTATCACCTGACGCCGCTGTCGACGGAGGATGTGGAGCGGTTGGCGGCCGAAGTCCTGGGGCCGGAGGGCAAGAAGACGCTGGGGACTTTTTTCGAGAATTGGGTGTACGGGACGGGCGTGCCGACGTTGACGATGTCGCATGGAATGAAAGGGTTGACGCTGACGGGGACGATCCGGCAGGCGGATGCGCCGGAGGATTTCAGCGCCGATGTGCCGGTGGAGATTCAGCTGCGGAATGGCAAGACGATGACGCATTGGGTGCGGACGTCGTCAGAGCCGACTGATTTTTCGGTGACATTGCCGGCATTGGCGGCAAAGGTGACGCTGGATCCGGCGCGTTCAGTGTTGCGGCGGTAACGAAAGAATTTGCAGAATTCCTTCCTAGTACTGGCGACTAAGGAAGGATTTGACGATATCCTTTAGTAGTGAGGATTCACTAAGAAAGGATCATGCCATGACGGCGCAGGCGAGGCGGGATTTGGGGCGGTTTGCGGTCACGCGAACCGGGGACGAGACGGTGCGGGCGTTTGTGCCTCCGCCCCTGCCACCCCATCCCCCGGCAGATCTGCGAGGCTTTCAGCAACTGTTGGACCGGGCGAACCAGGCGGTGGGGCGCCTGGACGGCTTGACGCACTTGTTAGCGGACCCGCTGCTGTTGCTGCAGTTCTCCATCCAGAAAGAAGCGGTGCTCTCGTCGCAGATCGAGGGCACGCAATCATCACTTTCGGACTTGCTGCTGCATGAGAACGCGGGGCAGGAGATCGTGCCGCTCGATGATGCGCGCGAGGTGCTGAACTACGTGAAGGCGGTGTATCACGGGCTGGACCGCCTGAAGGAGGGCTTTCCCCTGTGCGGGCGACTGATCCGGGAGATGCACGGCATTCTGCTGGCCGAGGGACGGGGCAGCGAGAAACAGCCGGGCGAATTCCGCACGAGCCAGAACTGGATCGGCGGCACGCGGCCAGGCAATGCATTCTACGTTCCGCCGCCGCCGGACGAGGTCGGAAATTGCATGGCGGATTTGGAGCGGTTCATCCATGCCGAGCAGAGCGACCTGCCGTTGCTGGTGAAAGCGGCGATGGCGCATGTGCAGTTCGAGTCGATTCATCCGTTTCTGGACGGGAATGGACGGCTGGGGCGGCTGTTAATCACGTTGATGATGAACGCCGAGCAGGTGCTGAGCGAGCCGATGCTTTACCTGAGCTTGTATCTGAAGCACCAGCGGAGCACTTATTACGATCTGCTGACGCGCGTGCGGCGGGAGGGCGATTGGGAGGCCTGGATCGACTTCTTTCTGAGGGGCGTGCGGGAGGTGGCGGAGCAGGCGTCAGCCACGGCGCTGAGACTGAACCGGCTGCATCAGGCGGATCGGCACAAAGTGGAGTTGCTGGGGCGCCCGGCGGCGTCGGCGCTGCTGGTGTACGGCTATCTGCAGCGGCACGGGGTGCTGTTAATTCCCCGGGCGGCGGCGGAACTGCGGATTTCGGCGCCGACGGTGGCGAAGTCCGTGGAGCATCTGCTGGGTTTGGGAATCGTGAAGGAACTGACGGGTAAGCGGCGGGACAGGATCTTCGTGTATGCGGAGCAGGTGGATCTGCTGAATGAAGGGACTGAAATCGAAAGAGGAGGGGGGAAGGTCTTTGGTCGGGCCGGCGAGATTTGAACTCACGACCTCTTGCACCCCAAGCAAGCGCGCTACCAGGCTGCGCTACGGCCCGAATTCCGTAACTCTACGATTGTACCAAGGAAGCAGCGCTTAGCGCTGACGAAAGCGAAAAGCTCCGAGCTGTAACTGCAGTTGGTTGAAAAATTCCTGGCCGATGTCGCGGTCCGAGCGGTAGATGCGGAGGGTTTCGGCACGGCCGCGGGTGGTGACAGTAACCAGATCATAGAGGGCGGCTTTCGTGATTTTGGCTTCGGTGACCTGGGCGACCGGGACGTTCAGTTCCGTGGGGACGCCAAAACGGTAGGAGATGAAGCCGATTTCCTCGGCGTTCAGGTAAATGACGCCAGTGCGGCCGAAGGCGGCGCCTTCACAGGCCAGCAGCAACTTGGGCGAGGTTTTGCGATCGAGGTGCTGGCGGTAACGGCGGGGCATGCCGGGGCCGTCACGCGTGGTGCCGATTTTGGTCCAGAGGATTCTGCGCATCGCCCGGTAGACGATGCGCAGTTGAGGCGAAAACGGCAGCGCGAGAAGAATTAGCAGCACCACCGCGATGACAAGCGCGAGCAGGACCCCGATGACGGTGAGGACCGGACTATCGATGAACCATTGATCGAGGGTCGCTAGCGACGAGCCCATGAGCGATTAGCGTTTCCGCTTCGCCACCACGCGGACCCGCTTCGGACGGGTGGGCACGGTGGATGCGAACGCGGTATCCACAATCTCCTGTTGTTCCTGCAAGTGACGCTTGAGGGCGCCGGTGGCGGGGCTGGCCGCTTCGGGCCGGCCGGCGTAGCCGAGAGGACGGCGGCGCGCTTCGGTGATGGGCTCCATCCATTCGCGGACAAAGCGCCACGGACCCATGTTGCGCGGTTCTTCCTGCACCCAGACTAGTTCGGCCGCATCCGGGTAACGCGATAGGACGTCGCGCAAATCGGCGGCGGGGAACGGGTAAAGCTGTTCGAGGCGCACGATGGCGACGTTGTTGGCCTGCTTGGCTTCGCGGGCCTGAAGCAGGTCGTAGTAGACCTTACCCGAACAGAGCAGGACGCGCGAGACGCGATCGCCGACGACCTGAGGATCGCCGAGCACTTCGCGGAAGCCGCCGGCGGAAAGCTCGTCGATGGTGCTGACGGCTTTGGCGTGGCGGAGAAGGCTCTTGGGGGTGAAGATGATGAGCGGCTTGCGAAGGCCGCGGCGGTCCGCGCCGCCGTGCATCTGACGCCGCAGCAGGTGATGATACTGCGCGGGCGTGGAGGCGTTGGCGACGATCATGTTGTTCTGCGCGCAGAGCTGCAGGAAGCGTTCGATGCGGGCGGAGGAATGCTCCGGCCCTTGGCCCTCATAACCATGCGGCAGGAGAAGGACCAGGCCGCTGGGCTGGCCCCATTTCTCTTCGGCGACCGAGATGAACTGGTCGATCATGATCTGGGCGCCGTTGACGAAGTCGCCGAACTGGGCTTCCCACATGACGAGGCAGGTGGGGTCGGCGACGCTATAGCCGAACTCGAAGCCCATGACGGCGTATTCGGAGAGGCTGGAGTCGACGACTTCGAAGCGGGCCTGCTTGGGGTCGAGGTACTTCATCGGCACGTAAGGCTTGCCGGTCTGGTAGTCGACGTACTCGAGATGGCGCTGGGAGAAGGTGCCGCGCGAGCTGTCCTGGCCGGAAAGCCGGACGGGAGTACCTTCGAGCACGAGCGAACCGAAGGCGAGCGCTTCGGCCATCGCCCAATCCATGGGCGCGCCGTTGGCGACCTCTTTGCGCTTGTCGATCAGGGCCTGGAGCTTCGGGTGAATGGTGAAGTCCGGCGGGAAGGCGGTGATGCCCTGCACCACCTGGGCGAGCAACTGACGATCGGCGGCGGTGTTCGGCGTGGGGACTTTGAAGACTTCGTCGTCGAGCAACGCCATTTCGACGAGCTCAAACTTTTCGGCCTTCTCTTTGGCGGCGTTGAAGCCGTCTTCGAGCTTGGCGGTGTTGCGCTTGCGAATGGATTCGAGTTCGGCGTCGGTGAGAGCTTTTTCGCGCTTCAGACGGTCGGTGTAGAGGGTGGCGACCGACGGCTGGTCCTTGATCTTGCGATAGAGGATGGGGTGGGTGTAGCTGGGATCGTCGCCTTCGTTGTGACCGAAGCGGCGGTAGCACACCATGTCGATGACGACGTCTTTCTTGAAGCGCTGACGGAAGTCGAAGGCGATCTGCGCGGCGCGGACGCAGGCTTCGGCGTCGTCGCCGTTGACGTGCAGAATGGGGGCCTGTACGGTGCGCGCGACGTCGGTGCAATGCGGGCCGGAGCGGCCCTCGTTCGGGTTGGTGGTGAAGCCGATCTGATTGTTGATGATCAGGTGAACGGTGCCACCGGTGGTGTAGCCTTCGAGCTGCGATAGATTCAGGGTTTCGGTGACCACGCCCTGGCCGGCGAAGGCGGCATCGCCGTGGATCAGGACGGGGACGACGCGAGCGCGCTCAGTGTCGCCGAGACGCTCCTGCTTGGGACGGACGATGCCTTCCACGACGGGGTCCACGGCCTCAAGGTGCGAAGGGTTCGGAGCGACGGAGACGACCACTTCGCGGTTCTTGGTGGTGCGGACGCCGCTGGCGCCGAGGTGATACTTCACGTCGCCGGAGCCTTGGGTGGTTTCCGGGTCCACATTGCCGTCAAACTCGGAGAAGATCTGGCCGAGGGCCTTGCCGATCAACGTGGCGAGCACGGTGAGGCGGCCGCGATGGGCCATGCCGATGACGATTTCGCCGACGTTCGCGGCGCCCGCGCGTTCGACAATCTCATCGAGGATCGCGACGCCGGCTTCGCCGCCTTCCATCGAAAAGCGCTTATGGCCGACGAAGCGCGTGTGCAGGAAGTTCTCGAACATTTCGGCTTCCACGAGCCGTTCGAGAATGCGGCGCTTGCCTTCAGGAGCGAGCGGCGCGCGAGCCGCTTTGGGCTCCAGACGCTGCTGCAACCAGGCTTTCTGCTCTGGATGCTGGATGTGCATGTACTCGACGGCCATGGTGCCGCAGTAGGCGGCGCGGAGGCTTTCGAGAATCTCGCGCAGGGTGGCCATCCCCTGGGGAGCGGCGTCGCCGGTCATGCCACCGAGGTTGCCGGTGAGGAACGGGCGGTCGAGGTCCCAGATGGTGAGGCCGTAGTTGGCGGGGTCGAGTTCGGGATGGTGGTTCGGTTCGCTGCCGAGCGGATCGAGATTGGCGACCAGATGCCCGCGCACGCGATAGGCGTTGATGAGCATGAGGACGGCGGCTTCCTTGGCGAGTTCGGCATTGTTGCCAGCGGCCGGAGCCTGCCCTAAGGCGGGCCCCACCAGCGTGCGTACCTTCTCCTGCGGGAGCTTGACGGGCTGGTAAGGAATCTTGAGGTCGGCGTAGATTTCTTCGTAGAAACGGTCCTCGCCGAGCAGCAGTTGCTGCACGCGCGCGAGAAACATGCCGGACTCGGCACCCTGAATGACGCGATGGTCATAGGTGCAGGTCATCATCATGACCTTGCTCAAGCCAAGCAGGGCCTTCATGTCGGGCGCGACGCCCTGGTATTCGGCCGGATAGTCGATGGCGCCAGTGGCGATGATCGCGCCCTGGCCGGGCATCAGGCGGGGCACGGAGCCCAGGGTGCCGACGGTGCCAGGGTTGGTAAGCGAGATGGTGGTGCCGGCGAAGTCCGCCGGGGTGAGCTTGCCGACGCGGGCGCGGGCGACGATGTCGTCGAAAGCGGCGAGGAACTGCTGGAAGTTGGCTTCGCCCGCGTTCTTGATGTTGGGCACCATCAGGCTGCGGCTGCCGTCCTTGCCGGCGACGTCGACGGCGATGCCCAGGTTCACCTGCGGGCGAACGATGCGGAAGGCGCCGTCGGCATTCTCGATGAAGGCATGGTTGAGGGCCGGATTCGTTTTGAGCGCTTTGACGATGGCCCAGGCAATCAGGTGCGTGTAAGAGACTTTGCTCTTGCCGTTGAGGGCGCGGTGTTCATTGACGAGTTGCCGGTTTTCGTCGATCACCTTGACGGTGAACACACGCTGCGAGGTGGCGGTGGGGACCGACAGGCTCGCGTTCATATTCTCGGCGATGCGGGCGGCCACGCCACGCAATGGCATCAACTGTTCGGTGGGGCCGAGGACGACGGGAGGGGTGGGTTTGGCAGGCAACTGGCTGGTGGTAACGGGTGGATGGGACGAGGCGGGGGACGAAACGGCCGCGGGAGCAGGCGGCTCGGCTGGGGCGGCTGGCGTGGCAGCCTCCGGTACTGGTGCTTCCGAAACTGGAGCGGGGGTGGCCGGCGCGGCGGGTGAGCCCGCAACCGACTCCGGAGAACCGTTGGTATCAAAAACGGTTTTCCAGCTCGAGTCAACATTCTGCTGGTTGCTGAGATATTGCTGGTAAAGTTCTTCTTCGAGCCAGCTATTTATGCCAAGTTCTTCGATGGTCTGCGACATGGGTAGGAACAGTTCAGTGGACGGTCGCCGTCTCTTTATGATATCCCGCCAGACATAGCGGGAGCGCGACCCCCTCTAGCCCAGATGCCGTCGTCACGGCGGAAGTTTCTACGACTTGACGAATTTGTGCATTTACGGGGTCCGGGAGGGCGAAATCGGCTATGGTAGGTTGGCCATGACTGCGCTGCTCGCATGAAAATCAGTCAGAGCCTGATCCAGCTTTCGGCCACCGATCTGGCCAATCATCTCTCCTGCCCGCATCTGACGAGCCTGAGCCTGGGCGCGACGCGGGGCGAAATCGCCGAACCGGCGTGGCAGGCGCCGCACCTGGCCGTCATGCGGCAACGAGGTTTGGAGCACGAGGCGGCCTATCTCGACTTCCTGAAGGCGCAAGGGCTGCGCGTCGTCGACCTGACCGAGGCGACCGGGGGCGCGGTGGCGCAGACCGAAGCGGCGATGCGTGACGGAGCCGACGTCATTTATCAGGGCGGGTTGCGGGATGAACGCTGGGGCGGTCGGACGGACGTATTGCTGAAGGTTTCCCCGGGACGCTACGAGGTGGTGGACTGCAAGCTCTCGATGGAGACCAAGGCGGAGACGATTCTGCAATTGAGCCTCTACAGCGAGTTGCTGGGACGGGTGCAGGGGGCGCGGCCAGAAAGCTTTCACGTGATCCGGCCGGAGACGGGCTTTGCGCCGGAGAGCTACCGGACGGCGGCGTATGCGGCGTATACGCGCGCGGTGAAGCGGTCCCTGGAGCGGGCGGTGGAGGCAGGGGCGGCGACGTATCCGGAGCCCGTGCCGCATTGCGACCTGTGCCGTTGGTTCAGCCGTTGCGACGTCGAGCGGCGGCGGGACGATCATCTGTCGCTGGTGGCGGGCGCGGGTCAGTTGCATCGCAAGGAACTGGTGGGGCGAGAGATCGCGACGCTGGCAAAACTCGCGCAAACGGCGATCGACTTTCGGCCGGAGCGCGGGTCGCGCGAGACCTACGAACGGATTCAGGATCAGGCGCGGATTCAGTACGAGGCGCGGGTGGCGCACGAACGGCGCTACAAGCTGTTGCCGACGGCGCCGCAATTGGGTTTGGCGCGGCTGCCGGAGCCTACGCCGGGAGATCTGTATCTCGACTTCGAGGGCGATCCATTCGTGCCGGGCGGCGGGCGCGAGTATCTGTTCGGCGTGGTGAACGCGCAGAGTTACCAGAGCCGTTGGGCGCCGGACCGGCCGGCCGAGCACCAGGCGTTCGAGTGGCTGATCGACCTGATCGAGGCGCGCCAGCGCGAGCATCCGCAGATGCATGTTTATCACTTCGGAGCCTATGAACCGGCGGCGATCAAGCGCATGATGCTGCGCTATGCGACCCGCGTGGACCAGGTGGACGCGCTGTTGACCAGCGAGCGCTTCGTGGATCTGCACGCGGTGGTGAAGCAGGCGTTGCGGGCCAGCGTGGAGCAGTATTCGCTGAAGGACTTGGAGCCGTTCTGCGGCTTCGAGCGAACGATGCCGCTGCGCGAAGCGAGCCAGGCGCGGCATCGGCTGGAGCATCAGTTGGAACGCAACGCCGCGTTCGAGGACCAGGACGCGGCGATCGTGGAGCGCTACAACGAAGACGATTGCCGCGCGACCGAG
The DNA here is from genome assembly GCA_044226365.1 of Bryobacteraceae bacterium. GTDB lineage: Bacteria > Acidobacteriota > Terriglobia > Bryobacterales > Bryobacteraceae > JALHNI01. Next base: position 21,216 of record JBGAHE010000061.1, read on the forward strand.
CGGCTGCATCAGTGGCTGGAGCAGTTGCGCCTGCAGGCCGGCATCGCCGAGCGTCCGGCAGTGAAGGAACCGAAAGAGAAGAAGGACGAAGAGAAGACACGGCAGGATGCCGTGGAACGCATTTTTGCGGCGTTGACCGACGGCGTGCCCGATGAGCCATCCGCCCGCACGGACGAGCAGGCGGCGCGATGGCTGCTGGCGCATGCGCTCGATTGGCATGAGCGCGAACGCAAGGTGAGCTGGTGGGAGTTCTTCCGCCTGCGCGATCTGGGCGAAGACGACTTGTACGACGAGCGGGCGGCGCTGGCTGGCTTGCGCCACGTGGAACGCTTGCCGAAGGCGAAGCCAGGAGAGCGGGTTGCCACGGATCGCTACGCGTATCCGCCGCAGGAGTGCTCTTTCAAGGTGGACGGCAAGCTCTATACTTCCGACGGCGAGCCGTTCGGAACGATTCGGGCGATGGACGCGACAGCCCGCACCATCGATGTGAAGAAGACGCTGGCCGCCGAGGCCAGGCATCCGGCGAGCGTCTACAGTCACACGAGTTTCGACAGCAAGGAAATGGCCGCGGCGCTGTTGCGACTGGGCGAGTGGACGGTCGCCCAGGGTCTGGAGGCCCACGGCGCGCATCAGGCGGAGCGCGATCTGCTGCTGCGGCGGAAGTCCGCGGCGGTGGTGGCGATTCAGGGTCCGCCGGGCGCGGGCAAGACGTATACCGGCGCGCGCATGATTGCGCAGTATGTGCGTGAAGGCAAGCGCGTGGGCGTGACGGCGGTGAGCCACAAGGTGATCGACCATCTGCTGGCGGAGGTGCTCCTGGCTGACCCGGGCATCCGCTGTGCGCATAAGGATGATGAGCACAGCGACGAGCGGATCCGGTTGACGGACAAGAATGAACAGGCGCGCGAGTGGCTGAGCAACGGCGAGGCGCAGGTGCTGGGCGCGACAGCGTTTCTGTGGGCGCGCGAGGAGTTCGCCGGCAGCGTGGATGTGCTGGTGGTGGATGAGGCCGGACAGATGTCTTTGGCGAACGTGCTGGCGTGCGCGCAGACGGCCAAGACGCTGGTGCTGCTGGGCGATCCGCAGCAGTTGGAGCAGCCGCAGAAGGGCAGCCATCCGGAAGGCTCCGACATTTCGGCGTTGGGGCATCTGCTGAACGGGGCGCGGACGATCGGCGAGTTGGGGCAGTTCCTGGAGGTGACCTGGCGGCTGCACCCGGATCTGTGCGCGTTCACCTCCGAGCAGTTCTACGACGGACGTCTGCAGGCGAAGGCGGGGCTGGAGCGGCAGACAATCGAGGCGGCGCCGTTGATGCAGGCCGGGCTTTGGTATGCGCCGGTGCCGCATCAGGGCAATCAGACCTCGGCGCCGGAGGAGATCGACTACATCGAGTCGCTGGTGAGGCAGGTCGCCGGCGGGCGCTGGATCAACAAGCAGGGCGAAGCGGCGCCGCTCGGGAGCGAGCAGGTGCTGATCGTGGCACCGTTCAATGACCAGGTGGATCGTTTGCGCGAGCGTCTGCCGGGGTATCGCATCGGTACGGTGGACAAGTTTCAGGGGCAGGAAGCGGCGGTGGTGATCTACTCGCTGACAGCGTCATCGGCGGAGGATGCGCCGCGTGGCCTCGAGTTTTTGTTCAACCTGAATCGCTTCAACGTGGCGACGTCGCGGGCGCGGTGCGCCGTGGTGGTGGTGGCCAGTCCGCAGTTGCTGGCGCCACGATGCCGCACGCCGCGGCAGATGGAATTGGCGAATGCGTTGTGCCGGTTTGTGGAGGCGGCCCGCGAGTTACCGGTGACGCCGCGCGCGCGGCCGGCGCGCTAGCTGGGCGTCCAGGAAGAGGCGAGCGCGCGCTCGAAGTTGCCGCCGAGGATCAGCTCGATTTGGGCGGCCGTGTAGCCGCGGCTGAAGAGGCCCTCGGTGAGGTCGAAGATTTTTTTCGCGTAGTCGATGCCGTCGAGGTCGAAGCGGCGCGCCGGGCGGGCAGGGGCGTCGCGGCCATCGAGGTCGACGTCGCTGCCGATGCCGACATGCTCCACGCCGACGAACTTCGCCAGGTAATCGATGTGATCGAGGACGTGCTCGATGGTGGTGCGTCCGCCCGGGCGGACGAAGGCGCGGACCATGGTGAGGCCCATGACGCCGCCTTTGCTGGCGAGCTCGCGGATGGCTTCGTTGGTTTTGCAGCGGGCGCTGCCCGGTACCAGGGCGCGGCAGTTGGAGTGGGTGACCAGGACGGGCTGTCGCGAGGCGCGGATGGCGTCCATGGTAGTGCGGTCGCCGCAGTGGGAGACGTCGATGGCCATGCCGAGGCGGTTCATGCGATCGACGATTTCGTAGCCGTAGAGGGTGAGGCCGCCATCGCGCGGGTCCGAGGAGCCGCCGCCGAGGCGGTTGGCGTGATAGGTCAATTGCGAGACGCGCTGGCCGAGTTGGTAGAAGCGGTCGACGTCGTCGAGGGTGCGGAAGTGCGACGAATTCTGCTGGCCGATGAGGATGCCGAGCTTGCCATTCTCCTTGACGCTTTTGAGGTCGGCGATGCGGTCGATGCGCTGGAAACGGTCCGGCTGGGCGGTGATCAGGGCGTTCCAGCCCTGGATGTCGCGCAGGGATTCGGAGTAGATGTCGCCGCCGACGAAGCCCACCGCGGGATGGAAGACGTTGATCCCGGAGGCTTTGAGCCGCAGGTAGTCGGCGTCGCTGAAGCGGGCGGGCTGAGCGCCCCAGGAGATGAACTTGCGATAGTCCAGCGTCAGCAAACCCAACATGTCGATGACGGTGGCTCGCTGCACCAGTTCGAGTGTGCGCGCGGAATATGCGGTTTGGCCGAAGAGGCGAAACCGACCGCGGTTGACCATGGGTGCACACACGACAAGCGCGGCGCCCCGTAGCAGTGAACGACGGGTGGACATCCTGGTGAAGTGGCTAGGCTATCACAACCAGAGACGTGCGAGCGGGCGAAAGGTCAGTCGCCGGCGGCGGGCACTGGGGCGGTGTGGCGGCCGGTGACCCAGGCGCCCAAGTCGTCAAAGAGGGAGTAGGCCACCGGCGTGACGATCAGCGTGAGCAGCAGCGACAGCGACTGGCCGCCGATGACGATGATGGCGATGGAGCGGCGCTCTTCGGCCCCGGGGCCATTGCCCAAGGCGAGCGGCAACATGCCGGCCACCAGCGTGACGGTGGTCATGAGAATGGGGCGGAGGCGATCGCGGTTGGCCTGCAGGATGGCTTGCAGGCGCGGTAAGCCTTCGCGGCGCAGGTTGTTGGTGTGGTCGATTTGCAGAATCGAATTCTTCTTCACCACGCCGAACAAGACGAGAATGCCGAGCGCCGAGTACAGGTTCAGCGTTTCGCGGAAGACGTAGAGCGAGAGAAAGCCGAACGGAACCGCCAGCGGCAGGCTGAGCAGAATCGTTACCGGGTGAAGCAGGCTTTCGAACTGGCTCGCGAGGATCATGTACATGAAGACCACCGAGAGAGCAAAGGCGAGCAGAAACTCGTTCAAGGTACGTTCGAACTCGCGGCCGCGGCCGATGACGGTGGTGGAGTACGCGGCCGGCATGTTGAGCTCTTCGGCCGCTTTGAACATTTCGGGCAGACGATCGCCGAGGCCGTAGCCCGGCAGGACGTTGGCGCGAATGCCGACCTGGCGCTGACGGTCCAGACCTTCGATGCGGTAAGCGGACATGGACTCTTTGAGTTCGACGACGTTGTCGAGGCGAAGCAGGCCGCTCTTCGAAGACGGCACATAGAGCTTGGAGATGTTGGCGAGGGAGTTGCGGTCGCCGCCCTTGAGGCGCACTTCGACGTCATACTCTTCGGCGATTTTTTCATCGCGGAAGCGGGAGACTTCGTCGTCGCCGCCGACCATCAGGCGCAAGGAGGTGGCAATGTCGGAGGCGTCAACGCCGAGGTCAGCGGCGCGATCGCGGTCGATGGAGACGCGCAGTTCCGGCTTGTTCATGCGCAGAGTGGTGTCGACGTCGGTGAGGCCCGGTGTCTTCATGGCGCGCTCGCGCATGGCTTCGCTGTAGCGGTTGAGCTGCAGGAGATCAGGGCCGCGAATGACGAAGTCGATGTCGTAGGGCGCGGAGCCCTGGTTGAGCGTCTGCAGGTTGCCGACGCGGGCGCGGAGGTCGGGGATCTTTTTGAGCTTGGCGCGCACGGCGGCCATCACGTCGCGCTGTGAGTAGAGGCCTTTGAAAGCGCCCATCGGGTCGCCTTCCAGCGTCTTCTGCCAAAGGCGCGGCAGCGACAGGACGCGGTTCTCGACGTCATCGATGCGGACGTAGAGGCGGCCGCTGTTGACTTGCTGCAGATATCCGGTGCCGACGATCGAAACCATGTGCTTGATGCCAGGCAGGCCGCGCAGATCGTCTTCGATCCGGCTCAAGACTTGCTTCATCGAATCGAGGCTCGCGCCTTCGGGGGCATTGACGCTCATCTCAAACTCGCCTTCGTCGACGTTGGTGGGCAGGTATTCCTGCTTCAGCAGCTTGAAGAGCGGATAGGTGGAGAGCATCGTGACGATGCCCAGGCCCGCGATGAGCGCGCGATGGTTCATGGACCAGCCGAGCAGGCGCATATAGGTGCGCTCGATCCAGCCGTAAAAGCCGCCCTTGGACTCGTGGGTGCTCTCGTCCGCCGGACGGATCATGCGCGAGCACATCATCGGCGTGAGACTGAAGCTGACGATGAGCGAAACCAGGATCGCCACCGTGGCGGTGAGGCCAAAAGAGAAGAGGAAGCGGCCCGAGATCGACGACATGAACGACACGGGCAGGAAGACGACAATAAGGCTGAACGTGGTCGCCATGACGGCGAGGCCGATGTCCTTAGTGGCCGCGATGGCCGCCTGGCGGGCGTTCATCTTCTTCTCTTCAATGAAGCGGTAGATGTTCTCGAGGACGACGATGGCGTCGTCGATGACGACGCCGACCATCAGCACCAACGCCAGCATCGTGATGTTGTTCAGCGTGAAGCCGAACAGGCGCATGGCGCCGAAGGTGGCAATGATGGAGGCCGGAATGGCAACCGCGGCGATCACCGTGGCGCGCCAGTTGCGCATGAACAGCAGCACGACGAGCGAGGCGAGGATGGAGCCGAGAATGAGGTGCATCTGGACTTCGTGGAAGGCGGCGTTGATGTAACGCGACTGGTCCTGGACGAGTTCGAGCTTCATGCCGGGCGGCAGCAGTTGCTGCACACGGGTGAGCTTGCCTTTGACGGCGTTGATGACGTCGATGGTGTTGGCGCCCGATTGCCGGCGCACTTCGAGGGCGACGGCCTCCTCGCCGTCGTAACGCGCGTAGGAGCGCTGCTCTTTGTGTCCGTCCTCGGCCAGGCCGATGTCGCCGATGCGGACGGGCGTGTTGTTGATATTGGCGACGACGAGTTCGTTGAACTGCTTGGGGTCCGGGAAGCGGCCCAGGGTGCGGAGGACGAGCTCGCGGCGCCCTTCGTCGACGCGGCCGCCGGGGATGTCGGCGTTCTGGCGGGCGACGGCGTTGCGGACGCTGAGGATCGGGATCTTGTAGGCGGCGAGGCGGTCCGCATCGAGCCAGATGTTGATGGCGCGCTTCTGTCCGCCGACAGCGAGCACTTGGCCGACGCCACCCACCGACTCGATGGAGTCTTTCACGTTGCGTTCGGCAATCTCATACAGTTCGCGGCCGGTGCGATTGCCGGTGAGCACGAGCGTGATGATGGGCGAGGCGTCCGTATCGAGCTTCTTGATCAGCGGGGGCTTCGCGTCGGGCGGCAGCAGCGAAATGACGCCGGCGACGGCATCGCGGACATCCTGCGCGGCGACGTCGATGTTGCGGTCCAGGTTGAAGTTGATGGTGACAATCGACATCGACTCGGTGGAGGTGGAGCGGATGTTGTCGATGCCTTCGACGGTGGCGACGGAGTCCTCAATGAAGCGAGTGACGGTGCTTTCGATCTCTTCGGGCGAAGCGCCGGGGAGGGCGGTGCGCACGTTGATGATGGGCATGTCGACGTCCGGGAAACGGTCGACCCCAAGCTTGGAATAGGAGACAGCGCCGACGACCACCAGCGCCATGATGAGCATGACGGCGAAGACCGGCCGGGCAACGCAAACTTCGGCGAGCTTCTGCATGGCTTACTTCACCCGCACTTTCTGGCCCTTCACCATTTTTTCGGAAGCCGGGGCGACGACGACATCGCCGTCCGCCAAACCTTCGAGAACTTCGACGCGGCCCCCATCGAGGCGGCGGCCGGTTTTGACGACGCGGTCGTCGAGGATCCCGTTCCTGACGAGGTAAACGCGCTCGACGCCGGCGAAGCTGAGCAGCGAGTCGGCGGGAACGGTAATGCCTTGGGCCGCGGAGTTGACGGTGATCGATCCGTTGACGAACGAACCCGGGCGCAGCACGCCATCCTGGTTCGGAATCTCGCCTTCCACGGTGAGCGAGCGGTTCTGCGCTTCGATCGAGGGACTCAAGCGTTTCACGGTGCCGGTGCGCGTCAACGTAGAACCTTCGAGGCGAATGTCGATCAGTTGGCCGTGGCGGATCTGGCCGGCGAAGCGTTCCGGCACTTCGAGCCGCACGCGTAGCGGATGCTGACGGACCAGCGTGATCACCGGCGCGTTGGTGGCGAGGTATTCGCCCAGCGAAGCAACACGCTTGGTGACGGCGCCCGAGAAGGGAGCGCGAATGACGGTGTCTTCCAACTGCTGGCGGGCGAGATCGAGTTGCGCGCGGCGCTCCGAGAGCTGCGAGCCCATCTGCAGCACTTCCGACAGAGCGGACTGGACACGAGCTTCGAGCCCCTGCATTCGGGCCTGCGCGCGTTCCACTTCAATGCGGGACACGACGCCCTCTTTGCCCAGGCGGCTGGTGGTCTCGTAGACGATGCGCGATTCCTGCAGCGCGGCTCTGGCTTCCTTCACCATGGCCGTGCGTTCGGGATCCACCAGATCGTCCTTGCGATTGGCGAGCGCGAGGCGGGCGCGGATCTGCTCCACCTGGGCTTCGGCCTGGCGAACCCGGTATTGATAGTCGTCGCGTTCCAGTTCGGCGAGGACATCGCCGACCTTCACCAGACTGCCGAGATCGACATTGAGCTTCGTGATGCGGCCGGGAACCTTGGTGCTGATGTTGGCCAATTCCTCGGCGAAGAGCTCGCCGTTGGCACTCACCACCGCAGGCAGATTCTGGGAGCGGACCGCCGCAGCGTCCACCGGCATGGCGGGGGCTTCGACCTTCGCCGAGGCTTTCTGCTCGGAATACGGGCCGCTACAGGCCGAAAGAATCAGGATGAACAAGAGCAGGAGATAGGGCATACGACGCTTCGGCCTGCATTTTCTCACATCGGGGTGCGCGCCTAGCCCGCGCGCCGCAGCCGCAAACTATTCAGCACCACGCTGAACGAACTGAGCGCCATGGCGGCACTGGCAGCCACCGGGCTCATCCAGCCCAGCGCGGCAGCGGGAATGGCGAGCGAGTTGTAAACCATCGCCCAGAAGAGGTTCTGCTTCATGACGCGGACGGCCGAGCGCCCCAAGCGCAAGGCCCGCTCCACGCGATCGAGGTGACCGCTGAGTAAAGCGACGTGCGCGGCTTCGCGGGCAATGTCGGTGCCGGAACCAAGCGCGATACCGACATCGGCCTGGGCCAGCGCGGGAGCGTCGTTGATGCCATCGCCCACCATCGCGACCACCTCGCCGGCTTGCTGCCACTGGCGAATGCGCGCCAGTTTGTCGGCGGGGAGAAGGCTGCCGGCGGAATCTTCGATGCCGACTTGGCGGGCGACGTCGCCCACGGCGGAAGAGCGGTCGCCGCTAAGCAGAGAAGGACGGATGCCGAGCGCCTTGAGGCCAGTGAGGGCGGCGGCGGCTTCGGGGCGCACTTCGTCGGTGAAGTCGATGGTGCCGACGGGCTGGCCGTCGACGCGGACTTCGACCCTGGCCCGATCGCTGGCCTGGTCGCTGGCCCCGACGGCGACCTGGTGGCCGTCCACCATGGCGCGCACGCCTTCGCCGGGGACGGCGGCGAACTGCTCGGCGGTCGCCAGTTCGATGCCTCGTTGGCGCGCTTCAGCCACCACGCCTTTCGCGAGCGGATGCTCGGAGTAGCGTTCGACGGAGGCGGCCCAGCGCAGGATGGCCGGATCGTCGGGCGTGACGGACTTCACCGTGGGGCGACCGACGGTCAGGGTGCCGGTTTTGTCGAAGGCGACCCGCTGCACGCGCGCGAGCCGCTCGAGGGCGTCGCCGCCGCGGATCAGGATGCCGAGCTTGGCCCCGCGGCCGGTGGCGACCATCACGGCGGCGGGCACAGCGAGCCCCATGGCGCAGGGGCAGGAGATGATCAGCACGGCGATGGCGTGCGTCAGCGCCACCGGCACTGGCGCGCCTTGCAGCAGCCAGGCCGCAAAAGTGGCGAGCGCAAGCAGCACGACGGCGCGAACGAAAATGGCGCTGACGCGGTCGGCAAGTTGTTCGAGCGGCGCGCGCGTGGTTTGGGCTTCGCGCAAGAGCCGAAGGACGTGCTCGAGAGTCGTGTCGGCGCCCACGCGGGTCGCTTTGAGGCGCAGGGCGCCCAGCGAGTTGATGGTGCCGGCGTTGACGGCGTCACCCGCTTGTTTGTTCACCGGCATGGGTTCACCGGTGAGCATCGATTCGTCGACGGCGCTCGACCCGGAAAGGACGGTACCGTCGATGGGCACGCGTTCACCGGGTTTCACCAGAACAATCTCCCCCAGGCGGACTTCGTCGACGGGAATCTGTTTTTCGGCGAACAGGCGCACGACAGTGGCGGTGGGCGGCTGCAGATTGGCCAGTTGGCGCAGCGCTTGCGAGGTTTGCCGCGTGGCGCGCGCCTCCAGTGTCCGCCCCACCAGGACCAGAGCAACGATGGTAATGGCCGCTTCGAAGTAGAGATCGTGGCCGTGGCGGAAGACTTCCGCGGCGGAGTAGCCGAAGGCGGCGGCGGTGCCCAGGGCGACCAGCACATCCATATTGGTGCCACCATGGCGCAGCGCGGTAAAGGCCCGGACATAGAGCGAACGGCCGGGGACGGCCATAACGAAGGCGGCGGCGGCCATCCACGCCCAGGCCCAACGATGGTCGTGCATGGTGACCATGCCGACGGACATGGCGGCCGCGGCGATGACGGAGGCGAGCGCCGCGCGGCGCTTGAGATCCTGATATTCGCGCTCGCGGCGAACTTCGAGAGCTTCCTGTGCTTCGGCGGCCAGTGTCGCCTTAGCTACGGCCGCACCGTAACCGGTGGCGGCGACCGCGGCCAGCAGACCTTGCGGCGAGGTGACGGCGGGGTCATAGTCCACCGCGGCTTGATGCTGCAGGAGATTGACGTGAGCCGCGGTAACGCCCGGCGCGTGGGATAACGCGCGCTCCACGGTGGATTGGCAACCCGCACAAGTCATCCCCGTGATTTCGAGCGTGGTTTTGGCCAACTAGTCTTCCTCTTCGGGCTCCTCGAAGGTTTCGGAGGTGGTGTTGGTGAGCTCCACTTCGGTGACGCCATGCACCTTGCGGATCATCCGGGCAAGCTCATTGCCCAGCTTGTCGACGCGCTCTTCGTCGTCGGCTTCGATCACCACTTTGAGGTAGAGCTGAATTCGCTGCATATACTAGAAGTAGAGACGGACGCTTGCGCCCGGAAACACCAGTTTAGGGGAATCACCATGGCTTATCCAGAGATGCTGATTGCCGCCATGCGGCAGGATCTGACCAAGTACGGCGTGGAAGAAGCGCGTACGCCTTCGGAAGTGGATGCGGCGCTGGGCCCGGACAGCGGGACGGTGCTGATGGTGGTGAATTCGGTTTGCGGTTGCGCAGCCGGAAAAGCCCGCCCGGCCGTGGGCATGGCTTTGCAAGGCGCCAACAAGCCCACCAAGACCGTCACGGTTTTCGCCGGCGGCGATGTCGATGCGACGGACCATCTGCGGGAGGCTCACTTGGGCCAGTTTCCGCCTTCGTCGCCGTCGATGGCGATCTTCCAGGACGGCAAACCGGTTTATTACATGCACCGGCATGAAATCGAGCGGCGGCAGGCTCCGGAAATCGCCCAGTTGCTTACCGAAGCCCTGAACCGTTTGGCCCCGTCACACCAATAAGGCCCTTTGGCACCCAACATGTCTGATACGTTTCGCATCGCCGACCGCACCTTCCGCTCCCGCCTGATGATTGGGACCGGGAAGTATCGCAGCTTTCCGGAGATGGCCCGCTGCCACGAAGCCAGCGGCGCCGAGGTGGTGACCGTGGCGGTGCGCCGCGTGAACCTGAGCGACAAGAGCAAGGAAAGCCTGCTCGACTACATCGATCGCGAGAAGTTCTTCATCCTGCCGAACACGGCCGCCTGCTACACGGCGGATGACGCCATCCGCACGGCGCGCCTGGGGCGGGAAGTGGGCCTTTCGCACTGGGTGAAGCTCGAGGTGATCGGCGATCCGGAGACGTTGTTCCCCGATAACGAAGGCCTGTTGGAAGCGACGCGCGTGCTGGCGAAGGAAGGCTTCGTCGTGCTGCCCTATACGACCGACGACCTGATCAATGCCCGCCGCCTGATCGATGCCGGCGCCGCGGCCGTAATGCCGCTCGGCGCGCCGATTGGCTCCGGGCTGGGCATTCAGAACGTCACCAACCTGCGCATTCTGCGCGAGAAGATTCAGAGCGTGCCGCTGATTGTCGATGCCGGGGTAGGCACGGCGTCCGATGCGGCGCTGGCGCTCGAGCTGGGCTACGACGGCGTGCTGATGAATACGGCGGTGGCCGAGGCGGAAGATGCTGAGAAGATGGCCGAGGCGATGAAGTACGCGGTGGCCGCGGGTCGCCTGGCGTACCTGGCTGGCCGCATGCCGAAGCGCCTCTACGCCTCGGCGAGTTCGCCGATGGCGGGCGTGGTGGGTTCGAAGTAAGCGAGAGAAAAGTTCTCGCCCTTAGGCGAGCGAGAACTTTTCGTGATGGATGGTGGGGTCGCTGACAATGGCGACCGGTAGGCCGAGAATTTCTTCAATCTCTTCCAGATAGCTATTGCCGCTGCTCTTGAGCTCCTTGGCCACATCGGGATGCACGCGCAACTCGACGTCCTTGTTGTCCCGTAGCGAGCGAGCCATCTTGCGCGATTCCCCGACGATCTCGACGATGACGGTGTGGACGCTCTTGACGTAGCCGGCGCCTTCGCAATGCGGGCAGGGCATGCAGAGCGTGCGTTCGAGCGACTGCTTCACGCGCTTGCGCGTGATGGCCACTAAGCCGAAGTCGTTGAACTGCAGAATCTTGTAAGGGGCTTTATCGACGCGCATAGCGTCTTCGAGCGCCTGCATCACCTTCTGGCGATTCTTGCGCTCGTCCATGTCGATGAAGTCGATGACGATGATGCCGCCCAGGTCGCGCAGGCGAATCTGGCGGACGATTTCTTTCACCGCTTCGACGTTCGTCTTGGCGATGGTGTCTTCGAGGCGATTCGTCTTGCCGACGTACTTGCCCGTGTTGATGTCGATCGCCACCAGCGCTTCGGTCTGGTTGATGACGATGAAGCCGCCGGACTTCAGCCACACCTTCGGCTTGAGTGCTTTCTCCAGCTCCGTGGTGATGTTGAAGAAGTCGAAGATCGGCACCGGGCGCGTGAACATCTTCACGCGGTTCACCAGATTCGGCTGCAAGCGCTGCACGAACCGCAGCACCTGCTCGTAGACATCTTCGTTGTCGATCCAGATGGCCTTGAAGTCGTCGGTCAGCTGATCGCGCAGGATGCGCTCGACGATTTCGACGTCGTGGTAGAGCAGCGCCGGAGCCGGCTTCGCGTCGGCCTTGCGCTTGATCTCAAGCCACAGGTTGTGGAGATAGGTGATGTCCTGGGCGATCTCCTGCTCGGAGCGCCCTTCGCCGGCCGTGCGGCAGATGAAGCCGCCGGGGATGCCTTCGGTGTTCGCCACCAGGATCTGCTTCAGACGATGACGCTCGGCGTCGGATTCGATCTTGCGCGACACGCCCGTGTGGTTCACGGTCGGCATGTAGACGCAGTAGCGGCCCGGGAGGGCGATGTGCGACGTAATGCGCGCACCCTTCTGGCCGAGGGGTTCTTTGGCGATCTGGACCAGGATTTCCTGGCCTTCCTTCAGGAGGTCGCTGATCGAAGGCAGCGGCGGACGCTGACGGTCGCCCCGGCCTTCGGAGCGCGCTTCGCGTTCCCCGCCCCGTTCGCCACCGCGGTCACCGCCGCGCTCGCCACCACGGTCACCACGGCCACGGCCGCGGCCACGATCACGACCGTTGCGGTCGCCACGGTCGCTGCGTTCCGGACGGTCGCCGCGCGGGGCGCGGATTTCGCCTTCCAGACGGCCCAATTCCTGACGTTCGGTTTCGAGAGGGGTAGCTTCGTCGGTCTCGGGAGCCAGCGCCGGAGCGGCGCCCATTTCCATTTCGGCCCGGAAGGACACTTCACTCGGATCGGCGACGTCGAAGTCGGGACGGCCCGTTTCGAGCAGTTCGCCCTCCGGGGACGGTGCCACCACGGCAGCGGGAGCCACCGCGGGCGCCGCACCGGCGATCGCTGCACCGTTCGCTTCAGGCGCCGGACGCTCACCACGGCCGCGACGGCCACGCCGGCGGCCACGCCGGCCCGAGCCGGGGGCGCGCTGCTGCAGGAAGCGGCCCTGTTCGGGCGAACGCACATGGGCTGAGAAGCCCGCCAGGGGCAACGCGGGCTCACTGCCATCTTCCACCGCTTCGCCGGGCAAAACTTCGGAGGCGGCTTCGTCACCTTCTTCGTCTTCGTCGTCAGCCTCGGCCACCGGCGCCAGATCTTCGGCTTCTTCGGAGACTTCGAGCGGAGCGGACGTGCTTTCGAGCACCGAGGCATCGCGGTCGAGCGCGGCTTCGGCCAATTCCTGAATTTCGTCGAGGGCGGCTTCTTCGTCCGTGAGGCCGGTGTCGATGACGCGAACTTCTTCGGCCACTTCCGCGACGGCGTCTTCGATGTCGGAGTCTTCGGCTTCGTCGAACTCGGCTTCCGGCTCGGCGGCGTCAGCCGGGGCGGGGGCGTCGTCGACAAAACGGAGAGGCGACAGCGCCGTCGGCGCCTCTTCGCGAGGGGCGGCCTTCAACTGGGAATACTTGCGCAGCGATTCGCCGGGCAGCAGGATGACTTCGGAGGGCTCGGAAGCGGCTTCCACTTCGTCGCCCGCGTCGCCTTCGGCGGCCGGCAGGGCCTCGTCGCTATCGTCGGTGACGGGCGCGGAGAACTTCGAATCCGGGAACCCGCTGCGGCCACGGCCACGGCGGCGACGGCGGCGGCGGTCGTCTTCGCCAGCCGATACGGGCCCCGCGGCGGCACTTTCGTTCGCCACCAGCGGAGCCACGGCGAAGGGGTTGATCTCCGCCTTCAATTCTTCGACAGGAGCCGCTTCGCCGGCCGGCGCCGGACGGCCGGAGGAGAAACGCTCCCGACGATCCCGCCCGCGGCCACCACGGTCGCCGCGATCACCCCGGTCCCCACGCTCTCCGCGATCGCCGCGGCCTTCGGGCCGGCTCTCGCCGTCGCCGGAGCCGCCACGCGGCTTTTCGTCGGCGAACTCCTCGTGTTCTTCGAAAAAGTCCGATACGTAGAGGAACGTATCGCGCTCCAACCCCAGGTTCACAAAGGCGGACTGCATCCCGGGCAGCACGCGCGTCACGCGTCCCTTATGGATACTTCCGGCTAACGAATATTCCTGCGCTCGTTGGAAATAAACTTCGACGACTTGATCGTCTTCCAGCAGTGCGACCCGCGTTTCATGCCGGTCGGCGGAAACCACCATCTCTTTGCCCATGTGGCAAACCTCTATTTCTCCGGCGGGGCCAAATCGGCGAAGCGAAGCGAGGGTGGGCGCGAGGGGGGTTCAGGTCTTCCCACAGTGAGGAGAGGCCGCAGGGGCGTTCTCAAAACTAACTCACCGTGTCACACGCCAATTGTTGAACAACGGGCAGCGTGGCAACGCCGGGAGGTGAAGCGAACAAAAAAGGCTCCGTTTACCTTCGACGCGCAAATATCGTGGCGAACCATAATCGCACTTGAGTCGCTCCGGCTGGGCGAATCGGGCCGAGGCCGGGCACCATCTCATCAACTAATCTCTAACTGAACAATCTCTGAGACCGGACATTCATCACGAGTCCCAACATTACAAAAACTGCCAAAGTGCTCGTTCCCCCATAGCTCATGAGCGGGAGGGGAATCCCAACTACCGGCATTCGGTTGATCACCATTCCCACATTCACGAGAAGATGAAACAGCAACGTGGCGCCTATCCCGATGCAGATAATCGTTCCGGCCCGGTCGGGGGCCGTCTGCCCATTTTGTACGATCTGTACAAGTAGGAGATAGTATAATCCTAGCGCGATTATCACGCCGACGAAACCGTGTTCTTCGGCGAAAGTCGAAAAAATAAAGTCGGTTGGCGCGATCGGAAGAAACCGGAGCTGGGTTTGGCTCCCACGCGTGACCCCCTGCCCCCAAACGCCCCCGTTGCCCACCGCAATGCGGGATTGCAGCACCTGATAACCCTTCCCCTGAGGGTCCCTCCCCGGGTCGATGAAGGTCATGATGCGGTCTTTCTGATAGCCGTCGGCGTCGAAAAACCAGAAGACGGCCAGCAGCGCGAAGACCACCCCGGCGAGCGCCACGACGTATTGCCAGCGCATCCCCACCAACAGAATTCCGGCGCCCAGGGCGGGCAGAAACGTCAACGCCGTGCCCATGTCCGGCTGCTTGCGGACCAGCAGAAACGGCAGCAGCACCATACCGGTGAGCTTCAGCAATTCCGGCCACTCAAGCCGCTTGGTGCGCAGTTCCACCAGATACCAGGCCACCAGCAGGATAATGACGATCTTGACGAACTCCGACACCTGGATGCTCTGTCCGCCCACCACCAGCCAACGCCGCGCGCCCAGAATGCGTTTGCCGAAAAACAGGGTCACCAGCAGCAGAAAGATACTGATTCCATAGAGATACGGCACTTGCCCTAACAGCGTGTGATAGTTGATGCGGCTAAAGATCAGCATCAGCGCGATGCCGACGCAGACGTTGACGATGTGCTTCCACCAGGCGGATTCGAGCTTGGTGCCGTGGGTGGCGGAGTAGATCTGCAGACCGCCCATGAGGGCAATGATGAGCGCGGTCACTAGTAACGGCCAGTCCAGGTCTTTTAACGACCGGACGGCGGAAACGCCGGTCCGTCTGCCGATGGCAATGATCAATGCTGCATCCTTGCTGCCGTCAGCGGCGCGGCCGGGGCGGCCGGCTCAGTTTTGCCACGCGCCTTTTTGTCGAAGTAGGCCTTGATGACGTCGCGGGCGATGATACCCGCGCGGTCGCCGTGTTCGCCGCCTTCGATGAGCGCGGCCACGACGATTTCCGGATTCGAGCGCGGAGCAAAGCCGACAAACCAGGCGTTGTCCTTCACCACGCCCTGCAGATTGCGCCGTTTGAGAGTTTCGTTCGAGATCAGCTGCGACGTCCCGGTTTTACCGCAGACTTCCACGCCCGGCAGCCAGGCTTCGGTGGCCGTACCGCCCTGGTTCACGACGGCAAACATGCCGTTCACCACTTGCTGGATATGGTCCAGGTTCACCTTCGCCACGCGCGGCTTTTCCTTGGGCGCTTCGCCCTTCACCATGTGCGGCGGATTCCAGACGGCGCCCGAGGCCACCCCGCCGATGGCGTGGGCCAACTGTAGCGGCGTGGTGGTAAGGTAGCCCTGACCGATGGAGACGTTGATCATGTCGCCGTGCAGCCACCCTTGCTTCAGGCGGTTCATCTTCCAGAGGCGGCTGGGCAGGTCGCCGGTGGATTCGCCCGGCAGGTCGATGCCGGTGCGCCGGCCGAGGCCGGCCATCTCGCCCCACTTCGCCAGACGATCGATGCCGAGTGACAGGCCGACGCTATAGAAGAAGACGTCGCAGCTTTGCGCCAGGGCGTAGCGCAGGCCGACGCGGCCGTGGCCGCTCTTCAGATGGCATTTGAAGTCGTGGTCGACATAGAAGAAGTGGCCCGGGCAGTTGACGGTATGGTCCGGCCCGATGACGCCTTCTTCGAGCGCGGCCAACGCTACCAGAGGCTTCACCGAGGAACCCGGCGCCAGGCGCGACTGAATCGCGCGGTTGAACATGGGCGTTTCCGGGTCTTCGATGATCGCCTTCCAGTCGGCGCTCGAGATTCGGGTGGAGAACTTGTTGGGGTCAAATGCCGGACGGCTGGCCATCGCGAGCACGTCGCCGTTGCGCGGGTCGAGCGCCACCACGGCGCCCCGCTTCCCCTGCAGCGTCAGTTCGGCGGCGGCCTGAACGTCGAGATCGATCGTCAGCGTCAGCGGCTTGCCAGGTTCGGCGTCCATGTTCTGCATCACCTGCAGTTCCTTGCCGCGGTTGTTGACCAGCGACACGCGCTGGCCGTCTTTGCCCATCAGGGTGTCGTTGTAATAGCGTTCGAGACCGTCTTTGCCGATGATGTCGCCCGGCTTGAAGGCAGCGTATTCCGGCCGGTCCAGTTCGGCTTCGCTCGCTTCACCCACGTAGCCGAGCACGTGCGCCAGAAACTGCTCCTTGGGATAGACACGGCGCACCGAGTGGATCAGTTCGATCTCCGGGAACATCTCCTGGTGATGGTTGGACTCGACAAAGGCGACGTCCGCCGGCGTCAGATTCTCCTTGATGATCACCGGCACGTACCGCGCCTGGCGGCGGAAACGGTTCAGGCGTTCGCGGAGTTCGCCCAGGTCCAGATTCAGCCCCTCGGCGATCAGCGGCAGGTTCTCGTCCTTCAGCCGCTCGCGCGACAGCAGGCAGGAGAAGCTCGAAAGGTTGTCGACAATCACGCGGCCGTCACGGTCCAGAATGCGTCCGCGCGCCGCCGGCAGCGGCAGGCTGCGCACGGTGTTGCTGTGCGCCAACTCCTGGTAGTACTCGCTTTCGGTGACCTGAACGCTCCAGTAGCCGGAAGCGAGAAAGAAGAAGACGGCCACCATCAGGTAATGAAAGAACGCGATCTGCGAAGACGCGAATTTCTTGTCGTCAGCAAACAGCGGGCGCTCGGTGAGGTGGTCGGGTTTTCGCGGACTGGGGAAAAGCGTCACGCTGGCCTACTTCATCTTGAGTCTATCGAAGAGCGCGAACAACGGCAGGCCCACCGCGCAGTTCAGGACGGCCATCACCAGGTTGTCCACCACCTCCGCCGGGATCACCACGCCCAACAGCGCGCGCACCAGCACCCAGTAAAAGAACTGGTGGAAGAGGAAAAAGAAGAAGCTGACGAAGAGGCGAACGGCCGGGTTTTCGCCGTCCACCCGCAGGCTGAGTGAGGCGGCGAAGTATCCCACCAGCGTTTGCACGATGCCGAGTACGCCGAGCGGCTGGCTCGAAAGCGAGTCCTGCACCAGGCCGACGGCGGCGCCGAAAAGGATGCCGAGCACCGGCATGCGGCGCATCAGCGAGAAATACACCACCACCAGCAACGGCAGATTTAACATGCCGAAGAAGGTGGCGAAGCGCGGGACGTAGAGCTGGAAGAGGATGGCCAGCAGCGGCGCCAGCACCAGGACGATCGGCTTGAACCGCGAAATGCGGTTGCGCCGGCTGAGCTCGTAGCGTTCGGCGAAGTCCATTATTGATTCGCCGGCGCGCCTTCGGCCTTCGCCTCGGGCGGCTTGGCTTCCCCGGGTTTGGTTTCGCCGGGCTTCGCTTCGCCAGGTTTCGGGGCGGACGGAATGACGTTGTAATTCGGAATGCGGCCGCTGGTGCCGAGTTGTCCGCCGTTGATCTGTTCGATCTGCTTGTAGCGCTCGCGGATACGATCGGCTTCGGTCTTCATCTGCTCGGGCTTCAGTTCGAACTTGTTGGTGGGGTCGGCTTGCTCGCCGGGAGGCTCAGGCAGCAGTTTGGCGGGGGTAACCGCGGGAGAAGCGGGTGCGGGAATCGGCTGATGGCCGCCTTCGATCAGCACCAGCACCTCTTCCAGCCCTTCATGAAAGCCGGACGGCGCAATGGTGACTTCCTTGAAGGGCTGGCCATCCTTCACGCTGACGATCTTGCCCACCGGCAGGCCTTTGGGAAACACGCGATCCTCGCCCGAGGTGTACATCATCTCGCCCACTTCGAGCTTCTCTTCGTTCTGCACAAAAGCGAGCGACATCTTCACGTGGCCCAGGCCCTTCACCACGCCGCGCGTGCGATTCTTCTGCGAAATGACGGCGCCGGAGAACGTCGTGTCGTTGATCAGCATCACCTGAGCGGCCGTCGGATAAGAAGCCACCACTTTGCCGACAATGCCGTCGGGCGTCAGGACGCACATGCCGCGCGAGACGCCCGACGTCGAGCCGCGGTCAATGTAGACGACCTTCGAATTGGTGCCGGGCGCATTATTGATGATGCGCGCCCCCAGATACTTGAAGGGCGATTGTTTGGTGAACGAGGCGAGTGCCGTCACCCGGTCGGCCATCTGCAGTTCGTTGCGCAGGTTCTGATTCTCGAGCTTCAGGCGGTCGAGCTCCTGGCGAATCGCCAGGTTCTGCTGCTGTACGCCGGAGAGGACGACGTAATCGGTGAAGAAATGCGCCGTCTTATAGCGGATCTCTTCGATGAATCGTGCCAGCGGCGTCACCGCAGTCACCGCCCATACCCGGACTCCCCGCGCTTCCTGCTGAGTTTTGATCTGCCAAGCCAGCAGAATCAGTTGCGCGAAGACCACCACGACGAGCAGCGAGAGGTGCCGGTAGCGATTGAAAAACGCTTCCATGTAAGCCCTCCTGCCATTTTAGTGGCCTAGATGTGGTCGATCGCAATCCGCCGGAGAAGCTTGAAGTCGGTGAGCATGCGCCCGGTGCCGAGCACCACCGAAGCCAGCGGGTCTTCGGCAATCGAAACCGGCAGGCCGGTTTCTTCGCGGATGCGGCGGTCCAGGTTCTTCAGCATGCCGCCCCCGCCCGTGAGGACGATGCCCTTATCGCTGATGTCGGCCGAAAGTTCGGGCGGCGTCTTTTCGAGCGCCACGCGAATGGCGTTCATGATCGTCGCCACGCATTCAGCCAACGCCCCGCGGATCTCCGTGTCGTCAATGGTGACGGTGCGCGGAATGCCTTCGATCAGGCTGCGGCCCTTGATTTCCATCGTCAGCGGCTTATCGAGCGGAAAAGCCGAGCCAATCTGACACTTGATCTGCTCCGCCGTCCGTTCGCCGATCAGCAGGTTGTACTTGCGCTTCAGATACTGCGTGATCGCGTCGTCCATCTCGTTGCCGGCCACGCGGACCGACCGCGAATACACGATGCCCGACAGCGAAATGACGGCGACGTCGGTGGTGCCGCCGCCGATATCCACCACCATGTTGCCCGACGGTTCAGTAATCGGCAGGCCGGCGCCGATCGCGGCCACCATCGCCTGTTCCACCAGATGCACCTCGCTCGCCTTGGCGCGATACGCCGAGTCGATGACGGCGCGTTTTTCCACCTGCGTAATTTCGCTGGGCACGCCGATCACGATGCGCGGGTGGACCAACATCTTCCGCCCATGGGCCTTTTGAATGAAGTAGTTAAGCATCCGCTCGGTGACTTTGAAGTCGGCGATCACACCGTCCTTCATCGGGCGGATGGCCACAATGTTGCCGGGCGTGCGGCCCAGCATCTCTTTGGCCTCTTTGCCCACGGCTTCCACATCACCGGTGGTCTTGTTAATCGCGACGATCGAAGGCTCGTTGACGACGATCCCTTTGCCCGCGGCGTAGACGAGAGTATTGGCGGTCCCAAGATCAATGGCAAGATCTGACGAAAAAAAGCTAAACAGCGAGCGAAAATTCATGGGGATGAGGGCTGACAGGGGTCTCGGACGGCTATCAGAGTAGCACATTCCCCCATTAGGGGGTACCGTTAGGTGGTTGAAATAACAAGTGCGTAGCGCTCAAAACCGTACTGAGCGCCAGGTAGTACTCCGTGGGCTCTTCCAGCTTGAAAACACGGAGGATCCGCACCAGACGGCGGCCCATTTCCGCCAGCCGCGGGTCGCCCGCCGGCAACCGTTCGAGAAACTCCGGCCGGCCCGCCCACTGCTCGTCGGTGAGCCCGGATTCGACGTCCACCAGGTGGGCTAAACGTTCCAAACGCAGGCACGGATCAGCCGGCGGCTGGGTTTCCGGCGCCTGTTTCTTCAGCGTGTCGGCCGCCAGTTCCAGTTCCGAGATCCATTGGGGCCGAAAATCGAAGCCCCGGCGGGTTTGCTCCTCCCGAATGAGCATGTGTTGGACAATATCGCCCACGTGGATCGCCTGGCAGGCCGCTCCGCCGGGCGGGAGCGCCGGCGCCCGCAGACCTTTGGCGTGGAGCCAGGCATGGCCGAACTCATGGGAAAGGACGATTTCCTCGCTGCCCTTGATCCGCGGCATGTTCAAGACAATAAAGGCGATCCGCCCTTCCGGACCCGTGTAGTTGAGGGTCACCGCGTGCGTCCGCACAAATTGCGCCCGGAAGTTGGCGTCGCCAAAGTAGCGGGCCATCACCGGACGGTCCGGCGTCGAAACGGGCAACACATAGGTTGGCTGGCCGTCGCGCGTTTCCACTGTCACGCGGACGACGTGGAGTTTTCCACCGCCAGCCTTCTCGATCTCCTGCTTCCATTCGGCTAAACGCGGCGGCAGATCCTGGCCCCAGCAGGCCACCGCGATGAGCCCGATCCAAAAACGCATCTCAAGCCCCCACGTATCGCGCATAAAGCGACCGCGCCAAAGCGACATCCTGCGTGCCTTTGATGATCGCCCGTCCGTCGGGGAAGATCGTGAGTTCATAGGGATCGGCGAAGAAGCGCAGTGCAAATTCATTGGCCCGCACCTGCCCGAGCGGGCTCAGTACCGTCGCCAACGCCTCCAAGTCCAACGGACGTGCACGCTCATGAATCTGTACCGCGTTGCGGCCACAAAGCGAGATCGGCTTGCGGCGTTTGCCTTCCAAATGCTCGAACCGGCGCTCGCCGCAGCAGCGGCAGGCGGGGTCGGCGGCGGGCGGCGCCGTCTGGCGGATCCGGCCGCTCCAGACATCGAGCGTCGTCAAGCCCAGAAACGGCTCCTGCCCCACCAGTAGCTTCAGCGCCGCCGATACCTGCAGCGCGCCCACGGCCGTGGTGATTGTGCCCAGCACGCCCACCGTCTCGCAAGTTTCCTGGGCGCCCGCCGGCGGTTCTGGATAAACGCAAGCCAGGCAGGCGGTGCGGCCCGGAATCACCGGCATGGTGAGACCGTAGCTGCCGACCGCGGCGCCGTAAATCCACGGGATCTCGTGGGCGATCGCGAAGTCGTTTACCAGGTAGCGCGTCTCGAAGTTATCGGTGCCATCGAGCAACAGTTGCGAGTCGCTCAGCAGGTCGCTCGCGTTGGCCGGCGTCAGGTCGACGGCGTGCGCCTCCACGCGGATGCCTGAGTTGATGCGCGCGATCGCCTGCGCGGCGGCCGCGGCTTTGGGCAGGCCCTGCCGGGCGTCCTCCTCGGTGAAGAGCCATTGGCGCTGCAGATTGGAGAACTCAATCGAATCGCGATCGATGATCCGCAGCCGGCCCACGCCGGCGCGGGCCAGGGCCGCGGCTTGATAGGTGCCCAGCGCGCCGCAGCCGACGATGGTGACCTGCGCCGCCAACAGCTTCTCCTGCCCGGCGACCCCGACCCCGTCAAAAAGAATCTGCCGCGAATACCGTTCGCGATCCTCGTCTGTCATGTTCAGTAAGTGGCGCCTTTGATCGGCATGCGCACGCGATACAGGCCCGTGTAGGCGGTGATGTAGAGCGACATCAGGTCGGCGTCGCCGAAGGCCAGATTGCGCGGCGTCTCCGGCACCTTCAGCGCCCGGATCAGCTTGCCTTGCGGCGAGTAGATCATGATGTCTTCTGCCGCCACATAGACGTTGCCCTTGTCATCGGTGCGAATGCCGTCGGGCACGCCTTTGATGCCTGACACGAACACACGTTCGTTGCTGGTGGCGCCGCCGCGGTCGACGTCGTACACCAGCACGGACCGCGCATCGGAATTCGTGACGTAGAGCAGCCGTCCGCCGGGCGCGAGCGTGATGCCGTTGGGCCGTCCGGTGAGCTTCGCCACCAGCGACACTTCGTTCTTCGGACTCAGCCGATAAACGCCGTAAAAGTTCAGTTCGCGCGTATCCGCCTGCGAGCCGAAAGCCGGATCCGTAAAGTAAGCGTTGCGGTCCTTGCGCACGCAAATGTCGTTCGGCGCGTTGAAGCGCTGGCCTTCAAACCGTTCCGCCAGCACTTCCTGCTTGCCCGACTTCAGATTCGTCCGCACCACCCGGCGCGTCCGGGCTTCGCACGAATAAACGTGTCCCTCGCCGTCGTAAGCGTTGCCGGTCGTCCCGTTCGCCTTTTCGCGCCAGGCCGAGGTACCCTTGCCCGGCACAAACATGTTGATCACGTTGTTGGGGACGTCACTAAACAGGAGATGTCCGTCCGGAATCCACACGGGCCCTTCGGTGAAGACATGCTTCGACGAAACGCGATCCACCCGCGCCTCCATCGTCTCCAGGGTCTTCGGCGGCTCGTCCTGACCAAGCGCTACACTGGTAATCACCATGAAGCCGATATGGATTGTGGCTTTTGCGATTGGCATGTTCGGAGCCGACTCCAGTATAAAAGACTACACGGCAAGCATTGAGAAGTACCGTGCCGAGTCCGAAGCAAAGCTGAAGTCGGATACGGGCTGGTTAACAGTCTCCGGTCTCTTCTGGTTAAAGGAAGGCCGCAACCCATTTGGGTCTGCCGCGGGCAACGACATCGTACTGCCGGCGTCCGCGCCGGCGAAGGCGGGAGCGTTCATCCGCAACGGCAAGAAGATTAGCGTCGAAGTGAATCCGGGCGTCCCGCTGACGCTCCGCGGCAAGCCGGTCACCCGAGTCGCCGCGCTCGTGGACGACAAAGACGCCAAAGAAGACATTCTCGTCCTGGGCGACCTGAGTCTCTTCGTGATCGACCGCGGCTCAAAGATCGGCATCCGCCTGCGCGACAAAAACAGCGAGCTGCGCCGCAAGTTCACCCACAAGACCTGGTTCCCCATCAACCCCACCTATCGGGTCGTCGCGAAGTTCATTCCGCAGCCCGAGCGCGTGGTGCGAATTCCGAACATCGTCAACGAGCTCGAAGAGCACAAGGTGATCGGCGTCACCGAGTTCCAGTTGAACGGCGTCACCTATCGTCTGGAGCCGGTAGTGGAAGGCGACCAGTTCTTCTTCATCTTCAAAGACAAGACTGCCGGCAAACAGACCTACGGCGCCGGCCGCTACCTCTACACCGACCTGCCCAAGAACGGCCAGGTCGTCATCGACTTCAACAAGGCCTACAACCCGCCTTGCGTCTTTACGCCTTACGCCACCTGTCCGCTGCCGCTCAAGCACAATCAACTGCCGATCCCGCTGCCCGCCGGCGAGTTAAAATACGGCGATCATTAGAGCATGTTCTTCTGGCGGCGCCCCGATCTGGCTTGCCTGGAGCGGGTGCTCGCCGCCGCGGCAAATGCGCCCTTCAATTACGACGCCCGCCACGTCGAAAACTACTTTCGCAACGAGACGATCGTCATGCTGCCGGCGGGCTGCTTCGCAAAGGCAACCACCGCCTTGCGGCGGTGGCAGGTGACGAATCTGGGCTGGTGCGAATTTCTCTCGCTCGATGACGAACCGGAGGCGGGCCGGGTGCTCGCCGCGCGGACTTCGCATTTGGGCTTCTGGTCCTTACATCCCAGCCGCATTATCGGCGTGGAAGACCAGGAGCAGCTCTATA
>JBGAHE010000180.1:0-5161 GCA_044226365.1 Bryobacteraceae bacterium
GTGATATACCTACAGCGTGAAAATTCAGGATTCCCGCCGCGGTTTTCTCAAGCGCACGATGGGTCATTTATGGACCGGCGCCGCACTGCTCGATCAGGCCATGATCCGGGCGACGGCAGCGCGGGCACAAGCCACCAACGCCGTATTGCCGAAGTTATTCGACTTGCAGAGGGTGGCGCCCGGCGTCTATGCCGCCATCGCGACGCCGCTGCCCATGCTGAACTGCAATGCGGCGATCTTCGAGAACGAGAAGGATCTGCTGATTGTGGATTCGCACGCGCGGCCCAGCGCCGTGGTGAGCCTGATTCAGCAGTTGAAGCGCGAGGTGACGCAGAAGCCGGTGCGTTACATCGTGAACTCGCATTTCCACTGGGATCATTCGGAAGGCAACACGGCGTACAAGCGGACGTATCCCAATGCGGACATCGTCACCAGCGAGACGACGCGCCAGTTGCTGCGTGAGTTCGGCGCCGCGCGCGCCAAGGCGCAAGTGGAGCAGGCGGAGAAAGCCGTGCCGGGCTATCGGCAAAGCCTGGCCGCGGCCAAGACGCCGCAGGACAAGGCCTATTGGCAGATGATGCTGCAGGACTCGCAGGCCTTCGCCGCCGAGATGAAGAACTATGCGCCCGAGTTGCCGAACCTGACGCTCAGCACGGATCTCGTCATTCATGACAAGGCGCACGATCTGCATCTGGCGTTTCGCGGCAAGGGCCATACGTCCGGCGACATCGTCGTGTATTGTCCGCAGAAGAAGGTGATTGCCACCGGCGACCTGCTGCATAGCTTCGCGCCCTTCATCGGCGACGGTTATCCGAAGCTGTGGCCGCAGACGCTGCGTTCGGTGGCGACCTTCGATTACACGCAGGTGATCGGCGGGCACGGTGGCGTGCATCCTTCGAAACTGCAAGGGCAGCAGATGGCCGCCTACATCGAGGAGCTTTCCGGCGAAGTGGCGAATCTGAAGCGCAAAGGGATGGCGCTCGAGCAGATCCGCAAGCAGGTGGATCCGGGCAAACTGAAGAGCCTGACCCGCGATGGCTACGGCGAGTTCCTGATGACGTCGCTCGCGAAGTATCGCTACGTGAAGCCGAACACGCCGCGGCAGGCGGTGCTGGCCGAAGCGGTACAGAGCAACGTCGACCACATCTACGCGAATCTGGACCGCGCTTAGCCGGCGATTCGCGCCTGTCATCAAGCCGAAATACGGCTTCGCTACCGTGGGAAGTTCCACGATGTTCGACGAAGCATCTTTGACGGCGCGCCTGTTTCTGATCGCAGCTTTGGGGTTGGCGCTGGCCTTCGAGTTCGTGAACGGCTTTCACGATACGGCGAACGCGGTGGCGACGGTGATCTACACCAATACGCTGCGGCCGACGGTGGCGGTGGTGTGGTCCGGGGTGTGGAACCTGCTGGGCGTGCTGAGTTCGAGCGGCGCGGTGGCGTTCGGTCTGGTGGCGCTGCTGCCGGTGGAACTGATTCTGCACGTGGGTTCGGCCGCGGGGTTTGCGATGGTGTTCTCGCTGCTGCTCTCGGCGATCCTCTGGAACTTGGGCACATGGTACCTGGGGCTACCGGCGTCGAGTTCGCACACGCTGATCGGCTCTTTGATCGGCGTGGGGATGGCGAACGCGCTCTTGAAGGGGTCGCAGTTCGGCGACGGCGTGAGTTGGGGGAAGGCGCGCGAAGTGGGCGTGGCGCTGCTGGTATCGCCAGCGGTGGGCTTCGCCGCCGCCTACGCGCTCTACCGCCTGATGCGCTGGGGCGTGCGCCGCGCGGAGCTTTACGCCGACCCACGGCCCGGCCATCCGCCGCCGGCCTGGATCCGCGCCATTTTGCTGTTCACCTGCACGGGCGTGAGCTTTGCGCATGGTTCGAACGACGGGCAGAAAGGCATAGGGCTGATCATGCTGATACTGATTGGGCTGCTGCCGGGATCTTACGCGTTGAATCCGGAGGCCGATGCGGAGACGTTCGCTCGACTGGCGCAAGCGACGCCCGCGGCGCGCCGCGTGTGGGAAGCGCGGGGAGCTTCCACCGCGCCGGAAGATCTGTCGGCATTCCTGAAGCGGCAGGATGCGGCCCGGGCCGCTACGTTCGCCGCGCTGGCGCAGACAGCCGGGGAGATCGAAACGCTGGTGCAAGGCCGGCGCACGACCAACGACTTCAACCCGGCGCAACGTTCACAACTGCGCAGCGACATTTATCTGGCGACGCAATCGGCGCACCGCTTGGCGAAACAACTGTCGCCCGCTGAGCGGCAGGCCGTGGAGCCGTGGGTAACGGCGATGGAACCGCTGACGCAGTTCATCCCGTTCTGGGTGAAGGCGGCTGTGGCGCTGGCGCTGGGCCTGGGCACGATGGTGGGCTGGGAACGCATCGTGGTGACGGTGGGCGAGAAGATCGGCAAATCGCACCTCTCGTACGCGCAGGGCGCGGTGTCGGAGATGGTGGCGGCTTCGACGATTGCCGTCGCCGACGTGGTGGGCCTGCCGGTGAGCACGACGCATGTGCTGTCGTCGGCCGTGGCCGGATCGATGACGGCAAACGGCTCCGGCTTACAGTCCGCAACGGTGCGCAACCTGGCGCTCGCGTGGATCCTGACGCTGCCGGTGTGCGTGTTTCTGGGGGCGATGCTGTTCGCGCTCGCCCTGAATGTGATTGCGGGCCTGGGCTTGCGCTAGATGCGTTCGAGCCGCGTGCGCGAGTCGCCGAATTCGTCGACCTTGATGTCGAAGCGGTCGAGTAGCGAGAGATACAGGCTGCACATCTTACGATTGTCGTTGCCGTCTTTGAGGTAGTTCAGATAACGGCCGGTTTTGAGCGTGCCGCCCAGGCCGCCGGTGAGGATCAGGGGCAGGCGGAAGTTGTCGTGCTTGCGGCCGATCCACATGTTCGAGAGGAACATCAGGCAGCTGTTATCGAGCACGGTGCCGTCGCCTTCCTTCATGCTGTCGAGGCGCGAGGCGAGGTAGGCGTACTGTTCGACGTGGAAACGCGCGATGCGCTCATAGCCGTCGGAATTGTTGTTGTGTGACGCGGCGTGGTGGCCGTCCTTCACTTCGAGGAACGGATAGTACATCGCCGAAAGGTCGCGCGAAATGATGAGCGAGGCGACGCGGGTTTTGTTGGTCTGGAAGGCGATGGCGATGATGTCGCACATCAGCTTGGCGTGGTCACGCAGATCTTCGGGGAGGCCGTTGGCCGGACGGTCCATCGACGCGAGCGGCGCGTTGGTGCCTTTGTTGGCGTCTTCGGCCGCGCCCTTGGTTTTGCGCATGCTCTCGACGCGCTTCTCCACTTCGCGCACGCTGGTGAGGAACTCGTCGAGCTTGTGCTTGTCGGTGGAACTGATCTTGCGGGTGAGGTCCTGTGCGCGATTCTTCACGCGGTCGAGCACGCTGATGTTGAGCAGGCTGCCGCGGTTGTCGAAGAGGTTGTCCCAGGCCAGCGAGGGGTAGACTTCGACGGGCACGGGCGAGTCCGGGCTTTGCCAGGAGATGTGCGAGCTGTAGGCCATCGAGAAGTTCGTCTCGTGATAGCCGGTCATGGGCTGGTCGCAGGCGAGGACGATGCTCGATTGCGGCGTATCCTGACCGATGCGGCTGGCAATCATCTGGTCGACGCTGATGCCCGAATGGATCACGGCGCCCTTGGTGATCTTGGCGCCGGAAAGAATGCTGCCCGTCTGCGCGGGATGGATGCCCTGGCCGGTAAGCGCTTTGACGAAGAGCCCGTCGATGACGTTGACCTTCTGCTTCAACGGCTCCAGCGGCTGGAGCGTCTTCGAGAGCTTCAGGTTCGCACCTTCGCCTTCGGCGCTCCAATGGTCCTCATGCACGCCGCAGCCGAGGAAGACTACGCCGAAGCGCTTGGGGAATGCCGACGCGGGCGGCGTATCGGCGAGCGCGTGCATGGACTCGAGGTACGGCAACGCCATCGAGCAGCCGGCTCCGCGCAAAATCGCGCGCCGGGAGAGGGGCAGGGCAAGCTTCTGGCTGGGGCGGTTCATGATTTGGCCTTTTTGGATTTTACTTGGGTCTCGAGAGGGGCAGGGCAAGCTTCTGGCTGGGGCGGTTCATGATTTGGCCTTTTTGGATTTTACTTGGGTCTCAGAAGTTTTGGGGGCCGAGGTTTCGGCGGGCGGCACCCGCCGGTTAAGGAACTGCGGACTGGTGACGATCGCTTCAATCAGCAACTGGATGCGATAGCCTTGCGCCGGCGCTTGCGCGACCATGCGCTCAACGACCACTTCGTCCGAAAGCTGGAGCGAGCGGTTCAGCGCGTAAGCCAGCAGCTTACGGCTGAGGTTGGTGACGAATTCCTTTTGGCGATGATCGCGGATGAACGCCTGCAGGCCGGCGACGCCGGTGCCCTGCGTGCCGCCCGGATAGACGACCAGCGTATCGACGGCGCGGCCGGCGAGGTCCTTCGTGCGGGCTGAGCCGACGGGGCTATAGCCTTCGAAGGCCAAGCCGAACGAGTCGATCTTCTGATGGCAGGAGGCGCACGCCGCATTCTCGCGGTGCTTGGCCAACATGGCGCGGACGGGCAGTTCCGACGCGGCTTCGTCGTGCGGCAACTCCGGGACATTCGGCGGGGGCGGCGGCACGATCTCGCCCAGGACGCGCTGCACGACCCAATTGCCGCGCTTCACCGGACTGGTGCGCAGGCCCGGCGAGTTCTGCGTGAGGAAGACGGCCATCGGCAGCACGCCGCCGCGGCCATATTGCGCGGCATCGTCGATGCGGACCCAGGTCGAATTCGTGCCCTTCACTTCCGGCATGCCGTAGTGCTTGGCGAGCACGGGATTGACGAAGGTGTGCTTGCCGTAAATGAGGTCGAGCACGGAGCGATTGGTTTGCAGGGCGTCGGCCACCAGGCGGACAGGCTCCTGGAACATGGCCTCGCGCAGGTCGTTATTGAAGGTGGGGAAGCGCTGGCGGTCCACCGAGTTGTTGGTTTCGAAATGGCGGAAGGTGAGCCAGTTGCCAGTGAACTCGGTGGCAAAGCCCATCACGCGCGAGTCCTTCAGCAGACGGCGGGTTTGCGCCAGCAGCACGTCGGAACGGGTGAGGTCGCCGGCAGCGGCATGGCGCAGCAGTTCTTCGTCCGGGCTGGTGGACCACAGGAAATAGCTGAGGCGGCTGGCGAGGTCATAGGC
>JBGAHE010000181.1:0-5086 GCA_044226365.1 Bryobacteraceae bacterium
GGCAGACGGTTGGGTCGCAGTTCGATGTCGCCGCGATCCAGCTGGACATCGAGGCTTTGCGAGAAGTTGCTCAGCTTGAGGTCCTTCGAGCGGGAGCGGACGACGATCTTGGTGGGGCCGACGAAGTCGTCGGCGTAGAGTTCGCCGCGCGAGAGGTGGACTTCGCCACCGATGCGTTCCATGGCCAGTTCCGAAGAATCGCTGCGGAAGCGGAGGGGCTTGGCGAGTTGGCGGAAGCGGAGGTCGCCGGTATAGCGAAAGTCGATGGTGACCTGGCCGGCGATGTTTTCGAGCTCGAGATCTTCGCCACGACCTTTGACGTCGACGGTACCTTTGACGTTCGTGGCGCGGACCATATCGCTGCGGCGGACGTCGACGCGAACCGAGCCGATGTCGTTCAAGCGGACGCCGGCGTTGTCGCTATCGACGGAGACTTCGCCAGTGACGCCGTTGACTTCGAAGTCGCCGTAACGCCCTTTGCATTCGACGCTGACGTCCTTGGGCAGGACGATGTCGAGCTCGGAGGTGAGGCGCTCCTGGCCGGTCCAGCGTTCCTGGCTGGTGCGGACGAAGAGGATGTCGCCTTGCCGGGAAACGACGAGGGGCACTTGAGCGAAGGCGCGCTCGGCGGCGGGGCGGTCGAGGGCGCGGATCATGGTGCGGCCTTCGACTTTAAACTGCGTGCCGGCGGTGGCATTCAAGCGGGCATTGCCGCGAAGATTTTCGAGGACGACTTTGCGGACGCCTTCGGCGGACTGCTCAGCGCGCAAGGGGAAGTCGTAGGTTTCGCCGAGCACTTCCCAGCCGAGCAGGTTGAAGCGTCCGGAAGGCCAGTGGGTGATGCGACCGGCGGCCGCGGCGCCAGCGCCGAAGAAGCACAGGAAGATGATGAAGGCCCACTCGCCGCCGGAGACGCCGGTGGTGGGGAGACGATCGCCTTTCTGCCAGGCGAACAGGATCTCGACGACGCGGATGCCGCCCCAGGCGACCAGCAACCACGGCCAGTAGCTCGCCACGATCCGCCAGACGGAGAACTCCGGGAGGATGTTGTGGAGGAGGAAAATGGCGCCGATCAGAATCAGGATCAGCGGAGCAATCAGACTGGCTCGCCTCATTGTGCGCCTCCCATGGGCAGCGAGTTCTTCGCGGCCAAAGCTTCCAACAGTTTGAAGAATCCGTAGACGATGATCAGGGCGGGCCAGGTGTTGGTGAAGCTGGGGCCTTGATTTTGATCGAGAGCAAAGAGTCCGCCGAGAACCATGAGCACAACAGGCCCGCGTAGCGCGGCGAGGAGATTAGCGTGGTTCACTGGACTCACCTCCGCCAAGGGTGCGGACGTACAACATGTAAGCGCCGAGGGCGATCAGACCGACGGGCCACCAGCGCAGTATGGCGCGCACCGAGATCAGGTCGAGATTGGCGAGCAGGAAAAAGACACCGACGGCCATCAGGATCACGGGGCCGACGGGAAAGCCTCCGGCACGGTCCCCGAGAGGCGCGATGCTCGAGAACTCGTCGACCGGCAAGCCGAGCATCCGGCTTTTGGCGGTGTGCATGGCTTCAAAAGCCATGTAGAAGATGAACGTGGGAATCAGTAAGCCGACCAGGGCCGGGAGCGGACTATCGTGATCCTGGATGGCAATCAGGAAGCCGAAAACCACGACGTGCAGCAGTCCCTTGGCATATTGACCGTTGTAGATAGCACCGACGCCAGGGATCAGACCGAGGAAGAAGGCAAGGCCGGGGCTCACGTCGGAGGCGGGAGGGGGCGGAGGAGGCGTGCTGGCGTACGGGTTGTCGGCCGTGGCGGAAGCGCCGGCGGAGGCCGCGGCAGGTACGTGCTGAGCGCAATACATCGTCCCCATGGCGTAGCGAGCGGTTTCCGCGGTCAGAGGGGTACCGCAGCCACGGCAGTAGCCCAACACCGGTTGCGACGCCGGCAGCGAGGGCGGAGTGTTTTCGGGGTTCGTGATATCAGGCGTCATTTTGC
The DNA here is from genome assembly GCA_044226365.1 of Bryobacteraceae bacterium. Classification (GTDB taxonomy): domain Bacteria; phylum Acidobacteriota; class Terriglobia; order Bryobacterales; family Bryobacteraceae; genus JALHNI01. The sequence goes on from JBGAHE010000181.1 coordinate 1,991, forward strand.
TGATCCTTCTGTCTTCTTGGGCTCGGCCTTCTCGCCGGCTTCCTGGTCGCTCAAATCCTTGAGCCGGCTTTGAATTTCATAAACCACCCGCAGTGACTCGTAATACTTCAACGTGCGGTCCCACGCGCGGTGGGTTTTATCTTCGACAGCAGCCCAGACTTTGACCGGATCGAGATCCGAGGGCCGCAACTGTTTGATGGGCGCGGTGAAGCGGCCCAGCATGGAGAACGAGAGAATCGTCATGGCCATGCCCATGGCGAGCCGGGGCTGCAGCATGGGCTTGAACCAGTTGCGCAACCAGGAGCCCGACTTCCGACCCGCGGTGCGAGGCGAGCCGTCTGCGGCCGGCACCTCGTGAATGATGCGCGTGATCAGTTGCGCGGGCGGCGCGACTTCGGGCACGCCTTCCAAAAAGCCGAGCACCGAGCGCGCATCGTCGACCAGTTCCCGGCAGGCGGGGCAGGTGAGCAGATGGGCGTCGACAGCCGCGCGCGTGGTCGAGTCCAGGGTCTGGTCGACGTAGTCGCAAATCAGGCTATCGATTTCGGCGCAGTTCATTTCCTTCATCTCTTACATCGCCACCCGATGGCGGCGCAACAGGCGCGCCAGTTCGGCGCGGCCGCGGTTCAAACGGCTCTTGACGGTGCCTTCGGGCACGTTGAGAGCCTGGGCAATTTCGCGATACTCCATCTCTTCGAGGTCACGAAGAATAACGGTTTCGCGGAGTTCGGGAGAAAGCTTTTGGAGGGCCGCCTGCAGCAGTTCGCTGGCTTCGCGGCCGACGACGCGGCTATCGGTGCGGGAGTCGAGGGCGGTTTTGGACTCGAGGACATTGACGGAGTCATCCAGGGAGTCGCTGGCGCGTTCGAGCTTGTTGCGGCGATAGTGGTCGATCAGCAGGTTGCGGGTGAGGCGGGCGAGCCATACCTGGAAGGAACCCTCGCCGGCGCGAAAACTCTTGAGGCTGCGAAAAACGCGGAGGAAGACATCCTGGGTGAGGTCCTGCGCCTGGGTGTCGTTGCCGGTGAAGCGAAAGGCGATGGAGTAGACGCGCTTGGTATGGAGACGCACCAAGTCTTCCCAAGCGGATTCGTCACCGGCGAGGCAACGTTCCACTAGTTCGGAATCAGCGTTCGAATCGGCTGCGAAGATCTGTTCCAATCGTTTTTCCGCGGTTTCCCGCGTACCCACATTCCCCCAGGGGAGTGCCAAGGAACCAGCCACGCCGGCCCGCTTGATGCTAAGCTCGGCTAGTGGCGCCTGGGCCGGGCTCGGCAGCGGGGGGAGCAACTGAAGCGCTCTTGACAGCATCGTTCTCATTACCTTCATTCAAGGAAACGAAACGCGCCCCACGGAAGTTCAATTAATTCCTGCCGCTTGGACTCACCATTCTAGCCCGTCCGCGCGCGGGTCGCTTGCCGGAGGCAGGCTGCGAGAGGGAATCTCGCGAAAGGTCCCCAGTAGAGGGACTGTGTTGAGGAGGCTGATTGCGTTCTATCCCGAAGTGGGTCAAATACCTGGTCGTTCTGGTTTTGATCCTCGCCGCCGCCTTGTGGTTCGGCTTCACTCGCCTGCGGACGAATGGCTTCGATTGGGACAAGTTCAAAGACGCGCTGCTTTCGCTTGACCCGTTCTGGTTCGGGATTGCCATCCTACTGATTTTGTTGACCTATTTCGGCCGGGCGGTGCGGTGGGCGACGATGATCCGGCCGATTGCGCCGCAGGCGAAACTCTGGCGGCTGACGCGGGCGCAGGTGATCGGCTTCACGGCAGTGACGTTGTTTGGCAGACCCGGAGAACTAGTACGTCCGTACCTGATTGCCCGCGCCGAAAGCGTGAGCTTCAGTTCGCAGCTGGCGGTGTGGTTTCTGGAGCGGGTGTTCGATCTGCTGGCAGTGCTGCTGTTGTTCGGGCTGGCACTGAACCGGCTGGATCCGGCGACGGCGAGCCATGTAGGACCGACGCTGGCCTGGGTACTTCGGACCGGCGGTCAGATGGCCACCATGCTGGGACTGGGGGCGTGTCTGTTCATCCTGGCGCTGCGGCTGTTCTCGGATGTGACGATGCGGCTGATCGGGCGGTTGGTGGACTTGCTCCCGCGGGCCATCGGGCGGCGCCTGGGAGGGCTGATCGACGCCTTTACCCACGGGATTGCGTCGACCAGGAGCAATGCGCAGATGGCGCTCGTGCTGCTCTACACAGGGCTGGAGTGGGGAGTGGTGGTGGGCGCGTTCTATGCGCTGCTGCGGGGCTTTGGGCCGACCAGCCATTTGACGGTGTGGGATTCGATTGTGATTTCGGGGTTTGTGGCGTTCGGGAGCATTGTGCAGATTCCGGGCGTGGGGGGCGGGATGCAGGTGGTGTCGTTTCTGGTGCTGACGGAGATTTATGGGGTGGGGACGGAGTCGGCTAGCCTGATGGCGATCCTGTTGTGGCTGTCGACGTTCGTGATTGTGGTGCCGGCGGGGTTGGCGATGGCCTTCCAGGATGGACTCAACTGGAGTAAATTGAGACACTTACCGGACGTGGCGCAAGCGGGAACCGTGCCCCAGCGTACGGTGGAACGGTAGAATAAGGACTTATGCTCTGCCCCTTTTGCGGACACTTGCAGGACAAGGTGATTGACTCGCGTGAGAGTAAGGAAGGCGAGTCGATCCGGCGCAGGCGCGAGTGCCTGCAGTGCTCGCGGCGTTTCACGACGTATGAGCGAATTGACGAAATTCCCTACATGGTCATCAAGAAGGATGGGCGGCGGGAGAAGTTCGAGCGGCAGAAGGTGTTAAGCGGCTTGCTGCGGGCGTGTGAAAAACGTCCGATCCCGATGACGCGGCTGGCGAATCTGGTCGATGAGATCGAAGGATTGTTAAATGATGCACCCGATCGGGAAATCTCGACCAGCCGGATTGGCGAACTTTTGATGCAGCGACTCCAGGTACTGGACAAGATCGCGTACGTAAGATTTGCCTCTGTTTACCGCGACTTTCAGGATGAAGACGCCTTTTTTAATGAGATGAAGAATTTGATGCGGCAAAAACGGGGGTAAGAACTGCCCACCGAAATAATGCTGTAACCAAAGTCCAGTTTGAACATCTTTAA
>JBGAHE010000062.1:0-43833 GCA_044226365.1 Bryobacteraceae bacterium
TGGCGGACGGCCGATCAAGCATCTGCCGGAGTGCCTGGACTTCAAGGACGGCAAGGCGCTGATCAACGATCGCCCGGGTTTGGGCGTGAAGGTGGATCTGGCGCAGTGCAAGCTGATCGGCGAGGTGACCAAACCGGGCCGCCGCAACGTGTTTGTGCGGCCGGATGGTTCGCTGACGCACTGGTAAAAAGCAAAGAAAAAGGCCCGCCACCCCAGAGGGTCGGCGGGCCTTTTTTGTTTTGGTGAGTGGATTAGAACGAGAGGCGCAGAGCGAACTGCACCTGACGCGGCGTACCCACGATGCCGGAGATGATGCCGGCGCTGGCGCCACCGACCGCTCCGTTGGGGAGGTCGAACTGCGCGTGGTTGAACAGGTTGAAGACTTCCGTGCGGAACTGAATCTTCCAGTTCTCGCGGAAGGTGACGTTCTTGAAAAGCGAGAAGTCGACGTTGGTGCGGCCGGGTCCGTAGAGGATGTTGCGACCGCCGTTGCCGTAGGTGTACTGCAGGGGGGTGGCCCAGGCAGCGCCGGAGGTGTTGAGCGAGGTGTCGAACCACTTGGCGATGGTGGGATTGTCGATGGTGCCTTCCTTCAAGCGATCGGGACGGCTGCCACCGGCGTTGGACACCGAGGTGTTCAACACGGGGGTGAACGGCAGACCGGTCTGCTTGACGAAGATCATGTTGGTGTCCCAGCCACCGAGCACCTGATTGACGAGGTTGCTGCCAGCGGCGAACTTCCGGCCCTTCCCGAAGGGCAATTCGTAGTTCATGCTGTAGACAAAGCGGTGGCGGATGTCGAAGCCGGAGTTGCCGCGATCGTTGCGACGATAGCGAGGATCCTGCGGCAGCGGACCGTTGTCGGCGCCACCGAACTGGTTGGCGACGTTATCCACCGAGTGGGCCCAGGTGTAAGCAGCGAGGAAACCGAGGCCATTGGCGAAGCGGCGTTCCACGGTGGACTGCAGCGAGTGGTAGGCGGAGAGGCCGTCCGACACGTTGTAGTCGATGTTGACGACGCCCGGAGCGAGCGCGAAGTAGGGACGGCGGGGAGCCACCGCACCCGGACCAGGCAGCACCTGGTTGGGGTTGAACACGTTATCGAGACGGCGGCCGAGGTTGCCGACGTAGCCGATCTTGAAGACCATGTCCTTGGGCAGGCTCTGCTGCAACTGCAGGTTGAACTGCTGAGCGTACCCGGAGCGGAAGTGCGGGTCAACGGCCAGCATGTTGCCGACGGGGTTGTTCGAAACGACGGCGGGATCGAGGTTCGGAATCGGGTCAAAGCCGGCGCTCACGCGGCGGGGATTAGCCACGAACTGGTCGATGGTGGCGGCGTTGATGGGGCCGAAGGGCAACTGCCGGTGACGGCGGAGCAGGACGGATTCGCTGCCGGCGGGGTTATAGAAGATACCCGCGCCGCCACGCAGCACGGTGCTGCGACCGATGCGATAGGCAAAGCCCACGCGGGGAGCGAAGTTGTTCTTGTCCGCCACGACGCCGGTGTATTCGTCGGTGTTGAAGCCGGCGATGAGGAGCTTGCCGGTGACGACGTCGAAGTTGGTCCACTTGTTGTTCTTTTCACGCGTGGGCGTGTCGAGTTCGTAGCGAAGGCCAAAGTTCAAGGTGAGGCGGTCGCTGACGCGCCAATCTTCCTGGATGAAGAAGTTGTATTCCCACATCAGGATGCGCGGCGTGAACAGGGTGAAGTCCTGCTCGATGGTGTTCGGCATGCCCAACAGGAAGGCGGCCATGGTTTCACCGGTGGCACCCGTGTTGTTGGGGTTGTCGGTGAAGGTGCGGCCGAAGTTGAAGCGGCCGTTGCCGCGGTTGGTCTGATACTGCGTAAGGCGGCGATGACGGAAGTCGAAGCCGAACTTGGTGGTGTGGCGGCCATTGAGCTTGGTGGCCGAGATCGCCGGGTTGAAGGTGTCTTCAAAGCGGATGATCGGGAGGGAGCGGGTCTGGCCGATGCCGGTGTAACCGCCGGGGCTGATGATCGGGATACCGTCGGAGTTGGGGCCTTGGTTGGAGCCCTTCACGCCCAGCTTTTCGCCAAGCTTGGCACCGGCGGCGGCGCCTTCCTGGAGGAAGGTGAGGTCGAAGCGGTTGAAGCCGAACTTGGTTTCCATGATCATGGTCGGGGTCCAGGTGCGCACCCAGTTGCCGACGACGTGATAGGCCGTGAGCGACGAGGTACCGGCGAAGGTGTCTTCGTTGCCGAGACCATAGGTACCGTCCATGCCAGGAATGGTGGCATTCAGGAAGGTGCTGGGACGCGTGGAGAGCGTATCCTGACGCGAGAAGCGGCCGAAGATCGTGTTCTTGTCGTTAAGGTTGTAATCAAGACGGCCATCACCCTGGTTCCAGTCCTGCGCTTCCTTCGGCGACGAGGTGTGATTGTTCACGATGCCGGGGAGCGTGGGCTGCGGATAGGCCTGGATGAGGCGCGCGGTAATGGGGTCAAAGCGGTTCGAGGGGATCTGACGATTCGGGAACGGATCGCGCGTATAGCCCGAAGCGGTGCCGGGGGCGGCCCGCAGGGTGGCCGGATCGAAGATGTCGCGAATGGCGCTGAAGTCGCCGGTGCGCATCGCGGCGGTGGGAACGGTGTTGACGAAGGCGCGCTCCTGGCGGCGGCGATAGCCTTCATAGTTGCCGAAGAAGAACAGCTTGTCCTTGATCACCGGGCCGCCCAGGCTGGCGCCGAACTGGTTCTGGCGCAGAGTGGGCTTGCGGGCAAGGAAGAAGTTGCGCGAGTCGGTGGCATCATTCCGGAGGAAGTCATAGGCGCTGCCATGGAACTGGTTGGTGCCGCTCTTGGTGACGATGTTGATCGTCGCGCCCGAGTTGCGGCCCTGGTCAGCCGCGAAGAGGCTGGTCTGGATCTTGAACTCGCGCACGGCTTCGACGGACGGGCGCAGCACGATGGAAAGCGTGAGGCGTTCGTTGTTGTCGATACCGTCGTAGAGGAAGTTGTTGGAGCCTTCACGGTTGCCATTGGCGAAGACTTCGCTACCAGGGCGAAGGTCGTCCGGACGGGTACCGCTCATGATGGTGCCTTTGCTGCCGAAGCCGACGCCGGTGACGCCGGGTCCGAGCGTGGCGAGTTGGACGAAGTTGCGGCCGTTGAGCGGGAGCTCAGCAACGGCCTTCTGTTCGACGACCTGGCCGATCGAAGCGTTGTCGACTTCGAGGAGCGGCGCGCCACCCTTCACTTCGACGGTTTCGGTGACTTGGCCGACTTCCAGACGGAAGTCCACGCGTACGGACTGGTTGACTTCGAGCGTCAGGTTGTCCTGCACGGATTGACGGAAACCGTCCTTCTGCGCAGTGACCTTGTAGCGGCCGGGGATGAGGAACGGCACGCTAAAGGTGCCGTCGTCATTCGCGGTGACTTCTTTGACGACGAGGGTTTCGATGTTTTGAACGGTGATTTTGGCTCCAGCGACGTTGGCATTCGAGACGTCGCTCACCGAGCCGGTGACGGTAGCGTAGTTTTGGGCGAAGAGCGCGATGCTAAGCATCAGCCCTAACGCGATTTTGCGGAACATAGCGAGACTCCAAACAGGGGAATTGTCTTGCCAGTCATCATATCATTGTCAAGATTTCACATTTCAGTGAGGATGGCCTGACCGAAGGCGGGCGCGCTAAGCTCGAAGCAGGTGAAGAAGTTCGTCATTCTCTACGTCGGGGTGATTTTGGGGCTGGCCCTCCTCTACCCGGTGGTGCGCAAATGGTCGGGCGAGAAGAAGCCGGTGCGGATCTATCCGGCGCTAGCGGCGATCATCCCGGCGGATACGCGCTGGGCGGCGGGCTTCGATTTAGAAAGGCTGAAACCGACGCCGCTCTACCGTCAATTGGTGGAAGGGCGCAGGCTGCCTTTCGTGGAGCAGTTCGCCGCGCGCACGGGCTTTGACCCGGCGAAGAGCATCTACGAGATCATCCTGGTTTCGAACGGCCGCGACACGGTGGCGCTGGCGGGCGGCAAGTTCGCGCAAAGCACGGAACTGCGGCAAGGCATGGAGCCGCCGGTGAAGATCGAAGGTGACCGCGTGACTCGCATGACCTATAAGGGCTATACCCTCGAAGGGAATGAGGGCGCGGCACTTTGCTTTCTGAACAGCGCGACGGCGATCGCGGGGCCGGGCAGCGTGCTGCGGAGCATGATCGACCGTCAGCAGCAGCAACCGGGGCCGCCGGCGAGTCTTCTGGAGGCGATCAATGCGATCCCGACGAGCAATCAAATTTGGGCGGTGGCCGAAGGCGACGTGAATGAGGTGCTGCGCGGGCTGCGGGTGGGTCCGGCGCAGTTGCGGTCGTTGCCGTTTGCCGTGAAGCGGCTGACGTTTGCGGCAGATGTTTCAGCAGGGTTGAAAGCGCTGCTGACCATCGAGTGCCCGGACGCGGCGGCGGCCGAACAACTGGCCGTGGTACTGAAGACGGCGCAGTCGTTGTTTCCGCAGGCAGGAGGCGACTGGGCCGGCCTGTTGAACGAGCGCGGCAAGGTAGAACAAGTCGCGACGGCCGTGCAGGTGCGTTATGACTTCACGGCCGCCGAGATTGAGCAGTTGCTGGGACCGCTGTGATTACTTCTTGGGGACGGGGATCGCGGCGCCGAGGTTGATGGAGCCACCGCCTTCGCTGACGTAGTTGCGATTCCAGCTGGGAATCTCGACCACGACGTCACCTTTCACGACGGCCTGACAACCCAGGCGCGAACTCAAGGTGAGGCCGGCCGCGGTATCGAGGCGATCGAGTTCGTCGTCTTCGGCTTCGGAGAGGTTGTCCTTCCCTTCTTTGACGATCACGTGGCAGGTGGTGCAAGCACAGCTGCCACCACAAGCATGTTCCAACTGGATATGGAAGTGCATGGCGACATCGAGAAGGCTTTCCTGCAAACCGTGCTCACTGTAGGGCAACTTGCCGGACTCAAATTCGACCGTCTGGCCTTCACTTTGTCCGGCCGGAAGGAACGTAACTTTCGGCATTCGCCCTCAGTTTAGCATTGCTATACTCAGGGCATCCGTGTTCCATCAGTTCGAAAAGTCCCTTCCCGCCCTTGTGGCTGAACGTGTTTCCCAACAGCTCCAAATCAACGCTGAAGTGGCCGTAGAGCAGCCCCGCGAGTCGAAATTCGGCGAGTTTGCTCTGCCGGTGGCCTTCCAGTTGGCGCGCCAATTGAAGCAGTCGCCGAAGGCGATCGCGGAGCGCTTGGTGGGCGTGCTGGGTGACCTGCCGGGTGTGGGGGCGATCGAGATTGCCGGCAACGGCTTCCTGAATGTGCGGCTCGATCGGACGGCTTATTTGCAAAGCCTGCTGAAGTCTGCCGGTGAGGACGCCGAAGCGGCGACCGGCAAGATCATCATCGAGCACACGAACATCAACCCGAACAAAGCGGCGCACATCGGGCATTTGCGGAACGCGATTCTCGGCGATACGTTCGTGCGGATGCTCCGCGCGGGCGGCGAACGCGTGGAAGTGCAGAACTATATCGACAATACCGGCGTGCAGGTGGCGGACGTGGTGGTGGGGTTCCACTATCTCGAGAAAAAGTCGCTGGCGGAAGTGGAAGCGCTGGCGGCGGGGCCGCGGTTCGATTATTACTGCTGGGATCTGTACGCGCGGACGTCGAGTTACTACAAGGACCATCCGGAGTCGCTCGCGTGGCGCGCCGAAGTGCTGCATTCGATCGAAGGCGGGCACGATGACGTCTCGCGGCTGGGTCATGTGGTGGCGGACGCCATCGTCGGCTGCCATTTGCGGACGATGGCGCGCTTGGATATCGCCTACGACGTGTTGCCGCGCGAGAGCGAGATTCTGCATCTGAAGTTCTGGGCGAGCGCCTTTGAGTTACTCAAGGAGCGCAAGGCGATCTTCTTCGAGAACGAAGGTAAGAATAAGGGTTGCTGGGTAATGCCGGCTTCCGCCTTCCGCGACGGCGCGCGGGCGGAAGAAGAAGACGTCGACGATAGTAAGGTGATTGTCCGTTCGAACGGCACGGTGACTTACGTCGGCAAGGACATTGCCTATCAATTGTGGAAGTTCGGCCTGCTGGGCAAAGACTTCTATTACCAGCCACTCGAGGGCTTTCCGGGCGTGATGGTGTCGACGGCGGAGCCGCAGGCGGCAACGCAGCAGTTCGGCGGCGGCAAGACGGTCTATAACGTGATCGACTCGCGGCAGTCCTATCTGCAGGACGTGGTGGTGGCCGGGCTCAAGGCCTTAGGCTTTGAGGAGCAGGCGAAGCAATCGATCCACTTCTCTTATGAGATGGTGGCGCTGACGCCACGCACCTGCGTGGAACTCGGCATTCCACTTTCGGAAGAAGATCAGAAGCGGACTTACGTGGAAGTCTCCGGCCGCAAGGGCCTGGGCGTGAAGGCGGATGACTTACTCGATACGCTGATTGCGCGGGCGGCGCGCGAAGTAGAGTCGCGCAATGCGGACGCGGCGGAAGCGGAACGTCAGGAGATTGCGCGGAAGATTGCCGTGGGAGCCCTACGTTACTTCATGCTGAAGTTCACCCGCAATACGGTAATCGCCTTTGACTTACAGGAAGCTTTGAGCTTTACGGGCGAGACGGGTCCGTATGTGCAATACGCGGCCGTGCGCGCGGCACGCATTTTGACCAAGCTCGACGAAACATTGCCGGACTTTGCCGCGTTGTCGACTGAGGATGTGAAGGCGATGGCGGCGTCGCTCGAAGACGAAACCCTATGGCAGTTGGTGCTTTCGGTCTCGAAGCTGGATTCGGCTTTGGTGCGCAGCATCGCTTCCGGCGAACCGGCAAATCTGGCACGCTATGCGTTCCAGTTGGCGCAAGCGTTCAGCGCGTTCTACGAGAATTATCCGGTGCTGTTTGAGAAGAACGCGGATAAGAAGCGGTTTTTGCTGTGGCTAACCGGTTATTTTGCGAGCCAATTGAATCGCACGCTCTCGATCTTGGGCATTCCGGTTCCGGCTTACATGTAGTCAGCGGGCGTTCATCACCCGGAGGAAGTCCGCCCATGCGACCGGGCGGCCATGGAGAGGGACGAGCGTCTGGACGTCCATTTTGAGCCGCTGCACGTGCGTGAGCAGGGTGCGGCTGGCGGGAGTCGGCAGGGTTTCCGAGGCGTCGTAGAGGTCAGCTTGAATGGCGAGCTTTTCTTTCGGCAAATAGGCCATCAGCATTCCTTCGGCGTGGGCCAGCGGTTGCACGTAGGAGAGGTGCATCTGGCGGTCACCGTCGCTGAGAATGTAATTCTCGCGGACCGTTTCATACTGGTAGCCTTCGGCGACTTCGGTCGGCGGCCACAGCGATAACATGTCGGGCTCGAGCGTGCGCGGCGAGTAATTCAGGACGTCGCGCACATAGAACGGGTAGTTCTTGATCTGCGTGATGATGGTGGCGCCGATGTGCATGTAAGTCCGCAAGCCGCCGATGTGGTCGAAGTGCTGATGCGTGTTCACCAGAAAGCGGATCGGCTTATTCGGGATCAGTTTGACGATCGCGTCGATCACGGCAAGATTGCGGGCTTCGTCGAGCGGCGCTTCGACGACGGCGATGTAGTCCTTGAACTCGACCGCGACGCTATGATGCGTACCGCCGGCCATGAGATAGACGCCGTCCGCCAGCTTCTGCGAAGTGACGGTAACCGGCAAGCTGGCTTGGCGCACGGCGGCCGGCACGGCGATCGCGGGGCAGGTATTGGCAGTGATCTTGTCGAACGTGCCGCCAAAACCGTTGTGGCCGGCGGTAACGGTTTGCGCGCCGAAGTTATCGTCCCAGCCGTCGTGGTGATGCCAGAGGGTGGGAAAGCGGATGCCGTTGCCTAAGTCCTGGTAGGTTTCGTTGGTGAACTCGTGCTCGTAGTTCATGTCGCCCAGCACGGGATCCGGAACCCAGGTGTGGATGCGTTGGAGTAAGTGCTCTTTGTTGACGGTGGCGTCGACGCGATACTTACCGAGCACGGTGATGGAGACGACGTGCATCTTCTCGGGAATCGTGGTGTGCCCGTCGCGGCCGGACTCGCCTAACTCCCAACGCCAGACGGCTTTGGGGTTCGCACCCGGCAGACGAGCGGCCTTGAGAAAGCCATGCGGGTTCATCCAGAGGTCGAGTTGCCAGCGCTCGGCGTCGCGTGGGGGGGCCGCAACGGGCGCGCCGTTCGGGCCATCCTGATGCCACGCAAGGCGACCAGTGACGGCGAAGACTTGATGCGCGTTTTGCTGCAGCGGCGTTCCCCCGAGCCAACCGGAGCCATACTTCCAGGACGCGGGATTGCGGCCGGGAGGACGTTCGAATTCTTCGACGGAGGTCTGCGCTTCCCAATTCATCGTCCGCCGGTAGTTATTCAGCGGATCGAGGCGCGGCCAGTCAATGTTCCAGCCTGATTCCTTCTGTTGCCCGACGGCGCCGGCGTAACCGGTGCCGGCGATCGTGACACAGCGAAGTTGTTTGGCGCCGATGGCTTGTTCCGCCGCGCGGAGAATCGGCTCAGGATCAACGTAGCCGGGAGCGAATTGCGCAGCCGCGGGCAAGGCTGCCAGGACGAGCAGGGTCCACTTCATGAGCAGCCATTTTATGTCAACGAGCTGTTTAGTGCTCTGGAATTTCGCAGACGGGATAAGCGGCCAGCATCCCGCCACCCTTGAAGCCGAGCGTCTCGCTGAGGCCGATCTGCGAGGTGAAGTAGCCGTCGCAGGTGAGATTCTTCACAAGTTGGAAGAAACGCTCGGGCATGGTTTTGACGCGGCCGTGATCAACGACCTCCGAGAGCGGCGTGAGCAAAGCGACGCGGGCCGGAGCATCGGCTTTCGAGAAGCCCTTCTCTTCGAGCCAGGCAAGGCCGGCACGCATCAATTTACGATGCTCGGGGTTGGCGTCGACCACCAGGTCAATGAAGCCCGGGACGCCGGCCTTCGAAGCGCCGGGCGTATCGGTGTCCGGAATGATGACGTCGGTCAGCGTGCTGAGCAAGGCGAATTCGGACTCGGTGAAGAACTTGCGCGGCCCGGTGGAGGCTTGCTTGCCGGGAGCATGCGCGGCGTGCGCGTCGGCATGCTGGCCGTAGAGTTCGTTGCCCGAATGGGGGAAGGTGCAGGTGGCGGTGATGGCGCCGATGATCTTGAGAGTGTCGCGACGTTCGGGCATTAGAGTTCGCCTTTCTTGAAGCGGCCGGCCAAATGCTCCGCGGTGCGGGCGGCCAGCGCCATCATGGTGTGGGTGGGATTCTTTTCGGAGGCCGAGGGGAAGACGCTGCCATCGACGACATAGAGGTTGTCGACGTCATGCGTGCGGCAGTTCCGGTCAACGACGCTGGTTTTGGGGTCGCTGCCCATGCGCGCGCCGCCCAGCTCATGATTGGGCATCGGTTGACTGTTGACGTTCAGAATCTCGCCGCCGGAAGCGCGCACGATCTCCTTGCCCCAACTGGTCATGTCGTTGAAGAGCCGCCAGTCGTTGTCGCTCCAGAACAGGTCGCGCCGGACTTCGGGCAGGCCCCATTGATCGAGCTTCGATTCGTCGACGAAAATGCGGCTGCGGCCATCGGGAATCTTTTCACCGTAAGGAGACCAAACGACGTAAGCCGGGTAGGCCTCTTTCACCGCATTCTTCAAGCTGGCGCCGAAGCCGTTGAAGCGGCGTGCCCAGCCGATGCTGCGGCGGTTCTGATAGCCGAACTGGGCGCCAAAGCTACGAGCGTACGGGCGCGTGCGGGTGTGCATGAAGGAAGGCTGATAGGCGTGGTCGAGGAAGCCATCGTCGGCGGTGACGGGCTTGCCCTTCAGCTTCGCGAGCAGGAACTCGATGCCGCCGGTGAAGTGTGGAATAAAGTGCTCGCCGAGTTGTCCGCTGGAGTTGGCGAGGCCCTTGGGGTAAAGGCGCGACTTCGACATCTGCAGCAGGCCGACGCTCTGAACACAGGCGCAGGAGACCACCACCGCGCGACCGCGAATCTCGTTCTGCTTCCTGGTGACACGGTCAATGATGGCCACGCCAGTGACCTTGTTTTCGTTGGAGATCATCACCTCGCGGGCGATGCTGTCGGTAAACAGCGTCAGCTTGCCCTGGCGCATGGCGGGAATGATGTGGACGTCGTAGGAGTTGTACTTGGCCACCACGTCGCAGCCAGCCATACAGTTGCCGCAGAAGTGGCAGGCGGGGCGGCCGGTGCGCGCTTTGGTGAGCGTGGCTTTGCGGACGTGGATGACTTTGATGCCGAGGCTGGCGGCGCCGCGCTGCAGGAGCACGTCGCTGCACTTCATCGGAGCCGGCGGCAGGAAGATGCCGTCGGGAAGGTCGGTGAGGCCGTCGAGGTTGCCGCAAACGCCCACTTCGCGCTCGATGCTGTCGTAGTGCGGGGCGAGGTCGGCATAGTCGATGGGCCAGTTTTCGCCGGCGCCGTCGTCCCAGTCCTTACCTTTGAAATCGCGCTGCGAGAAGCGCCAGGCGACGGCGTTCCAGGTTTGCGACTTGCCGCCGGCGCCGCGCGTGCGCTGCGTATCCATGCCAGGCTTGCCGGGCTTCATGGTGGGGATGTGGCGGTTGGCGTACTCATACGGCATGGCGTGGGTGTTGAAGTCCGTGCGCGTGTTGAGCTTAGGACCCCCTTCCACCAGCGCGACGTCGACGCCCTGGCGGGCGAGCCGAGCCGCGAGCGTGCCGCCGGAGGCGCCGGAACCGACGACGACGACATCAAAGACCTTCTGTTGCGACATTCAGTGTAGGTGTATCACACACGGCGTCTCTGCGAGAATATGACAGTGAAGTTGCTCGTTCTACTCGCGCTCACCGTCCTCCCGCTGGCCGCGCAGACGCCCAAGCCGGTGGCTTTGGATAAGCCGGCCCTGGAAAGCTATCTGCGTCATTTGATGCCTTATCCCGCCGAGGTGAAGATCGAAGTCGGCGACCCGAAACCGAGTACCCTGCCCGGCTTCTCGCAGGTGCGCGTGCTGGCGTCGATGGGTAGCCGTTTCAAGGAGCACCTTTTTGAAGTGGCTCCCGACGGCAAACGTTTCTTCGAAGCCGAGATCCATGAGCTGGGCAAGAATCCGTTTGCCGACAATCTGGCGAAGCTCAAGACCGACGGGCAGCCGATGCTGGGCACGCCCGGCGCGCCGGTGACCCTGGTGCTCTTCAGCGACTTCCAGTGCCAATACTGCCGGGAGCAATCGCGCATCCTGCGGCAGGAGTTGCTGAAGGCGTATCCCAAGGAAGTGCGGCTGTATTTCAAGGACTATCCGCTGGAGCAGATTCATCCGTGGGCGCGCACGGCCTCGCTCGCAGCGCGCTGCGCGATGCAGCAGAAGCCCGAGGCGTTCTGGGACTATCACGACTACGTCTTCGACAAACAGGCCGAGTTCAAGCCGGAGAATGTGCGCGAGAAGTCGGTCGGCTGGGCGACCGGCAAGGGTCTGGATGCGGCGAAGTTTTCCACCTGCCTGGACAGCAAGGCGCCCGACAAGGAGATCTCGCGCAACGTGCTCGACGGGCGCGAAGTGGGCGTGAACTCGACGCCGATGCTGTTCATCAACGGCCGGCGCGTGAGCGGAGTGCTCGAATGGACGAGCCTGAAGATGCTGATCGACCTTGAGCTCGACTATGCGCGTCTGCACTCGGCTCCCGATGCCGCCTGCTGCAGCGTGGAACTGCCGTCGCCCTTCACCCCGAAAAAGAAATAAGCATGCGAATCATCCTGGTTACCCTGTTGGCCCTGCCGGCCTTCGGCGCCACCAATCTGGTCAGCGCCGAGCATTATCTGGAAAACATCAAGTACCTGGCCTCACCCGAATTAAAAGGGCGGGCGACCGGGACGCCGGAGATCGAGAAGGCGGCGCGCTACATCGCGGGACGTTTCGAGAAGTTCGGCCTGGTGCCGGCGCCGGGCACGAAAAGCTATCTGCAGCCTTACAAGATCAACACGTCGTCGAAGCTGGGCGGACGCAACGAGCTCGCCTTCACGCTGAAGGGCAAGCGCCGGACGCTGAAGCATGGCGAAGACTTTTCGGCGTTCTACTTTTCGGGGAGCGGGCGCGTGGCGGGTCCGGTGGTGTTTGCCGGCTACGGCATCACGGCGCCGGAGTACGGCTACGACGATTATGCGGGCATCGACGTGAAGGACAAGATCGTGCTGGTGCTGCGCCGGGAGCCGCAGGAGAAGGACGCGCAGAGCAAGTGGAACGGCAGCGAGATCACCAGCCATGGTTCGTTTGAGGCGAAGGCAGTGAACGCGAAGCTGCACGGAGCACGCGGACTGATTCTGATCAACAACGTGGTGACGAATCCGGGCGAGGCCGGTGAGCTGTACGGGTTTAGCCGGATGAATGGTCCGGACGACGTGGGCATTCCGTACGTGCAGATGAAGGCGCCGCTGGCGAACGACTGGTTCACCGAGGCCGGCAAGTCCTTACGCGACATCGTCGAGGGCATCGATGGCGACCTGAAGCCCCGTTCGTTCGCCTTTCCCGACACCGTGCGCGTGGACCTGCAAGCCGACGTGCAGCGCGTGATGAAGGACGCCTACAACGTGGTCGGCTACTGGCCAGGCGAGACGAGCGAATACGTGATTGTCGGCGCGCATTATGACCATCTGGGCCTGGGCGAAGTCTTTTCGCTGGCGCCGTCGGAAGTGGGCAAAGTGCATCCCGGCGCCGACGACAATGCGTCCGGCACGTCGGGTGTGATCGAGCTGGCGCGGCTGATCACCTCCCAGGGCAAGCGGAAGCGCGGCGTCCTGTTCATGACGTATTCGGGCGAGGAGTTGGGGCTGATCGGCTCGAGCTACTATGCGAATCATCCGCTGTTGCCGAATGATCAGGCGATCACGATGATCAACATGGACATGATTGGGCGGGCGAAGGACGGGCGGCTGATCGTGGGCGGGGCCGCTACCGGGTCGAATCTGACCGAGATGTTGCGCGACCTGGCGAAGAAGCACCCCGACCTGCAGGTGGATCTGACCGAGCCTTCCGGCATCGGCGGCAGCGACCACAGTTCGTTTACGGGCAAGGGGATCCCGGCGCTGTTTTTCTTCAGCGGTTTGCACGCGGATTATCACAAGCCGTCCGACACCTGGGACCGGATCGATGTGCCGAATGCGCAGCGCGTGTTGGCGCTGGTGGCCGACACGCTGGTCAGGTTGACCGATGGTCCAGAGCGCCCGACGTATGTGAAGGCGCCGCCACAGACGAGTGGTGTGGCCAGCAGCGGGACCAGCAATTCGGGATACGGGCCCTACTTCGGGTCGATTCCGGATATGGCTTCCAAGGAGAAAGGGGTGAAGTTCTCCGATATCCGGGGCGGATCGCCGGCGGCCAAAGGTGGCCTGCAGGCCGGTGATATTATGGTGGAGTTCGACGGGAAGAAAGTCGACAATCTCTACGACTATACTTATCTGCTACGACAGAGGAAGCCGGGGGATGTGGTGCTCGTCAAATATATAAGAAAGGGTCAGACTCAGGAGACCACTGTCACACTGGAACAAAGAAAGTGACAATCGCGGTTAATGTTTGCCCGCGGCCACGACGATAACCCTCTCAGAGTCCTGGCATGGCCGTAATGACACCCAAGTCCGACACAGCAACCTGGCGGTTACCGCCACTCATTCTTCACCCGTTCGCCGAGACGTCCGGTCCGGACAAACTGGTGGAAAGCTCTCGTGCCAGCCTCATGCTTCAGGGGTTGCTTCCCCAGGGTGAATTGAGCCGGGAAGATCTCGACAAGCGCCTGCTCGACGGCCGCTATTGTGAGATCCGGATGCTGTTTTACGTCGGCAAAGACCTGCTGCGTTGGATTGAGCAATGCCAGGAGATCGTGAGCCGCGAGGAAGTCCTGCGGCGGGCGGGGTTTTGCTATCAGAGCTTTGCGGCGCTGATCGTGGAGGAGCCGCCCAAGCCGGTCCGCGAAAAGCTGAAGAAGTGGGGCGTGGCCGACTACAAGTCGATCTTCTCGCGCGCTTTGGGGCTGAACGCGGTCTTCGTCGAAGTTCCGGAACGGCATGAGCTCACCGACGAGTTCATTCGACATTACTACCGTTACGCCGATCAGTTGTTCGCCTGCCGCCAGCTCATGTGGAGCTTTGGCGATGTCCGTCCTTCGCAGTTCGATTTCGACCTGTACGCGTCGGGCGAGTATTCGCGGATGCTCGAACGTCAGTGGCAGGACGGCGATCACCACGACGAAGGCGAAGACTAGAGCGCCGTTCCACCGTTCGGCAGCCGCCGGCGCAGGAAATGGACGCGCTGGTTCATCGGCAGGGCCTTTCAGCGACGAATCATGTCGCGGATGGCGAGTTCGTTCTCAGCTTGCACGGCCCTCAGTTCGGCGGCGCGGCTAACCTTTTTCGTCTTCTTCTTCAAGCGCCTTCTCCAGGAGGGCCAATACGGCCACCTCCTGCGGACGGTTCGCCGCCCGCTTACTTTTCACGATATCCGAGAGCGAGGCAACGGTGAGGGGGTGGCCGCCAAAATCGACGGTTGTCGCCCGGCCGCGCAATCCTTCGTAGGACCGGATGCCGTGAATCGAGCCGATAAAATCCACTTGTGTCGACGTCGGTGCGGCGGACACCTTACACCAGCTTCTTCAGCAGCACGAGCTGCCCGGCATGATAGAGGTGATGTTGCACGATGCCGTGCAGCAGGTGATAGACCACCTGTTGTCGCGGCGGAAGCACGAAGTCGAGCTCAGTATCCGACATGCTGTCGATATGGGCGGCCAGGCGATCGCTGGCGACGAAGAAGCGCTCCTGGTCGGCGTTCCATTCGGCGGGCGCGGGAAAGTTCTCCTCGTCCGTAATCGGCCGGATCTCGCCCTTGACGATGCGCTCGAGCGCAATCTCGGCCCAGGCAGCCATGTGCAAGACCAATTCGTGAATCGAGTGGGCGTTGGCGATCGGGTGCCGGGAGGCTTGCGAGGCGGTGACGCCGGCCAGAATCTCCTCGACACTATCGCCATGCCAGGCGGGTCCGCGAACGGCGCGCCGCAACTGGTCGGCAATGCGTTTGGCCTCACTCATGGGGCCATTGTCCCATCAGTCGAGGACAACGAGTTTCCAGGCCCCGTCACGGAGGGCGAACTGAGCGCGCGGGGTGATTGGCGAGCGGACGGACTGCGCGGGGACGAAGCCTTCCTGACCGGCGAAGGTGCGAATGCGCACCCAGTCGAAGCTGCCTTGCGGCGCGGCGCCTACGCGCTGCACCACCTCGAAAGCGACGGTGGCCACGACGGCCGAGTCGCGCGAAGCAGCGGTGTGGACGGGCACGACGTCGCGCACCACCACCAGATGCCGCCGCGGGTCCAACTCGCGGGGGAACTTCCAGGCGTAGTAAGGCGAGACGAAGATCTTCGGGTGCATCTGCTCGAAGCCGATGTCGAGCATGTCGGTGAGGATGGTCCACATGGGAGCGTCCGGCTGGTCCGGCCGCCAGCGCTCCACGAAGAGGCTCCAGCCTTCGTCCTTGTCTTTCGGTCCGATCACGACTTTCTCGTCCACCAACTTCTTCAACGCTTTGACATCGCGCTTGGTGACCGCTTTCTCGAGGCGGACGGTGAAACGGCGGAAGTCGTCCGAGCGCTGGCGATCGTCGATGGGATACAGCCGTACCGGTCCGTCGGCGGCGACGAGAGAGGCGAGGAGAACCCAGCACAGCATGGGCCGAGTCTAGCAGACACCGCACCTGCTACAATGGGGGAGTAACTACGACCGAGGGTGGTGAGTTTTTTGGCAGAAGTAAATCTGCAAGATGGCGAAACTTTAGAAAGCGCACTGCGCCGCTTTAAGCGCAAAGTCCAGCAAGAAGACATCATCAAGGAGATCAAGAAGCACTCCTATTACCTGAAGCCCGGCGAAAAGAAGCGGGTGAAGCAGGCTCTTGCTCGCAAGCGTAACCGCAAAAAGAACCGTCAGAAAGACGCGGAATAAACCCGAAGGCGCCCTTAGCGGGGCGCCTTTTTCTGTTTGCGGGGGGTGGCTTCGGTGGCGTGATACCGCTTCCAGGCCAAAAAGCCGATCAGAGTTTTGCCGTCGTTCATGCGCCCGCTGGAGATCAGTTCGTCGATTTCCATCCAGGGAAACCAGCGCGTGACGATGCGTTCGTCATCCATCCACTGGCTCTCGCCCTGCTGAAGGTCGGTGGCCAGGTACAGGTTCATCTTCTCTTCGAGAAAGCCGGGGCTGGGCCAGTAAGTCGCCAGCTTCACCCAGCTCTTCGCCCTCAGACCCGTCTCTTCCTTCAACTCCCGCTTGGCGGCGCCCAAAGCCGTTTCGCCGTCATCGATTTTCCCCGCCGGCAACTCCCATAAGCGGCGCTGCGCCGGCAAACGATACTGCTGCACGAGCAGGATCTGCCCGGCCGCATCGACGGGCATCACAACGGCCGAGCCATTGTGACGCACCACGTTCCGGCGAATCTCGAAGCCGTCCTTATCGACAGCGACATCTTCGGTGACGCGGAACAAGCCATTCTTCAACCGCTCCACGGAGGAAATGATCTTCATCAAGGCTATTGTCTCAAGCCGGACGGCCAATCAGCAGAGGGCCGCAGGGCGGCGCCAGAGCATAGCCGCCACCGGGCCACGGGCCGGAGCAATCGAGGGTGACGCGATGCTCGCGGCACTCGCGGTGGAGCCGCGCGGCCTCTTCGAGGAACTTGCCGCGCTGGGTCCGTTGGACGAGGAAGGACCAGGAGGCGACGCGCTGACGCCGGTTCCAGATGGCGACGCGACGGTCCATGACGGCTTCGGCATGGCGGCAGAGCCGCTCGCGCACTTCGCCGGCGATGTCGATTCGGGCGCGGCGCCCGGCGCGTTCGAGGTCGATCCAGAACTCCTGCCGCTCGCGAAACAGATGCAGCTGCGCTTCGAGCACGTCGACGTGGCTTTCGAGATAGGCGATGACGTCCTCTTCGCTGTCGAGCACGGAGCAGAAGGCGGCCGGAACGAGCGTGGTTTGGCGCAGGACGGTCTCGAGGACGGCTTCGTAGCCGGGCGAGCGCTGGTCCACCCACAGACGGTCCATGAGGCGGTAGGGGGTGAAGGCGGGGTCGTACTCTTCGTTCGGCACCTGGCTCACGATCGCCGCCAGCCCCGCCGCGCAAATCGCGTAGGGGGGAAAGACCGGAAAGACACTGTGCGCAGGCAGCAGCGGCAATTGGGCGCCGGCGGTGATGCAGTAGAGAAAGAGCACCTCACCGTCTATTCGGTGGAGCGCTAGCTTTGCTTTAAACTGCTTCGATTTGCGACACCTCGGCCGCCGCCAGGACTTCGGCCGGCTTCGGCACGCCACGTCCGGCAAAGCGGATCAGGCCGGATTTGCCGACCAGATAAACCGTCCGTCGCACGATGAGTCCGTGTGATCCGTACAGCCGGGCCACCTTCTGCCCTTCATCCACCAGCAGCGGATACGGCAGTTGGAACTTCTGACGGAACGTCTGGTGGCTGGCCTCAGACCCCGGGTTCACGCCGAACACAACGGTATCTGCCGCCGCGGCCGCGGCCCAGGAGTCGCGAAACTCACAAAGCTGCCTGGTGCACAGCGACGTGTCGTCTTTGGGGTAGAAGACCAGGACGACGTTTTGCCGTCCGTGGAATTCGGAGAGCGTGACTGAGCGGCCGTCGTCCGTCCGCAGACGGAAGTCGGGCGCGACAGAACCGACGGAGAGCGGAGCGCCCAGCAGCCAATCGAACATGCTTGATGCTAGCTCACAAACGCCAGGACTTTTTTGCGGATGCGTTCGGCGTGCTTACGGTCAGCGGTCACCACCAGCACGGTGTCGTCGCCCGCGACGGTGCCCACCACGTCCGGCCAGCCCTCTTCGTCGATCGCGCGGGCCACCGAGGCGGCATGCGCGGCAGGCGTCTTCAGGACCACCAAGTTTTGGGCGACCCGGGCATCGAGCAGCAATTCGCCCAAGCCGCTCTTCGACCGCGCCGGCTGTCCGTTCAACTGCTGATAGCCTTGCGCGGTCTTCACGAGCCCCAGGTCGCGAATGTCGCGCGACAAGGTGACCTGCGTCGCTTCGATGCCTTGGGCACGCAGGCTACGCGCCAGTTCGTCCTGCGTGGCGATTCGCTGACGCGAGATCGCCTTCAAGATTTGACCCTGGCGGTAGACCTTCGTCATCACGACCTCAACGCAGCCAGGCGTTCGGCGGCTTCCCGCAACGCGCCGGAAACGGCTTGCGGACCCGTGCCCCCACGAATCTCGCGCGTCTTCATGCCTTCGCGCGGCTTGAGCAGGGCCGCAAACTCGGGGGTGAGGCGGGCATCAAAAGCGGCCAGCGATTCCACCGTCCAATCCGAAGGCTTTTTGCCGTCGCGCGTGCTTTCGAGCACCAGCTTACCGACGAGTTGATGCGACTGATGAAAGGGCAGGCCGGCGCGGGAGAGCGCTTCGGCGAGGTCGGTCGCCACCACCCAGCTATCTTCGGCAGCTTGCTCCGGCACAGCTGGCTTCAGCACGACAGTAGACGCCACCACGGCCGCCATCTCGATTGAGCCGACGGTCTGATAGACGGCGTCGAAAAGCGGCTCTTTGTCTTCCTGCAGGTCACGGTTGTAGGTGAGCGGCAGACCCTTTACGGTCATCGCGAGCGCGCTGTAATCGCCGAAAACGCGGCCGCTTTTGCCGCGGATCAGTTCGAGCGAGTCCGGGTTTTTCTTCTGCGGCATCAGCGACGAGCCGCTGGTGACCCCGTCGCCCAGTTCCATCCAGCCGAATTCTTCGCTCGAATAAAGGATCCAGTCCTCACTCAAACGGCTGAGGTGCAGGAGGATGACGTTGGCGGCGTGCAGATAGTCGAGGGCGAAGTCGCGGTCGGCGGAGACGTCCATCGAATTGCGGGTGACCGCGCCGAAGCCCAAGTCCTTGGCAATCGCCTCACGGTCGTGCGGAAAGCCGCTGCCGGCCAGCGCGCCCGAGCCGAGCGGCATCACGTTCACGCGTGCGCGGGCTTGCGACAGGCGCTCGTAGTCGCGCATGAACATCTCGAAGTAGGCGAGCAGATAATGCGGCCACAGCACGGCCTGCGCGCGGCGCAGATGCGTATAACCGGGGATGACGGCATCCGGGTATTTGTTGGCGAGCGTCAACAACGCTTCCATCAAGCCGATGAGCTGGCTCTGCGTCTCGTCGATCGCCTCGCGCAGCCACAAGCGCACGTCGAGCGAAACCTGCTCGTTGCGACTGCGGCCGGTGTGAATCTTGTCGGCCAGCCCGGCCACTTTGCCCTTTAACTGGCGGATCACCAGCGTGTGGACGTCCTCGTCCGTGGCGCCTTCGTAGAAGGCTGGCGTCGCCGCCTCCGCCCGCAATTCTTCGAATGCCGCCACCAGTCTCGCGCGTTCGTCCGCCGTGAGAATGCCCACCCGTTCGAGCGCGCGGGCGAAGGCCTGCGACCCGCGGATGTCCACGTCGACCAGCTTCTTATCGAAATGCAGCGAGCCGGAAAAGCGTTCGAAGACTTCCGAACTGCCGGCCTCAAAACGACCGCCCCAGAGCTTCATGCTTCGCGCTGCCCCATCAGCATCAGCAACAGCGCTTTCTGCGCGTGCAGGCGATTCTCCGCCTGATCGAACACGGCCGAGCGTTCATGCTCCATCACGCCGTCCGTGGTTTCTTCATTGCGTTTGGCGGGCAGGCAGTGCAGGAAAATCGCGTTCGAGCGCGCCTGCGAGAAGAGCTCTTCGTTCACCCGGTAGGGCATGAAGTCGCGCATGCGCTGTTCGTAATTCGTCTCTTCGCCCATGCTGAACCAGACGTCCGTGTAAACGCCGTGGGCGTCCTTCACGGCGGCCGAAGGATCGTCGGTGACGATGACCTTGGAGCCGCTGGCCAGGCTTTCGGCGGCGCGGACAATCTCCTGCTTGGGCTCATAGCCTTTGGGCGTGGCGACGGCGATGTCGATCCCCAGCCGCGCGCAGGTGATCATCAGCGAGTGCGCGACGTTGAAGCCGTCACCGACAAAGGCGAGCTTGAGTCCTTTGACGTCGCCAAAGTGCTGCCGCAGGGTGAAGACATCGGCCAGCGCCTGGCAGGGGTGATAACGATCACTGAGCGCGTTGATGACGGGCACGCGCGAATACCGCGCGAGTTCTTCCACCGTTTCCTGATAAAAGGTGCGGGCGACAATGCCGTCGCACCACCGCTCGACGTTGCGCGCCACGTCCTTCACGGGTTCGCGCTCGCCGATGCGGCCCACCTGCACCACCACGTCGCCGCCCAACTGCTTGATGGCGAGTTCGAAGGTGAAGCGCGTCCGCAGCGAGGGCTTTTCGAAGAGCAGGCCGAGGTAGAGTGACGCCAGCGCGTGGCGGTAGTCGTCGGGGCGGGTCTTCACCTGTTCGGTGAGGTCCAGGAGCTGCGCCGCTTCCTGATTGGTCAGGTCGAGGTCGCTGCGCAAATTCTTGGAGGCAATGCGCGGCCAGGTTACAGTGTTCATGATTCAACGCAGTGAATAATCATTCACTAGTCTGCATAGTTACACATTGCCAAAGGGTGGGTCAACCGGTTGGCTACACTCCGGTTATATGGTCTCGCGCCGACAGTTCTCCGCCCTGGCCGCCCTCCCGGCGATGGGTGCTTCGAAGCCTCCGCGGGTGGCCGCGATCGTCACCGAGTATCGCCACTGGTCGCATGCCGACGTGATCGTCGGGCGGCTGTTGGGCGGCAACTCAGCGAACGGCGTGTGGAGCGCCCCACGCACGCGCGTCGTTTCGCTCTACACGGCGCAGACGCCCGCTAACGACATGTCGCGCGATCTGGCCGCGCGGCACGGCTTCAAGATCTATCCCACGATTCGCGAGGCGCTGTGCGAGGGCGGCACGAAGCTTGCCGTCGACGCCATCGTGCTGGTGGGCGAGCATGGCGACTATCCGTTCAACACCCTCGGCCAGCATCTGTATCCGCGCTTCGAGCTCTTCAACGAGATTCTGGACGTGGTGGAGGCCAGCGGCCGCGCCGTGCCGCTCTTCAGCGACAAGCATCTTTCGTACTCCTGGGACAAGGCGAAGGCGATGTACGACCGCGCTCAGAAACTGAAGGTACCCTTCATGGCCGGCTCCTCCATCCCGGTGACGATCCGCGAGCCGCGTTTGCAATATCCGCTCGGGGTAAAGCTGCAATCGGCCTTGGCGCTGGGCTACGGTCCGCAGGACGCCTACGGTTTCCACACGCTTGAAGTCCTGCAGTGCATGGCGGAAAGGCGCGGCGAAACCGGAGTGAAGAGCGTCCAGATGCTCACCGGGCCGGCAGTTTGGAGTTGGCATCAGGCTGCGGGCGCCTGGACCAAGCCGCTGCTCGAAGCGGCGATCGCGCGCTGTCCGTCAAAGACGAACAAGCCGCTGAGCGCGGCGACGGAGCCCGCGGTCTTCCTCGTCAACTACGCGGACGGCCTACAAGGCGCGGCTTACCTCCTGAACGGCATTGTGGCGGATTGGGCGTTTGCCGGCGTGGCGGGTGGCCAAACCGAGTCCTGCTACTTCGGTCTGTCCTCGAAGGGCCGTCCCCTGCCCCATTTCGATGGCCTGGTGAGCTGCATCGAGGAATTCTTCGTCACCGGCAGGCCCACGCATCCGGTGGAACGCACGTTGCTGACGACAGGCATTCTGGCCGCCGCGTTCGAGTCCAAGGGCAAGCATCAGGAAGAAGTGGCCACGCCGCACTTGGCCATCCGGTACGACGCGCCCCGCAATCCGCTGATTCAGACGGCGTAGCCGGTATGGGCAAACAGAGGACGAAACCGAACGCTTGTTAACGGCATCTATTAGGCATGGGTGAGAAGAAGCTGGTCCTCACGGAAGAACAGATCGAAGCGACGACGGGTGGCGTCACCGGCCCGAAGATCCGCTGCCCGAAGTGCGATTGGCGTCCGCAGGCGAGCGACACGTGGACCTGCGAATGCGGGCACGCTTGGCATACGTTCGACACGGGCGGCGTGTGTCCGGCTTGCATCCACGAGTGGACGTCGACGCAGTGCCTGGAATGCCAGCAGTGGTCGCCGCATTCCAGTTGGTACGACTACGAGTCCTAAGCGCGGCTGATAAAATACGCGCTACATGCGCAACTGGCTATTCCTGAGCTTTTGCTGCCTGGCGAATGCCAATGACCGTTTGCTGACGCTGCTCAAGCAAGAGTGCGGCAGTTGCCACTCGGGCGCGCAAGCGCAAGGCGGCTTGTCTGTCGATTCGGTAGAAGCCCTGCGGCGCGGCGGCAAACATGGACCAGCCCTGGAACCCGGCGCCGCGGCGCGCAGTCTGCTCGTCCAGCACCTCACCGGCGAGAAGACTCCGCGCATGCCGTTGGGCGGCCAAGTGTCGACCCAATACGTCGCCGACCTCCGCGCCGCCATTGATACCCTGCCCGCTGTCCCCACCGTTAGCCGGCGCGACGCTCATTGGGATTGGCTGCTCAAGGCTCCGGCCAATGTCGCCGTCCCGACAGTGAAGCAGACGGCCTGGGTGCGCAATCCGATCGACAATTTCGTCCTGGCGCGGCTGGAGAAGCAACAAATTGCCCCCGCGGACGAGGCCTCGCGCCGCGTGCTGTTGCGCCGCCTGTACTTCGACCTGATCGGCGTGCCGCCGACGCCCGAGCAGATGCGCGCGTTCCTCAGCGACGCGGATCCGCAAGCCTATGAGAAAGTCGTCGACCGGCTGCTCGCCGACCCGCGCTACGGCGAGCGCTGGGGACGCCATTGGCTGGACCTGGTGCGCTATGCCGAATCCGACGGCTTCGCCATCGATGGCGAGCGGCCCACCGCCTGGCGCTATCGCGACTACGTCATCCGCGCCTTCAATCAGGACAAGCCTTACGACCTGTTCGTCCAAGAGCAGATCGCCGGCGACGAGTATCGCGGTAAGAAGCCTTCCCCGCCCTCGGACCGTCTGGTGGCCCTCGGCTTTCTGCGTTTCGCACCTTGGGAAGCCGACGCCAATTCCAAGAAGCAACTGCGCCAGGACTTCCTCAACGACATCACCGGCACCGTCGGCAGTGTCTTCCTCGGCATGACCACCGGCTGCGCCCAGTGCCACGACCACAAATACGATCCGATTCCGCAAAAAGACTACTATCGGCTGCAAGCCTTCTTTGCCGGCACCGCGATCGCCGACCTGCCCGTGGCCTTTGACGATTCCGAGAACCCGAAGGAGAAGAAGCGCCTGCTGCGCCTCCATGAGGATCAGGCGGAAGCGGCACAAGCCAGGCTCGACGAGCAGAAGGAAGCTCTAAAACAGCGCTATATGAAATTGTTCGGCGTGAAGGACGACGATGCCAAGCTCAAGTCCTTTCTCGGCAAGTTGAATACGCGCAATCTCTTCTTCCTCGAGCAGGACTTGCCGTTGGTGAAGGAGCCCGAATGGCGCGAGCCGTTGCGGGCGTACTTCGACACGCGAGACTCGATGCAGCGCGAGCAGGAATTGGCGCGGCGGTATCAGGCGACGGCTTACGCCGTGCGGGACGTGGCCCCGCCGGCGGCGCCGGAAGTGCCGGACACCTATGTGCTCGCTGGCGGCGATCTGGCCGCCAAGGGCGAGAAAGTGGAAGCCGGCTTTCTCTCCTGCGCCAGCGGCGACAGCAAGCCGGCCGAGATTCCGTTCGCCGGCGGGAGCAATGGCCGCCGCCTGGCGTTGGCCGAATGGATCGCCTCGCCGGCGAATCCGTTCACCGCGCGGGTGATGGTGAATCGGCTGTGGCAGCGCCATTTCGGCGAAGGCCTGGTCCGCACGCCGAGCGACTTCGGCAAGAACGGTGAGCCGCCCACGCATCCCGAGTTGCTCGATTGGCTCGCCGTGCAGTTCGCCGACAAGCAATGGAGCGTGAAGGCGATGCACCGCCTGATGCTCACCTCGGCCACCTATCGGCAGGCCAGCCGTCATCCAGAGCAGGAGAAACTCCAGGCGGCCGACCCGGGCAATCGCTTGCTCTGGCGGATGAACTGGCAACGACTTGACGCCGAGGCCCTGCGCGACTCGATCCTGGCGGTAAGCGGTCAGTTGAACCCCACGGCCGGCGGGCCGCCCGTCCTGTTCAACGTGCCCGACGATGTGGCGCAAGGCTTCGAGTTCTTCAAGTGGTTTCCCAGCTCCGAACAGGAGCAGCGCCGCCGCAGCGTCTACCTGATTCAACGGCGCAGCGTGCTGTTCCCGATGGCGGAGACGTTCGACGCGCCTAACCTCAGTACCTCCTGCTCGCGCCGGCTCAGCACGATTGTCGCGCCGCAGGCACTCACGCTGCTGAACGGCGCCATCACGCGGCAGGCCTCTGCCGCCTTAGCCGCGCGGCTGGAAACCGCGTCCGATCCGGTGAGCGAAGCCTTTTGGCTCGCCCTCGGACGCGCCCCCACGGACTCTGAACGCGCGCAGGCCGAACGTCTGCGGCAGCAACCCGGCGGCCTCGCCTCACTCGGCGCCGTACTCATGAACCTGAACGAATTTCTGTACGTGGAGTAGCTCACCATGAATCGGCGTAACTTTCTTGCCCAAGGCGCGTTCGGACTCAGCACCGCGGCGGTGAGCGACCTCCTCGCCGCCGAAACCGGCCAAAAGCCGCATCACGCGCCCAAAGCCGATGCCTGCATCTTCCTCGCCATGCTCGGCGGCGTGAGCCAGGTGGACACCTTCGACCCCAAGCCCAAACTCGCCGAGTTAAACGGGCAGATTATGGATTGGAGCAAAGAGAAGAAGACAGACCAGCCGAATCTTTTCGCTAAGCCGCGCAAGTTCGTCGCCAGCCCGTTCAAGTTCTCGCGCTACGGCAAGTGCGGCCGCGAAGTGTCCGAACTGCTTCCCCACACGGCGCAGCACGCGGACGACCTCGCCATCGTCCGCAGCGTACAGTCCGACAATGGCAACCACCCCGCCGCCGTCTTCCAGATGAACACGGGCTTTATCATCCCGGGCAATCCTTCGGTCGGCGCCTGGGTGACCTACGGATTAGGCTCGGCTAATCGCAACCTGCCCTCCTTCGTCGCCATGCCGGACTTCCGCTCCATCCCCTTCAGCGGCGCGCAGCAATGGGGCAGCGGCTATCTGCCGGCCGAGTATCAAGGCACCGTGCTCCGTGCGGCCAGCGAGCCGATCCGCGATCTCGCCTCGCCTGCCGGCCTTGCCCCTGACTTGATGAATGCCGAGCGCGAAGCTCTGCGCGGTTTGAATGCCGAATACGGCAAGCTGCGTCCGGACAATCCCGACCTGCAAGCCCGCCTGGACTCCTACGAACTCGCCTACCGGATGCAGCTCGAAGTGCCGCGCGTGCTCTCGATCGATCAGGAGCCTGAGTCCATCAAAGAGATGTATGGCCTGAACAATCCGGTGACGGCGTCCTTCGGGCGGCGCTGTCTGATGGCGCGCAAGCTGGTGGAAGCCGGCGTCCGCTTCGTGGAAGTCTTTACGCCTTCGCAAAGCTGGGACGCGCACGGCGACATCCGCAAGAATCACGAAAAGAACGCGCGCGAGACGGATCAGCCGATCGCCGCGCTGTTGAAAGACCTGAAGCAACGCGGCCTGTTGCCGCGCACGCTGGTCGTCTACATGGGCGAGTTCGGCCGCACGCCCGACACCCCCGCCGACCAGGAGACGCCCGGCCGCGACCACAACACGCGCGCCCAAAGCATGTGGTTCGCCGGCGGCGGCACCCAGGGCGGCAGCATCATCGGCCAGACGGACGACATTGGTCACAAAGCCGTCGAGAACATCTATCACATGCACGACGTCCACGCGACGATCCTGCATCAGATGGGCTGGCTTAGGCCTTCACGGCTTCGCGCGCAATCTCTGAGCCGCCGAACTCGGCCAGAAAGCGGTCGCGATTGGCCTTCACACGCCCGGCGTCGCGCTGGCTCCAGTCGTAGAAGCCCTTGCCGGCTTTGACGCCCAGTTCGCCCGCGGCAATCTTATCGAGCAGAATTTGCGGCGTCTCGCGGCTGCTGTTGAGGTCGGTGAGCGCGTTCGAGAGGACGGCCTGAATCAGGTCCAGCCCGACGAAGTCCATGTGCTCGAAACTCGCATACACAGGCAGGCGCAGGCCGAATCCGGTCTTGATGGCGAGGTCCACTTGCTCCGGGTCGGCGATGCCTTCCTGCACGATGTGGAGCGCTTCGCGCATGACGGCCATCTGCAGACGATTGCCGAGTTGCCCCGGGCGGTCCTTCTTCACCATCACGGCCGTCTTGCCGCAGTGCACCAGTAGGTCGCGCACGGCGGTCGCCACCTCCACGCTGGTGCGCTCGCCGCACACCACTTCCACCAGCGGCATCAGCGCCGGCGGATTCCAAAAGTGCGTGGTCAGCACGCGCTCGGGGTGCTGGCAGAGCGACTGAATCTCGGTGACGCTGAGCCCGGACGTATTTGTGCACAGCGCCGCATGGACGGGCGCCACCGCATCCAGATGGGCAAACAGCTTCTTCTTGAAGTCCATGTCCTCGGGCGCGGACTCAATCAGCAGGTCGATGCCCGCCACAACGCCGTCCACGTCGGTGGAGCAGTCGATCCGGTCGGCGTGCGCGGGTCCGGCGGCTTGCCGGGCCTTGGCCAGCCCGGCTTCGGCGGAGTCCGCGTGGCGGCTGAGGAGCGTCACTTCCAGGCCACCTTGAGCCAAAGTGGCGGCAATTCCGGGTCCCATCATGCC
Source organism: Bryobacteraceae bacterium (assembly GCA_044226365.1). Classification (GTDB taxonomy): domain Bacteria; phylum Acidobacteriota; class Terriglobia; order Bryobacterales; family Bryobacteraceae; genus JALHNI01. Next base: position 26,607 of record JBGAHE010000062.1, read on the forward strand.
GGTTCCCATGACGGCTGCTTTACGCATCGAAGGCATTTGGCCAGTGTATCCTTCTCCGGCTCAACATCGACGCTTACGAACCGATATGGGCCATTAAGAGAGCAGAGTATCGCCGGCTATGTCTTACCCCAAATTCACCTCGACCTCATCCGCCCAGCCGGCGCTCGCCCCCGCGGGCGGCGACTCGGTCGTACACCTGTTGCACCTGGAACTGGCCGAAGCCCATCGGGAGATCCATCGCCTGCATGAGGCCCAAATGCACCAACAGCACACGCTCGAACAGGTTCAGCAGCAACTGCTTTGCTACGCCCGCGACCTGAAGAACAACTACAGCCGAGAGCGCGCCCTGGTGGACGGCGAGCACCGCGCCCTCATGGCGGAGCGTCAGATGATGGCCGATCTCGAATCGTCGTACGTCGACACGCTGATGCGCCTGGTGCACGCTTCCGCCTTTCGCGACCTCGAAACCGGCGCGCATATTCAGCGCATCGGCCTTTATTCGTCCCTATTGGCGCTCGAGTACGGCATGAGCATTGACGTCGCGGAGCGCTTGCTGAAGGCGGCTCCCATGCACGACGTTGGCAAGCTCGGCGTGCCGGACTCGGTTTTGAACAAGCCGGGGCCGCTCTCCCCGGCGGAATGGGAACTGATGAAGCGGCACTGCGAACTGGGCGCGCAACTCCTCTCCGGGTCGCCGTCACTGCTGCTGCAGACCGCGGAGCGCATTGCCTGGAGCCATCACGAACGCTTCGACGGCACCGGCTATCCGCGCCGATTGCGCGGCACTGACATTCCGATCGAAGCGCGCATTGTCTCCATTGCGGACGTCTATGACGCCTTGCGTAGTCCGCGCCCGTATAAGCCGGCCCTGCCGCACAGCGAAGCCAGCCGGATCCTGCTGCAGGGCGATCGCCGGACGCGGCCAGAGCATTTTGACCCGGAATTGTTGAACGTCTTTCGGCAGTGCGGTGACCGGTTCGACGCCATCTACGAGCAGTATTCGGACACGCAAGGTCCGCTGCTCGACGACTCGACCTACCAGGGAGGCTGGTAAGTGGCGCAGCGGCCGATCCTGATTGCGGACCGCGATCCCTACGCGCTCGAGCTCCTGCAGGTGACGCTCGAAGATCCTCGCTATCAAGTGCACTCCGTGAGCGAACCGGCCGACGTCCTCGCCGCGGCGATTCATACACTGCCCCACCTGATTCTGCTGGATCGCGGCGTGGGCGGGGCTGACTTGGCCCGTCATCTACGGGCGCAGGAGGCCACCCGGCACATTCCGATCATTCTGCTCAGCCCGCCCGGACAGATGCCGCTGGACCCGGCCCTGGTGCAATGCCTCACCAAGCCGTTCAGTCCGCTCGAGTTGTTGCACCTGGTGAGCGCGCTGCTCGAAAGCTAAGCCGTCCGGCCGCCCAGCACGCGCACCGGCAATAGCAGAATCGCCCGCAGAAGTTCAAATACGCCTTCCACGGCGACCCCCACCAGCCGGAACGGGAGCGTCAGCACCCACACCAACGGATAGAGCACCAGCGCCATCAGCGCCAGCGGCCAGCAGACCACGAGCAATAAGCACCAGAGAAGGAACTTGATCATCACCGTGCTTTACGCAAAACTCGGGGCGAATGTTCCCTTAGGCACGCAACTCGCGGACTTCGTCGCTCACGCCGATCAGCGCGCGCTGGGCCATGCCGAGGAACAAGCCGTGCTCCACGATACCGGGAATGACGGACAGCTCACGCGCCAGGGCTTCCGGCTCGCGAATCACGCCCGCATGGCAATCGAAGATTTCGTTGCCTTGGTCGGTGAGGAAGATGCCGCCGGCTTTGGCTTGCCGGAGCTTGGGATTCAGTCCCAAGGCCAGCAGACGCTGCTCCACGACGGTCCGCGCAAAGGGAATCGTTTCTACGGGTAGCGGAAAGCTGCCCAGCACCGGCACCAGTTTGGTGGAGTCGGCAATGATGACGAGCATCTCGCTGGCAGAGGCGACAATCTTTTCGCGCAGCAGTGCCCCGCCCCCACCCTTGATTAGAGCCAGTCCGGGCGCGATTTCGTCGGCGCCGTCGATCGTCAGATCCACGTGCGTCACGTCGTTCAGTTCCACCAGCGGCACCCCGACTTCGGCCGCCAGCGCCGCCGTCAGAAACGACGTCGGCACGCCCCGCACGCGCCAACCCCTCTCGCGCACCATCTCGCCCAGCAGTCGGATCGCAATATTCGCCGTCGACCCGCTCCCCAACCCCAGCGTCATTCCATCGCGCACCAACTCGACGGCGCGCTGCGCCGCCAACTCTTTTTCGCTTTGCGTTAGTACGTTCAACCCGCCACCCATCTTATCTATTGTTTCACCCGGCGCGGCATGGAAATGTGTTGCCATTCCGCGGCGCGGATGCACTTGGCCAGATAGACGATTTGTCCGATGTGATGGGCGGTATGGCTGAAGCTGCGTTCGATGGCTTCGATGACCGAATGCGGCTGCGCCCGGATGGTGACGGTCCTGGTGAGGTCGGCTTCGGTGAGGCCGTCGAGCGCGCCGAGCCAAATTTCGTAGCCCCGGTTCCACTTGGCCATCAGTTGTTCGCGCGTGGCATTCTGCGGCTCGAACTCGTTGTCGCGGTCGCGATCCGGCTTCTCGCCGTCGGTGGTGAGAAAGTCGGTCCAGCGCGAGATTAGGTTGCCTCCCACGTGCTGCAGCAGAATCGCCAGCGAGTTCGCCTCGGCGTTCGGCTGCCAGGCTAACTCGTCGTCTTTCACCTGCGCTAAGGCCCTTTCCGCCTGGGCCCGGTCCATCGCAATGCGCTTGCGAATCTCCACGAGATACAGCTCACCAACGGTCATGGGTTCATTGTAGCGATTGCGGTTTGGGACATTGACAGAGGTCCCTGTTTCCAGAGACAATAGTCCTTGCCCACCCACGTGCGGATGTGGCGGAATTGGCAGACGCGCTAGATTCAGGTTCTAGTTTTCGCAAGGAAGTGGAGGTTCAAGTCCTCTCATCCGCACCATAAGATCAAATCGCTGTTAGGCGCCCTCCGACGGAGGGCGTTTTCGTTTTTGTGCGCGAGTCTGGCGCCTGCCGCCCATCGCTTCGACGAACTGGTAACTCTCGCCGAGGAGCACGATGGGTTGTTCACCTGCGGGCCAGCCGGGAAACCTGGCATTACCCGACGTGGAGAGCAAATGGTAAAGTCGACCAACAGGCATGCGTAGAAAACGAAGCAGCGTAGTCGATGCATTGCTCGAAGAGATTCTCACGGACGCCAATGGCGATCAAGAGCAACTCTGGGCGCTTCGACAGGCGCTGGAAGACAATGTGCAAGTTCCCTGCGCCGCGACGATCGCTGGCGAACCGGTGCAGCTGACGAAGTTCGACTACGACGGCAACGCCCGACGCGGGCTCACTGCCACCATCCGCCGGCCAGATGGCTCCAAGCATGTCGTGTCGGCCGCCGACGTCCATCTGGAAGAAGGCGCCAGTCAACGCTACCTCGCAGCGTATCGCCAATGGATGGGCGTCGAAGCCGTGACTCCGGAATCACCGCGCAAGAAGTCCGCAAGGGCGCGACCTCAGTCTGGCAACACTGAGTTGGTCGTTCTTTCGCTTTCAGAGCGGGCGGCACGGTGCAGATTGCTAGACACCGGCGAGAGGATCACCCTTCGCGCTGACGGGCTGTGGCAACTCGTACCGGGCGAAATTGTGACGATCAAGCCCGGCAAAAAGTGGACTTACGGCGGCAACCCATATATGTCCGGCACGATCCAGGCGACTCGGTTTGACGCGAAAGCGATTGGATTGATCCCACTTCGACTACAGCCCTTCGGCGACTGGGATCCGGCAGAAGAATACTGGGGCGAACCCGGCAATCCCGTAGAGCCGTGGGCCAAGAAGCTGATCAAGCGTGGCCGAAGGCCCCAGTTCGAGATGGAGCAGGTGATTCCAGGTGAAGACCCTGATCATTGCAGCGATCCCATCCTCGATTCCAATGAGAAGAAAGACGCGGGCGACTTCCCGGGCGCGTACGACATCTTGATGGACCTCTGTCGGGCTGACCTACGCTGCCTCGATGCTCACGCCCACTTGGGAAACCTCTCCTTCGATGAACGGCCGAAGGACGCCATCCGGCACTATGAGGTTGGCCTGCGAATCGGCGAATTGTCGCTGCCCGGGGACTTCTCAGGCCTGCTGCCCTGGCGCCTGATCGACAATCGTCCGTTTCTGCGATGCCTCCAGGGATACGGCCTTTGCCTTTGGCGGCTCCGGCGATTCGACGAAGCGCTTGCCGTTTTCGAACGGATCTTATGGCTGAATCCGTCTGACAATCAGGGCGTTCGATTTGTCATCGACGACGTTCGCAGGCGGCGCACGTGGCGGCCCGACCGTTAGACTCGGTTTTCAGCATGCAATGAGAGCTGAGATGAATAAAATCGGAGCCAAATCACGAGACTTCTTCCGCACATCCCGCGGCGGTCCAAGTCACCACCTCGCCATGTTCTGCGACAACGGAGCACGGGCCCTCGGGCTCACGTCGACTGAGACTTCCTGATTCCCGGTTCCAGTTGTCACGATCCCATCGCCTTCATCACCAGGACCAGCACTACCGTAAAGGCGAAAAAACGAAACGCACGCATTCGTCTATCGTGCCTTGCTTTGACGCCTTTGCCACTCCAGCGAAGACCCTAGCCTACGAAGGCCCCAAGTTACTTCGTCGCGCCCGCGCGCGTCGGAATCAGCATGGCGTTGCGCATCAGATCCAGGCCCACTTGCCCTTCCAGCGACAACAGACTCTCCGGATGGAACTGGACCGCCTCGATCGGCAAATCCCGATGACGCAGGCCCATGATGATGCCGTCTTCGCTCTCCGCCGTCACCTCAAGTTGCCGCGGCAGCGATGACCGCCGCGCATACAGCGAGTGATACCGGCCCACGCGGAAACGCTCCGGCAGACCTTCGAACACGCCTTCGTTGTGATGCCGAATATAGGACGGCTTCCCGTGCATCGGATAGTCCAGCACATCGAGATCGCCGCCAAACGCCTCCACGATGCCCTGCAAGCCGAGGCACACGCCAAACACCGGCAGACTGCGCCGCGCGGCTTCGCGCACCAGATTCGGCACGCCGAAATCCACCGGACGGCCCGGCCCCGGCGACACCAGCAACAGATCCGGTTTGATCTCCTCGAGCAACTGCAGCGGGAATCCCCAGCGATACGTGATCACGCTCGCCCCGGCCTGGCGCGCATAGTTCGCCAGCGTGTGGATGAAGCAATCGTCGTTATCCACCAGCAGCAGACGCAGCCCGCTCGCGGGCGCCACCGCCCGTGCCTGGCTCGCCTTCGGCTCCGGCGGACCCAGCGCACGGAAGAACCCCGTCGCCTTCAGCCGCGTCTCGGCCTCTTCGGCCGCGGGGACCGAATCGTACAGCAGCGTCGCACCCGCCGAATAACGCGCCCACCCATCCTTCAGATGCGCCGTGCGAATCGTGATGCCCGTGTTGATGTCGCCATTCATCGCGATCATCCCCACTGCGCCGCCGTACCAGCCACGCGCGGACTTCTCGAGATCCTCCACCGATTGCGCCGCCCACTTCTTCGGCGCCCCGATCACCGTCACCGCCCACATGTGCGTCAGGAAAGCATCGAGCGAGTCGAACCCCGGCTCGAGCGTACCCTCCACGTGATCCACCGTATGGAACAGCCCCGCGTAGGACTCGATCAGCCGCCGCCCGATCACCTGCACGGACCCCGGCAAACAGACGCGCGACTTATCGTTGCGGTCCACGTCCGTGCACATGGTCAGTTCGCTTTCTTCCTTCGGCGAATTCAGCAGTTCGCGAATCGCCTCCGCATCGCGCATCGGGTCGCCCGTGCGCCGCGCCGTCCCCGAAATCGGGCACGTCTCAATGCGCGTCCCTTCCACGCGCACGAACATCTCCGGCGAAGCTCCCACCAGCGATTCATCGCCCAGTTGAATCAGGAACTCGTACGGACTCGGGCTCAGCGTCTGAATCCGTTCAAACAGCTCCGACGGGCGGCCCGAATACGGCGTGCGGAACGTTTGCCGCAGCACCACTTCGTAGTAATCGCCCACCTTCATCCGCTTGCGCACGGCCTCCACTTTGGCCATGTACTCTTCGGGCGTGTGATCGCTTTCGATCGGCGCCGACGGCAGTGCCACGGGCGGAGCGACCGGCTCACCGGTCCGTTCCACGCCCACCGTCGTGTCCTCGCCCAAGGCGAAGTCGTAGTCGTAGCGGATGATCTGTTCTTTCTTGCGATCCATGAACCAGATCTGGTCGCACAGATACAGGTGCAGATCCTTCACGCCGCTGCGGGGTAGCCGCAGCTTGATGGGGTCGAACTGAAAAAGGAGGTCGAAGCCGAAGGCGCCCACCAGCGCCAGATGCGGATCCTTCGCATGGCGGAACTCCGCCGTGATGGCGCGCAGAATCGAGAACGCCGACGGCTGCTTGCTGCGTTCTTCTTCGGAGAACAACTGCGGCAGCGGCTTCAGCCGTCCCGTGATTTTGTTTTCGGCGACCTGGAAGTCTTCCCAATGCGGATGCGACTCAAGCACGGGCCGCAGCATGCGCAGCACGCGCACGCCGCGCTCGTTCAGCGCGCGAAATTCCATCTGCCGTCCGGCGGCGATCAGTTCGAGAGGCGGTTTGACCGTACCGAAATCCCAACGCGAATAACGCCCCGGATATTCATAGCCGGATGAGAAGTAGCAACCGCGGAATTGGTCGAGGTCGCGAAGCAGGCCGCGCAGTCCCCGTTTATAGGGAACTTTCGTCGTCTGCCGCGTCACCGAGATTCCGCTGGGCGTTTGGTAGCGGAGTTGGGGCATAGTGCTTCTCTCTACGATAACAGCCGCGTGCTAGCGTGGAAGGGTCCATGCGTGAAGGAAGCCTCGAGCGCCTCTTGAGAGGCGACGAATCCGCCACACTCGATTGGGCGGCCCTGGAATTGGCGCGCATCGAGTTCCCCAACCTCGACCCGGAACCGTGGGTGGATTGCCTCGATACCCTCGCGGAAGCTGTTGCCGCCCGGATGGAAGAGGGTCACCCCGGCGCCTTCCTCCGCGCGGCCACCGACTATCTCTTTCTCGAGTACGGCCTCCGCGGTAACGAAGCCAGCTACTATGACCCGCACAACAGTTGCCTGAACGAAGTGCTCCGCCGGAAGACCGGCATTCCCATTTCGCTCGCCGTCGTTTTTCTCGAAGTCGGCCGCCGGTTGGGCGAAGAGGTCTACGGCATTCCCCTGCCCGGCCACTTCGTCGCCCAATGGAGCAGCGGACCCGGCTCCGCCTACATCGACGTCTACCACGCCGGGCTCGTCATGAATCGTTTCCAGGTCGAGCAATTCATTCGCGACCGCGGCGGCAACGTCCGTGAGCAGGACTTCGTTCCCGCCACCGGCCAGCAGATCGCCATGCGCATGCTCAACAACCTGCGCGGCGTGTACGGACGCGGCCGCGCCTACACCAAAGCCATCGCCGTCATCGACTGGATGCTCGTCGCCCGCCCCCAGGCGCCCGAACTGTGGCGCCAGCGCGGGCACTACGAACTCGAACGCGGGGCCTTCGCCCAAGCTCGCCGCGACCTCGAGCAGTACCTCCATTTGGCGCCCGAAGCGGACGATCGGGTCGCCGTCGAGCGCCAAATTGCTAGCCTCGACGTAGGACCTGTGTGGGCCAATTAACATTTTTTAGCCGCCAACTCACTGATTTCACTCGCCGTTGAAAACCTAAGGTCTAGAACTTGCCGATTTTCGTTCAAGTTTTCAAGTGTGAGCGCCGATTCCCTAGTGATGGGAAACAGCACGATCGACAAACCCATGACGAACTGGTTTCGCCGCGACGTCAGCGAAATCGACAGTGAAGTTCTGCTCAATCAGTTCAACAAGCTGATCAACGAACTCCTGCGGGGCAATGTGACGCGGAACACCTTCCAGCCGTGGGAGATTGAAATCCTCCTCGACATCGAAGGCTGTCAGCTGCGCGATTCGGCCAAGCGGGAAACTCTGAAGCGTTATCAGAAAGCCGTCCAGCGCGACATGGAGAAGGGCGCGGCCCGTCCGATGATGATCTCCGTCTATCTCGCCAACCAGCGCTCCCGCCGCATCACGGTCGCTCAACCCGTGAACGCAGCCTAATCTCGCTCCCAGGCTGCTATCCTGAAACTTACAGGAGGCTCCAAGAGCAATGGGTTGTGGGTCAGGATCGACAGGCGCGTTTTTAGGCGAGGAGCCCAACCGCACCGGTCGGCGCGTGATGTGCGTCAAGTTCGGCCGCGAGATGTACGGCTTGGACGAAGTACCGTTTGAAGGTCATCCGCTCGGACAGCGCGTCTTCGACAGCGTCTCGAAAGAGGCGTGGAAGCTGTGGCTCGAACAGATGAAGATGATCATGAACGAGTACCGCTTGAACCTCGGCACCAAAGAAGCTCAGGAGTTCATCCTGCAGCAGATGGAAAACTACTTTTTCGGCGAAGGCGCCGCCTTCCCTCCTGGCTACGTCCCCCCGAAGCGCTAGGCGCTACGGCTTCCGGGCCACGCAAACGTAGCCCAGCGTGAAGTTCTTGTCGCGATCCAGCGAGTCAAACCAGGGCAAAATCAGCGCTGGCGGCCCCAGCAACAAAGCCGCAAGCGGAAACGCCCATCCGGGAAAGAATTGTAAGCCATTCAACAGTCGGCGCGACATCAGCCGGAAGTAGCCCCCCACCGCCGTAATCCGTTCCACCTTCAGATCCGCCCGCTCCAGCAAATGACGCAGGCCGTAGCGCGTGTACCGGAAATAGTCGTGCGGCGCCTGATGGACCTCCCACTCATGCGGCACCACCAGCAACACCCGGCCGCCCGGCTCCAGCACCCGCGCAATCTCCCGAATCACTTCTGACGGCTCCCGCACATGCTCGAGCGTCACAATGTTCAGCGCCCCGGCAAACGTATTCGCCCGGAACGGTAGCGCCGACAAGTCCGCCAGCGCGGCAATCTTCGAGTAATCCCACGTCACGTCGCCGATCGCCAAGTCGACCGGCACATAACGTTGCGCCGCGAATAACGCGCCGTGACGCCCCTCCCCTGCCCCGGCATCGAGCACGCGCGCCCCCGCCGGCAGACTCTTCGCAAAGTCGGCTACCGCCTCTTCCAACACTGCGTCGAAATGCAGGAGATATCGGTACAGCCAGCGCGGAAGCCACCGCTGCGCCTGCGCGTAGATCATCGCGGCTTCTTGCGGGCTTCCACCATGATGCTGCTGCCGGCGCGGCACGCCGCCTCCAGCATCGTGAACGGCAGGCACGCCAGCGTCAAACCGAAGTAGGCGAGGTTCTTCGCCAGCCGCAGACTTGGGCTTTCCTTCACCCCGCGAATGAAGCGCGACATCGGATCGAGCGCCGGCACCAGCGACGTCGCCATACCCGCCGGATTATCCCGCAGGTTGAAGTGCTTCGTGCGAATGCCTTCGAAGCCGCAACGGTCCAGCAGCACTTCGAGGTCGTCCGGACGGAAGTCCCACAGATGGCGCGGCACGTCAAGCCCGTTCCAATGTTCGCCCAGCAGCAGGAACTGCAGGCTCGCCGCATTCGGCACTTGAATGATCAGCCGCCCGCCCGGGTGCAGCAAGTCATAAGCCGCTTCGAGATAAGCGGCCGGGTCGTAGAGATGCTCGAGGACGTGGAACATGGTCACCACGCCGCAACTGCCCGGAGCCACCGGCGCCTGCGTCAGCGTCCCCACGAACGCCGGCACGCCGTTCGCCCGCCAGGCCACACGAGCCGCGTCGATCGAAAAGTCCAAACCCATCGCCGGATAGCCGGCCTTGCGGACCCCCTGGGCAAACAGTCCGCCGCCGCAGCCCACGTCGAGCAACATCGGCTGGCGTCCATTCAACGGACCCACCGAGCGCAACGACGACACGGCGAAGTTCACGTGATCGCGGATCACGAAGCGCCGATAGGCTTCGGTCAGTTGCGAGACAGAGCTCGGGTCCGCCTCATACCAGTAGTTCTCGGGATAGAAACGGCGCAGTTCTTCCGGCGTCGGCTGCGGATCGAGGCGAATCAGCCGGCACCGCACACATTCGACGACGTAAAAGGTCTGGTCAGTCGTCGAATACAGACGGTCCGAACTGCTGAACAACGTGCGGACACAGCTCTCGCCGCACGCCGGACAATCGGCAGCGGCCGACCGCGCGTCGGCTTTCGGAGACGGGGGAGAGAGCGCTCGAGAACACGGCGTTTCGTCGACAGCTTCCGTCGCCGGCTCCGGACGCACCTCCACCTCGGGCGCCGAAGGCGCTTCCGGGGTGGCTACACTGCCTGCGAGCTGATCTCTTTTAGTGAGATCCGGTACTCGTGCAGCAGCGCGCTCACTTCGGCGTCGCTTCGCTTTCGAAATCGCGCAATCTCCTTTCGTTTCATCAACATCCGGGGCAACAGCGGAATCGCCGTCAAGTCCCCCAGAATCAGCGCCCAAGCCATGCGGAGCTTGCCGCCCGCCCCCGGGTACCGGCGTGTTTCACCCTCTCCCCGGAAGCTGGCCAGCGCGCCCGCTGATAAGCGTAGCAGATAGTAGAACGGCATGAGCAGTGCCATCCGCCATGGAAACAGCTTCGCCACCAGCAGCACTCGGTTGCGTTCGATCAGCGTCAGCCGCTTCACCGAAGCGACGCCGAGCGTCGTGCCGCGATGATGCAGCACGGTCGCCCGCGGCGCGTACACGCAGTCCCAACCCGCCATCCGCGCCCGCAAGCCCAGCTCGGCATCGTCCGCGTAGGCGAAAAAATCTTCGTCGAAGCCGCCAATCTCGTCGATCATCGTTTTGCGATACATCGCCGCGCACCCGTCCGGCCACAGGCAATCGGCCGTCTGATCGTACTGACCGCGGTCCGCCTCGCCGCTCCCCCGCCCTCGGTTCTGCCCATCCGGATAGATCACGTGCCCCACTTTATCGATCCGCCGCGGATCCTCATGCACTAAGATCTTCGACGCCACCATACCGATTTCGGACCGTTGCTCGCACGCTTCCTTCAACGCCGCCAGCCATTCCGTTCGGGCCTCTGCATCATTGTTCAACAGTGCCAACCACGAACCACGTGCCGCCGCGAAGCCTTGATTGTTCGCCGCGCAGAACCCCCGGTTCTCCCGGTTGCAGATCAGTTGAATAGGAAATGCCGCCCGAAAATTGCTCACCATTTCCAGCGACCCGTCCGTCGACCCGTTATCCACCACCACCACCTCAAAATCCTTTTCGGATTGCCTTGTGAGAGACTCTAGGCAGGAACGAAGCAACTCCCGGCGGTTCCAATTGACGACAATGACGGAGATCATGCGGCAAAAAACTTCACTTGGATCCTTTTTACATCCACAAGTGGGGGTGGATGAATCTCCATATGCGTTATTATATCCGTTAGTCAGTAGGTAATAGAACTATGGCATCCCTCGGCCAAAAGCTCCGCCAGGAACGCGAGCGCCTCGGCATCCCGCTCGCCGACATCGCCCGCGAAACCCGGATTAGCGCTCGCTATCTGGAAGCGATCGAGACCGAAGATACCCGCACTCTGCCGCAGGACTTCTTCTATCGCAGCTTCGTCCGGCAATACGCCGAATATCTGGGAATTTCCGCAGAGGAAATCACCAACAACCTCCGCCGCGAATTGACGCCGGTGGAGCCTGTCGCTGAAACGGCGGCGCCGGTCGCTCCTTCCGCACGGCCCTTGCCCGCGGTCGTGCAGAACCTCGTCTTACCGCCTACGCCCGCCCGCGACGAATCCGCGCCGGCGATGGCGGCCATCTTCGAAGAAGCCCGCACCTCCAAGCGCTGGATGGCTCTCGCCGCCCTGCTGCTAGTCGGCTCCGTCTCTTATCTCGCCACGCGCCGTGGCGGCGACACCCCGACGGCGGTTCCCGCGGTTGAACAAGCTCGCGTCGACTCCACGCCGGTCACCCCGGCCGCGAACCCCGTCAAGCCCGCCGGAAACGAACAAAGCTCCACGGTCGTCCAGGCCACCAACCTCGGCTCCGGCCGCCTGCAGATCGTCATCAGCGCCCGTGAGCAGACCTGGATCAAGCTCGTCGCCGACGGCAAGAACATCTACATGGGCCTGATCGAGCCCGGCCAGTCGCAGGCCATTCAGAATGCGAGCAATGCGGAACTGCTTACCGGCAATGCCGGCGGCATTGAGGTAAAGCAGAATGGCAAGCCGCTGCCGGGCCTCGGCTCGAGCGGCGAAGTCCGTACGGTGGTCTTCGACACCGAAAACTACCAGGTTCGCCAGCCTGCCCCCAAGCCCAAGGTCGAAGCGCCCGCCGAATCGGCCGACGGCGTCAAGACTTCTTCTACCGACTAAGCATCGAATGACAAACACGCAGGTCCTGTTGGCCGCGCGTCCGGTCGGCTTTCCCAAGCTGTCGGATTTCCGCGTCGTTCGGACGGAACTCCCCGAACTCAAAGACGGCGAAGCCCTCATCGAAGTTGTCTACCTCTCGGTCGACCCCTACATGCGCGGACGCATGAGCGACGCCAAGAGCTATGCCGCGCCCATGCAAATCGGCGACGTCATGGTCGGCGGCGTCGTCGGGCGCGTCCTCCGTTCGAACGACCCGTCTCTCTCCTACGGCGACTACGTCGAAGGCTTCCTTGGCTGGCAGCAATACGCCATCGCCCAGGCCAAGCAACTCCGCAAGCTCGACCCCGCCGCCGGCCCCGTCTCCGCCGCGCTCAGCGTCATGGGCATGCCCGGTCTCACCGCCTACTTCGGCCTCCTCGACATCTGTAAACCCAAGCGCGGCGAAACCGTCGTCGTCTCCGGAGCCGCCGGCGCCGTCGGCTCCATCGTCGGTCAGATTGCCCGCCTCAAAGGCTGCCAGGTGGTCGGCATCGCCGGTTCCGACGCCAAAGTGAAGTGGCTCACCGAGGAGCTCGGCTTCGACTCGGCCTTCAACTACAAGTCCTCGCCCGACACCTACGGCCAACTGAAGGCTCTCTGCTCCAAAGGCATCGATTGCTACTTCGACAACGTCGGCGGCACCATCACCGACGCGGTCTTCGGGCTCCTGAACCCGAACGCCCGCATTGCCATTTGCGGCCAGATCTCGCAGTACAACAACACCGGCGTTGAGCTCGGCCCCCGCAACCTCTCCCAAATCCTCGTCAAGACGGCCACCGTCCGCGGCTTCCTCCTGATGCAGTACCTCGATCAGGCCCGCGAAGCATTGCTTGAAATCGGCGGCTGGCTCCGCGAGGGCAAATTGAAATACCGCGAAACCTTCGTCGACGGACTCGAAAATGCGCCCGCCGCTTTCCTCGGCGTGCTGCGCGGTGACAATACGGGCAAGATGCTGGTTCGCGTGGCTCAGGAAAGATGATCGCTCGCGTCTTCTGCGTTGCCGCCACCCTCCTCCTCCTGGCCGGTTGCTCGAGTCAGCCGGAGCCGGCCGTGTCCACCGTCAAGACCCAGGCGCCCACTCCGCCGCCTCCGCCGCCCGACCCTCGGCCCATCATCCTCGCCTTCGGCGATAGCCTCTCGGCGGGCTTCGGAGCCGACCCCGGCCAATCCTACCCCGACTTCCTGCAGAAGCTCATCGATGCCCGCGGCTACAAGTACCGCATCGTCAACCAGGGCATCAGCGGCGACACCACGACCGGCGGACGCGTCCGCACGCCCGTCGCTCTCGAACTCAAGCCCGCCATCGTCATCCTCGAGTTAGGCGGCAACGACGGTCTCCGCGGCCTCCCGCTCAAGCAAACCCGCGAGAACCTCGATTACATGGCCGCCGAGTTCACCAAAGCCGGCGCCAAGCTTCTGATCGCCGGCATCACCCTACCGCCCAACTATGGCCGCGATTACATCCAGGACTTCGAACGCATCTTCTCGGACACCGCCCGCAAGTACCGCGCGCCCCGCATCCCCTTCCTGCTCGAAACCACCATCGCCGTCCCCGGCGCCATGCAATCCGACGGCATCCACCCCACTGCCAAGGGCAACGAGCTCGTCGCGCAGTACGTTTTCCAGTTCCTCGAACCGCTGCTCAAGCGCTAGCTCCGGTTTCTCCCCCTGTTCTCCCCTCATTCGTATTGGACGCGGAGCCTAAGGTCTTGATAAAATAGTAGCTTGGCCAACAACAACGAAAATCAAGATCCACCCGTCCCGCCTTCGGCGCCAGACGGCAAGAACCTGATTCCGATCAACATCGAAGACGAGATGAAGCGCTCGTACCTCGATTACGCGATGAGCGTGATCATTGGCCGCGCGCTCCCGGATGTTCGAGACGGCCTCAAGCCCGTCCATCGTCGCATCCTCTTTGGTATGAGCGAGATGGGGCTCAACTACAACCGCCCCACCCGCAAGTGCGCCAAGATCATCGGCGAAGTCCTCGGTAAGTTCCATCCTCATGGCGACGGGTCGGTTTACGACGCGCTGGTCCGTATGGCTCAGCCCTTCTCGATGCGCTACATGCTCGTCGATGGGCAGGGGAATTTCGGCTCCGTTGACGGCGACCCGCCGGCCGCGATGAGGTACACCGAAGCCCGTCTCGCCAAAATCGCCGCCACTCTGCTCGAGGACATCGACAAAGAAACCGTCGACTTCAAGCCCAACTACGACGACACCGAACAGGAACCCGAGGTCCTCCCCACCCGCATTCCGAACCTGCTCGTCAACGGCTCCGAAGGCATCGCCGTCGGCATGGCGACCCGCATCCCGCCGCACAATCTGCGCGAAGTGATTGATGCCGCCATTGAGCTCGCCCAGAACCCCAACACGCCCCTCTCGCGCCTGATGGAACTGGTGCCCGGTCCGGACTTCCCCACCGGCGGCTTCATCCTCGGCCGCAACGGCATCGCCGAAGCCTATTCCAAAGGCCGCGGCTCCATCAAGATGCGCGCCAAGGCCGCTACCGAAAAGATGGGCAAAGGCGACCGCGAAGCCATCATCGTCACTGAACTTCCGTTCCAGGTGAATAAAGCCCGCCTGATCGAGAACATCGCCGCCCTGGTCAACGAAAAGAAGATCGACGGCATCAGCGACATCCGCGACGAGAGCGACCGCGAAGGCATGCGCATCGTCATGGAGCTCAAGCGTGGCGAGCAGCCCGAGATCATTCTCAACCAGCTCTACAAGCAGACCCAGATGCAGACCAACTTCGGGGTCATCATGCTGGCGATCGTCAACGGGCAGCCCCGCGAACTCGGTCTGCGCGACGTCTTGAAGCTCTTCCTCGAGCATCGCAACGACGTCGTCCGCCGCCGTACCGACTACTTACTCCGCAAGGCCCGCGAGCGCGAGCACATCTTGCTGGGCTTCAAGAAAGCCCTCGACCACCTCGACGAAGTCATCCGCATCATCCGCGCCGCCAAAACGCCGCGCGAAGCCCGCGAGAACTTGATCGCCTCGTTCGATTTCAGCGAACGCCAGGCGCAGGCCATCATCGAACTCCAACTCCAGCGCCTCACCGGCATGGAGCAGATCAAGATCATCGAAGAGTTGAAGGAGATCCAGATCCAGATCGCCGGTTACCTCGAGATCCTGGGCTCGGAGAAGGTGTTGAACGCCGTCATCGTCAAGGAACTCAAGGAAGTCCAGAAGGACTTCGGCGACGACCGCCGCACCCAGATCGTCGAAGACGCCGGCGAAATCGCCCTCGAAGACCTCATCCAGATGGAAGACGTCGCCGTCACCGTCACGCGCGGCGGCTACCTCAAGCGTACCCCCGTCGACACCTACCGCCGCCAGACCCGCGGCGGCAAGGGCCGCATCGGCATGAGTGCCCGCAGTGAAGATGTCATCGAGCACCTCATCATCAGCTCGACCCACAGCTACCTGCTGATCTTCACCAACAAGGGCCGCGTCTACTGGCTCAAGGTCTACAACATCCCGGACCTTGCTGCCGCCGGCAAAGGCAAGAACATCAACGGCCTGATCAACCTGCAGCCGGACGAAGAGCCGAAGGCCTTCCTGCAGGTGAAAGAGTTCACCGAAGACAAGTTCATCGCCATGATCACCAAGCAAGGCGTGATCAAGAAGTGCCAGCTCACCGAGTTCGACAACGTCATGCAGCGCGGCATCATTGCCTGCGCCCTGGACGAAGGCGACGAACTGATTGCCGCCCGCATCACCGGCGGGAAGGATCAGATCTTCCTCGCCACGCACGAAGGCATGGCCATCCGCTTCGACGAAGCCGACGTCCGCCCGATGGGCCGTCCCGCCCGCGGCGTCCGCGCCATGTCGCTCGACGATGGCGATTACCTCGTCGGCGCGGCGGTCGTCAACGACGACGCCCTCATCCTCTCTATCTCCGAGAAGGGTTTCGGCAAACGCACGCCGGCCAAGGAATACCGCATGCAAACCCGCGGCGGTAAGGGGGTCATCAACATGAAGACCACCCCCAAGATCGGCAAGGTGATGGGCATCCTCGAAGTTCAGGAAAACACCGACCTGATGATCATTTCGCAGGACGGCAAAATCATCCGCATCGAATCGCAGAACATCCGCCAAGCGGGTCGCTCCACTCAGGGCGTCACCCTGGTGAAGATGGAAGGCGAAGACCGCGTGGCCGCCGCTTCGGTGGTGCCGGAAAGCGATGACCCCGGCGAGGAAGCCGAAAGCTAAACCGCTTCACATCGGTAAAGAAAACTGAGGGTGCACCTGAAGCTTCGGCCTCAGGCGCACCCTTTTTCACATCCCGCTCAGGCTTCCTCCGGATCGCCATTTCGTCCGAACTCCGGCAAACTGAACCCTCATGCGTTTGCTTTGGTCCGCGCTCCTCACTCCTCTCGCCCTCTTCGCGCACGGCGCTCCGGAGTATCCCATCAGTCGTCAGTACAACTGCTATCAGAACCCGCAGTTGCCAGCCTGCCGCGCCGCCGTCGCTGGCGGACTCGAGCAAGCCCGCTACGACTGGAACGGGGTCAACCAAGGCGCCGCCAACGGCAACCACCAAGCCGTCGTCCCCAACGGCACTTTATGCGCCGGAGGTAAAAGTCTCTTTCGCGGTTTCGACCTCGCCCGTGCCGATTGGACGCCTACCCTCTGGGCTCCCGGCGCCGATGGCCGCTACGAGTTCCGCTACCATGCCACCGCCCCGCATTCCACGCTCTACATGCGCTTCTATCTCACCCGCCCCGGCTTCGACCCCGCCGCACACCCCCTCACTTGGGCCGACTTGGACCAAGTTGCTGAAGTGCCGCGCGCGCAAATCGTCACCACAACCGACTCGCGCTACGTC
>JBGAHE010000063.1:0-43641 GCA_044226365.1 Bryobacteraceae bacterium
GCCAAACCCAACTCATCCGCCAACGACCCACTGATCGCCTTCGACGACGGCTTCATCACCCGGAACCGCTGCTCGAAGCTGTTCTTCGCATTTGTCTCCGCCAGCGCCAACATCGCCCGCTTCTGCCCTCGTTGCGGCGTATGGATCTCCACCTTGCGTCCCCGCTGCTCGGTCAGAATCTCTTCCAGCGTCTCCCGATCCTCGAACTCCACCGGCACATGAATCAGCCCCGGCACATAGCGCTGATCGATGTAGAGCTGCATCAGGAACGCGGACACGAACTCCGACGGCTCGAACCCGTGCTGATCCTCCCAGAAGAACTCGCGCCGGTCCACGATGCGCCCGCGCCGCAGGTGGAACAGATTCGCCGCCACCAACGGCGGCTCCGCATGGAACGCCAGAATGTCGATGTCGTCGCCTTCGGCGGCCGCCATCTTCTGCCGTTGCTCCAGCTCATCCACCGTCGTGATCAGATTGCGCAGCGCCGCCGCCTCTTCGAACCGCAGATCCTCGGCGGCCGCCTGCATCCGCGCATGCAGATCGTCGGTCAGGTCCCGCAGCCGGCCTTCCAAAAACAGCTTCACATTGCGCACCGCTTCCGCATAGCGCTCGTCGGTCACCAGACCTTGCACACAAGGCCCCAGGCAGCGATGAATGTGGAACTGCAGGCACGGATGCGTATGGCTGCGATTGAAGTCCACCTTGCACGAAGGCACCAGAAAATGCCGGTGGATAAAGTTCACCAGCCGGTACGCCAGGTTCGCCGGAAAATAGGGCCCATAGTAGGTGCCGCCCTTCCGCAGCCGCCGGGTGACGTACACCCGTGGATACTTCTCGTTCGTCAGCTTGATGTACGGATAGGTCTTGTCGTCCCGCAGCAGGATGTTGAAGCGCGGCTTCCACTGCTTGATCAGATTGTTCTCGAGAGCGAGCGCTTCCTTCTCGTTGTCGACAATGATGATCTCGATGTCCTGCGCCACATCGATCAGCGTCCCCGTCTTCGGATGCGCCAGGCTGTCTTCGTTGAAGTAGCTCCGCACCCGCGCCCGCAGATTCTTCGCCTTGCCGACGTACAGCACCTGCCCCGCGCCATCTTTGTAGAGGTAGACGCCGGGTGAGGTGGGAAGCTGACTGACCTTCTCGCGCAGCGCCATTTCTTCTTCCATTTTAAGGCTTTATAATGCAGGTGTGACCCGGCTTTGGCTGATCCTGTGCTTAGCGGCCGTTTCCTTCGCGCAACAAGCCGCTCAGCCGCAATTGCCGCCCGAAGAAGACGAAACCCTCAAACCTTCTCGCGAGTACGTCTTCAACCCCCTCCAGGCCAAGAATGAACTCCGCATCGGCGGCTTCTACTTCAAGAAAGGCAGTATGCGCGCCGCCGCCCTTCGGTTCGAAGAGGCCACCCGTTGGGACCCCACCAACCCCGAAGCGTTCCTCCGCCTCGGTGAAGCTCGCGAGCGCATGGGCGATAAGAAAGCCGCCCATGCGGCTTACGCCAAGTACCTCGAGCTATCCCCCGACGCCAAAGACGCCGCCGCCATCCGCAAAAAACTGAAATGAAATGTTGGAAATTGACGCTGGAGTACGACGGCACCAAGTTCTCCGGCTGGCAGGAACAGCCCCACGTGCGCACCGTCCAAGGTGTGCTCCGCCGCGCGGCTGAAGAGTTCCTCGCCGTCGCCGTCGAAATTCAAGCCGCCGGCCGTACCGACGCCGGCGTCCATGCCCTCCATCAGGTAGCCCACATCAAGGCCCGCACCGCTCCCCGCTGCTCCGCCGAGGAATTCCGGCGCGAACTGAACGACCGTCTGCCCGCCGACGTCAGCGTCCTCACGCTCACCGAAGCCCCCGTGCGCTTCCACGCCCGCCACGACGCCCTCGCGCGCGTCTACCAATACCAGATCTCCACCCGCAAAACCGCCTTCGCCAAGCGCCAGGTCTGGTGGGTCAAACCCACCCTCGACGTCGAAGCCATGGCCGCCGCCGCCGAAGCCCTCGTCGGCCGGCACGACTTCGTCCAGTTCCGCCAACTCGACCCCCTCCGCCCCGACGAATCCACCATCGTCGTCGTCGAATCCGCCGTCCTCGGCACCGATCAGCACCTCGTCCTGTTCCGCATCGAAGCCTCGCACTTCCTTTGGAAAATGGTCCGCCGCGTCGTCGGCATGCTCGTCAAGGTCGGCCTCCGAGAACTCACCGTCGCCGACTTTGAGTCTCTGGTCGCCAACAAGCCCCGCCGCAAAATCGACGTCGCCGCCGGCACCGCCCCCGCTTCCGGCCTCTTCCTCGCCGAAGTCAAATACCGCGCCTAAACGCCAACAGGCCCGCCGGATTTCTCCCGCGGGCCTGGTAATT
Source organism: Bryobacteraceae bacterium (assembly GCA_044226365.1). Taxonomy (GTDB): domain Bacteria; phylum Acidobacteriota; class Terriglobia; order Bryobacterales; family Bryobacteraceae; genus JALHNI01. The sequence continues at coordinate 2,356 of JBGAHE010000063.1, forward strand.
CAGCTACCGATGGGGTCAGTGTTTCTTGCGCGAACAAGCGTTCAAGGCGCCGCTGATGTCGATCGCCGAACTGCCCTCCTCGATGTGATCGATCTTCCCGTCCGGGTCGATCACGAACGTCGCGCGATTGGCAATGCCTCGAGCTTCCATCAACACCCCGTAGTCCCGAGCCGCTTTGCGGGTCGCAAAGTCGCTCGCAAACGTGAACTCCGGCTTGATGACGTTCTCCGCCCAATACTTCAAACTGGGCGTGTTGTCCGTCGAGACGCCAATCACTTCATAACCCAAATCACGGAATTTGGCGATACCAGCCTGGTACGCCGTCATTTCCCTGGTTCAACCACCGGTAAAGGCAGCCGGAAAGAACGCGAGCACCACGCCCTTCCGTCCCTTGAAATCCTTGAGTGAAACTGAAGTGCCGGCGATGCTGGCCAGAGTAAACTCCGGCGCCCGATCCCCGACCTTCAAATGCGTCTTCGGTGGAGCCACTGCCTGGTTTTGCGCCCAAGCAGCCATCGCTCCACCGGAGAGCGCGATCGCCATTCGTCGATTCATGCGACCTCCTGCCACACAGCCTAGCAGGATCGGCCCGAATCTGGACGAAAGCTTACTTCTTCAAACGGGCACAAGCATTCTGCGCGCCCGAAATGTCCACCGCCTGGCTGCCTTCTTCGATGTGCTCGATCTTGCCCGCCGGAGAAATCACGAACGTCGCGCGATTCGCAATGCCGCGCGCTTCCATCAGCACGCCGTAGTCGCGGGCCGCCTTGCGCGTCGCAAAGTCGCTCGCCAGGTTGAACTCGGGCTTGATCACGTTGTCGGCCCAATACTTCAGGCTCGGCGTGTTATCCGTCGAAACGCCGATCACTTCGAAACCCAGGTCTTTGAAGTGCGACAGATTCGCCTGATACGCCGTCATCTCCTTCGTACAGCCGCCCGTAAAGGCCGCCGGGAAAAAGGCCAGCACCACACCCTTATTGCCGCGGAACTCGGATAACGACACCGCCTTCCCGCTGATCGATTGCACCGTGAAGCCCGGCGCAATGTCGCCCACCTTCAAATGCGTCTTCGGCGGCGCTGCCGGAGCCTGCGCCCAAATCACACCCATGGACAGCGTCAGGCCCATGGCCAGAAACGACTTGCGTAACATCAACGAACCTCCCAGGTAATTCTTACGACCTACGCGCCAGCATATCACGCGCTAATCGTAATGTCCCCGTAGTTGATGGATCCGGACGACTAACAAATCCGTGAACGCCTGCAACCCATTCATCAACGTCACCTTCGTCCCCTCGGCATTCGCCCACCGCACTGGCACTTCCACCATCGTGTACCGCAAGCGCTGCGCGATAAACAACGCCTCCACATCGAACCCGAAGCCGGGAATGCGCACCCGCGAGAACACCTCGCGCGCCGCTTCGCGCCGAAACAGCTTAAAGCCGCACTGGGTATCGGCGTAAGGCAAACCCGTGGCCAGTCTCATGACCAAGTTGAAGAACCGCCCCGAATACTCACGAAACGCCGACTGATGCACCGTCACCAGCTTTCGGTCGAGCGCCCGCGACCCGATCGCTCCATCGGCTTTCTTCTCTTTCACCGCCGCCAGCAGCTTTTCCACCTCTTCGATGGGTGTCGAAAGATCGGCGTCGCTGAACAGGATCCACTCGCCTTTCGCCGCCAGCACACCGTTGCGCACCGAGTACCCCTTGCCTCGATTGCCTGGATTGCGCACCAGGCGCACCGCCGGGTAAATGTGCGCGAAGTCTTCAACCAGCGCCGCGGTCCCGTCGCGGGAACCGTCGTCGACGATCACCACTTCGGTCTCGCCCAACGAGGTTGCGGCAACGTAGGAAGCCAGCCGCGCCAACGTCGCTGGCAGCCGGGTTTCCTCGTTGTACGCGGGGATCACAATCGAGAGGAAGGCCAACTCGACATTATACTGTGAAGCCCTTTATCATGAAGGTTTACTCGCTGAAGGAGCCGCATTTGTCCCTCGAACAGGATCTGCTCGCCCAACGCCTTGACCGCGTGCGGGAGATCGAGAAGCTCGGTTTTTCCCCTTACGGTCAACGCTTTGACGCCTCTCACCGCCTGCCGGAAATCACCGCCAAGGCCGACGAATACACCGCGGAAAAACTCGAAGCCGAAAAGCCCGCCGTCACCATCAGCGGCCGCATCCACACCATCCGCCGCATGGGCAAAGCCGGCTTCGCCCACCTCGAACAAGGCGGCGTCAAGCTCCAGATCTACGTCAAGAAGGACGAAGTCAGCGAGACCGACTACGCGCTCTACCAAGGCCTCGACCTCGGCGACATCATCGGCTGCGAAGGCTACCTCTTCCGCACCCGCACCGGCGAACTCAGCGTCCACGTCAAGAAGCTCCATTTCCTTTCGAAGACACTGCTCGCCATGCCCGAGAAGTTCCATGGCCTAGAAGACACTGAAACGCGCTACCGCCAGCGTTATCTCGACCTGCTCTCGAATCCCGACATCCGCGAGATCTTCATCAAGCGCGCCAGGCTCGTCTCGTCGCTCCGCCGTCAACTCGATGCCAAAGGCTTCGTCGAAGTCGAAACGCCGATGCTGCAATCGCAGTACGGCGGCGCCGCCGCGCGTCCCTTTGTCACGCACCACAACACGCTCGACGTTGACTTGTACCTGCGCATTGCCCCCGAGCTCAACCTCAAGCGTCTGGTCGTCGGCGGCCTCGATCGCGTCTACGAGATCAACCGCAACTTCCGCAACGAAGGCATCTCCACGCGTCACAACCCCGAGTTCACCATGCTCGAGTTCTACCAGGCCTACACCGATTACCTCGGTCTCATGGACCTCACCTGCGAACTCCTCAAGCAGTGCGCGCTCGACGTCAATGGCCAAACCACCTGCGAATGGGACGGCCATACCATCGACCTCGGCAACATCCGCCGCTTCTCCATGCGCGAAGCCGTCATCGAGTTCTGGCCTGACCCGGCCACCAGGCCCACGCTCGACAACGTCCGCGACCCCGAATGGCTCGCCCGCCACGGCCATAAAAACTCCGCCGGCGAGAACCTCGTCGAGATCTTCGAGCGCGTCGCCGAAGAGCACCTCATCCAGCCCACAATCATCTACGAGTTCCCCGTCGAAGTCTCGCCGCTCGCCATGCGCAACCGCGCCGAGCCCGCCATGACGGACCGTTTCGAGGTCTACGCCTGTGGCATGGAAATCGGCAACGCCTTCACCGAACTGAATGACCCGCAAGAGCAGCGCCGCCGCTTCGACATGCAGCTCAACATGCGCGAAAAAGGTGACGACGAAGCTCATCAAATGGACGAAGACTACGTCCGCGCTCTCAGCTACGGCATGCCGCCCGCCGGCGGCGAAGGCATCGGCATCGACCGCCTCGCCATGATCCTCACGGGGCAGAAGTCCATCCGCGACGTCATCCTCTTCCCCCTGCTTCGCCCCGAAGGCCCCATCGGCCTCGCCGACCAACTCCGCGCGCTGGACCGGTAAGTCCCCCCGCGATGTTCGAACTCTTCGTCGCCCGCCGCTATCTGCGCGCCAAGCGCAAACAAGCCGTCATCTCCGTCATCACGGTGATCTCGGTGCTGGGCGTCGCGGCGGGCGTCATGGCTTTGATCGTCGCGCTCGCCATCAACAACGGCTTTCACGACACCTTTCAGAGGTCGCTGCTCGGCGCCACCGCCCACATCGATGTCCTCGAAAAACAAGTGGACGAAGGCATCCCCGATTGGCGCAACCTCACGGCGCGCATCCAGAAGCTCCCCGGCGTCACCGGCGCCGGTGCCACACTCTACGGCAGCGTCTTCCTTTCCGGCCCGCTGCAGCCCGCCGGCTGCGTCCTCAAAGGCATTGACCCGCAATCCCCGTCGCAACGCGCCGACGTCCTCAAGATCCTCAAGCTCGGTTCGCTCGACCAGCTCACCGCCAACGACGATCTCCCCGGCATCATCCTCGGCAGCAAGCTCGCGCAGGAGACCGGCATGCGTCTCCACAGCCAATTGCAGGTCATCAGCCCGCAAGGCGAAATGACTCCCTACGGTCCCCGTCCTTCTTACTTCCGCTTCCGCGTCGTCGGCATCTTCGAATCCGGCTTCTATGATCTCGACAAAACCTGGGCCTTCACCTCGCTCCAGCAAGCCCAGCGCATCATGTCCCTACCCGATGTCGTCAACTCCATCGAGATCAAAGTCGCCGACCTCGATGCCGCGCCGGCCATCGCCCGCGACGTCGAGAAACTGGCCGGCCCAAAACTCGCCGCCCTCCCCTGGACCGAAAAGAACCGCCAAATCCTCGGCGCCATGCAACTCGAACGCACCGTCGCCGTGCTCACCATCGGCCTCATCCAACTGGTCGCCGCGCTGAACATTCTCATCACGCTGGTCATGATGGTGATGGAGAAGCACCGCGACATTGCCATCCTCATGTCGCTCGGCACCCGGCAGGAGCAGATTCGCCGCATCTTCCTGTTTCAAGGCTTCCTGATTGGCGCCATCGGCGCGAGCCTCGGGCTGGTCACCGGCTACGCCATTTGCTACTTCGGGGATCGCTTCCGCTGGATCAGCCTCGACGAGTCCGTCTACTCGATCTCCTATGTGCCTTTTGAGGCGCACTGGATCGATGGCGTCTGGGTCGCGGGGCTCGCCATCGCCATCAGCGTCCTTGCCACGCTCTACCCCGCCCGCACCGCCACGCGCGTCGCGCCCGCCGAAGCCCTGCGCTACGAATAACTCAACGGCCGCCGGTACTTCTTCTGATACTGCTCACGCGCCACCTTCACCCAAGCATCGCGCCGGATGCGTCCGGGGAACTCCGGCAGTTGCTCCTGGAACCGCTCAATCTCCTCATCGCCCCAGTTGCCGATCTGCTCGAACCGGTAGACGCCCAGTTCGTTGAGCCGCTTCTCGATGGTCGGCCCAATGCCCCAGATGCGCTTCAGGTCATCGGCCACCGGACCGGGTGCGGCACCCACCGCCGCCGCCATCGCCCTCTCCGGCTCCGCTTCAGGCTCCGGGGCGAGCAACATCTCCGCTAAGCACGACAGTTCAGCCGTCCGCACCCGGCGCGCCTCGAGCTCCGCCTCCGCCCGCGACAACCGGCGCTGCTGCGCCGCCACCAAGTCGGGCAAATCTTCCAACCGCTTCAGCCGGTCAATCAGGCTCAGAATCTCTTCGTCCTTGGCCCGCACCGTGGCCTGATGATGCGTCTCCCAGCCGTGCAGGCGATCGGGCAACGGGGACAACTGATGGATGCGTTGCCACAGTTCAGCCACTTCGCGATCCTTGGCCTCTACCTGCCCGCGCCAAGCCACGGCGAGTTCCGCCAGGGGTACCAACTCCCCGATGCGTTGTGAGGCCGCCTGCAGCTTCGTTTCCAGCGTCGCCCGCGCGGCTTCCAACTCCTCAATTTGCCGCGGCAGCGGCTCGTACTCCCGCACCAGCACCGCCAGCGAAGCGGCCTCGGCCTCTTTGGCCACCAGTTGACTCCGTATCGGCTGCAACGCCCTCAACTCGCGCTGCGCCTCGGCCAGATGTAGGGGGAAGTCCTCCAGTTCGCCGATGCGCGCCCGCAACCGCATCCCGTACGTGTTCCACTCGGCTTGCAGGCGCGCAAGGTTTTCGCGTCCGTGCGCCACTTTGCCTGCCTCAACCATATACCGGGACTCCGCCTCGCGGATTTTGGCGGTCCAATCCGCCTCGGCGTGCACGGCCCTGCGGCGCGCCACCAAATGCCGCCAACACCACCCGATGAGCGCCCCCGCCACCGCCGCCAAGGCACACCACACCGTCTGGTCCATTCCGCTTCGCCTCCTTCGCTGGGCCTACGATGACATATTGAGTTCGCCAGATTCAATGCGCGGGGGCAATTTGCCGCTATCATGCTACCGATGGAGTCCGGCGAGTACCGCATCGTAGAAAGAAACCTGCGGGCCGCCATGAGTTGCTTCGCGCGTTCGAAACGCATCGGCGAAGCCGTCGAACTTCCCGGCCTCCAACTGGTCTACTCCGGCATTCCCCACGGCGTCTTCAATGCCGCCATGCTCACCGAACCGGTCTTAGCCATCAGCGACTTGCGGCGCCGTCTGGACCGTGCCCAGGACCATTACCGCCGCCGCGGCCAAGCCTGGTCCCTCTGGCTTTGCGAAGAGTGGCTCGACGCCGACCTCCGCTCCTCCGCCGTCAACCTCATCCAGGACTTTGACCTCCAGTACTCATCCAACCCGCCCGGCATGTGGACGCCCCAGCTTCGCCCCCTCTCCCGCCCGCTGCCCTCGCTCGACATCCGCTCCATCGGCGATTGCACCACGCGGCTCGATTTCTGCCAAGTGATGTCGCTCGCCTTCGAGGGACCCTTTGCGGTGCTGCTCGAGGCCTATCAGGAAGATCGGTTTTGGACTGGGGACTTCGAAGGCTGGATCGGCTATCGCGATGGCCGCGCCATTGCCACGGCCTGCACGGTGACGGCCGCCGGCAGCATCGGACTTTACGCCGTCGCGACGATTCCGGAAAGACAAGGCCAAGGCTTTGGCGAAGCGATGGTGCGTCACGGAATTGCGGCCGCGCTCGATCGCTACGGGCCACAGCCGCTGGTGCTGCAATCGAGCTTCGCAGGCATGCCGCTTTACCGCCGATTGGGCTATCGCCCGGCGGCCGATTTCACGATTTATATTTCCCGTTAGCTACTTGCGGCGCGCCTGTGGTTCCACTTCGAGGCGTTCGTCAGGGTTGACTTCTTCGCCGCTCAACTTGTGAATCCATTGCGTCGGGGGATTGAGAACCACGCCGAAGATGATCACCACAAACACGGTGAAGGCCACGGCGACAACGTAGATCATACTTCTATTGTCTCTCTAATGCGGCGTCGCTGCTTCGGCGCCCAACCCCGTGTGCGCGCGTACCTGCATTTCCATGAACTTTGCTTCCGCTTCCGGCTCTCGGCTCGACAGCGTGCCGAGAACGGCGGCCAGAAAACCCAGCGGAATACTCGCCAAACCAGGATTCTCGAGCGGGAAGATCGCGTTCGCCGCCCCACGGACGCTGGGCCCCACCAGGATCAGCAGAATCGAACTCGCCAGGCCCACGCCGAGCCCGCACACCGCGCCCATGGTGTTGAAGCGCTTCCAAAACAGCGTGAGCACGATGACCGGCAGGTTCGCCGACGCTGCGACGGCAAAGGCCAAGCCCACCAGGAAAGCGACGTTCGCCGTCGGGCCTAAGGCGATCGCGCTGCCAATCGCCAGCACGCCCACCACCAGCGCCGTCACGCGCGCCACGCGCACTTCGGTCTCTGAGTTCAGCTCGCGGTCGCGAAACAGGAACCCCGCATAGAAGTCGTGCGCGAACGACGTGGAGGCAGTGATCGTCAACCCCGCCACCACCGCCAGGATGGTCGCAAAGGCCACCGCACAGATAAACGCGAAGAACGCCTCGCCGCCCAGCGCCTGCGCCAGCAGCGGCGCGCTCATGTTGATGCCGCCGCTCTTCTTGATCACGTCCTGCCCGACAATGGTGGCGGCGCCAAAGCCGAGAAAGGTCGTCATCACGTAGAAGGCACCGATGATCGCCATCGCCCACACCACGCTCACGCGCGCCGTCACCGCGTCGGGCACCGTGTAGAAGCGCACCAGCACGTGCGGCAGTCCGGCCGTCCCGAAGACTAGAGCCAGCCCGAGGGACAGCAGATTCCATGTGCCATAGGGTGGCTTGTAATACCAGCCCGGCACCAGAAAGTCGCGCGTCACCGTTTGCCCGTCCACCGTGAAGGCCACTTGCGACACCGCCTGGAAGAATTCCGCGAACGAATAATGGAAGTGGCCCAGCACCAGGACGCTCAGCAAAATGGTGCCGCCCATCAGGAGCACGGCCTTCACGATCTGCACCCACGTCGTGGCCAGCATGCCGCCGAACACCACGTAGAGCACCATCAGCAAGCCCACGCCGACCACGGCCCCTTCGAAACTTACGCCAGAATCCTTCAGGAGCAGCGAGACCAGCGTGCCCGCCCCCACCATCTGGGCAATCATGTAGAACGTGCTCACCGTCAGCGTGCTGAGCGCGGCCATCGCGCGCACCGGGCGCGCCTGCAGGCGATAAGCCAGAATGTCGGCCATGGTGTACTTGCCGATGTTGCGCAACGGCTCGGCCACCACCAACAGCACCGTAAGATAGGCCACCAGCCAGCCCACTGAATACATAAAGCCGTCATAACCGTAAAAGGCGATCAGGCCGGCAATCCCTAAGAACGACGCGGCCGACATGTAGTCGCCCGCCACGGCCAGGCCGTTCTGCCAGCCGGTGATCCGGCGTCCGGCTGCGAAGAAGGCACCGGCGCCCTGGCTTTTGCCCGCGCTCCACCAGGTGATGGCCAGCGTCAGCAGCACGAAGCCGATGAAGATGGCAAGCGTCACTGGAGGCCCTCCTGACGCAGCAATTCCTGAGCCGCCGCGTCGAACTTGGCCGCCCGCCGGACGTAGATCCAGGCGAGCGTCCAGGCCATGACGAACTGCGAAAGAGCAAACCAGTAAGCGAGTGTCACCCCGCCGATGCGCTGCCGCATCAGATCCGGAAAGAGGCTCACGCTCATCGGCAGCGCGAAATAGTAGACGACAAAGAAGACGAAAGCCGGGATGATAAACGCGCGCTTGGCGGCCAGCAGCCGGCGAAAGCCGGGCGATGCCCCAATGCGCTCGACCGTTGATGGGCCTGGGAAGGCGGAGTCGGGCATCAGGGCAGTGTATCAGCGAAGCCTAGGCTCGCAGGTTCTGATTGAAGTGGGCCAGCGTCCGCTGCCACGCCAGCTTCGCCGCTGCTTCGTCGTAACGCGGCGTCGTGTCGTTGTGGAAGCCGTGATTACAGCCTTCGTAGATGTGAACGGCATACGTCAGGTGATTGGCCTTGAGCGCTTCCTCGAAGGCCGGCAGCTGCGCGTTGATGCGCGTGTCGAGCCCGGCGAGTTGAATCACCAGCGGCGCTTTGATCTTGGGCACTTCCGTGGCCGGCGGCATCCCGCCATAGAACGGGACGCCGGCGTTCAACTCGGAGCCCAGCCGCACGGCCAGCGTGTTCACCACGCCGCCACCGAAGCAGAAGCCGACGGCGCCCAGTTTGCCGTTCGATTCAGGACGCGCCTTCAGCCACCGGGCGGCAGCGACGAAGTCCGTATTCATCTTCGCGCGGTCCACCTTGCCGAACAGTTCCCCGCCCTTTTCGTTGTCGCCGGGATAGCCGCCCACGCTGGTGAGCCCGTCCGGAGCGAAGGCGATGAAGTTCTCGGTCGCCAGACGCCGGGCCACGTCTTCGATGTAAGGATTCAGACCGCGGTTCTCATGAATCACCAGCACCACGGGCAGCTTGCCTTTGAGGCTGGCGGGACGAGCGAAGTAGCCTTTGATGCTGCCGTTGCCCTCGGGCGAATCCACCGTTTCGCGGCTCACCTGGATACGGCCATCGGTGGCCGGCACCTGCTGCGCCCAGGCGTAATTCGGGCGCAGGCTTTCCCAGATGGCGGTGGCGGTGAGTCCGCCGACGGCGAACTTCTGCGCCCCATCGAGAAACGCCCGGCGATCGATCTCGCCGTGGACGTACTTGTCGAACAGATTCAGGAGTTCCTGAGGAAAGTCACTGGCCTTTTTGCGTTCCATATTGCTCCTGAGTATTACAGATTCCGCGCTCGAGCGCCGATGATCTCTGTGAACGCGTGCGACCCATTTTCATGGCAGCCGGGTTGGCGCTGCCGGCGCTATTACCGCTGCTGTTTTCCTTCCTGACGGCTTGGTCCCAGGGGCTGGTGCCCACCGGGTTCATCCAGTACGACATGGCTTATTACGTAGCCAACGCGCGCGAACATTTCGACCAGGGCTGGCAGTTCACCTACGGCAATCCCTATGCGCCCGCCGGGACGCCGGCCGTCTACTTTCAGCCGCACATTCTGCTGCTGGGGCTGCTGCAAGCGATCGGACTGCCGCCGGCGTGGGCGTTCAACCTCTTTGGCTTCGCGTCGCTGGGTTTCGCGTCCTGGGCCGGCGTCCGGCTCTACGAGGAACTGGTGGGACTTGAGAGCAAGGCCAAAAAGGTGGGGCTGGTCTGTTTCTTCTGGGGCGGCGGGATTCTGGCGCTGCTCGGCTGGGCCTTCGGGGCGGTGTTCGCCTTTGATCCGAACGACGGCTGGTGGATGCTGAACTTCGGCCGCAACCTGGTCTATCCAACGGAGGCCTATTACCACGGCGTGTTCCTCTCGGCAATCTGGTGCCTGTTACGGAAAGGATTCGGAGCGGCACTGGGCTGGACCGCGTTGCTCTCGATCAGCCATCCGTTCACCGGGCTGAGTCTGGCGCTGATCGTGACGGCTTATGCGGCGATGGAACTGGCCTTGCGCAGCGGTGCGGCGACGGTGAAGCTGCTGGCGGGGGCTATCGCGGTGACGGGGTTCCATGTAGGCTATTACCTGGTGTTTCTGAACCGGTCCGCCGATCACCGCGCGCTCAAAGAGCAATGGTCCTTGGACTGGACTTACTCGGCGTGGACGCTGGGTCCGGCCCTGTACCTAGTGGGCTTTGTGGCGTTCACGCGCTTCACCCGCTGGCCCAGCGCCAGGGCGATTCTCACGGACCCACGGTCGCGCCTGCTGCTGGTGTGGTTCGCCGTAATCCTGGGGCTGACGCAGCATGATCTGCTGGTGAAGCCGATGCAGCCGATTCATTTTGCCCGCGGTTACGACTGGATCGCGCTCTTTTTCCTGGCGGCGCCAGCGATGATCCCGATCTTCGAGCGCTTGCGGGGACCGGCCCTGGCGGCGGTCGTCCTGTTACTCCTTTCCGACAACCTGTTCTGGTTTGCCTCCTTCCGTTCGCCGAAGGTGCAGCATTACGCCATTGCGCTGACGTCCAGTGAAGCGCGGGCGCTCTCCTGGCTTCGGGCGAATGCGCGATCCACTGACGTGGTGGTCGCCGATGACGCGAACATCAATTACCTGACGAGCACTTACTCGGCGGCGCGTTCCTGGTACGGGCACGTGCACAACACGCCGCATGCGGCGGAACGGTTGAAGCAAGTGACCGCGCTCGAGTTCCCCGCTCCGGGTCCGAATCTGTTTCTGTTGCGCGATGCCTCGCGCGCTCCGGCCGGCGCCACGCTGGTGGAGCGGGTGGGCGATTTCTCCATCTACCGAAGGACGTTATGACTTTCCTCATCGGCTTTCTCCTGGGCGCCGTCGCCTGGTTCGTCTTCCGCATCGGGTTACTGGGCATCTACACGGTGGACCAGAACGAACGGGCCGTCAAGACCGTCTTCGGACGGGCGGAGCGGCTGCCGGGCACCACGCTCGACCATCCCATCGCGGCCTTTCTGCGTGAGGAGGAGCGAGCGCGCTACAGCTATCCGCAGGTGCGGGTGATTCCACCCGGCGGGCCCTATCTGAAGATGCCGTGGGAGCGCATCTACAAGGTGTCGATTGCCACCGTGACCCAGAACATGGCGATCGACCTGGAGGACCCGTCGGCGAACTCGGGCGGCAGCCGGCTGGAAGCCGTCACCAAGGATCAACTGAACACGGGTCTCACCGGACAGATCCGCTATCACGTAAGCGAGGCGAACCTGTACGCCTATCTGTTCGGCACCAAACAGCCCATGGTGCACGTGATGGGTTACTTCGTCTCCGTGCTGCGCCAGCGCATTGCGAACTTCGAGGCCCGGACAGAAGCGGCATTGCCGAATGCGTTGCCGGGCGCCGAGATGACGGGCATCTCGATCAATGACCTGCGCAAGAATCTGCGGGACCTGAACGAGTACATGGATCAGGAATGCCGGTCGGCGACGGCGCGTTACGGCGTGGTGCTGGACGCGTCTTTGATCACGGGCATCGATCCACCGGACGAAGTGGAGTCGGCGCTGGCGGCGATCAATACGGCACACAACCAGGTGTCGAGCGACATCAGCCTGGCGCAGGCGGCGGCTGATCAGAAGATCGTGCAATCGAAGCGCGCCGTCGAAATTGAGACGCTGAAGGCGCAGGCCGAGGTGGAGCCGATCAAGTTGCTGGCCGCGGAGCTCTCGGCCTTAAACCAGTCGGGCCCCGCGGTGCTCGAGGCCTATCTGCGCAACGTGAAGCTGAGACTCTTCGAGCAAGTGAAGGAAGTGTACCGGGAGGTGGCGTCATGATCGAGATTCTGTTCACGGCGGTCGTTACTTTCTTTCTGCTGCTGATCGGCGTGCCGATCGTCCTGGGATTCGGCAAGCTGTTCGGGCTCTACACGATTGTCGAAGAGCGGCAGGCCAAGGTCTATGTCCTGTTCGGCAAGGTGATCGGGGTGATCGACCAGCCGGGCCTGCATTTCCTGATCGCGGAACTGGGTCCGCAGGCGGTGTTCGTGCACTTTCTGGGGCGATGCCACACGCTCGACCTGAGGATGGACCAGGAATACCGGCGCAGTGAGGCGGTGAATTCCGAAGAGGGCGCACCGATGGGCATCGGCATCTGGTACGAGATGTGGATCAGCGATCCGGTGGCGTACCTGTTCAAGAATACGGACCCGCGGGGTTCGCTACGGGCCAATGTGAGCAACGCGACGGTGCGCTGCCTGAGCAACATGAAGCTGGCCGACATGCTCGAGACGCGGCATGTGATGAGCCAGACGGTGCGGAGCGAAGTGTCGCCGCAGTCAGCGGCGTGGGGCTATCAGTTGGGCTCGGTCTACATCCGCAAGGTGCACTTCCGCGACCAGGGGATGATCCGGCAGATCGAGGAGAAGGTCGTGAACCGCCTGCGGCAGGTGACGTCGGCGATCCGGCAGACGGGCGCGAACCAGGTGAGCGTGATTACGAGTTCGGCCGAGCGGGAGGCGTCGATCGAGTTCGGACGCGCCGCGGCCATCCGGCCGAACCTGTTGGGGTCGGCGCTCAAGGAGATCGCGCGCGAACCGGTGGTGGCCAGCGCGCTGTTCGAGATTCTGGAGACGCAGAAACTGATCGCCGGCGGGGCAAAGGTAACGATGGTGCCGGAAGGGCACGGCGTGCTGACCGACTTACTGGCGGCCGGTGTGAAAAAGGGTCCGGAGAAGCCGCCCCCGACGCGGACCTGACGAAACGAACCCGGGAGTTATTGATTCGGTGGGACTTACGATTTTGGCGCCGGCATTTTCGAGGGAAGGCCAGCACGGTTCAGCCGGCTTCAGGTTAGCACGCGCCTCCGTGCCGTTCGCGGTATGTCGTTGACTTGATTGGGGAATTTATCCGTGAATCGGTTAAAATCGGGGGATGCGAATTGGGATCGGCCTACTGGCCCTGGTGATGTGGGCGCAGACGCATCCGGTGACGGTGCCGGCGTTCCGGGGTATGAAACCGGTGCTGACGGCGACGACCAAGGGTAATCCGACCGACACCTATGACCTGACGCTGAAGACGGGGCCGTCCTTGGCGGAAGCGGTGAAGTTCTACGAGGCGGAGATCGGGAAGCAGGGTTTCGTGGTGGTTGACCGGCGGGCAGATGCGCCAACGACGCTGGTGACTTTCATGAATACCACCAAGGGGCTGGCCGCGATACTGAGTGGCAACGCGAAGACGTTCAAGTTATCCGTAGCGGTGTCGAAGGTGCAGAAGCTGTAGTTACTTCTTTTTGCGGACGACGACCCATTCGAAGTCTTCGGCGCCCTGCAAGCCGCCCACGCGGAGCGAGATCTTGTTGTCGTCGACAATTTGACCGCTGTAGTGAATGGTCATGTCGTGGCCGCCGTATTCGACGTGCACGGTGAAGCTGATGTTCTTGCCTTTGACCTCGCCGTTATCGATGGCCGACTTGCCCACGACGGAGCTGACGGTTTCGCCGGTGAGCTTGGTGCCGTCGACCTTGAAGGTGAACGTGCGGGTCATCTGGCCGGCGGGCCCCTCCGCGGTACCGAGCCATTCGCCAGAGATATCCGCGGCGAAGGCGGAGAGAGCGAACAGGAAAGTCGCGAAGAGGATGCGCATGGCAACAGTGTAGTCGAGTTAATGACTGGAGCGACAGCCCGTTCGTCCTAGTACTTTCTTACTGTTCGGACTACAATGAGGGCCATGAAAGCTTTGGTTCTTTCCCTGATGGCCGTAAGTTACGTGATGGCGCAGCCCGGTGGGGGCTCGCCGGCCTTGCGGCAGGCGTCCCAGTTGGACGTGGAGGGCAAGTATGGCGAGGCGCGAGCACTGATCCAAAAAGAGATCGAGACAGCGGCGACGCCGCGGGCGAAGGCGCAGGCGCAGCGCGTGATGGCGATGTCGTATGCGTTCGAGCGGAACTGCACCAAGGTGGGTGAGTACGAGCAGCAGGTAATCGACTTCTGGGTGACGCGGGAGAAAGAAGAGCCGGGGAATGCGTTCTATCAGCAGGGCGAGATGGCGAACGAAGCGGCGCGCGTGTGCATCGACGCCGGCGAGTTGAACGCGGCCGAGCATTGGTATCGCCGCGGGACCGAGTTGGGATCGAAGGAGCCGGGCATTTCGGCCGATCGCCAGGCGCTGTGGAAGTTTCGCCTGGAACACGCGCTGGGTCGGCTGGCAGCGCGGCGCGGAAAGAAAGCCGACGCGGCCAAGCACGTGGCGGCGGCACGGGCAGCGCTCGATAGGATGACGGAGCTGAAGAAACAGCAGGAGCCTTTCTTCCCCTACCTGGTGGGTTATGTGGCGCTGCACACGGGCGATCCGAAAGGGGCGATCGCCGAGTTCGAGAAAGGCAACGCGCAGGATGCCTATGTGCAGGCGCTGATGGCCGAAGCTTACGAGAAGCTGGGCGATGCGGCGAAGGCGCGCGAGCATTGGGAGCAGGCGGCCAAGTCGAAGGCGCACAACCCGGTGGGCGCGTATGTGATTCCGCTCGCGCGCAAGAAACTGCTCTAGGCGCGGCTCTTCACCCAGGCGTTGACCTGACCTTCGAGAATCGCGAGCGGCAAGGATCCGTTGCGCAGCACGACGGTGTGAAACTCCTTGAGCGAGAACTTCGGGCCGAGGGCGCGGCGCGCATTGTCGCGCAACTCAAGTAACTTGAGCTGACCGATTTTGTACGAACAGGCCTGGCCCGGCCAGACCGTGTAGCGATCGACTTCGCCTTGCGGGATGCCGTATTGGATGGCTTGTTCTCGCGTCCAGCCTTTGGTGTGGAGGCCGGTGTCGACGACGAGGCGACGGGCGCGGAAGAGTTCGCCGGAGAGGCGGCCAAGGTCGCCGACGGGGTCGTTCTTATACCAACCGAGATCGGAGGCGAGGCGTTCGGCATAGAGGCCCCAGCCCTCGGCATAGGCGGAGAGGACGCCGAAGACGCTGTCGCGAAGGAAGCGCGGGATGGCCGTGTTTTCCACCTGCAGGGCGATTTGGTAGTGATGGCCGGGGATGGCTTCGTGATAGGCGAGGGTGCGCATGCCGACTTTGGAATAGGTGGGTCCGGGGAGCGGGACGCGGAAGAGACCGGGACGGCTGCCATCGGCGGGCGGCGGCTGATAGTTGGCAGCAGAGTTGGCTTCCTGGAAGGCGGGGATGCGCTGGACGATGCAGGGGGCTTTGGGGCGCTGCGCGAAGTCGGCGGCAGCCCGGTCGTTGGCTTCGCGGATGTAGCGGGCGTAGTCGGCGAGCACTTGCTCGCGGACGTGGGGGGTATTGGGGTACACCTGATCGTTTTCGAGCTGGCGCATGCGCTCGGCGATGGTGCCGTTGGTGTAGCCGAGCGGCTTGAGCAGGGCTTCCATCTCGCTCTCAATACGCTTCACTTCATCGAGGCCGCGGCGGTGGATTTCGTCGGCGGTGAGCGTCGTAGTGGTGTAGCGGCGGAGGAAGAAGGCGTAAGCTTCAAGGCCGTGCGGCAGGCGCCGGATGCCGGCTTCAGGAGTGGCTTTGGCACCAATGGTGGCGAGCGTGTCGTTGGCCCGTCGGTAAGCCGGATAGAGGCTTTCACTGAGCAGTTTCACGGCGCTCGCGTTTAACTGCTGGGCGCCGGGGACTTTGGCTTCCGCGAGCTTCTGGGCGAAGACGGTGGCGAGGACGTTCTGCTCGGGCGGGGGCGCGATGAAGCGCTTCATCTGGCCGATGGTTTCGTTGAGGATGAACGAGGGGGGGCGAATGCCGCGGCCGGCGCGGTCGCGCATGGTGTCGATTTCGGCGTTGATGATGGGGGCCGAGCCGCGGAGGCGGGCGAGCCAGTTGTCGGCGTCGCGGCGGTTTCTGATGGGCTGGAGGTCCGTGAGAAGAAGGGTGAGCGAGGTTTGGACGCCGAAGAACTGGTTGATGGGGAAGCTGAGTTCGAGGAAGGGTTCTTCGCCGGCGATGCTCTCGAGCTGCCAGCGGAGGGTCTCGGCGTAGACGCGTTCGGCCGCAGAGACTCGGTTGAGGTCGAACCTGGCGAGTTGGGCGAGGCCGCGGCGGGCGAGAGCGAGGCGGGCCGGGTCGGCTTGGGCGGAGGGCGGCGAGAGCTTGCCGTCGTGGACGTCCTGTTCGGCGGGCGGGAAGAAGCGCGTTTCGGTGGAGCTTTCGGGGTTGAGGCGCATCCACTCGGTGGTGAGTGAGTCGAAGAGCTGGTGGAGAGTCTGATTGGGCTGGGCGGCGAGAGCGGTGGGGGCAGCGGCCAGGAGTTCACGACGGGTCATGCGAGGGTGTTTTAGCCTTTCCATTCGTTGACAATGCGCTCGAGAATCGCGAGCGGGATGGAACCATTCGATAGAACGACGTCGTGGAAGCCTTTTAGTGAGAAACGGGGGCCGAGCCGGGCTTTGGCGCGGTCGCGGAGTTCGAGGATCTTGAGCTGGCCGATTTTGTAAGAGCAGGCCTGCCCGGGCATGACGACGTAACGGTCGACTTCACTTTTCGGGATGCCGTAGGCGATGGCCTGTTCGCGGGTCCAGCCTTTGGTGTGGAGGCCGGTGTCGGCGACCAGGCGGCGGGCGCGGAAGAGTTCGGAGTCGAGGCGGCCGAGGTCGCCGACCGGGTCGCCGCGGTACCAGCCGAGATCCGAGGCGAGGCGTTCGGCGTACAGGCCCCAGCCCTCGGTGAAGGCGGAAAGTCCGCCGAAGGGGTTGCTTTGGCGGAAGCGCGGGAGGGTGGAGTTCTCCACTTGCAGAGCGAGTTGGAAGTGATGGCCGGGGATGGCTTCGTGATAAGTGAGCGAGCGCATGCGGACTTTGGAGAAGGTGGGTCCGGGGAGCGGGACGCGGAAGATCCCGGGGCGGGTGCCGTCACGGGGCGGCGTTTGGTAGTTCGCGGCGGCGTTCGATTCCTGATATTCGGGGATGCGCTGGACGATGCACTTGGCTTGGGGCCGGTGGAGGAAGTCGGCGGCGGAGCGCTGGTTGGCATCGTCGATCATGCGCTGGTAGTCGGCGAGGATCTGGTCGCGGACATGGGGGGTGTTGGGATAGACGTGGTCAGCAGAGAGCTTGCTGTAACGCTCAGCGATGGTGCCGGTGGTGTAGCCGAGAGGCTTGAGCAGGGCTTCCATCTCGGACTCGATGCGCTTCACTTCGTCGAGGCCTTTTTGATGGATCTGGTCGGCCGTCAGGTTGGTGGTGGTGTAGCGGCGGAGGTAGAAGGCGTAAGCGTCGAGGCCTTTCGGGAGACGGCGGAGGCCAGCTTCGGGCGTGGCTTTGGCGCCGATGGTGGCGAGCGAGTCCAGGGCGCGGCGGTAGCTGGGGTAGAGGGAGCCGGTGAGGAGCTTGAGGGCGGCGGCGTTCAGTTGCGGGGCGCCTTCGATATTCGCCTTCTGGAGCTTGGCGGCGAAGGAGGTGGCGATGATGTTCTTTTCCGGGGGCGGCGCGATGAAGCGCTGCATTTGCGCGACGGTTTCGCTGAGGATGAACGACGGCGGGCGGACGCCCTGACGAGCACGGTCCGCCATGGTTTTGCTTTCCTGGTCGAGCAGAGGGCCGAAGGCTTCGAGGCGAGCGAGCCAGTTGTCGGCGTCACGGCGGTGGCGGATGGGGTGGGTGTCGGTGAGGAGGCTGGTGACGGAGGTCTGGGTGCCGCGGAACTGGTTGATGGGGAAGTCGAGACCGAGGTAGGGATCTTCGGCGACGATGTCGTCGAGCATGTATTGGAGGAACTCGGCGGAGAGGCGTTGGGAGGGGGTGAGCGTGCGGCGGTCGAATTTGGCGAGGGCTTTGAGGCCGTCGCGGGCGCGGGCGATGCGGGCGTGGGCGCGTTCGACGGAGGGGGGCGAGAGCTTGGCGTCCAGGACGTCCTGTTCGGCGGGCGGGAAGAAACGAGCACTGGTGGCGAACTCGGGCTGGGCGCGCATCCATTCGGCGGTGATGTTCTCGAAGAACTGATCGATCGAAGGGGATTGGGCGGCGAGGGCGGCAGGCGTCAGGAGGAGTTCGCGTCGCGTCATGGGCGAAGCTTAACACGAACGTACAAAATGGCGGCGAGTCCGGCGGCGAGGCAGGTCCAGGCGAACCAGTCGCCGAATCGGGCGTAGGGGGTGAGCTGGGTGGAGAAGGCGAAGGGCAGGACGGCGGCGGTGGCTTGGTAAGGCGTGGCTTCGCGGGCGATGGAGCCATTGGGGGCAATCGACATGGTGTAGCCGTCGTTGGTGGCGCGGAGCAGCCAGCGTCCGTTCTCGACGGCGCGCATGCGGGCGAGCGAGATGTGCTGCTGGCGGGCGTAGGAACGGGCGAAGTAGCCGTCGTTGGTGAGGTTGACCAGGACTTGCGCGCCTTGCGCGGTGAACTGACGGACGAAATCCGGGAAGGCGGACTCGTAGCAGATGAAGGCGCCGTAGGGTCCATTGACGACGACGCGGTCGCCGGCGGTGAAGGTGCCGGCTTCGGTGGAGACTTTATCGACCAGGGCGGCGAAGGGCCAGGGGACGAACTCGCCGAAGGGGACGAGATTGACCTTGTCGTAACGGGTGAGGGGGTTGCCGGAAGCGTCGATGAACTGGGCGGAGTTGCGAGGCTGGCCGGGCTTGGAGAAGGCGACGGTGCCGATCAGGAGGGGGGTTTTCGCGTCGCGAGCGAAGCGGCCAGCGGCGAGGCGGAAGGCGAGGTCCGTGTCGTAGTAGATGCCGACGGGGACTTCAGGCCAGAGGATGACGGAGGCGGCGGATTGCTTGAGGCCCTGGCCGGAGAGGTCGAAGAGCGGGAAGTAGGGGTCGCGCGGCGGATGCTCTTCGTCGAAGTTGGGTTGGACGGCGATGGCTTGCCGGTTGGGGCGCGGGTCGGGGAGCGCGGGGAGGGCGAGGGGGAGGAGCCAGAGGGCGAGCCAGGCGAGGGCGCGGCGGTCCTGCCGGGCGGCGAGGAGGGCGGCGGCGGTAAGGGCGAAGAGGAACGAAAGGCCGTAGACGCCGGTGAAGGGGGCGAGGCGCGGAAGGAGGGGGAAGTCGATGGCGGCGTTGCCGAGGGTGAGCCAGGCGAAGCCGAAGTCGCCGTGGGTGCGTTCGAGGCCGGTCCAGAGGGCGGCGATCAGGGGCGGCGACCAGAGGGCGTAGCGGGTGAGGGGGCGGGCGAGCCAGGCGAAGAGGGCGGCATGGAGTCCTTTAGCGAGGCTGAAGAGGATCAGGGCGATCCAGGCGAGCCAAGGGTCGAGACCGCCGTGGCGGGCGAGCGTGCCTTCGATCCAATAGCAGGTGCAGCCCCATTGGAGGATGCCGGTGACCCAGCCGCGGCGGAACGTGGGGGCGTAGAGCAGCGGGAGGAGAGCGATGGGGGCGAAGAGGGGCGCGCCGAACTGAATGGCGACCAGGAGGGCCGCGGACAAGACTGCCCAGAGCACGCTACTTGCGGGCCTCGTCGCTGACCATGTCGGCCATGTAAGAGCTGCGGACGAGGGGGCCGGAGAAGACCATTTTGAAGCCGAGGGCGAGGCCGTAGTCGCGGAACTGGTCGAACTCTTCGGGGGTGACGTACTTCTTGACGGGCAAGTTGCGGCGGGTGGGCTGGAGGTATTGGCCGATGGTGGCGACGTCGGTGTGGCCCTGCTCGCGGAGGTCGCGCAGGAGGGCGTGGACTTCGTCGGTGGTTTCGCCCAGGCCGACCATCAGGCCGGACTTGGTGAGGACGTCGGGACGATACTGGCGGGCGAAGCAGAGGACATCGAGGGACTGCTGGTAGTTGGCCTGGGGACGGACGCGGCGGTAAAGGCGCGAGACGGTTTCCATGTTGTGGTTGTAGACGTGGGGGCCGGCATCGAGGACGCGGGCGACGGCGTCGTGGTCGCCGTTGAAGTCCGGGGTGAGGACTTCGACTTGAGCGTCGGGCAAGGCGCGCTTGACGGCGCGGACGGTGGCGGCCCAATGATGCGAGCCGCCGTCCGGGAGCTCATCGCGATTGACCGAGGTGATGACGACGTAGCGGCAGTGGAGGGCGGCGGCCATGCGGGCGACGTTCTCGGGCTCGGCGGGGTCGAGTTCGAATTGGACTTTGAGCGGGTTCGCCTTGGGAACGGAGCAGAAGCCACAGCCGCGGGTGCAGAGGTTGCCGAGGATCATGAAGGTGGCAGCGCCGCGGTGGAAGCACTCGTGGATGTTCGGGCAGCGGGCGGACTCGCAGACGGTGTGGAGATGAAGGCGGCGCAGATCCGCCTTCAGATGCGTGACGGACTCAAAGTGGGTTTGGCCCTTGCGGAGCCATTCCGGCAGGCGCGGGCGGGCAGGTTCGATCTGGACGAAGTCGGACAAATCCCTATTGTAGGGCTAGATCTTGCGGGGGAACGGCTTGAAGCCGGCGGCGCGGAGGTCGTCCATGGCCTTGGCCTGTTCGGCACCGGCTTTGACAGGACCGACGAGGACGCGGTGGAGGTCGGGCTTGCCGTCGATCGGGGCGATCGAGGTGCGGAAGCCTTTCTTGGCGAGCACTTCGGAGACGAGGTCGGCTTCGGCTTTGCCAACGGCGGCGACCTGAAGATAGGTACCACCGGCAGGCTTGCCCGCGGGAGCGGGTTCGGGCTTCTTGGGCTCGGGCTTGGGTTCCTTCTTGGCTTCGGCCTTTTTGGGCTCAGCCTTCTTCTCCGGCTCCGGTTCCTTCTTCGGTTCCGGCTTCTTCGGTTCGGGCTTAACTTCGGCCTTCACTTCGGGCTCAGGAGCCTTGATCTCGACGGGACGGGTGCTCGCGGTCGTGGTGGTGGTGGGCGAGGGCTTGGCGTCCACGACGATGGGCTTGTCGGAAGGACCGTTTTCGATCTTATGCGCCTCGGCGACCGGGTTCACGCTGCGGCCCATGATGAAGCCCATGGCGAAGAAGACCGCCAGCAGGGTGACGACAATAAAGAACACGCTGAGCAGCTGCTTATTGCCGAGGATCAGTTCAAATTCACCGTCTTCGTTACGAGGCATAAAGGTCCTAACAGGTATAGGTTACTAGAAATACGAGCCCAGTACTATTAAAACATTTTCGTTATGGTTTGGATTGACCGGATGACGAGTTCGGGCTCATCCAGTTGAATCCAATGGCCGGCGCGTTGGGCGACGATGTGCTGACCGTGGGGCGAAAGGGAGGCGAGGGCTTCGTGTCCGGCGAGGCGCTCGGGTTCGAGGGTGGCGGCGGAAAGCAGGATCAGCGGAATCTCGATGGGACGGAGGGCGTTGGCGGTCTGGACGGAGCTGAGCGGGAGCTGGCGAAGGTGGTCGGCCATGCCCTGGTAGGTCTTGGGGAGACACCAATGGGAACGGACGATGGGCCAGAGGGCGGGCGGCATCTTGCGGACTTCGCCGATCAGACGTTCGAGCACGGGCGAGCCCTGTCCGGAGGCGACGCGGTTGACCCGGTTGGCGAAGCGGTGGCCGCCGAGGAGCAGGCTGCGGAGAATGGTGCGGACGAAGCCCCAGCGGGCCAGGAAGGCGCCGCGGCTGGCGAGGAAGACGCCGTAGTCGAGCATGCGTTTGCGCTGGAGGTCCGGGAGGAACCATTCGGCGGGGTGGAGCGGATCCACGAGGACGAGGCCGGCGACGCGTTCGGGGTGATCGCAGGCGGCGAGCAGGGTGGACATACCGCCGAAGGAATGGCCGACGAGGATGACAGGTTCCTTGTGGCCGGCGCGATCGAGCATGGCGAAAAGCTCGTGGTTCACCTGCTTGGCGGTGCGGGGCGTGGTGGCGGCGTCGCTCCACCCGAGGCCAGCGCGGTCATAAACGGCAATGCGGGTTTCCTGGGCGATCTGTTCCTGGATGTGGCGCCAACTGAGCGAAGAAGCGGCGATACCGGCTTCGCAAACGATGAGCGGAGCATCGGTCTGAGGGCCCATGACGTAGAAGTGTTGCTTGTGGCCGCCGACCTGGAGGAGGGTGCCGGGGGGCGCGTAACGCCAGCGGTCGAGTGCGGCGCCGGCGTGTTGGACGAGCCATCCGGCCAGGGGCAGAAGGAGGAGGGCCGCCAGGGGCCAGAGCAGGAACAGGGCGCTCACGCGTTTATTTTAGCTTTCAGGGGCGTTGCGGGTGGAACTATCGGCTGGTTCAGCCTCGTAGAAAGCGCTATATACTTTTCACAGTTCGCGAGTGGTTGGTAAGGTGCAGTTGGCACCTGGGACGAGACGTGACAATTCGCTGTTTCGACTGGACGAGCTTTTCGGTACTTTGCGCGGCATGCGGCGTCTTCGTTCTTATTCTGACGTCTACGTATCCGGATCCGCGCCAGCAGCCCGCCGACGCGGCAACCGGTCGGTTCTATTACTTCCTGTCTCACGAGCGTTACGATGTCATCTATCGACTTGCTGACAAGACGTTGAAAGAATCCGTCACTGAGCTGGACTTGTCGCGTCAATTGGCCAGAGTGAATCGGGCATCGACGGGCTGCGGGCTCCCCACCTGGAAAGCAAAAGAGATTCTCCTAAGTGCCGACGGATCTTTTGTCTCCATCGCAAATCAGCGGGTCTGCGGAAATTCTCTCCTTGAGGAAAGCTTCCGCTGGCGGGTTTCGCACTCCACCGCGTCGCTGCAGATGTACCGTGCGTCCGGCTCGGCGCTAGGAGAAAAGGTCGTCCTCCAATGATCGACTCGCAGCGGGGAAGACAGGCGACTCAGCATGGTCAATGAGCCGGAAGTTCGAAGGGGCCGCGGGCGTCTTCGAGGCGGGCGGCGAGCTCGAGGAGGAGCTCTTCTTCGTAAGGGCGGCCGATGAGTTGGATGCCGATGGGGAGGCCGCCGGAGACGGTCCAGGGGATGACGACGGCGGGGAGGCCGAGGAGATTGGCGGGATAGAGCGGCATCATGGCTTCGAAGAGGCCGATTTCCTTGCCGTCGGTGGCGTAGCGGCGCTCGCGGTGCGGAAAAGCCTGGATGCCGGCGACGGGCCAGAGGAGGACGCGGTAGTCGCGCATCTGGCGGAGAAGACTGGCGCGCATGTGGTCGCGGGCGGCGAGGTTCTCGACGACCTGGCGGCCGGTGGGGGCGGGTTGGCCGGCGAGCTGGTCGAGGAGTTCGGTGCCGGTCCAGTGGGCGTCGGCTTCGCGGCCGGCGAGGAGGTCGCGAGTGAATTCGGCGGGTAAAACGCTGAAGAAGAAGGCCCAGAGATTGGGGGCGCGCTCGATGCCGCGGGGGAACCAGGATTCGACGGAGAGCTTGAGGTCGCGCTCCAAGCGCCGAGCGGCGTCTTTCACCGCGGCGGAGATCGCCGGGGCGACCGGGACGGAGGCAAATCGGTCAGCAAAGCCGATTTTGAGGTGGGAAAAGTCGGCCACCTGACGGGGAACGGGGACGGAGAACGGATCCTGGTCGTCGTAGCCGGAGACGGCGTCGAACAGAAGGCGGAGGTCGCGGGCGGTGCGGGCCATGGGTCCGGCGACGCCGAGCAGGCCGCCGGGGTGAATGATCGGCGGGACGTGGCCGGTGGCGGGAACGCGCCCGGGGGTGGGTTTGAGGGCGGCGATGCCGCAGGCATGGGCGGGCCAGCGGACCGAGCCGCCGCCATCGGAACCGATGCCGCCGGCGGAGCAGAACGAAGCGATGGCCGCGGCTTCGCCGCCGCTCGAGCCGCCGGGGGTGCGCGAGACGTCCCAGGGATTGTTCGTGCGGCCGATGAGGTGGTTGTCCGTCTCGTAGTTGGCGAGGAACTCGGGCGTGTTGGTTTTGCCGAGGATGATGGCGCCCGCAGCTTCGAGGCGTTGGACACAGGTGGCGCTGGAACCGGCGGTGTGTTGGAGCCGGAGGCGGCTGCCGCAGAAGGTGGGGCGACCGTAGACGTCGAAGCTGTCTTTGATGGAGACGGGGACGCCGGCGAGGGGGCCGGTGAGCGGCTCAACGGCACGTTCGCGGGCGCGCTCGGCATAGACGGCGACGTAGGCGTTGAGGGCGGGATTGGCGGTCTCGAGGTGGGCGAGATAGTCGTTTAGGACTTCCAGGGGCGTGACGCGTCCGGAGGCGAGTTCGTCACGGAGGTCGGAGAGCGTCAGGCGATGTAGCATGGGTGACGCTCACCAGTCTAAGGGATAAACTGGAAGGCGGAGAACAATTGACGGTCCCCACGTTTGCTGAGGCGCGGGCTTGCGTCCTCGAAAAAATCGCGGTGCAGGTGCCGCCCATCGAGACAGTGGATCTGTTGGAGGCGAACGGCCGTGTGCTGGCCGTGGACCTGGCAGCGGACCGGGATTATCCACCCACGGCGAGATCAGTGCGCGATGGCTTCGCGGTGCGCTCCGCCGACCTGCCGGGACGGCTGAAAGTGATCGGTGAAGTGCAGGCCGGCGGGACGTTCGCCGGCGCGGTGGGCACGGGGGAGGCCGTCGAGATCATGACCGGCGCGCCGATGCCGCGCGGGGCCGATCAGGTGGTGATGGTGGAGCACGTGGTCCGCGAGGGCGATTTCGTGCAAGTGCGCGATCTACCTTCGGCGGGGGCCAACTTCAATCCGCAAGGTGTGGAAGCGTCCGCGGGCGGACGGGTTCTCGAGACCGGGCAGCGGCTGGGCTACGCGCAGATTGGGCAACTGGCGACCATTGGAGTGACGCGGGTGCCAGTGTTCCGGAAGCCTCGCGTGGCCATTGTGGCGACGGGCGATGAGGTGATTCCGGTGGGCGAGCGTCCGGCGCCCAATCAGGTGCGGAACTCGAACGCTTATTCGGTGGCGGCGCAGGTGATCCGGGCGGGCGGCGAGCCGGTGATCCTGCCGATCGCGCGCGATCAGGTGGACAGCACGCGCGAATTGCTGAGCGAGGGCCTGGAGACGGATCTGCTGCTGATTTCGGGCGGCGTCTCGGCCGGCAAGTACGACCTGGTGGAGACGGTGCTGGCGGAGTTCGCGGCTCACTTCTACTTCACGCGTGTGAAGGTGCAGCCCGGGCAGCCGCTGGTGTTTGGCACGTGCCGGGACCGCTTTTTCTTCGGCTTGCCCGGGAATCCGAGTTCGACGATGGTGACGTTTGAGCTGTTTGTACGGTCGGCGATCGAATTGCTGGGTGGAGTAGCGCGGCCGCTGCTGCCGCTGCCCTATGCGCGGTTGCGGACGGGGCTGAGTCAGAAGCCGGGGCTCACGCGGGTGCTGCCGGCGTATCTCGACGAGGAAGGCGTGACGCCGATTGCGTGGAAGGGGTCGAGCGATGTGCCGTCGCTGGCGAAAGCGAATTGTTTCACGGTGAGTGATCCCGAGCGGGGTGGCTACGAGGCGGGCGACTTCATCCGGGTGTTGATGCAATGAGCAAGCTGTCGCATTACGACGAACAGGGGCAAGCCCGGATGGTGGATGTTTCGGGGAAGGACGACTCGGTGCGGACGGCGCGGGCGCACGCGCGGGTGCGAATGAATGAGGCGGTGATGGCGGCCTTACCGTCGAATCCGAAGGGCAATCCGCTGGAGACGGCGCGAATCGCGGGGATCATGGCGGCCAAAAAGACAGCGGAACTGATTCCCATGTGTCACCCGTTGCCGTTGAGCCACGTCAGTGTAGACATCACGGTGTTGAGTGATGGTGTGGAGATTATCGCCGAGGCCCGGACGAAAGCCGGGACGGGCGTGGAGATGGAAGCGCTGACGGCGGCCAGTGTGGCGGCCCTCACGGTCTACGACATGACCAAGGCGCTCGACAAAGGCATTGAAATTCAAGACGTTTACCTGCTGACCAAGACCGGCGGCAAGAGTGGCGATTACCAAAGGAAGAATCTGTGAAACGACGCGACTTTTCCCTTTCGCTGGCCGGCGCCAGCGCAATGCTTGGCCAAACGACCACGACGCCTCCCGCGGCGGCCGGGCCGGGTCCGGAGGAGGCGATCATTCGCGTGGGCACCTCCGAGGTGATTGCGCCGACGACCGTGCTCGACCGGGACGGCAACTTCGTTTCCGGGCTGACGGCGGAGGACTTCGTGCTGACCGACAATGACCGGCCGCAGAAGATCCGCGTGGACGTGAGCTTCATCCCGATCTCGATGGTGATCGCGATCCAGAATAGCGCGCAGACCGACAACGTGCTGCCGACGATTGCCAAGATCGGGTCCATGATCGAGCCGGTGGTGACCGGTGAGCAGGGCGAAGTGGCCGTCATGACGTTCGACCATCGGCTGGACGTGAAACAGGGCTTCACCAACGACTTTACGAAGGTGAAAGAAGCGCTGACCAAGCTCAGGCCGGGCAGCAATACGGCGCGATTGAACGATGCGGTGATGGAAGCGGCGCGGATGTTGGGCCGGACGGATAAGACGCGGCGGCGCATCCTGATGCTGATCAGTGAGACGCAGGATCGCGGCAGCGAAGGCCGGGTGAAGGATGCGCTGTACAAGCTCGAGTTCGAGAATGTGATCGTGTATCCGGTGAACATGTCGCGGTGGCTGAACAAGCTCTCGGCGAAGACGCCGGTTCCCCGCCCCGATCCGTTTCCGGTGGGGACGCGGCCGATGCCGATGGGTGCGGCGGTGACGCCGACGACGGCGATGCAGAACAGCGGGTCCGGGGGCGGCTTCGGCAACTATGTGCCGGTGTTCCAGGAGATCTTTACGGCGACCAAGGCGATCTTCGTGCAGAATCCGCAGGAGGCGTATACGAAGTACACCGGCGGCAAGGAGTATTCCTTCGTCAACCTGAAGGGTTTGGAAGAGGCGATTCAGCAGTTGGGCGAAGAGCTGCACAGCCAATATCTGTTGAGTTATTCACCACAACAAGCGACGCGGCAAGAGGGCGGCTGGCACAAACTGCAGGTGACCGTGAAGCGGGCGAAGCTCGAAGTCAGGACGCGCGCCGGGTACTGGGCGGCGGCCAAGTTCGAGCCATAAACGCTGAAACTGAAGGGTTTCTCTACGGGCGGCAGGGCGGGAACGCGGTAAAAAGAGTAAACTCGCAACCTGTTCTCAGGCGAGCGCGTCATGTAGCGCAGACAGAAGCGGTGTTAAATCGCGAGTGTTAAGATAGCCTGACACACTGCCCGGATGGTCCGAGAATCGGCCCGGGTCGAGGAGAGAGAAAGAGAGACAAACTCATGAGCGCAGAACCCAACTACGGCCAACCCCAGACAAAAAGCGTTGTACAGCCCATTCTGATCGGCGCGGTGGTGGCACTATTTGGTGGCCTCATTTACCAGTTCGTGCAGACGGATAAGCTGACGACGAAGCTGGCACAGGTCGAGAAAAGCTACAGAGAAGATGTGGAAGCGTTGAAGATTGCGTCTTCGCAGTCGGCTCAAGCGAGCCGGCGGAATCAGGAAACGCTGCAGGCGCAGCTCGAAACAGCGCAGCGGCAAGCGGCGATGGCGGTGGGCCAAGCGAAGGAACAAGCGGTGGCCCGCGCGGAGCAGTTGACGAAGGCGCTGGCGGCCGAAGCGGCGAAGCAGAAGGCGATTGTCGCCGCGGAATTCGACAAGGTGAAGGCCGAAACCGAAGCCGTGAAGACGGAAGCGACGACCAAGATCGGCGAAGTGAAGACCGATGTGGTGGCCGTGAAGGAAGACGTCAAGAGCACGAAGTCCGAGCTGGATAAGACGATCAACAGTCTGAAGGCGGTGCAGGGCGACATGGGCGTGCAGAGCGGTCTGATTGCGACCAACGGCCAGGAACTGCAGGCGCTGAAGGCTTTGGGCGAACGCAACTACTTCGAGTTCAACCTGGGCAAGACGAAGGCTCCGCAGCGCATCGGCGACGTGCTGATGCAGTTGAAGAAGACCGATAACAAGAAGAACAAGTACACGGTGGACATCATCGCCGACGACAAGAAGGTGGAGAAGAAGGACAAGGGCGTCAGCGAGCCGGTCCAGTTCTACACGTCGAAGGCGCGGCAACCGTACGAGATCGTGGTGATGGAAGTGAAGAAGGATCAGATCGTCGGATATCTGGCGACGCCGAAGGTGCAGGCCCCACGCAAGTAGGGATGGCAGCTATAGCGAAGATCCCGTTAAATTTGTTCGGGTTAGGACGGCCAGTTCGAATAGAACTGGCCGTACCTGTTTTTGTCGGGCATAATAAAGTTCTGCCCGCAGCCTCCGATGTACATACGTAGGACCTTGTCTGACAAGGTGTGCAACGATGACGATTAAAGTGACACTCAGAGTGAGACCGTGGTCCGATTGGACGGCTGATGCGATGCCTCGCGTCGACCAGGCGATCGTCTACGCAGCTACATTCGTCCCGGATCTGGCGCGTTGGTCGGCTTATGTGTTGCGGATCGCGGCGCTGGGGAGCTTTGCGCTGGCGGCGTGGCGTTTTGGCTACGACGTGAAATTGACGCAGCCGTTTTTTGTGACCGAAGGCATCCTGTCGCACTGGCAGACGTACTTGGCGTTGACCGGCCTTTTTGCTTTGCTTTCTTCGCAATGCGAGCGCGTGGCGCCGGAGACGGCCGCGCGGCGCCTGATGACGGACGACGAAATCACCGAAGCAGCCGTCGTGTGGCATGCGCGGCGGTTTGCGCAGCCGCTCGAACAGGTCGAATAGACTGATCCCCGCATTTGCGACGGGGTTTCCCCACCGAAGAGCTTGAGAGGAATTGCTCGCTCAAACCACTTATTGGTATGAGCTCTCCAGCGATTGACCTCTCCCAGTTCGACGACGACTATCGCCGTCAAAAAGCCAAGACCCCCACTGAGCCGTCGCGTGACGAAGTGCCCGACGGGCGCTACCACGTGAACGTGGAGAACGTGGAGTTGACCGAAGCCAAGAGCAGCGGCCAGCCCATGTTGAAGTGGACGCTGCGCATCATCGGGCCGCACAGTGCGAACCGGATCCTGTGGCACCGGCGCGTGATCTCCACCAACACGATGCCGTACGTGGCGCAGGATCTGCGGATCTGTCGGCTGGAGCTGGGGTCGCTGACGGAGCTGCCGCAGAGTTTGCACAAGCTGTTCGATGTGCAGTTGGAAGTGACCAAGCGAACCAAGGACGGTCGTTCGAACATCTACTTCGAGAACCGGCTGAGCGTGCCCGAGGACGACGACGATTTGCCGTTTTAGGGCTTGGGCGGCGTGCGGGGCAGCGACGGATCGGTGACGATGACGAAGTCGCCTTTGCGGGCGAGGTCGTCGTGCCAGTGCGGGAAGTGCTTAGGCGAAACCATGGTGACGACCAGGGAGCGGGTGCCGGGGCGGTAGCGCTCCAGGTGGTCGAGGATACCGAGGTGCTCTTCGGAGTGGAAGCTGCCGTTGACGTGGACGGCGGTACGGTCCGGCCAACGCTTCAGGGCTTCGGCGAGGGAGTAAGCCATGCCGGCGTCCCAGAGGGATTGGGCGGCGAGGCCTTTTACGGGGTCGAGCCGGCGCTGGCCGCCGCCTTCCTGCGCGGACTTCTCAAGGAAGTCGCGGAACTTGACGGCGTAGCGGTCTGAAGCTTCGGCGTAGGGGAGCGGCGGCAGCGAGGCCTTGGCGCCGGGCGACAGAGCCGTGAGCGACGCGGAGCCGAGGCGCGTGACGCGGTTCACATAACGGCGGGGCGCGTTGGCGGCGACAACGGGCAACTGCTTTTCTTTGGCGAACTCGACCAGCGGACGATAGTCCGACTTGTAATTGCGCCAGGCGCGTCCACTGGCGAGCAGGTGCTCTTCGGTGATCAGGCCTTGCAGATACTCGTCGACGACGGGCTGCACGTCGCGTTCGAACATCTCGAGGGCAAGGACCGTGGGTCCCTGAGCGGTGAGGCCCTGGAGCAGGCGGAGTTCGAGCGTGTGGGCGGTGGGGTCGTCGTGCAGTTCGCCGAGGAAGATGACGCGAGCTTCCCTGGCCTGGGCGAGGATGTCGTCGAGCGAGGCGGGGGTGCCGTCGCCGCGGAAGACGCGGTAGGGCTCGTCGGCCAGGAGGCCCAGAGTCACGGCGAGCAAGAGGAAAGCACGCATGGTTTTACTGTGACTCATTTCCCGCCGCGAGCGGCGGAGTCGTCGTGGGGTGCAGAAGCGCCGAGTTGCTGGAGCCAAGTTTCGAAGTTGGCGGCGCTGGTATTCACCAGGGCGACAAGCTGCATGTAGGCGTGAGCGTCGATGGTGAGGGTGACGGGTCCGATGGCGACGTGGATGTGGCCGCATTCGCCGCAATCGAAGATGCGGCCGAAGCCCGGGGTCTCGGCCAGGACGAAGGTAGGTCTTTCCATTCAATACTCCTGTTGAGGTCTGAGAGCCCAGTGGCCGGTCCAGGCGGTCAGATATACGACTCTTTTTGTCCATGATGCGACACGCGCGTGCTAAATGCAACTGCTTTGCAGAAGTTTTCGAGCGGTCGAAAAACGGGAAAGATTGATATAGTGGCGTCAGCATGATGCGTGTGGCGATTGGGCTTACTCTGTTGATGGCCATCGGCCAGGGGGCCGAGCGCGAGACGCTGGCGCGTTACTGCGTCGGCTGTCACAACACGAAGACGCGGACGTCGGGGCTGGAGTTGGATGTGCTCAGCCAGGCGCCGGTGAGTGCGCATCCGGAGGCGTGGGAAAAGGTGGTGCGGCGCTTGCGCGCTCGCTTTATGCCGCCGACCGGAGTGCCGCGGCCGGATGAGAAGACGTATCAGGCGTTGGTGAGTTCGCTCGAGGCGCAGTTGGATCAGGCGGCAGCGGCGAAGCCGAATCCAGGGCGGTCCGACACGTTTCGTCGCTTGAATCGGACCGAGTATCAGAACGCGATTCGCGACCTGCTGGCCCTCGAGGTGGATGTCGCCTCGATGCTGCCCTCCGATGAAGTGAGCCATGGGTTCGACAATGTGACGGTGGGCGATTTGTCGCCGACGTTGCTCGAGCGGTATCTGTCGGCGGCGCGCAAGATCAGCCGGCTGGCGGTGGGGCTGCCGTCGCGTTCACCGGGCGGCGTCACGGTGAATCTGCCGCCGGATCTGACTCAGGAAGAACACTTCGAGAATCTGCCGATGGGGACGCGCGGCGGCATGGTGATGCAGCATACGTTTCCGGTGGATGCGCAGTATGAGTTCCAACTGCGGTTGGCGCGCGATCGCAATGAGCACATCGAAGGATTGTATGGGCAGTATCGCGAGCATCAGGTGGAGTTGATGATCGACGGCGAGCGCGTGAAGTTGTTCACGACGAAGAAGCCAGGCGAGGGCAACGATCACAGCGTGGTGGATCAGGATATGAACGTGCGGGTGTTCGTGAAGGCGGGTCCGCATGAGGTGGCGGTGGCGTTTCCGAAGCTGCCATCGGTGCTGCTGGAGACGGAGCGGCAGCCGTACCAGGCGCACTTCAACATGGACCGGCATCCGCGTCCGCGGCCGGCAGTGTATTCCGTGTCGGTGACGGGTCCGTATGAGGCGAAGGGCGCGGGCGATACGCCCAGCCGCCGTCGTCTGTTCGTGTGCCAGACGCAGGACGCGGCATGTGCGAAGAAGATCGTGGCGACGCTGGCGCGCCGGGCGTATCGGCGGCCGGTGACGGAGACCGACCTGGCCGTACCGATGAAGTTCTTCGACCAGGCGCGCGGCGACGGGTTCGAAGCGGGCGTGGAGATGGCGGTGCGGAGCGTGCTGGTGAGCCCCGAGTTTCTCTTCCGCGTGGAGGAGGATCCGGCGGGGGCGGCACCGAAGTCGCCCTACAAGCTGACGGATCTGGAGTTGGCCTCGCGGCTTTCGTTCTTCCTGTGGAGCAGCATCCCGGACGATGAGTTGCTGGACGTGGCGGCGAAGGGGTCGCTGCGCAGTACGGGAATGCTGGAGAAGCAGGTGCGACGCATGCTGACTGATTCGCGGTCACGAATGCTGGCGACCAACTTCGCCGAGCAATGGCTGTATTTGCGCAATCTGAACTCGATCACGCCGGACATGCGGCTGTTTGCGGACTTCGACGACAATCTGCGGCAGGCGTTCCGGCAGGAGACGGTGCTGTTCTTCGACAGCATTATGCGCGAGGATCGCAGTGTGCTCGATCTGCTGCGGGCCAACTACACGTATCTGAACGAGCGGCTGGCGAAGCATTACGGCATTCCGAACATTTATGGCAGCCGGTTCCGGCGCGTGACGCTCGATCCGGCGGTGCATCGCGGCGGGTTGCTGCGGCAAGGCAGCGTGCTGACGGTGACGTCGTATGCGACGCGGACGTCGCCGGTGATCCGGGGCAAGTGGATTCTCGAGAATCTGCTGGGCGTGGTGCCGCCGCCCCCACCGGCTTTCGTGCCGGCGCTCAAAGAGAGCCATGACGACGGGAAGGTACTGACGATGCGGCAGAGGCTGGCGCAGCATCGCGATAACCCGGCGTGCGCGAGCTGTCACAAGTTGATGGACCCCGTGGGATTTTCATTGGAGAATTACGATGCGGTGGGACGGTGGCGGACGATCGACGCGGCGACCGTGATTGACTCCGCGGGTGGGTTGCCCGACGGCAGCCAGTTCGATGGAGCGACCGGGTTGGAGAAGGCGATTCTGGCGCGGCCGGAGATCTTTGCCGGGACGTTCACGGAGAAGTTGCTGACCTATGCGCTGGGGCGCGGCGTGGAGCCGAGCGATGCACCGGCGGTGCGGCAGATTCTGCGCGAGGCGCAGGCGAAGGACTATCGCTTCTCGTCGTTCATTTTGCAGGTCGTGAACAGTACTCCGTTTCAGATGAGGAGGTCGCAATGATCACCAAGAAGGCTTTGCCGCGGCGCACCATGTTGCGCGGATTGGGAACGGCCTTGGCGTTGCCGCTGCTGGAGGCGATGATGCCGGCGATGGCCGCGCCCGCGGCCCCGGTGCGGCGCCTGGGCTTCGTCTATGTCCCGATGGGGGCGCATATGCCGGATTGGACGCCGCCTGGCGGGGACCTTTCGAAGCTTTCGCCGATTCTGAATTCGCTGGCGCCGGTAAGCCAACACGTGAACGTGTTGAGCAACATGGAGCTGCGGAATGCGTATCCGGGGACGCATGCGACGTCGAATGCGGCGTTTCTGAGTGCGGCGACAGCGAAGTGGACGGAGAGCAGCGACTATCATCTGGCGACGACCGCGGATCAGGTGGCGGCGCAGCAGATCGGGCAAGCCACGCGGCTGCCCTCGATCGAACTGGCGATGGACTTACTGACGACGGTGGGCCAGTGCGACAACGGCTACGCGTGCGTGTATCAGAACAACTTGTCGTGGTCCTCACCGACGACGCCGCTGCCGGCGGAAGCGCATCCGCGGGTGGCGTTTGAGCGGTTATTCGGCGAGGGTGGTTCCGCGCAGAGCCGCACGGCGGATCTGCGGCAGGATCGCAGTTTGCTCGATTGGATGAAGGAGGACATCGCTCGCCTGCAGAGGAAACTGGGAGCCGGAGACCGGACGCGCGTGAGCCAGTATCTCGATACGGTGCGCGAAGTGGAGCGGCGGATCCAGAAGGCCGAAGCGGCGACGGCAGACTCGCATCTGCCGGATCTGGACCGGCCGGTGGGCGTGCCGGCGTCCTATCGCGATCATGCGCGGCTGATGTTCGATCTGCAGTTACTCGCGATGCAAGGCGATGTGACGCGCGTGATTACATTCCAGTTGGCGCGCGAGACGAGTACGCGGACGTATCCGGAGATTGGCGTGCCGGATCCGCATCATCCGCTGACGCATAACGGCGGCAACGCCGAGAAGCTGGCGCAGGTCGCCAAGATCAATGCGTTCCATGTGGGCCTGTTCTCGGAGTTCCTGCAGAAGTTGAAGGCGACGCCCGATGGCGACGGCACGCTGCTGGATCACTCGGTGTATCTGTACGGGAGCGGTATGGGTAACGCCGATGTGCACGATCATGTGAACCTGCCGATTCTGGTGGCGGGCGGCGGCGATGGGCGCATCAAGGGCGGGCGGCATATCCGATACAAGGAGCCGACGCCGCTGGCGAATCTGCATTTGACGCTGCTCGATAAGGTGGGCGTGAAGCTGGAACGGTTTGCGGATAGCAAAGGAAAGGTCCAGGAGTTACTGGATCCGGCGGCGTTATGAGTCTGGCTTTGGCGTTGTTACTGGTGGCGGGCGAGTTGCGGTTGCCGGAGGCGGCGAAGCAGCAGAATCGCGCGGCGCTAACGGAGTTATTGGGTCAGAAAGCGGATCCGAACGCGGCCCAGGTGGATGGAACCACGGCGCTGCATTGGGCTGCGCGCAACGATGATCTCGAAACGGCGAAGCTGCTGTTGCGAGCGGGAGCAAAGGCGGGCGCGGCAAATCGTTATGGGGTGACGCCGTTGGCGCTCGCTTGTACGAACGGCAGCGGGCCGATGGTGAAGCTGTTGCTCGATGCCGGAGCGGACGCAAACACGACCTTGCCCGGGGGCGAGACGGTGTTGATGACGGCGTCGCGGACGGGCAAGCTGGAACCGGTGCAGTGGTTGATTGCGCGCGGGGCGAACGTGAATGCGAGCGAGGCCCAGCAGGGGCAGACGGCGATCATGTGGGCGGCGGCAGAAGGTCATACGGCGGTGGTGGAAGCACTGATTGCCGCGAAGGCCGAATGGAATGGGCGGCTGAAGTCTGGCTATACGCCATTCCTGTTTGCGGTGCGCGAGGGCCGGATTGGCGTGGTGAAGTCGCTGCTGAAGGCGGGGGCGAGCGCGAATGAGGTGGTGGAGATTGCGCCGTCAGCGCCGCCCCGGCCGTCGCGGATGCCGCGCAATGGCGTCAGTGCGCTGGTGCTGGCGGTGACGAATGCGCATTACGAACTGGCGTCCGTGTTGCTCGATGCCGGGGCGAATCCGAATGCGGCGGAGGCCGGCTATACAGCGCTGCATGTGCTGCCGACGGTGCGCAAGCCGGGAGTGGGCGATAACGATCCGCCGCCGGATGGTTCCGGGAACCTGAGCAGCCTGGAGTTTGTGCGGAAGATCGCGGCCAAGGGCGCGGATCTGAATGCGAGGATGACGAAGAAGGTGCCATTCGGCATGACGGCGATCAATGTGATGGGCGCGACGCCTTACTTTCTGGCGGCGCGGACGGCGGACGCCGAGTTGATGCGGCTGCTGGTGCAGTTGGGGGCGGATCCGAAAATTGGGAATGCGGAAGGTACGACGCCACTGATTGCGGCAGCGGGGCTGGGCACGAGGTCGCCGGGCGAAGATTCCGGCACGGAGAGCGAAGTGCTGGAAGCGGTGAAGACGGCGCTCGAGTTCGGTGCCGACGTCAACGAAGTGAACCAGAACGGCGAAACGGCGATGCACGGCGCCGCTTACAAGAATCTGCCGGCGGTGGTGGCGTTGTTAGCCGAGAAGGCGCGAAGGTAAGAGCGTCTGGAACAAGAAGAATAAGTTTGGCTGGACGCCGCTGCTCATTGCGCAAGGCTATCGGTTCGGAAACTTCAAGCCTTCACCGGTGACGGTGGCGGCAATCGAGAAGTTGATGAAGGAAGCCAACGTCCCGATTCCGCCGCCACCGGTCGTGGGGGCCACGAAGAACAGCGAATACAAATAAAGGCTACGTCCGTCGCGGACGGCGATAGCCGCCGATGAACAAGGCCACGGCACACATGAGCCACGTTTCGGGCTCAGGCGTCGGCGTGGGGGCGGAGGTGGCATTGAGGCCGAATTGCAGTTGCGAACCGCTGGCGCCGTTCAAGACATAATTCGACAGGCCAACGAAACGGACCTGGCCGGAGAGCAGCCAGGCGCCGTCCGTATTGTTCGAGCGGAAGACGACCGGCGCGATGTTCGTGTTCATGGTGGCGGCGGTGCCGGTCTGATTGGCGTTGTAACTGGTGGAGGCGAGGTTGGTTACCACGCTGAGCCCGCCGCCCAGCGACAGATTGCGCAAGGCGACTTCGGAATAAGGCTTCAGGATGCCGAGCAGATTCGTGGTGGCCGTGAGCGTGCCACTCACCGTCCAGGTGGCATTGGCCACCGCGGGCGTGACGGCGGTGTAGACGCTGCTGATGTAGTGGCCGGTGGCCGTGGCGCCGTCGTATAGACGGAAAAAGCTCTGCAGGCCGTTGTAGCCGATTTCGAAGTACTGCCAGCCGCCGTTTGAGTAATAGGGCGAGGCATCGACCTTGGGGCGAGACAGGTCGGCGGACGTGGCGCCGGAGGTCATTTCCCAATCGCCGATGGGGAGTAAGGGAAGCTCGAGGCCGGCGCGCAGCATGGTGCCAAAGGAGAAGTCCTCGGCGTGAAGCAGGCCGGCGGCGAGCGAAAGGTAAAGAACTAAGAAGCGCACTAAGGGCAGCTTACAGACGTAAGCTGTTCGTGTGAATCCCCCGGTGGTTCTAAGGGGAACCTTAGATGAATTCTAAGTCGGGATCTTCAACAAACGAATGCCGTTTTCCCAGGTGATACGGCGGAAGACGTCGGGTTTAGTAAGTTCTTTCAGGTTCTGGAGCGTGTCACGGGCGACGCATTTTCCTTTGAGACGGGGCAGGAGTGGGCTGCCGCCGGTGCCGTGTCCGTCGTAGCAGCCGCAGTCGCAACCGAACATGAGCTTGGATTTGTGACGGTCGAGGAAGGAACGGGCGAAGTCGGGGTCGCGGGTGATGGCGTTGTTGCCGGAGTTGGCGGAGAGGTCGCCGTAGAAGTTGGGGTATTCGGCGAGCCAACGGTCGGAGAGGCCGCCGGGCTTAATCTTGCCGGAGGGATAGCTGGTGTCCATGGGGACGTCGGCGCTGATGTTGGCCCAGAAGAAGTCGGCGTGGGCGATGAAGGTGGTCTTTTGGTGGGCTTTGAGGAGCTGGTCCAGGTGGCGGAAGCCCATGTTGAAGTCGCCTTTGACTTCCTGAAAGTGCATGAGGATGGGGACGTTCAATTCGGCGCAGAGGTCGTAGACCTGGCGCATCTCCTTGGAGTCCGCGGCGAGGTTGTTCTTCATTTCGCCGAAGCCGCGGGCGCCGCCGGCGGTGACGGCCTGGCGCAGTTTGTCGATCGCACCGGGCTCGGCGGGGTTGGTGGCGGCGAACCAGATGAAGTCTTTGGGATGCTGGGCGATTTCGGCTTTGGCGCGGTCCTGGTCGCGCAGGTGGGTGAGCAGGACGGCTTTGGTGACGCCGGCGCCGTCGCAATGCTCGCGCGAGGAGTGGGCGTCGCGACGGGGGTGAAGGTGAATGTCGAGCACGGGGTTGCCCCACTCGTACTTAGTTTGCGCGGCGGCGGTTGCAGCAGACGCGGTGCATTGAAGGAAGTGCCGGCGATTCATGACCTACTAGATATACACCAACACCCCCGGCTGGCTGGCGGCGAGGCCGGAGAAGACGCGGACTTCCCCGCTCCGGTGCGCCTCGATCTCGACGCGTTGTACACCGGAGGCCTCGGGTACCGGGCTTTGAGAGACAAGGCGGGCGGGTTCGCCATCGATGGTGGCGGAGGTGAGGGGCTGGCTGCCATGACCGGTGACGTAGAGGGTGAGAACGCGGGAGGGACGATCCGGCGAGTTGATTGAGCCGTCCGTGTTCCAGACCAGGGGGAAAACCGAGGGCCGGGCGGGGACGAGGGTGAGCGGAAGGGTGACGGAGTCGCCGTTGACGCTGACGGCGAGGTCGACGGACGGGGGAATGGCGAGGGGAAGCTGGAGGTTGAGCTGGGTATCGCTCGCGTAAAGGAGCGGCAGGGGCTGGTTCTGGATGGTGACTTGGGCTGGGCCGAGACCGGCGCCGTAGAGGGAGACGAGCTGGCCGGGCGCGAAGGGCGGTCCGGTGGGGGCGAAGGCGCTGGTGAGGCCATCGAGGCGGAAGGCGGGGCCGAGCATCCAGAGTTCGTTGGTGAGGTCGCCGGTAGCCAGGCGGCCGCCGAAGAAGAAGTTCGCGGCGGATTCATGACGGGCGCGCGGGACGGGCAGTTCGCCGCGGAGGGTGGCTGGCTGCCAGCGGACGCCGTCGTGCTGCCAGGTGTCGTTGAAGACGGAGGCGCCGGAGCCGCCAAAGATGGTGAAGCGGCCATCGAAGAAACTGAGGCCGTAGTGCTCGCGCGGCGGGGGCGCGGGTTGCGTGGAGCGCTCGGTCCAGCGGTGGGTGAGGAGGTCAAAAGCCCAGAGGTCGCCGAGCGGGCAGGGTCCGAAGCCGCTGGCGCAGCCGCCGTAGAGAAGCATTTGCTGGCGGGAGGGGTCGAGCAGGGCGTGGTGGAGGCAGCGGCGGAGGGGACGGGGTCCGGAGGGAGAGATGTCGCGCCAGGCGTTGGCGGCGAGATCAAAGGCCCAGGTGTCGTCGAAGCGGCCGGAGTTGGTGAAGCCGTGCGAGATGATGAGGCGGTCGCGGGTTGGGTCGGCGATGGCGGAGTGGGCGTAGCGGCGGCTGGGGCCGGCGTCATCGCGGGCGAGCATCTGCCAGGCGTTGCGGGCGGGGTCAAAGGCCCAGACGTCGCTGAAGAAGCCGCGGGATTGTCCGCCGAAGAGAATGAGACGGGCGCGGCGAGCGTCCCAGGTGAGGGTGTGGCCGAAACGGGCGGGGGGCAGGTCGCCGGCGGGGGCGAGGCGTTGCCAGCGGCGCTGGGCGACGGAGTAGGTCCAGAGGTCGTTGAGCGGGACGTCGGCTTGGCCGCCGAAGAGGTAGAGGCGGCCGGCGGCGGGGTCGAAGGCGAGGGTGCCGTCGACGCGTGCGCTAGGGGCGAGGTCGCCGGCGGGGAGGCGGGTGTAAGTCAGATCCTGGGCGAGGGCAAACGAAGCCAGCCAGAAGAGAGCTTTCATGCAGGCGAGATCCCCGATGAAGGGGCGTTCATTCCCTGCCCCTGTTATATACTCGCCTTCAGTCTGCAGAGGACTCCCTATGAATCGACGTACATTTCTTCAATCTATTTCGGCCGCGGGCGCGGCGCATTTAGCGGCGCCGGCACGGTCCGAAGCGGCTTTGCCCAAATCCAAGATCACGCGGGTGCGCGTCTACGAACCGCCGAATCTGAACCCGCTGTTCAACCAGAGCACGATGATTGCGACCGTGGAGACGGATTCCGGTCTGATGGGCGTGGGCGAGGGCGGGTCCAAGGACACGCTCGAACAATGCGCGGGGACGCTGATCGGCAAGAATCCGTTCAAGATCGAGGCCATCTGGCAGGAGATGTACATCGCCTGGTTCTATCCGCCGGGCCGCGAGAAGATCCATGCGCTGGGGGCGCTGGATTTGGCGCTGTGGGACATCAAGGGCAAGGCGCTGGGAATGCCGGTGCACGAGTTGCTGGGCGGGACGGTGCGCAATCACCTCGAATGCTACGCGACGGGCGGTGCGCCGCGTCCGCCGGGGTCAGGGCCGATGAGCCTGGGCGATCGCGCCAAGGCCACGATGGACGCGGGCTATCGCGCATTCCGCATGGGCGCGGGCGACACGCGCGAAGGCGCCGTGTTCAACTCGCATGAGCGTGTGCGCAAAGTGGCGGCGGACTGCAAGGAAGTGCGCCAGGCGATCGGCAAAGACGGCGACTGGTGCATCGACTTCCACCAGCGCTTCGACTACTCCGACGCCGTGCGCGCCTGCAAACTGCTGGAGGAGTACGAGCCTTACTTCATCGAGGATCCAGTGCGCGACGAACACGCGCATCAGGACCTGCCGAAACTGCGCCAGATGACCACCGCGCCGTTGACGCACGGAGAAGAGTGGGGCCAGCGCTACGACTTCAACAAGCTGGTGGAGAACCACGACATCGACTACATCCGCGCGACGCTGCCGAACGTGGGCGGCATCACCGAGATGATGAAGATCGCCGCCTTGTGCGAGACGCACGCGGTCGGCATCATTCCGCACTTTACGGGGCCGATCTCGACGGCGGCGCTGGTGAACTGCCTGTCGACGTTCCCGGGGCCGGTGATCATGGAGTACAACTATGGCGGGCGGCCGATCAAGCATCTGCCGGAGTGCCTCGACTTCAAGGATGGCAAGGCGCTGATCAACGATCGCCCGGGCTTGGGCGTGAAGGTGGATCTGGCGCAGTGCAAGCTGATCGGCGAGGTGACCAAGCCGGGCCGCAGGAATGTGTTTGTGCGGCCGGACGGCTCATTGACGCACTGGTAGAGAGCACGAAAAGTAAAAGGGCCCGTCACCCCGAGAGGTGGCGGGCCTTTTTTGTTTCGGACGGCGGGTTAGAACGAGAGACGCAGAGCGAACTGCACCTGACGCGGCGTACCCACGATGCCGGAGATGATGCCGGCGCTGGCGCCACCGACCGCTCCGTTGGGAAGGTCGAATTGCGCGTGGTTGAACAGGTTGAAGACTTCCGTGCGGAACTGAATCTTCCAGTTTTCCCGGAAGGTGACGTTCTTGAAGAGCGAGAAGTCGATGTTGGTGCGGCCGGGTCCGTAGAGGATGTTGCGGCCGCTGTTGCCGTAGGTGTACTGCAAGGGGGTGGCCCAGGCAGAACCGGTGGTGTTGAGCGAGGTGTCGAACCACTTAGCGATGGTGGGGTTGTCGATGGTGCCTTCCTTCAAGCGATCAGGACGGCTGCCACCGGCGTTGGACACGGAGGTGTTGAGCACGGGGGTGAACGGCAGACCGGTCTGCTTGACGAAGATCAGGTTGCTGTCCCAACCACCGAGGACCTGGTTGACGAGGTTGCTGCCAGCGGCGAACTTGCGGCCCTTACCGAAGGGCAGTTCGTAGTTCATGCTGTAGACGAAGCGGTGACGAATGTCGAAGCCGGAGTTGCCGCGATCGTTGCGACGATAGCGGGGATCCTGCGGCAGCGGGCCGTT
Organism: Bryobacteraceae bacterium; assembly: GCA_044226365.1. Lineage (GTDB taxonomy): Bacteria > Acidobacteriota > Terriglobia > Bryobacterales > Bryobacteraceae > JALHNI01. The sequence goes on from JBGAHE010000063.1 coordinate 43,201, forward strand.
GTCCGCGCCACCGAACTGGTTGGCGACGGTATCCACCGAGTGTGCCCAGGTGTAAGCGGCGAGGAAGCCGAGACCATTGGCGAAGCGGCGTTCCACGGTGGACTGCAACGAGTGGTAGGCGGAGAGGCCGTCCGAGACGTTGTAGTCGATGTTGACGACGCCCGGGGCGAGCGTGAAGTACGGACGGCGCGGAGCCACCGCACCCGGACCAGGCAGCACCTGGTTGGGGTTGAACACGTTATCGAGACGGCGGCCGAGGTTGCCGACGTAGCCGATCTTGAAGACCATGTCCTTGGGCAGGCTCTGCTGCAACTGCAGGTTGAACTGCTGGGCGTAGCCGGAGCGGAAGCGCGGATCAACGGCCAGCATGTTGCCGACGGGGTTGTTCGAAACGACGGCGGGATCGAGGTTCGGAATCGGGTCAAAGCCGGCGCTCACGCG
>JBGAHE010000064.1:0-43303 GCA_044226365.1 Bryobacteraceae bacterium
TTGCCGGCCTTCAGATTGAACATCCAGTTCTTCTTCGGGGTCAGCTTCAGTTCGAATTTCGCGGCCATAACTCCTCTTTCTCTCGGTTCAAAGGGTATTCGGGGGTGACCTATATTCCAGTCCCAACACCCCTAGAATGTCAAGCGTCATTCGTGCATTTCCTCGGCCGCCGCCGCCCCCCCGCCGCGCGCATGGGCCGGTCCTCGAAAGATCGCGTTGAGTAAAAAAAGATTCATCCCATCCACATACGCGCGATAGTTCGGATCGGCCGTAAATGCCACCACCACGCCGCGCCCGGACCGTGCCGAAACCACCAGCGGCTTGTACGCCAATTGCTTCCGATTCTCTTCCCACAGATACCCGCTCGCCAGCAGTTGCTCCGGCGCCGCAAACACCGCCGCGTTGATCCCCTTGTCCAGCTTGATTGGTGAGAAGATCGCCCGCCCGCTCACCACCGCATACACCGTCGCCGGTAAGCCCGCCGAGATCCACTGCTCCTGATCCACCGTCGCCTTCAGAATCACGCCCGCCACGTCGTCCGGCTGCTCCGTATCGGCCTGGATCGCCCGCTCGTACTCTTCCTGCTTCGTGATCAGCTTACCCGGCGCGCGACCTTCGCTCGCAGCCGCCGGCTTCGCTTCCGGCACCCCCGGCGCCTTCGCCAGGTTCTCCTGAGTCAGGCTCAGCAATCCCGTCCGCGCATCGGCCAGAAACGCCGTCGCCGACGGACCCACCGCCACCAGCGTGCCGCCCGCGCTCACCCAATCCTTCAGCCGCGCGATACCGCCCGCGCCCAACTCCGCCGCGTAGCCGCCGCCCTCCGGCACCAGAATCACGTGGAACTTCGCCAGGTCCGCCGCGCCCAATTGCCGCGTGCGGATCGCCGTCACCGGATAACCATACTGCCGTTCGATCACGAACTTCGTATGGCCCGCCGACCCCGCCGACGTCGGCGCGTCCCACAACATCGCGATCGACGGCCGCCGCAGCGTCACCACGTTGTTCGACCCGAAGTTCGGCCCTTCCTCTACCCAGCTCGAATCCGTCGCCATCACCTCCGCGCCGCTCGCCGCGGCCAGCCGCGCCACCGTCTCATGCACGCTCCCCTCGTTCTGCTTCACCATCACCACCAGCGAGCCGCTTGGATACTTGCGTCCCGCTTGCGTAAAAGGCTGATCGCTCGAGAGCACGCGCACATTCGCCCGCAAGGCCGCCGCCAGAAAACGGCCCGCCGCATTCGTCCCCCACGGAATCACGTACGCCACGCTCGCCCGCCCGCTCACCCTGCCCGCGGGCACTTCGCCCGGCTTCACCAGCACAAAACTCGCCGTCGACGCCTGCGTCGCCAGCACGCACTCCACGTTGAACATCTGCGGCAGGCTCCACCCGGTCACATCGTAGATCTGGTCCCGCAACTTGCGCTTCCGCCGCCGCTCCTGCTCCTTCACGAACTGCTCCTCCAGCGGCGTGGTCGGATCGAGTAGCGTCCGCACAAAGCGCTTGGCCGGCTGCGCCGCCGTCACCACGTAGCTCCCCGCCGGATAGTCCTTGCCGCCGTTGCTGAAGGCGGCCGTCGCCCGCTTCACCTCGACGCCTTGCGTCGCCAGATTCGCCGCCAGCTTATCCACCGACGAAACGTCGCCCCGCCGCGGCAGAATGTACTCCTTCACCGCCTCCCGGCTGCCCTCCTCCACCGCCGACTGCCGATACGCGTAGAACCCCTCCAGCAGCCGCTGCCGGTCCCGCGCCGCTGTCTCGCACGACGCGATCGATGCCACAAAGTGCTTCTGCACCGACACGTGATACTCGTACAACGTCTCGTCCGCACGCTGCGCCTTCAAGCCCCGCACCGACGCATTCTCATAAGTCATCGCCACGCCGCCGTAGAACCACGGCCAGCTCGCGCCATAGCCGGGGTAGAACTCGTCGTATACCTCGCGCGTGAAGTACGGAAAGCCGAACTGATCGAAATACTTCGCATTGCCCTCACCGAACCGCCGTTGCGATTCCAGCTGCGTCTTCGTCAAATGCGGATTGAACGGCGCCGCCCCCGGCGCAAAGAAGTAACTCGACTCGGTGCCCATCTCATGCAAGTCAATAAACACCAGCGGAAACCATTCCTGCAACAGCGCCACGCGCCCGCGCGTCTCCGGCTGCGTCAACGCAAACCAATCGCGGTTCATGTCGAAGTAATAGTGATTCGTCCGCCCGCCCGGCCACGGCTCATTGCGCTCCGCCGCCGCGGTCGAACCGTCCGGCTCCAGACCCTCCGCCACCGTGAAGTTCTGCACAAATCGATTCCGCCCATCCGGATTCTGCGACGGATCGATCAGCACCACCACATCCTTCAGAATCGCGGCCACCGTCGCATCGTTGCGCGCCGCCAGTAAGTGATACGCCGTCATCATCGCCGCATCGCAACTCGAAATCTCGTTGCCGTGCACGCCATGCGCCAGCATGATCACCGCCGGCAAACCAGCGATGAGCTTCTGCGCCTCCGCCGCGCTCGTCTTCCGCGGATCGGCCAGCCGCTTCATCGCCGCCTGAATCTCACCGATGCGCCGGATGTTGGCCTCAGATCCCACCACCGCGTAGATCAGCCGCCGCTTCTCCCAACTCCGCGCATAGTCGAACACCTTGATCCGCGCTGGCTGCGCCGCCCCCAAGGCCTCGAAGTAGCGGACGATCTCCTCCGGCGCCGCAATCCGCTCTCCCGGCGCAAACCCTAATACCTTCTGAAACGTCGGTACGGCCGGGTCATAGACGGCTCCCGGCCACATCTCGAACTTCGTTTGAGCGAACGCATGAACCGCGAGCAACAGAGAAAGGCAGAGACGCATATTCTCTCTAGATTAGCGGCTCGCCCTTAGTTTTCGGCGGGACTCGCCGGCAGCAGGATCTCCACTTCGAGCCCCGTCGGCTGGCGGTTCCGGCACGCGATTTGCCCGCCGCATGCCTCCACGCAACTCTTCACGATCGCGAGCCCCAACCCGACGCCGCCTGCCGCTCGCGTTCGCGCCGAATCCACGCGGCGAAACGGCTCAAACAGCTGACCGATCATGTCGGAAGGCACCCCCGGTCCACTATCTCGCACCAGAATCGCCACCCGCGCCCCGCGCATCTCCGACGTCACCGTCACCGGCCCCCCCTCGCCCGCATACCGCAGCCCATTCCGCAGTAAGTTCGCCAGCGCCCGCAGCAACAAAGGCGCATCCGCCATCACCCAATACCCCGCCGGCACCTCGACCACGATGCGCGCATCGCCCGGCCCTTCGCGCTCCCGCGCCCCTTGCGCCACCTGGGCCACATTCACCGGGACCAGCCGCACTTCCTCCGCCTGCAGCCCCATCTTCGTAAACGACAACAGCTCATTCACCAGGCTCGACATATGCTGGATCTCCGCCTGCAGGTCGGCCACATACTCGCGATCGGCCTCCGTCACCCGTCGCTCCAAAATCCCCACCGCGAATTGCACTCGCGCAATCGGCGAACACAACTCATGCGCCACATCGGCCAGGAACCGCTTCTGTCCCGTCACGAAGCGCGTCAGTTGCGCTGAGAGCTCATTGATCGATGCCCCCAGTTGCCCCACTTCGTCATGGCGGTCCTGCGGAATCTGCGCTTCGAAATGCCCCTGCGCGATCCGCTCCGTAGCCTTCGATAACCTCACGATCGCCCCGTTCAAGCCGCGCAGAAAGGGAATCCAGCACAGCGCCGATACCCCCAGCACCGCCGCCAACCCCACCAACCACGGCCGCGCATCAAAGAAGAAGGAGCTCGTAAAATAACTCGGCACCGCCAGCAACAACGTCCCCGGTACCGGTGGCTCGCCCGAGTCCGGCACCGGCAATCGCACCCCCACCCAGAACGACAGCGGCCCCGGCGCATGCTCGGCAAAGATGCGCCCCGCACCCGGCCGCTGATCGCGCGGCGGCGGCTCCTGGCCCGGCGGCGGTGGCGCCGGCGGTCTTCTCATGCCCCGCTCCGGACCCTCCCGCACGCGCCGCAGCACGCGCTCCGGTAACTCGCGCAGACTCCCGCCCCGAATCCGCCCCTCGTTGTCCACCATCGCGATCCTCACGCCGTAGTCGCGCTCATAACGCTCAAACACGGGCGCCCATTGCCGATGCGCATCTTCCAGATCGCGCTCCAGCAATCGCGTAATCGAAAGGATCTTGTCCCGCTGCGGCGCCACCAGCAGCGGATTGATGTCGCCGGCAAACTGGGTCAGTACAAACACCGCCAGCAACAGCACCAACAGCCCGACGTTCAGCAACGCCAGTAGGAACACCTTCGTCGAGAGCTTCACGCCGGCCCCGGCCTCAACAGCATGTAGCCCGCGCTGCGCACCGTCTGGATATAGCGCGGCGACTTCGCATCGTCCCCCAACTTCCGTCGCAGCGACGAGATATGCACGTCGATCGAGCGGTCAAACACTTCAAAATCGCGATCCGCCACTTCCAGCAACAGCTGCTCGCGCGTCTTGATCCGCCCCGCCCCTTGCGCCAGCGCATAGAGCACATCGAATTCCACCGGCGTCAGCGACAGCACCTGCCCGCCTACCATCGCCGTGCGCGTCCCCGGATCCGTCGTCAAGTCGCCGACGGTAATCGGCGGCGGCCCCAACGGCTGCTGCGCCCGCTGCGACCGCCGCAACACCGCGCGCAAACGCGCCAACAACTCGCGCGTTGAAAACGTCTTGGGCAGATAGTCGTCCGCCCCCGTCTCGAGCCCGATAATGCGATCCGTTTCCTCGCCCAATCCCGTCAGCATCAGCACCGGCACATGGGACCTTGTCCGCAAACGCTTCAGAAACTCGAAGCCATCCAGTCCCGGCATCATCACATCGAGAATGATGGCGTCGAAACGCCCGCGCAGCGCCACCTCGAGTCCATTCAAACCATCGTGCGCCGTCGTCACCGCGTAGCCGAACGTCCCCAGATACTCGCGCACCAGGCGGCATAACTTGTCATCGTCATCGACCACCAGAATGTGGGTTCCTTCCGCCAGCATCACCCTATTTTGAACCGGACCGCCGTCTGCGCCCTCAACATTTACTCACCCTTTACAAATGCCTGCCTCGGATACCATGGACAGGATGCCTGAACCATTGAAAATCGCCGTCGCCGGACTGGGCCGCATGGGTTGGATCCATGCGCAGCACGTCGTGCAGATCGCGCAAGAAACCGGACTCTGCACCCTGGCCGGGTTGGCTGATGCCAATGCCGAGCGCCGCCAGGCTTTCGCCGCCCAATACGCGCCGGGCGTCCCCCTCTTTGACTCCGTCGAAGCCCTCGCCGCCGCCAACGTCTGCCAGGCCACGGTCGTCGTCACGCCCACCGAACACCACCGGGCCCACGCCCAAACCCTCATCCAGGCCGGGCATCGCGTCCTCGTCGAAAAACCGCTCACCGGCACCGTCGAAGGCGATCGCGAGTTCGCCGCGCAGTTGGACGCCCAGCACCCCCACGCGCTCATGCTCGCCTTCCAACGCCGCTTCGACGAAGGCTTACAGTTCGCCAGGCACCTCATGACTTCCGGCGTCATCGGACCCGTCTTCAAGATCTACTCCGCCCTCGAAGACTCCGGCCCCGCCCCCAACGGCTACCAAAGCGACGGCATCCTTGCCGACATGTCCATTCATAACGTCGACGAAATCCTCTGGCTCACCGGCCAAATGCCCGAAAGCGCTCTCGCCATCGGCTCCCGTACGTATAGCCATCGCCTCACCACCTGCACTGAGGACTTCGACGATGCCGTCCTCTTCATGTGGTTCCCCGGCGAAATGACCGCCCAGGTCCAGGTCACCCGCAATCACGTCTCCGGCTATCGCGTCGAAACCGCCATCTTCGGCGAACACGGCCACCTCCGCATCGGCCGTTTCGCGCAGCGCCCCCATGAAGTCGTTGTCGAGGCCTATGGCCGCCGCTTCACCGCCGAACCCCTCGAGCATCGCGTCTTCTCCGTCCTCCCCGATCGCGAAGGCACTGCCGAGTTCGTCGCCCGCTTTGGACTCTCCTATAAAGCCGAAGTCATCAAGTTCATCGAGTGCTGCCGCTCCGGCGAGCCGTTCCCCATCACCCACCGCGATGGCCTGCGCGCCTCCGAAGTCATCGCCGCCGGCATGAGTAAAATGCTCACTCGCGCCGATGGGGTCTCCGTTAACTCAAACCCGTCCCATTGACCCCCAAAACCCCTACGTGTTACGTTGAAATTTCTTTAGGTGTCTTCGACGGTAGCCGTCCACTCGCCTGTGATTGTCCTTCGGGGCCGCGGGAGACCTGGATGGTAGGACTCGGGACTGTGTCCCCCAGGCGCGCTCCCGCGCGGCGGACCGAACGACGGAAGAAGGGACTTACTTGAAATCATCTGAGGTCATCAAAGCCTGGGGCAAGATTCTGAAAGGCGAACAACCTTCCCTTTCCATCGAACTCACCAAAGAATGTCCGTTGCGCTGTCCCGGGTGTTACGCCTATGACGACGCCCACTTGGGCGGCGCTGGCGTCACGCTCCGCAGCCTGAGCGATCGCAAAGGTCAGGACCTCATCGACGCGGTCCTGGAAGTCGTCGATCGCGTCAAACCGCTCCACCTTTCGCTGGTCGGCGGCGACCCGCTCGTTCGCTACCGCGAAGTGGAAGCCATGGTCCCGCTGATTCTCCAGCGCGGTACCCACGTCCAAATCGTCACCAGCGCCTTCCGCACCATGCCCCTCGAATGGTCCACCATGGAGCACCTGAACGTCGTCGTCTCCATCGACGGCCTCCAGCCGGACCATGACGTGCGCCGCGCGCCCGCCACTTACGACCGCATCATCAAGAACATCGCTGGTCAGCAGATCACCATCCACAGCACCATCACCGGTCAGATGATGAAGCGCCCCGGCTACCTCCGCGAGTTCCTCCAGTTCTGGACGCCCCGCCCCGAAATCCGCAAAGTCTGGTTCAGCATCTTCACGCCCCAAATCGGCGACCAGATGCCCGAGATCCTCACGCCTGCGGAACGTCAGCAGGCCATTAAGGACATGCTCGAACTCCGCGAAGAGTTCCCCAAGCTCGACATGCCCAAGGGCCTGATCGCTCAGTTTGCGAAGCCGCCGCATTCGCCTTCTGAATGCGTCTTCTCGCTCACCACTCAGACTCTCTCGGCCGACTTCAAAACCAAGGTCACGCCTTGCCAATACGGCGGCCAGCCCGATTGCAATCAATGCGGCTGCATCGCCTCGATGGGCTTGGCGGCCGTGGCTGCCCACAAGCTCGGCGGTTTCATCCCCGTCGGAGCCATCTTCAAGGCCTCTATCAAGATCGGTCAGGCTTGGCCCAAGCCGCCCGAACCGGCCCCCGCTCCCGTCCAGCTTCGCGTCCTGCAGTAAACCGCCTTTGGCCCCCTACGTGCTCCTTTAGATCTGCCGGGCTCACCGCTCGGCAGATTTTGCCGTATGGAGGCTTGCGCCATGCCGGAATTAGCTGAATTCTTCAAAACGCCCTATACGTCGATGGGCGTGTTCTACCCCACCGACTATGCGCTGATCACATTCCGTTCGTATCACATCGCCCAGGAGGCCGCCGCTGAGTTGCTCGCGCGCGGCGCGAAGCCTGAAGAAGTGCGCTTCATCCCCCCCAACGAACTACTTTCGTTCTTCGATGATCTGGATTCCACCGTCAGCGGGATGCTTGGCACCGCCCTCTCTCGCGTCACCGATACGGAAGCCGCAAATGCCCTCCTCGACGCTCAGCGCGCCAAGGAAGGCGCCGCCTTCGTCGCCGTGCATTGTCCCTCTGAGGACGCCGCCATCAACGCGCTCGGCATCATCCAGCGCTTTGAACCGATGGCGATGGACTATTACGTCAAGGGCGGCGTGCAGTCACTCATCTCCGCCTCCGAGCCGGCAGCCGTCTTCCGGCACGACCCGGACTTCGCCCCCATCCGGCCCTTCCAGCGCAACAACTAGTTACTTGCGCGGACGCGGAGCGGTCTCGCCATCGGTGAGGCCGAGCACAAACTTCATCGCCTCCAGATACATCTTCTGGACGTCCGGGCGGTCCCAGGCTTTGTCATGGTGTCCGAAGGTCGAGTAGAACACGCGCCCTTTGCCGTATTGCTTCACCCAGGCCACCGCAAAGTCGCCGTCCGTGCGATGGATGTTCGGCCGCTTCATGTCAATCTTGGTCTCGTCCAGGCGTGCCAACACCCGCACCTTATCGCGCGAGTAATTCTTCACCTGATAAATCTCGTCCAGCGTGACGAACTCGGCCGGGAAATGACGCATCGTCGGATGATCCCGGTCTTCCACGATGATCGGCGCCTGGAACGTGTTCCACGGGTGATGATCGAAGTACCCGCCCACCATCTCGCCGTACTCGGGCCAGTTGTAGTTCGTATCGATGGCGCTGTGCGCACCCACATAGCCCTTGCCGTCTTCCTTCACAAAGGAGATCAGCGCCGCCTTCTGCTCATCGTCCAGATCCAGTTCGCCGGTCGTAAAGAAGAACACGGCATCGAAGTAGTCGAGGTTCTTCGCGTTCCCTGTCAGCTTCTTCTTCGTAATGAGCTGCGTATCGGTCTTGATGTACGCATCCCACAGGCCAGTCTCTTTGCCCATCCGCAGGATGTGGGCCAGCCCTTCTGACGTGGCATCGTGCTGAAAGCCTTTGGTCTGCCCGATGCACAGCACCTTCTTGCGTTTTGGCGCCGCGGGCGCTTGCGCACTCAAACAGGCCGAAGCCACCAGCGCGATCAGGGAGGCGGAAAGAAGGCGTTTCACGCCGTTATCATATCAACTCGCCTTCACGAGTTTGAAGACATGCTCCACCGGTTGTGCCGCCAGCCGCTGCATCCGCTCAAGCTCGGCCGACATGCTGTCCAACTCGCGCATGCTCGCCACCTTCCCATCGAGAGCTTCGCTCTCCAGCGGCACCTGCAACTCCCGCCAGCGCGCATTCCGCAGCCGGGTCCGCTTCAGCGTCAGGTCGTGGACACGCCGCGCCTGCCGCATCATGGGCGTCTCGTAATCGATGAGGTTGATGCCGCCTTGCAACTGCGCGCCGGACACCGTCGTCACCGGCTGCCCGTCAATCTGCAACTGCCACTGCCCGTTCAACCCATGCACCGTCAACAGATGCTGATTCAGCCGTTGGTTGAAACCGCTATGCTTCTTCGCCAGCGCCAACGCCGGATCCTTCGGATCGAAGGGCATCGGCAGCGCCCAGTCGAGTTGGTTCCAACTGATCGAGTCCTCCACCGCAAAGTCCGTCACGTTCGTATTCACCGTCGCAATCACGTTCCGCGGATTCGTATCGAGCACCGTTTGCGACACTAGCGACGGCGCACGCCAGGCGTCCAGTAACGACTGCGCCATCACCAGATGCCCACTCGGCTGCGGATGCACGCGATCCGGCAGCAGCCGTTGCGCCAGCGTCGGATTCTCCGTATTCGCCTTCGTCAACGTCTGCGCCAACAATTGATTCAGATCCGCCAGATCGCAACGCCGTTCCGCCGCCAGTTTCGCCAGATAGTCGCCATAGCGCACCAAGACCGCGTTGTAGCCGCCTTCAAACATCGGCGGCCGCGTAATGTCGTCATATGTGGACGGCCGGATGAGCGTGATACGGCAATCAGGCGCCTTCTGGCGCACCGCGTCTACGATGTGCGCGTAGCCATCGGAGAATTCCTTAAAAATCGCCTCATCATACGCGCGGTACCGGCCGTCGTTCATCCCCAGCATCGACGTCACCACCGTCGGCCGATGGTCGAACACGTCGCGCTGCAGTCGCACGTCGATCGCGCCACCACCACCCCCGGTCACCCGGTCGCCGCCCCATCCCGAATGAACAAAGCTCACCGGCATCTTTGGAAAGCGCGTCACCACGAAGGTCTCGACGAACGTCGTGTAGAGTCGCTGATCGGTGATACTGTCACCGTAGAACACGACCCGGTCGCCGGACCGCAGGTAGAACGCATCGCTGGCCCGCAACACCATCGGCGCGAGCGGCAAAGTGAGCAACAGTCGCCGCGTGAGCATCTTACGAGAATATCGCGCGCTGGTGGAAGAAAATAGGGGTGTCGTGCGTCCTATTGCCGATTGCTTGAGTTCCCGTACGGGCGATGAGCCCAGCTCACAGCCCGTGGACCTCGACCTGCTGCAGCGCTGCCAGCGGGGTGAGCGTTCCGCGCTCGAGGAACTGGTCGTGCGTGTGCAGGATCGCGTCTATAACTTCGCTATGCGGGCCAGTCGGAGCCCTACCGCTGCCGAGGACATCACCCAGCGCGTGCTGATGAAGATGGTGCGCGACGTCGGCTCCTTCCGCGCCGAAGCGAGCTTCACCTCCTGGCTCTATCGCATCGTCGTCAACGAATGGATTGACGAGCGGCGGCGCCTGAAGCGCTGGGTCCTGCTGCCCGTCGAAAGCTGGGGCCGCTGGCGCGCCTCGCAGCCGTCGCCGGACGTCGCCCTGAGCCGCGGCGAGCGCGAGGAGGCCGTGCTAGCCGCCGTAGCCCGCTTGGACCCCAAGCTTCGCGCCGTCGTTCTGCTGCGCTATCTGGAGGAGTTGTCCTATGAGGAAATCGCCGCCGCCCTCGAGTGTTCCACGGGGACCGTCGCCTCGCGCCTCTCGCGCGCCCATGCCCGGCTCAAAGACTTGCTAGGAGAGTTTCGCCATGAAGTTTGAAGACGTGCTGCGCACTTCCACTCGGCTCACCGCCCCGCCCGAAGCCGCCGCCCGCTGGCAGAAGGCCATCTTCGAGGTGCCCGCCGACACCGTCTGGCTCCCGAGTTGGTTCCCCAGCCTCGCCAGTGGCATGGCCATGGCCGTGATGCTCCTACTACTGTGGCCGGCCGCAGCCAGGGGTCCCGCCGCCCTGCGTGCGGCTGGCGTGGCGTGCGATGGCCGCTGGGAGTTGCCCCTGCGCGCCGACGTCCGCGGCGTAGCCCAACCCACCCCGCCCGCCGTCGCGCTCTCGGCGCCTGAGCGCTGCGCCCTCTGTCACCTCCACTAACTTCGCATCCCGGAAATAGGAAAAGGCCGGCGGGAACCCCGCCGGCCTTTTTTGTTGCGTGCGTTGCGGACTAGCGGACGTCGATTACCGCCGACTGGCTGTAGGTCAACGAGCCATCCGGAGCCTGTACCGCCACCACGAACGGACGGCCGGTGCCCGGCGTCGTCGTCAGCGGCAGGCGGAACGTCACAATGTACACGCCGATCAGGGTCGGAGCGTAGATCGTGTTTTCCGGCTGAGCCGAGATGCCTTCGTTGTTCACACCTACAATCACCGTCGCGTTCACGCGCTGGTTGCCCGTGCCCGGATTGTTGGTCGCGATAAACGGCGAACCCTGACCGAGGCCCGTCACGAAGACCCGAATGTCTTCGCCACGATCCGCCGGGTTGGTCGCCGTCACATAGGTGCCATTGGACTTCACCGCCACCGCCGTCACCCGGCCCGCCGAATCAGTCGTCTGGAAGATGCCCGGCGCATACGCCGCGATCGTCACATTCCGATCCACCGAGTTCGTACCGGAGCGCAGCGTCAGCGTCGCCTGGCCAGGAGCCTGCTCGCAGGGCACCTGGAAGGAAATGCTTTCCTGTCCGTTGATGTTGCTCACGGCGAACAGCGGGGCGTTGACGCCACCGATCTGTACCGAGATGCCATTGATCGTCGTCTGCAGCGGACCCACCAGAGACTGTCCGGAGACCGTCCCCGTGATGCCCGTCGCAAAGTTCTTGCCCGTCAGTTGAGCCACCGCGCAGGGCGACAGACCCGAGACGAAGCTCGCGCCATTCACCACCGACGTGATCGTCGGGCCCAGCGGCGTCACCGTCAGCACGAAGGTCGCTGTCTGGCTGCCGGCCGAAGCCGTCACCTGGAAGGTGCCCACCGTGCTACCCGCCGTCGCCGTTACTTGCGCCCGGCCGGAAGCATTCGTGTTCGCCACCGTCGAGGACAGCAGCACGCCGCCGCTCGTCGTGAACGTCACGGGCGTGTTGGCCGCTACCGCGCCGTTCGTATCGCGCACTTCGACCACCAGCGCCTTGGCGAACGCTTGGCTCACGGCGGCGGACTGGCTGTCGCCATCCACCTTCGTCAGCGACGAAAGCGCCAGCGTGTTCGTGATCGTGTAGTCGGCGTAGATGGTCGGCGAGACCGCCACCCGGATGCGAATGTCGCCCGGCGAATTGCCGAGGCGCAGGTTGGTCGAGACCAAGCCGTCGCTGGCCACCGAGGAACCGCTGGGGTTGTTTGGATCCGCCACCACGCCACGGCCCGAGGTCGAGATTGTTTGGAAGAGAGTGGCGCTGCCGGCTTGAACCGTCCAGGTCACCGGTACGCCATTCAGATAGCTGCCGAAGCCGTCGTCGATCCGCGCCAGCAGTGCCTTCGGCAAGGACTGGCCCGAGCTGCCGGACTGGTTGTTGCCGGAGATAATCGTGATCGCCTTCGGCGGACCCTGCGTCACCGTCAGCGGGAAAGAGAACGTTTGAATTCCGCCCACGGTCAGTTGCAGCACCGAGCTGCCGATCTTGCCACCCAGCACCAGGTCGCACGTGACGATGCCGTCATCGCCGCTCAGCGGTGCGTTGTCGCAACGCGCCGTTTGTTGGGACACGGTGTCGAGCGAGCCTTCCGGCGGAATCGCCTGCGCTTCCACGCCGATGCCGGCGATGCCTTGCAGCAGATTCAAGCCCGTCTGCGAGGAGATCTTGAACTGGAAGGCGCCCTTCTGGATCGAGCCCACGGCGCCGGTGATTTCGGGACGGCCCACCGGCGTGATCTGCGCGATCGCCGGCAGCGGCACCGGAGTCGGATTGCTGGTCGCGTCGAGGACCCGCGGCACGGTGATGTGCGAGAACGTCACCGAACCGAGATTGGTCGTCGCGCTCACCGAGTTGCGGATATAAGAAGCGAAGTTACCGAAGATCAGCGGGCCCACGTACGACGGATTCGACGCAATGCCGTCGGCATCGGTCAGCGTATCCGTCAGCGTCAGAGTGCCACCGCCGTTGAGCAGCGTCCAGGTCACCGTGGCGGTCTGGACCGGGTTACCGTTACCGTCCACCACCTTAACCCGCATGGGCTTGGGCGTAGGGGAGTTCGAAAACACGATTTGGCCATTGCCATCGAGGACCGAGAGCTTGCCCGTACCGCCAGGACCGCCGGGGTTGCCCCCGCCGAAACCGACGTTGATCGTGAAGACCTGCGTGGCGCCAGTCGCCACCGTGGCGACAATCGTGAGGCTTGTCTGGAACGAGGGCATCACCGCCGAGGTCGAAGCATAGCCGTCCGCATTGGTCACCACGGTCGGGTTGGCGAACGTGACGCCATTAGCCGCCGTCGAGAAGGTCACTGAAGCGCCCGCCACCGGGACGCCGTTCGCGTCCACCGCGCGAACCACCAGGGGCAGCGTGGTGCCGCTGATGGCCACAAATTGCTGCTGATTGATCGCAAACAAATTCGCCACCGCGTTCGGCGAGGGCGTGGAGAGGAACACCGGCACGCCGGCTGCGTTCGTCAGCGCCTGGGTACCCGTCACCGTGTTGGTCGCAAGGTCCACCTTATAGACGGTGTTGCCGTCCGCGAGGAAGAAATTGCGGTTCTGCGGCGCTTCGTTTGAGCTGCTCATGCCGCGGAAGTTTAGCGTTGAGGGGATGCCGGTGGTCGAAATCGGTGCGACCGAGAGCGGGCTCAGGCTGATGTTGTAGAGCGTCTGATTGCCCGGCGCGTAGCCGAACGCCTGCGTGTTCGAAACGACCCGGAAGCGATCGATCGTCAAGCCGCTGAGCGTGGTGAACTGGGTCGTCCGGTTGTTCAGGTCGGCGAGAATCAGCGCGGAGCCGCCGCTGATCGGCGTGAAATTGTTCATCAGCGCGCGCGTGCCGTCCGGAGTGAACTGCGGACGGCCGGGCGAACCGGTCATCACGATCGCCGCCGCGGGCGTCAGTTGCACCGTGCGCGGATCGATTTCGAAGAGACGGTTTACCGCGCTGAGATAGATCAGGCCATTCGGCCCGACGCCCAGGCCGCTCACCAAAGTGATTTCGGAAGGGACCGTCAAGGTGCCGGTAGCCGTGTTCGTATTCAGATCGATCGCCGTCACCACCGCGCCGTTGGGCGAAGCCGTGAAGGCGCGCGTCGACTCGAAATTGATGACGACGCTATTGGCCGGCGCCGACAGCGGGACTCTGGTCAGCACGTTATCGTTCACCGTTTCGATAATCGTGGCCGCCGAATCGTTCAGCGAGACCACGACGAGGCGGCGCCCGTCGGGAGTCAGTGCCGCGTCGGTCGAACCCGTCGGCAAGTCGATCGTCTTGAGGAAGGTGACACCGCTGCTGGCGTTGCTCAGCACGGTCACGGTGTTGGTTGATCCCTTGGCGATGACGTAAGTCTTGGTGCCAGTGGGCAAGGTAAAGGCAGCGTACGAGTCGACGCCGACCGCCGGTGTACCCGCGACGGTGAAAGCATCGGTATTCAGCACGGTAGCGTTTCGGTTGACGAGATCGGTCGGTGGCCCGGCGGGAAGAACGATCACGTTGCGCGTCTGCGTGAGGGCCGGCAGGGCCAGCGCGGCAAACAGAATGGCTTGGTGAAGAGAAGGTTTCATCTGTGGTCTGCTCACACTAAAAAGGAATTTTTGGGGTCAGGGAGAGAGCGCGCTGGACACATTGAGGGTCTCGGCGCGGGCAGGACGCGTACTGAGATTCTAACACAGCGGTTTCGGGAGGGACGCGGGAGGGAAAAGAAAAAGCGCAGGGGACCGAAGTCCCCTGCGCTTTTTTTACAAGCAGTGCTAACGAAGGCCCGAGGCTTAGTTGCCGAGGGATTCGCTGGCGGCGCCAGTGCGGGTGCCGATGGCGGCATCCATCACGAGGGCCAAGTAGCCCTGCGCGAGCTGGGTCGCACCCAGATCGGAGATGAACGCGTAGCCATGAGCGTAGCGGAAGGCGCACTGAGCGATGATGTAGCCCTGGAAGCCCGGGGTCGCCGGGATCGAGCCGAACGGAGCGCCGCCACCCGCAGAGAGGGTGAAGACGAGCGTCTGGCCGGGAGGAATCACGCCAGAGGTCGCAGGGGCCGGAGCCGCGCCGCGGCCGGTGCCGGTGAAGCCGAAGTAGTTGATCGAGCAAGCGCCCTGCTGGGTCGCCGGAGCGGTGCTCGGGAAGAGCTCACCGGTGCCGGGGTTCGACAGCGAGGTGTTGCTGATCGCGATACCCGTGTCGAACGGAGCGATGTTCGTCACGAACGGGTAGAGCAGGTTCGTCACGCAGCTATCCGTGCGGAACAGGAGAGCAGGCGTGGACGTATCCTGGAAGCGCGGGATCGGAACCAGGAAGCCCGAAGCCACAGCGGTGCTGTTCACAGGAGCGAAGCTACCCTGAACGGTCGCGCTGCCGAGAGCCGGGTTCTGCGAGAAGCGCCACGCGGTGACGACCTGGAACAGAGCCGATTCAGGGTTGCGCGGGTCAGCCGAGTAGACTTCCCACGTGAAGGAGCCAGCGCCGGAGGTGACCGGAACCTGGATGTAGCCGTTCGTGCCGGACTGACCCTGGAAGGGCGAGCCAGCGGGGCCCCGGAGGAGAGCATCCGGACCAAACGGGGTCAGCGTGGAGCCGAAGGCGTTGAAGGTCGTGTTGCTGGTCGTGCTGCCGTAAGCGGTCGAGGTCGGGAACACCGGAACCGTGATCGGGCTCTGGTTGCCGCCCGACGCGTCAGCCACAACGCCGTAGGCGCCGATGGTGGCGGTCAAGCTGCTGTTCACGTTGCCGACGGTGACATAGAGGCGGATGTTGGCCGGAACCGTGCCGAAGGCGGCGCGCAGGCGGGTGCCGTGGTCGGCGATACCAGCGCGGTTGATGCCGTTCGAATAGGCGGTCCAGGTGGTGTTGTAGAAGCCAGACTCAGAGTTGTAGATCTGGGTCGGGTCGTTCTGGTCCTGGCTGCTCGGCTGACCGGGGAGGTAACCGCGAATCTTGAAGGAGTTCGCATAACCTTCCGTGTAGCGCAGGAGCATACCGGACGACAGCGTGCTGCCGAAGCTGCCGCTCGTCGCGTCGGTGGCGAGGTTACGGTTCGTGTCTTCGCACTGCGCGTAGGCAATGCCGCTCGAGCCGCCGTCGTTGATCGCCGTGCGGCGGTCAAACACGAGGCCCTGCTGCACAAAGCCGACCACGGCCGAAGCGGAGTTCAGCTGCAGGTTGGCGGGCGGGTTCTGGATCGAGAGGAACGCAAACACCTGACCATTGGGAGCAGCCGCGCCGGGGATCGCACCGCGGAGGTTCTTGATACGGAACACCTTGGTGAAGGGCACGATGATCGCCTGACCGGCGTACAGAGCGTTGTTCGGCACCTGACCGGGGCTCAGAGCGAGCACCAGGAGGTTCAGCTGGTTGGCAATGTTCGGGTTCTGCGAGGAGTCAACCTGGCTGATCGGAACCGCCAGGAACACCACGGTGTTGCTGTTCTGCAACTGACCCTGGAACACGTTGATCGGAGCGGTCGTTTCGCTCGAAGCGGTGCCCTGATTCAGGCCAACCGCCGTCGGACGCGAATTGCCGGGGGTCGCCGTGTTGGCGACCGTCGTGCCGGCCGTGCCGTCAAGAGCCGCCAGGAACGAGCAAACGCCGTTCGCGTTCACGTTCGCCGCCGGGCAGGGGTTCTGGTTCTGCTGCGAGGTGCCGGTGGCCGGGTTCGAAGCTTCCGTGCCATTGGCGTCGCTGAGGAACAACAGGGCTTCCGTCATGTTCGTGCCACCGGTCAAACGGCTGGTCACCGGGGTCGACAGCGTCACAGAGATGTTGACGAGCTGCGGGAACGGAGCGGCCACGGCCGGATCCGTGCCCACGCGGAAGTTGCGCGAGTTCACCTGGAGGGAACCGTTGCAGGTGAGCTTCACGTCACCGAGCAGTTCGGCGAAACCTTCCGTGCGAACCGTCAGCGGGACCGCCGACACCGCGCAGTTCAGCTGCTGAACCGGCACGTTCGGAGCCACGGTGAAGTTGTTCTGAAGCGGGACGCCACTGACGCCACCGAGCTGTGCCATCGCCGCGGATGCCGAAAGTAGGGCACCAATGGCGACAGTCAGAGCAGATTTACGAAAATCTGACATTTCCATCTCCTTGAGAGAGTTTGATTTGTTTTGAATTGATGCGAAGTTCTCTAAACAACCTGAGCCTCGAAAAACTACCTTGTTGTACTGTGCAACTTGCTGAGCTCAAATCGTGTGACTTCTTTGGAACTTTACTTTTCTGTGCTCGCGGGATTCACGAACATAATGAATGCCGCTCGAGTCCTTGGACGCAGACCTAGTACTTGTATCATTGCTTGAACAGAAATGTCAAGCACCGTGAATGAAGTTCCAGGACCCGGGGACTGAGTGGAAGCCCAATCCCGACAAAAACCCTGCTCGTAGTTAACCACAACGCCGGAACGCCGGTCAACATCTACTGCACCGCCACCGTCACCGCATTACTCTCCGTACTCCCCTGCCGAATCACCAGACGATAGTCCAGGGCCGGCGGCAAGTCATTTGGAATCAAAATGTTGACCTGGTACAGCCCCATGATCCCCGGCGTCAGACCACCGTATAGTACCGTCGCCGCGCGTGTCCCTAATTGTGCCGTTACCGGCGACACAGCCACCTGCAATTGCCCCGACTGCCGCGTCGCCCCCAGGCCCGTTCCGTAAGCCACAATCGCCTGCCCTCGTGGTACCGGCGTCACCGCCGAGTTGATCGTCCCGTCCTGGTTCACCACCGCCCCGGTACCATCCCCCAGCACGAAAATCGCCGGCGCCACCGCCGAAATTGTCAACGGAACCTCCGCCGCTCCGAATCCGGACCTCACCCGCAGCGTCGCCAGCCCCGGCACCGCCGCCGCCGGGATTTGCGCATTGACCTGGAAAGGCGTCGCAAAGTTCACCACTGCGGGCACTCCGTCCACCTCCACCACTGGCACGGACCCCGCCGACGCCAATCCCGCGCCGAAAATCGAGATCAACGTCCCCGGTGCCACCGCCGGGCCGAAACTCGCCGCGTTCACCACCTGCGAGGCGCTCGTGCTGATCGTCTGCGCCGCCAACAACAATGCTCCGCCATTCGGCCGCGACACCCGGTAGCTCACCGGCGACGCCGCCGAAAGCTCCACGCGTTGCGCCGGCTGGCCCAAGTCGGTGAACACCGCCCGATACGCCGCCGTCGAGGACAAGTCCAGCTGATACGTCGCGGTCGAACCCAACGGCGACGTGCACGCCCGGAACCGCATGGCGGCCGGTGCCGCGCCCAGCGCCGGACCCGCCGGCACGGCCGCCACTTGCGCAAACTCCAGCGTCGTGCCGCACGCACCCGCCACCGAAGCCAGGTCAATCTTCGCATTCGAGTGAATCAGGAACTCCCCCGTCGCCGGCGCCCGCGGCAGCAACCGGAACGCACCCACCACCATGCCCTTCCACGCGCCGGCTGACGTCGTGAAGCCCACCAGATAATCCGCCAGACTCGGCCGGTTCAGCGCCGGGCTTGGATCATGAATCACCGGCACGCCCACCACATCAATCCCCATCGCCACCACAAAGTGCGACCCCGCCGGCTGACCGTTCAACGTCAACGCCAGCGCCACAATCACCGGCGCGCCCGCCGCCACTTGATCCCGCACTGCTTCCACCGTCGGCGCATCCACCGCCACATCCACCCCGCCGCCCGTAAACAGGCCCACGCGCCACGGATTCAGCACCTGCTCACCCGCCGCATCGAACGCCGTCAGAAACGCATCGCAGATGCGATTATTCGCCGCATCGAACACGCACGCGTCGCGCAGAAATTGATTCAGCACCACCGGATCGGCCGGCCCATTGGGCTGCGCCAGTTCGCCGCGTGTCTGGTAATAACGCAATACACTCGCCGACGCCGCCAGCAGTGCACCCTTGCGCGCCAGACTGTTCTGGCTGGTTCCGACCTTGTCCTCGCTATTCTGCGTCAGCCGCGGAAAATTGTTCAGCGACGACGCCGCCACGCGGAAGCTGAAGGTCGCCGTCTGCCGGCCGGCCTCCGCCGTCGCCAACGCCACGCCTTCATTCAACGGCAAGCGGACCTGCGCTTCCGCCTCGCCCGCGCCATTGGTCATCACCACCGGCGTCAACACCGCCCCGCCGGGCGACGCATTGAAGCGCACCGCCGTATTCACCACCGGCGAACCAAACTCATCGCGCAACACCACGCGCAATGGCAACGGCAGCACCGCGCCCGGCGCACCCGTCTGCGTATCACCGCGCAACTTCGTCAGCGTAAACCGCACGTCCGCGAGCGCTCGCACCTGATACGACGCCTCCGCCGTACTGGTTGCCGCCGCTGTATTGACCGCCCGCACCGTCACCATGCCCGACGTCGCATTCGCCGGCACGTAGGCGTCCCACGCATAGGATCCCGTCGTAGTCGTCACCACAAAATCCGGCCGTCCGGTCACCGAAATCCGCAACTGCGATCCCGTCTCAAACCCGCCCACCGAAAGCCGCACCCGATTGCCCGCCACCACCGTCCCCGGCGTCGCCAGCACCGTCGGCCGCCGCGACTTCTGCGTCACCGTCACCAGATTCTCGCCCGGCGTATACTCGAGCGTCGCCCCTTCGAACTCCTGCCGCCGCTGCACGCCCACCTGAAACTCATCGCTTACCGGTAGCCCCGCCGCCCCCAACGGCCCGCTGATCTCCGCGTACTTCGCCGCCACCGGACCCGTCACATAATACGCGCGATTCGCCTGCCCCCCTGTCTCCGCCATCGCGATCGCTCCGTTCCGGAAATACTGAATCCGCCCCGCCGTCGCATTGAACGTCAGGAATCGGCTCACCTCCGAACTCGGATTGCCCAGCACGCCGGTCTCATAGCTCAGTTGCGACCACTTCGTCAGAATCGCCCCCTCCACCATCCGCACCGGATCGCCCGCCAGCGCCGCCTGCTTCTCGAACAACTGCCGTCCCGTCTGCGTCGGGTCGCTCGCCGGATAGCCCAGCACGCCTCCCGGCCCACCGGTCGCTTCAAACGCCGTCAGCAAACCGCCCGCCAGCAGATACGCCAGCGCGCTCGAATCGGGCTTCGCCAACACAAACCGCACACCCGTATCCGCCGTCACGAACTCCTGCAGATAGCCCGCGCCATAGCGCTGCACCGGCGACGCCGACGGTAGCTTCGGGTTCAGCCGGTTTCGCGTCACCGCGTCGATAAACGATTGCTGCAACGCCGCCGTCGGCGCACCTTCGCCCACCGCGCAACACGGCGCCGACACAAACACCGTCAACGGCGGACTCGTCTTGCCTTCACTCGTCGCCGTAATAAACGCGCTCCCGCCGCCCACCGCGCGCAGCGTCGCCACACCCAACTGATTCGGCGTCACCACCACCTGCACCGCCCGCGAATTCGACGTCGTCCAGGACACTTCGCGATCGTTCACGCTCTCGCCCGTCGTCGTCACCAACTGCGTGCGGATCTGGAACGTCTCGTTCAAATTCAGCCGCAAGGACCCCGCCGTCGTCAGCGTCACCGCGAACACCGCATTCCGCAACACCGGCGTCTCACCCACCGCGTACTCAATGCTGCCGCCCTGGAACGTCTGCCGCCGCCGTCCATTCGCCAGCAGCAACTCATCGTTCAGCGGTAAGCCCAATCGCCCCGTCGGCCCGCCGTTGGTGCGGTAAAGCGAATTCACGGGCTCCTTCACCGCCACCACCCGGCCCGACGCGGGCCCCGCCGTCATGTTGAACAAATAGCCCCGCTCAAAGTCGAGCCGCGTCGCCGTCACCGTATCGATCGTTACGCTTGTCTCGGCGCTGGTCACTGCGCCCAGTCCCCCCAATTGCCCCAAACCCTTCCAACGCGTCAGGAAGGGTTCGCGCAGAAAGAAGTTCGTATTGGCGCTAGTGGAATCGGGCGCGCTGCTCCACACAAACAGCGCATAACTCTTTTGGAAGAACTGATACTGATACGTCCGCACCAGCGTGCCGGTCGCCGCGTCGCGTACTTCGACAATATCGGTATCGGAAATCGGAAAACCGAGGTTCGTAAAGCCCAACGACCCGCTGGTGTAGTACGCATAGAGCTGCGCAAACACCTGATACGTGTCCACCACAAAGCCGTCGCTATCCATCACCGGCGTCCCCACGATCAACGCGTGCGTCAGTCCGCCATTCTTGGTGATGTCCGGAAACTCCTGGATGTAGCCAGTCCCCCCGAAGGTCGCCACCGGCCCCAGCGGCGGCAGCGAGGTCAGCGACGGAAAACGGCCCCGATAGTAGTTCGTGACGAACCGCTGGCGGATGGCGTCGGTTGGCGCTCCTTGCCCGATAGCGGTCTGTGAAAGAGCGGCCGGCGCGAACGCAGTCGCAGCCAGCACGCAGAAAAGGCGAAGGCGCGGCGGAAACATGAAGCTCCCAAGATAACCCGCTGGCGGCGGGGGAAGTTGCACTACTCCTTGATTATCTTTGGAAGCTTCTTCAGCCGCGACCGGACTTCTTCACTCGCATCGGCAATGTCATTGGTGTCATAGATCACGCGCGGCGTCATAAAGATCACTAACTCCGTCCGTGACTTATTGCTCGAACGATTGCCGAAGATAGCCCCCACAATCGGCAGCTTGTGCGCGCCCGGAATGCCGGCCGAAGAGCTCGAGTCCGCCTCCTGAATAATGCCCGCAATCGCGATCGTGTCCCCGTCCTGCACCGTCACGCGCGTCGTCACATTGCGCCGGCTGAACGACGGCGACTGAATGCCCGCGCCCGGCGACGGCGGAATCGGCGAACTCACGTCCTGGTTGATCTCGAGCGTCACCACGCCGCTCGGCAGCACCTTCGGCTTAATGCTGAAGTTCACGCCCGTGCTGCGATTCGAAATCTGATTCGTGAACAGCGACGTGCCCTGCTGCTGAATCCCGCTCACCGCCTGCGACGTCAGCGTCGGCACTTCCGAACCCACCGTCACCGAAGCCTGGCAATTATCCGTCGCAATGATGCTCGGGCTCGCAATCGTCTTGGACCGTCCCTGCGTCTCCTGCACATTCAAAAAGCCCAGCAACTCGCGGCTCTGACCCACCAGCAGCCCGGCCGTCAGATTGACGCCCGTGCCGGTCGCCGTCGCCAAAAATTGACGGCTCGCACTCGTCGCATCGCTCGGATTGCCCGAAGCCGAGGTGCGCCGCTGCAGAAAAGCCTGCACGCCGCTCGAAAACGCACCCGACAAAGTCACTTCATAAATGCGCGCTTCAATCAGCACCTGCCGCGGCGCCACATCCAATTGCCGCAGCAGCTTCACGATCTGTTCGTATTCCTGCGGCGTCCCTTGAATCAGCAGCGAATTGTCGAACGGATTCGGTACCACTCGAGGCTGCCGCGGACCATTCCCACCGAAGCCATTACCATTCTGTGTCAGGTAGCCGCCGGTTTGATCCGTCGTCGCCGCCGCGCCCGGCTGGGATCCCGGCGCCGACATCGGGTTCCGGTTCATCGTTGCTGCGCCGCCATAAGCGCCCATTCCGTACGCCCCCATCCCGTATGCGCCCATCCCCAGACCACCCATCCCCATCGCATAGGGACTCATGCCCATCATTCCCATGCCCATCCCCATCCCCATGCCGCCCTGCAACAGCATCGGGTTGATGCCGCCCGCGCCCGACATCGCCATGTTGCCGTAGCCGCCGTTGAAGTTGCCGGTCCCAAAGCCACCCGCGCCCCCGCTGCACGTATTGATGCCGCCCGAGCCCATGCCCATCGCCGACAACATCATCAGCATGTAAGGATCGCCCGAGTAGAGCGCCATCACCGCCTGCGACAGAATGCTCGCCTCGCCGTACTTCACGCGATACACCCAGTTGTCCACCGCGCCCACCGGCGCCTTCACCGGAATGTCCAACTTGCCCAGCCACTTCTCGACATCGGCGAAGATGCCCGGATTCGGCGCCACCGCGATGATCGTGTTGATCCGGTCCAGCGGCATGAACTTAATGCCGTTCGACTTCTCGCCTAGCGAAATGCCTTTGAAGATCGCCTCGAGTTCCTTCACCAGATCCGTCGGTCGCCCGTTCGAAGTCTCAAACAACCGCACGCGCTGATTGGCAAACGCCTCGTTGTCGAACAACATCAGCATCTCCATCGTCCGCCGCATGCTGCGCGCGTTATCCAGCAGGATCAGCAAATTCGCCGGATCGTACGCGATCGACTTCGACCCCTCGCCCATAAACTGCTCCAGCAGCTTCTGCACTTCGGACACCGTCACATACTTCAGAAAGATCAGGTTCATCACCATGCGATCGTCGTCCGGCAGATCGTTGCTGTCCCGCTGCGGCCGGATCGGCAGACGCACCACATCGGTCGTCGGCACAATGCGGTAAAGGTCGCCCACCTGCACCATCGCCGCGCCATTGATGCGCAGAATGGTCTCCAGCAGGCTGCGCACATCCACGCCTTTGATCTCGCCATACGTCTGAATGGTCACTTCGCCATTCACGCGTTTATCGATGATGTAGTTGATCTTCAGCCGGCGCGCTAACGTGTCGATCACTTCGCGCAGTGAAGCGTTCGGCAGATTGAGCATCATATTGGCTGGCGGAGGCTGCTGGGGAGCGGTCTCTACGGGAATGGAACTGATCGGCGGCGCCGCCGGAGCTTGGGGGAGGTTGGGAGCCTGCTGGGCCGAGGGTTGGGGTGCTTGAGCTCGCACCAACGCCACTACCAACAGGATCGAGGCGATTCGCTTCATGTTTATTGATTCGCTGCTTTGGCCGTGCGGGCCTTTTCCATCGCCGCACGTTCTACTTCATTTACTTCATCACGCTTTTTGGTCCACTGCGTCAACCCGAACGGTCCTTGCCGGCTGAAGCGCACCTGGTCGCCCTCTTCCACCACCGAAATTCCTTCGTGCAAACGCGACGCCGTCACCTCGGTCGGATTCTTCGGCGCCCGCGTCAAACCAAACGGACCCTGCCGGTAAATCCACTCCTTGCCCTGCGCATCCGTATGCGTCCACTGGTTCGGACCCGACGGCACCACGTTCGCCGGCAGCGTCAACGGCGCAATCACCGCTCGCTTCGGCGTCGCCGCCTTCGTCGCCGTCGCTGCCGCCGCGGGCTTCGCCACCGGCTTCTTCGCCACCGGACGCGCCTGCGCCGCCTCAGCCACCGTCATCATCAACAACAAGCTAACCTGCAACATAAAATCTTTCCTCGCTTCTTAGCGCAACGGCTCCCAACGGCAGTTCGTCCCGAACGGCGTACTGGTCACGATCTTTCGCATCCCGCCCACCACCGTTCCACTGGGCGACGTATCGCCCGCATTGCAGCTCTTGATCCCGCCGCCGATATCCACTCCGCCCGGAGCCGCTTCGCCTTTGGTAATCGGCGGCGGTGTCGGCGCTTGCGCCATCACCGGAGGCTGATTCGCCGGCGCTGCTGCCCGCGTCTCCTCCTGCCCACCGCCGGACCGATCCACTAGATCACTCAACTTCTTCTCGAACTTTTTATCGTTCCACTCCAGAACGACGCTATCCGGCCGGATTTCGGCTAACTTGAATTCGCCGATTTGTCCGCCCGCCCGGTAAAATTTTTGCCGGCCGCCCCGCGGCGCCATCGCAATCATCGGCCCATCGCCCAAATCCATCACGCCATACGCATACGGAAATGGCGGCACCGGAGGAGGAGGAGGCGGCGGCGGTGGCGGCTCCACCACCACATTCGGATTCCGATCCTTCGCAAACAACGTCCGCATCGCCAGGTCCGCATAACCGGCGGCCGGAGCCACCGTCGGCGCTGGCGTCGCTGGCGGCATCGTCACCGGCACCTTCGCCGGCTGCGCCGCCAGAATCTTCCGCTCCCGCGCCTGCGCTTCCAGCCAATTCCGCCGGATCTCATAAGCCAGCATCACCGCGGCCAACAACAAACCCAAATTCAAAAAGAGAATCCGCCGCTTCACGTTCGCGAACCCTTCTTCACCTCAGGCACCAGCTTCCGCGCCACCACTCCCGACACACTGATCTGCACCCGCAACTGCTTTTTCTTTTCATTGGTCGCGTTCACCCGCAAGTCGCTGGTCGCCAGAATCTCGGGTTGTCGCGTCAAGTCCGTCAAAAAATTCACCAACTGATCAATCTGCCCGTCGAACGCCACCGTCACGGCCACTTCGCCGTAGTCCTCGCCCAGCGGCTTCACGGACCCGACGTCCACCGTCCGGACCTCCACCACCGGCATCTGCAACCGGCCCACCCGCCGCAACACCTGCGACAATTGCGCCTGCGCCTGCGCCGCCGTCTCTCCGGGAATCAAACCTTGCTCCCGGCCCTTCACTTCCTCGGCCACCCGCTTGACGGCTTCGCGCTTGCCCGGCAGCGTCTCGCCGATCTGCCTTAATCGCAGCAAGCGCTTCTGCGCCAACTCGATCTCATCGGCGGTCACCGCCGGCGCCGACGTCGTCTCCACATCCTGCGGCCACCAATAGATGACGCCGGAAAGGCCCAAAAAGACGGCGAGCATCGCCACCGCCCGCCGATCTCGTTGATTCAAATTCACTTCTTCACTCCACCCACGCTCGGCATCGGCACCACTGGAGCCGCCGCCAGCCCTGGCACAGCGGCCGGAGCCACCGCCGGAGCCTCCCGCATCGCCCGAATCCGGAACTGATCCAGCCCCTGCGTCCGAGCCACCGGCATCTGATGCTGCGAGTCCTTCAGCCGCGGCGACGCATCCAGCGTCTGCAACAGCCCATCCGCCTGCGGCGCTTCGCCGGAAATCGCCACATGCTGCCGCGACAGATCGAGCGACATTAGCCATCCCGGCGGATTCACAATCCGCGTCAGTTCCAGCAGCGTATCCAGATCTTCCGGCGTATGCTGCCGCATCCCGTCCAGCAGCTTCGTCCGTTCCTTCAACGCCACCATCTCGCCATCCAGCTTCACGGATTCGGCCTGATAACGCTCCACCCGCCCAATCTCCGCCTGCAGCCGCTCCAGCAGCTTCCGGTTCTGATAGTTCTGCTGCATCAGATACGCCGTCGTCAGCATCCCCAAAACCGCTAGCAGCACCACCGTCGGCACCAGCCACAACCGCGACGTCGACGTCCGCTCATTCTCCGCCAGCAGATTCAGCTTCAGCGCCCGCCGCGGCAACGCCGATAGAATCCCCGTCGTAAACGCCAGATCCGGAATCAGCTGCGGCTCCGTATTCGGATCAATCCTTAACTCAGACGTCGCTAGCGTCCGCAACCGCGCCGCGTCGTCGAGCCGCGTCTGGTCGAAGAGCACCGAAAACACCGGCCGCGCTTCGCTCTCGCCGTAAATCTCCACCGACGGACCTTCCGGCGTCTCGCGCTCGGCCCACAACAGCATCGACGCCGGCGGCGGCTCGTTCAACGCCCGCAAGCCCGCCCACACCAGCGGCGCCGACGGCGACACATTGGCAATCGCCACGCCCGCCTCGGCAAACAACGTCGTATAAAACGCCAACGTCTCGCGCCGCACGATTGACGTCAGCACCCACGGCGTCTCCCCCAGCCGCGCGTAGCTCCACGTCACCTCGTCTTCGCCAAACGGATGCAACCCGTCAATCTGGTAGCTCACCGCCGCCGGCAGATCCTTGTCCGGCACGCCTTGCAGATTCACCAGCCGCACGATCGCTTCCTGCCGCGGCAACACCACATACGCCGCCGCGTGGCTCACCCCATGCGACTTCAGATACTGCGCATACTCGGCGCCCCACTCGGCCGCCGGCCGCTCCAGATAATTCTCAATGTGATGGATGCCCAACTGCTGCGCGCCCGCCGGACGCACCCGCACCACCGACACGCGCAACCGCGTCGGCTCAATCTCCAGCCCCACTCCGCTGCCGAAGTTCAGCCATCGCTGCCAATCTTGATTCACCAATTCGGGTCCGCCAATACGTTATCTTCCCAGCGCAGTACATGAAAGGGAACCTGCGGCTTCGGTTCGAACTTCACCAACGCCGAAACGCTGCGCCGCGTATCGCTCAGCGTCCGCGGCGAAGTTCGCAAGCGTGCCGTCGCTTTCATCGTGTACATCGACCTTCCCCCAATTCCCAATCGCCCCGCCGCCGGGCCCAGTGTCTCCCGCAAAATCGACCACTGCTCCGGCACAAACGTCGGCGTCGCCTGCCTCATCGTCATCACCCTCGCCACCGCGTCTTCTGTCAAGCCCAACGCCATCATCACCGCCGGCTGCGCCGTCTGCGCATCGATCGACGCCATCGACCCGTACACCGACAAGCACTCCTTCAACCCGCCCTTCGGCGCCAACTCCCCCGTCCGCGTCCGCTGCAATCCCCCGTAATAAAGCTCTCGCGTCACGCCGCGCACCAGGAGCAACTCCTCCACGTCCTGAAATGACGAGTGCCGCGGCAGAAAAGTCGGGCCCCGCTCTAAATAGAACGCGTCAAACGGACTCACCTGGCCATCCTGCGGCGACGTCCGCCAATCCACAATCGCCGCCGTCACCGCCTCCGCCTGATCGAGCGGCGCCCCCAGCGCCGCCGTCAGCCGCAGCAGTTCTTCCACCGGCGCCTGATTCACATTCAACTTACTCGCCTCCGGCACCAGCTCAATTACCGCTTCGCCATCCGGAAACGAGTAGCGATACACCGGCCCCGCCGTCAGCAGCCTCCGCCCCATCCGCTGATAGTCGAGGAAGAAACGCTCCATCGCCCCGCGCGCCAGAAACTGGCACCGCACGCCTTCGCTCAACGTCGTCGTCCGCTCGATCTCGCCCCGCACCGTCGACGACACGCTGAACGCAATCGCCACCAGCACCGCCGTCAGCCACAGC
Source organism: Bryobacteraceae bacterium (assembly GCA_044226365.1). Lineage (GTDB taxonomy): Bacteria > Acidobacteriota > Terriglobia > Bryobacterales > Bryobacteraceae > JALHNI01. The sequence continues at coordinate 27,786 of JBGAHE010000064.1, forward strand.
ACCGACAGCAACGCCGCGCCCCGCCGGTTACTTGTCCTCATAGCGCTCCCCGAAATCCTTCAGCAGATGCACCGGAATCGTCACCGGCGCATGCCGCAGTTTCCCGGACTCGCCCGAAAGCGGCTGCATCTCCACCCGAATTGCCGAAGGCAACGGCGACGGCATCGGCACCCACTCTTCGTTCCACTCTTCGAACGGCGGTTGCGGCAACGCCCGTCGATACAGAAACCGGCACATCGCCAGCCGATCCGCCAACACAAACGACCGTCTGGTCGCCTCCACCGGCGCCCAGCCCATCCGCAGCCCGCCCGTTCGCATGTCCCGCACCGGCCCCAGGCAGAACAGCCCCGCGCTCACCGGCCCGCCATACAGATGCTCGTTCACAATCAGCCGCACGCCTTCGCCCCGGTCGCCCGGAATCACCTGCATCTCAATGATCCGCGGCAAGCCCCGCGCCGCTTCCTCCAGCGAGTAAGTGGAAACAAAGCGCAGCGTCTCCGGCTCCGCCTGGAAAAAGAAGATGGTCGCCTTCAAGTCCGCCAGATTGCCCCCGTGGCAATTCGCGTTCACCGGCATCAGGTTCGCCAGCATCTGCTCGAGCACGCGCTGCGCCCCCAGCATCTTGCGCTCTTCCACCACGCGCGCATTCGTCTTGCTCATGGTGTTGAAGCCCGCGCGCATCGCATACACAATGCCCACCGACATCAGGCTCACCAGCGTCACCGCCATCAGGACTTCCAGCAACGTAAAGCCGCGGCGTCTCATTCGCGTAAAGCCCCCGCGATAAAGTCGGCGTCGCGAAGCACGCCGCGCCGGTACGCCACCAGCGTGTAACTCCGCCGCGCGCCCCCGTCTATCCACCATGCTTCCAGTTCCATCCGCTCGAGAATCGGCGCCCCCGGCCCCGGCCGCTCGGGAATATCGAACGGCGTCACCCGCAGCCGCCAACCCTGCTGTTCATCGGCATTCGGCGGATCCCACTTGCCCGCGATCGCTTCATAACGCGGCAGCCCCGGATTCAGCAGTAACTCTTCCATCTTCCGTTTCGCCAACGTCGCCGCGCGGTCCTTCTGCGTCAGCCGGTCCAGATTCCGCAGCGATCCTGTCAGATTTCCCACCAGCGCCGTCACCGCGATCGCCATGATCGTCGTCGCCACCAGCACCTCGAGTAACGTGAAGCCGCGCCTCACCGTTCAATCTCCGGCGCGCTCGTAATCGGATCGATGCGCACTGTCCGCTTGCCCCCGCGGGCATTCACCAGTTGCACTCCCAACCGCGGCGCCGCCCCGCCCGGCAGCAGATAAATCACCCGGGACTCTTCCTCCGCCAACCCCTGCGGCAGAATCTCTGCTACCCGCACGCCCGCCGGCAGCTCAAGCGTCTTCTTAAACGCCGGATCCGCCGAACGCAACGTCATCGCCGTCGTCTTCTTCTCGATCGTCAACTCCAGCACCTGATGCCGCTGCTCAGCCCGATTCAACGCCGAGTTCAAAAACGCCGCCGCCTCATCCGCCGCTGTCGCCAATCGCACCGAGTCCACGCTCGCCGCAATCGACGGATAACTCACCCCCAACAAAATCGCCACCATCCCCACCACCACCAACATCTCGAGCAAAGTCACGCCCCGCCGCGCCCCTCGCCCGGCTCGCCACTCGCTGGTCAAGTCCGACCTTCGGCCACCGGGCAAGCCATCGCCCTCAATGGGCCGTTCAACGCCCAGCCCGCCTTGTTCCTCAGCAAACGGTCGCCCCCCAAAGCTCCGAGTAAGGCAGGTCCCTCCCCGAAAAATCTGAGAACTTTTCCACCCCCAACCCACTATTAAGTAGCCATGACGTTCCACCGACGCCATCTGCCACACATCCATCTGCTCGACCACCCCACCTTCGTCACCATCCGCCTCCACGGCAGCCTGCCGGCGAACCGCCACCACACCAAATCCCTCGGCCCCCATTGGCTCACCGAACCAACCATTGCGGCACTGGTCATTGAAGCCATCCACTATGCCGTCAGCCCTCTCGGTCACTTCGAGTTGCACGCCTTCGTCGTGATGTCGAACCACATCCATCTCTTGCTCACGCCCCGCGTTCCTCTGTCGCAGTGCCTGAAGAGTTTGAAATCGATTACGGCGAAACGGGCCAACGAAATTCTGGGACGAACCGGCCAGCCCTTCTGGCATGCCGAAAGCTTCGACCGCCTCGTACGAACTGATGCTGAATTTCATCGAACCGTTCACTACATCCATCACAATCCCGTTCGCGCCGGTCTCGTCACCGCTCCCGAACTCTATCCCTGGTCCTCCATCGCCCTCAAGTCAATCTGACGGACCATCGTCTTCCAACTCCGTACGACAGGCCCCCTGGCCTGTCGACCCCCATCTACCTCCAACTCCGTACGACAGGCCCCCTGGCCTGTCGACCCACCTACCTCCAACTCCGTACGACAGGCCCCCTGGCCTGTCGACCCACCTACTTCCAACTTCCGTACGACAGGCCCCGGCCCGTCGACCCCCACCTACTCATCCTCCGTACGACAGGCCCCCTGGCCTGTCGACCCACCTACCTACCCGTACGATAGCCCCGGCTCGTCGACCCTACCTACTTCCAACTCCGTACGATAGGCCCCCTGGCCTGTCGACCCACCTACCTCCAATCCTCCGTGTACGACAGGCCCCTGGCCTGTCGACCCACCTACCTCCAACTTCCGTACGACAGCCCCCGGCCTGTCGACCCCCACCTACTTCCAACTCCGTACGACAGGCCCCCTGGCCTGTCGACCCACCTACCTCCAACTCCGTACGACAGGCCCCCTGGCCTGTCGACCCACCTACTTCCAACCTGCCAATATCCGCATTCACTGACTCGCCCCCCGGCTGCCCATCCGCCCCCAAACAAATAATGTCTGGCTCATCCCCATGCTCCCCGGATACTTGTAAATGTAAGCATTCCCCCACGGATCCACCGGAATCTCCTTCGCGCTATACGGACCATTCCAGTTATTCACGTTCTGCGGCTTCTCCCGCAGCGCCTTCAACCCCATCTCATTCGACGGAAACGTTCCAGTATCCAGCTTGTAAGAAGCCAGCATCTGCTCGAAGCTCTGAATCTGTTGGCGCGCCGCCGTCTGCCGGGCCTTATCGCCCTGCCCCAACAACCGCGGACCCACCACCAGCAAAAACACGCTGATGATCGTCACCACCACCAGCATTTCAATCAACGTCACACCTGCCCGCGCTGAACGCCGCCTCATATCGCCACCTCGTTAATACTCGTAATCGCCATCAACATACTGATAATCAGTACGCCGATCACCAAACCCATCACCAGAATCACCAACGGCTCAAACAACGAAGTAAATCGCTTGATCGCGGCCTTCGTCTCCGTCTCATAGATCTCGGCCATCCGCTGGAACATCACATCCAGCCGGCCCGTCTCTTCACCCACCGTCAGTAGATGCCCCGCCAGCGGCGGAAACACCCCCGACCGTTTAATCGGCACCGCAATCCCCTCGCCGCGCTTCACACCCTGCGTCACCGGACCCAGCGCGTTCGCCATCACCTTGTTCGTCATGATCGCGCCCGCAATCTGGATCGATTGCACCAGCGGCACGCTATTGGCCACCAGCGTCCCCATCGCCCGCGCAAACCGTGCCGTCTCCATCTTACGCAGCGCATCGCCCAGCACCGGCAGCTTCAACCGCGTCGTATCCCACCACAAGCGACCCTCCGGCGTCCGGATGTAGTAACTGAACGACACCCCAAAGCCCACCAGCAGAATCAGCAGAAACAGCCCATACGTCCGCACGAACAAACTCGCCTGCAACATGATCTGCGTCGGCAGCGGCATCGCAATGCGCGACTCCTGGAACACCTGCGCAAAGCGCGGCACCACGAAATACAGGAGCACGATCACCGAGCACAAACCCACGAAAGCCAGCAGCGCCGGATACACCAGCGACGAAATCACATAGCCGCGCAACTCATCGCGCGTCCGCTCAAACTCCGCCAGCCGGTCAAACATCGTATGCAATTGCCCCGATGCCTCACCGGCCCGCACCATGTTCACATAGATATCGCTGAAGTAAGCCGGATGCGCCGCCAGCGCATCGGCCAGCGTCTTGCCGCCTTTGATCGCCCGCAGCACCTCGGCGCCCACCGCTTGAAAATTCTTCTGCTCGGTCAGCTCATTCGAAATCGAAAGCGCCCGATCGAGCGGAATGCCCGCATTCAGCAGCGTCGCCAGTTCCTGCGTGAAGTACAGCACGCTCTTGCGCCGCGCCCCGCCGAACTCCGGCAGCTTCCAGTCGAAGCCCGATCGCTGCGGCGACGTCCCGATATACACCGGCGTCAAACCCTGCCGGCGCAGCTCCGCCGCCACCCGCCGATCCGTCTCCGCGGGAAACGAACCCGTGCGGACCTGCCCATCCGGCGCCACCGCTTTGAAATAGAAGCTCGTCAAAACTCTTGCGTCACTCGCGTCACTTCATCGGCCGTCGTCACACCCGCGGCCACCTTCTGCCATCCATCCTCGCGCAACGTCCGCATGCCGTTGCGCCGCGCCGCTTCCACCAGCACGCTCGCGTCCGAGTTCCGCATAATCAGCCGCCGGATCTCTTCGTTCAATTCCATCAACTCGAAGATCCCCACGCGGCCGCGGTAGCCCGTGCCCGAACAATGCTCGCAGCCCTTGCCGCGGAACACATCGATCTCGTTGCCGAACGGCGTCAGCCGCTGCCCGTCCGGACGCTTGCAGTGCACACAAATCTTCCGCACCAGCCGCTGCGCCAGCACACTCACCAGCGACGAACAGATCAGATAATTCTCCACGCCCATATCCGTCAAGCGCGTAATTGCACTTGGCGCATCGTTCGTATGCAGAGTCGAAAACACAAAATGGCCCGTCAGCGCCGAACGAATCGCCACATCGGCCGTCTCCCGGTCACGCACCTCGCCCACCATGATCACGTCCGGGTCCTGACGCACGATGTGCCGCAACCCGGCCGCAAACGTCAAGCCAATCGTCGGATTCACGTGGATCTGATTGATCCCGTCCATCTGGTATTCCACCGGATCTTCAATCGTAATGATCTTCTTGTCCGGCTGATTGATCCGCTTCAGCGCCGAGTACAGCGTCGTCGACTTGCCGCTGCCCGTCGGCCCCGTCACAAACAAAATCCCGTGCGGCAGCGACGTGTAATAGTGCATCCGGCTCAGCATGTGCTCGTCGAAGCCCAGGGTCTGCAAATCGTAAAAATCGCCCTGGGCCCGGTCCAGCAAACGCATCACGACGCTTTCGCCGTACAACGTCGGCAGCGTCGACACGCGCAAGTCTACCTCGCGCCCCAGGACTTTGATCTTGATGCGCCCATCCTGCGGCAATCGCCGTTCCGCGATGTTCAGCTTCGCCATCAGCTTCACTCGCGAGATGATCGCCGCCTTCATCTCCTTCGGCGGCAGTTCCTGCTCCTGCAGCACGCCGTCAATGCGGAAGCGGATGCGAAACTCCTTCTCAAACGGCTCAATGTGAATATCGCTCGCACGCTTCTCCACCGCCGCCGCGATCGTCGCATTCACCAGCCGAATGACGGGCGCTTCGCTCGCCATATCGCGCAGTTGCTCGAGATCCGCCGTCGCCTCGCTGGTATCGCCTTCGAAGTCGCCGTCACGCTTCGCCGCTTCGCCGTAATATTTGTCCAGCGCCTCGGCGATCTCGCCTTCGGCCGCCAGCGCCGGCCGCACCTTCAGCCCCGTCGTCGTCCGCACCGCCGAGAGCGTCTCGAAGTCCAGCGGATCCGCCATCGCCAGCGTCAGCGCGCCGTCATCCTGCGCAATCGGCAAACACCGCGATTGCCGCAGAAACCGCCCCGAGAGCTTCTCCGTCTCCGGCGTCACCAGCGGCGGACCCTCCAGCGTCACCCACGGCACATTCAACTGCTCCGAGAGTGTCGCCAGTACATCGCGCTGCGCGGCAAATCCCAAATCGACGAGAATCTTGCCGATCTTCTCCCCGCGTTCTTTTTGAATGTCGAGCGCCCGTTCGAGATCATCCCCCGTGATCACGCGCCGCTCCAGCAGCATCTCGCCCAGACGCCGCGGCATGGGCACCATCTAAAACTCCCGCACGCGAATCGCGTTCACCGCGCCGCCCACCAACGCCTGCTTCGGCGCCTGCATCACAATCTGCGACGGCAACCCCTGCGTCATCTCAAACGACCGGTTTAACAGCGTAATCGCCACCACCACCTGCTCCGTCCCCGGCATCGGCTCCAGCGTCTTTGCCGACGCCACCAGCACGTCGCGCATCGCCTGCTTCAATCCCGGCAGCCGGTCCAGCTTCTTCTTCCGGAGCGCAGCCTTCTCGTCTTCGGTAATCGTCATGCGGAACGGCGTCGCGCCCGGCGTAATCGCCAGGTTCACCTCGGCCGTCAACACCACCCCATACCCATCCAGATACACGCCGCGCGTCAGCCCCAGCAGCATGTACGGATCGTCATACAGCGTCTCGATCCGCTTGTTGCAACTCCGCTCGAGTTGCCCCAGCAGATTCCGGTCCACCGTCTGCCGATCGCTGAACGCCGGCAGCGCCAGCAACAGCGCCAACACCATGCGCTTCATCGTTCACCCGTCCGCGGCTGATAGCTCGCCATCTGGTCCCGGCTGATCAGCCGGCGCAACAGATTGAAATTCTCTTCGATGGTCAACCGGTCGGTCGCCCGTTCCATCTCCGCCTTACGTTCCGCTTCCTTGATCGCCACCGCGATCATCTTCGCCGTCCGTTCCTCGGAACTTCCCGCCGACACCGGCACCGCCGTCATCGCCGACGGCTGCTTCCGCATCTCCGCCGCCACCACTTCGCGGATCACCGCCGCGTCCACCTTGGCCACGCTCGGCGCCGGCGTCATCACCGGGCGCGACAACCATCCATGGCCCACCATCGCTAGCGCCAGCAACGCCGCCGAAGCAAACCCCAACTGCGGCGTCGACGCCCAGAAGCGCTGCCACCACGTCGGCTCAAATACCTTATCCGACACAAACGCAATCCGCCGCGGCAACTCTTCGTCGCGCACCAGGCCCAACATCGCCTGCGTCGCTTCCAGCCGCGCGTACTCCGCGCGGGCCTCCGCGTTCTGCTCCAAATGCGCCGCCACTGCCTGCCGCTCCGCTTCCGGCAACTCGCCGAACAGATACGCCTTTAAATCGATCTCGCTCATACCGTTTTCCCCAACGACTTCGCACTCTGCCCCACCGGGGCCAACACATCCTTCAACAGGTCAAACGCCGTATATAACCGCGACTTCACCGTCGAAACCGGTGTCTCCAGAATCTCGCTGATTTCCTCGAACTTGAATCCCTGGAACACCTTCAGCACCACCGCTTCCCGCTGCTCCGGCGTCAGCCGCGTCAACGCCGCTTCCACCGTCACCGATAACTCGAGGGGCAACAGCCGGCCTCCCCCACTCTCAAAAGGGGATGAACCGGGGTCCTCCGCAATGGACTCATTCAATTCCATGCGGTCCGGCCGCTGCCGCCTCAACAAGGAGAACGTTTCGTTGTGCGCGATGCGGAACAGCCAAGGACCAAATCGTTCCACATCATCCAGCTTGCTCAGGTTCTGGTACGCCTTCAGAAACACGTCCTGCGTCAGATCCAGTGCGTCCTCCCTCTGCCTCACCAGCCGGAGAACGTAGTTGTAGATACGCTTCTCCCAGCGGGAAATCAGAAGGTTGTAAGCTTCCACTTTTCCCTTTTTGGTTTGAAGAATGAGGTCGCGATCTTCCACTTCTCGAAAGATCAAATCTGGCTCCGTGGTTGAAGACGCGCGGGGTGCGCAAAAAGTCTGAGGACGTTCCTATCTTACGCCCTCAGACTCCGGATTCGCCAAATCTTCGCCAAAGATGCTTAGCTGTAGAGCTCTTTCACCAGCTCGCCCGACACAATCGTCGGCCGCTCCGCCCGCCCGTTGTGCAGATACGTCAGGTCCAGATGATTCAGCCCCAGCAGGTGCAGAATCGTCGCGTGCAGATCATGCACGTGGATCGGCCGGTCCACCGCCCGCAGCCCGATCTCGTCGGTCGTCCCGATCGCCTGGCCCGGCTTCACCCCGCCGCCCGCCATCCAGATCGAAAAGCCCCAGGGGTTATGGTCGCGCCCGTCACCCTGTTCGTTGAACGGCGTCCGCCCGAACTCCCCGCCCCAAATCACCAGCGTCTCGTCCAGCAGCCCCCGCGACTTCAAGTCCGCCAGCAGCCCCGCGATCGGCTTATCCGACACCCCGCACCACTTGCTGTGATTGCCTTCAATGTCGTTGTGCGCATCCCACAAGCTGCCGCTGCCGCAATACGCCTCCACAAACCGCACGCCGCGCTCCACCAACCGCCGAGCCAGCAGCAGATTCGTCCCGTACTTCGCCGTCCGCTCGTCGTCCATCCCGTAGAGCTTCTTCGTCGCCTCGCTCTCCTGGGACAAATCCACCGCCTCTGGCGCCGACGACTGCATCCGGTAAGCCAACTCATACGAGTTCAGCCGTGCCTGCAGATCCGTATCGTCTTCCTTCTCTTCCAGAAACTGCCGGTTCAGCTTCGCAATCAGGTCCAGCTTGCTCCGCTGCTGCTGCGCGCCCACCGTCTCCGGCGTATCCAGATACAAAATCGGCGATCCGTCCCGGCGGAACAACGTCCCCTGATACGTCCCCGGCAGGAAGCCCGAGCTCCAGTTCTTCGGTCCGCCCGTCACCGGCTTCTCATCCGCCAGCACCACAAACGCCGGCAAGTCCTGATTCGCCGCGCCCAAGCCGTACATCGTCCAAGCGCCCATGCTCGGCCGCCCGCCCAGGATCGAACCCGTATTCATCTGGCACACCGAACCCACATGGTTCAGCCCATCCGCCCAGCACGAACGGATCACCGTCAGGTCATCGGCATGCTGCGCCACGTGCGGATACCAGTCCGACACCCAATGCCCGCACTGCCCGTACTGCTTCCACTTCCGCTTCGATGGCATCAGCGAGTTGTTCGCCGTCCCCATCGCCGTCACCACCTTGCCGAACGAGGGCGGCAGCGGCTGGCCGGCAAACTTCTCGAGCGCCGGCTTCGGATCGAACGTATCGATATGGCTCGGGCCGCCTTCCATGAACAGCCAGATCACGCTCTTCGCCTTCGCCGCGTGATGCGGCGCCTTGGTGGCCAGCGGATTCACCTGCTTCGCCGGAGCGCCCAGCAGCCCGTCGGCCGCCAGCATCGAGCTCAGCGCCAGGCCGCCCAAACCACTCGTCCGCCGCAGGAAGTTCCGGCGCGATTGCCATCCCGGTTGCTGATACATGCTGCCGTCCATTTCAGTTCACGTACACAAATTCGTTCGAGTTGAACACCGCGTGGCAGAAGTCCACCAGCACGGCCGCCTGCTCCGTAGTCACGCCCGTCACCGTCGGTGCCATCACCTTGCCCCCCGCGCGCACCCGCTCGGCGACAATGCCCTGATGCTGCCGGAAGAACGTCAGCGCCGTATCCTTCTCGTTGGCGTTCGGCGGCCGCGAATACGCCATCCGGTACACCAAATCCACTTGCTTCGCCGCGTCCGCCCCGGCCTCGCGCAACACTCGCTCCGCCAGCGTCCGCGCCCATTCGATCGTCTGTTCGCTGTTCAGATACGTCAACGCCTGCGTCGCCGTCGTCGTCTCGCCGCGCCGTCCGCACGTCAAATGCGTATCCGGCAAATCGAACACGTCGAGCATCGGGTAAAGGTTGTTCCGCCGGATAAACGTGTAGATGCTCCGCCGCCGATGATCGGCCCCCTCCGGCGACGCCTTCCACGCCCCTTCCGGCACGCCCTTCGGCATCGGCGGCCGCACGCTCGGCCCATACATCTCCGGATTCAGCGCGCCCGCCACCGCCAGCGTCGTATCGCGAATCGCCTCGGACTCTAAACGGTGCCGGTGATACCGCCACAGCAGCTTGTTCTCCGGATCCTTCTCCGCCGCCTCTGCCCGATACGCCGACGACATCTGATACGTATTCGACAGCATGATCAGCTTGTGCATCTTCTTGATGCTCCAGCCGCTCCGCACAAACTCCCCAGCCAGCCAATCCAGCATCTCCGGATGCGTCCGCCGGTCACCCATGCGCCCCAAATCGCTCGTGCTCCCCACAATGCCCCGCCCGAAATGGTGATGCCAGATCCGGTTCACCATCACGCGCGGCGTCAGCGGATTCTGCGGTGAGGTCAGCCACTTCGCGAGCGCCGTCCGCCGCCCCGTGCTCCCGTTCGCCGCCGGAATGATCTTCGCCGGCTCCGGATCCAGAATCTGCAAAAAGCCCGGCTGCACTTCGTCGCCCGGCCGGTTGAACGCCCCGCCCAGCATCACATGCGTCGCGATCGGCACGCTCGTCAACTCCGTCAACCCGGTGCCCTTCACCAGCGGCCCCGGATGCAGGTCCTGATGCTGATCAAGCGCCGCCTTCAGCTTCGCCCACTTCTCCTTGGCCTCCCCCTTCAACCCCGCCGCCAGACTTTCATCCGTCGCGTTCATGAAGTACTTCGCCTTATCCGCCATCCACAGCTCAATCGGCGTCCGGTCCTTCACCGGCTTATCGAGCGCCACCTGCACTTCATCCACGTACGCCATGTAGCGCGCCTTCCGGCTCTTCTCACGCGCCGCCGTCAGCACCTCCTTCATCTGCGCCCGGATGTCGGCCGTCTTCGCTTCCCACGCCGCCAGCTTTCGCTGATACTCGGCATACTCCGCCTTCGGCATCATCGGAAACTCGTCATCGGCCGAGACATTCGAGAAAAACGCTTGCAGCCGGTAGTAGTCGGTATGCAGAATCGGGTCGAACTTGTGATCGTGGCATCGCGCGCATTCGAACGTCAGCCCCATGAACACCGCACCCGTCGTATCGGTCATGTCATCGAGAATCTGCTGTCGCCGCATCCGCAGGTTCTGCGCGTTGTACTCATCCGGATAATGCCGGTTGAACGCCGTCGCCACGCGCGCCTCCAGATTCTCCGGCCACAGCTCATCGCCCGCCAGTTGCTCCTGCACGAACCGGTCATACGGCTTATCCGCGTTGAACGCCCGGATCACGTAATCCCGATAGCGCCACGCGTTCGGACGCACATCGTCTGCCCGGAATCCATCGCTCTCGGCATAGCGAGCCAGATCCAACCAATGCCGCGCCCACCGCTCGCCGTACGCCGGCGACGCGAGCAACCGGTCCACCACCTTCTCAAACGCCTGCGGTGACTGGTCCGCCAGAAACGCATTCACCTCTTCCACCGTCGGCGGCACACCCGTCAAATCGAACGACGCCCGGCGCAGCAGTGTCACCCGGTCCGCCGGAGCGTTCGGCGTCACGGCTTTTTCCTCCAGCTTCGCCAACACGAACGCATCGATCGGATTCCGCACCCAGCTCTTCGTCGCCGGCTGCGGCACCGCCCTCGGCTTTACCGGCTGAAACGCCCAGAACCGCCGCTGATCCGCCCGAAATCGGTCTTTGCCCGCCGGCTTGGTCTCATTCGGCGCGGACCACGCCGCCGCCGTCAGCAGCCCCACCGCCGCCAGGCTCACCCATTTCGTCTTGTCGCACCACAACTTCATGCCTGATTCCTGTTCCCAAAATCCCGGGATTCCTGCGTCCCCAATTTCATCACGCTTCGTCCATTACGTCTATTGAATAGATTTGACAGATCATTTACGATTGGTAAACCTTCCCATGGAGTTCCGCGAAGCCCGCAGTCTGGCCGTCCTGGCGCAAACCGAAAGCATTGCCAAAACCGCCAAAATCGTCAACCTCACTCCCGCCGCCGTCCACAAACAAATCAAGAACCTCGAGGCCGAGCTCGGCGTCCGACTCTACGAAAAATCCGGTCGCAGCATTCATCTCACCCAGGCCGCCCGCGTCCTGCTCCCTCACCTCGAAGAACTCCTCTCCACCCACGAAGCCTTGAACGCCGCCGTTACCGAATGGAAAGGCCTCCGCAGCGGCTTCATCCGCATCGGCGTCAACCCTGCCACCAGCACCGTTCTCCTGCCCTCTCTCCTGCGCGACTTCCGCGCCCTCTGGCCCCGCATCACCGTCGCCCTCGACGTCGACACCGGCCTCGCTCTCTCCAACCGCGTCGCCAACCGCTCACTCGACCTCGCCCTCGGCCTCTGGGACGATCCCGGTCACTCCCGCGTCGTTTCCCGCGCCTGCTGGGAATATCCCATCGTCCCCATCGCCAGCCCTTCGCTCGCCCTCACCGCCACCCGCCTCCGCGATCTCTCCTCGCAAACCCACATCCGCCTGCCCGCCCAAGGCTCCATCCTCTCCGGCTGGATCGACGCCTACCTGAAGCGCCACGATTGCCGCCCCTCCGAAACCCTCATCGCCAACAACGCCCACACCATCGCCGGCCTCCTCTGCGCCGGGCTCGGCTTCGGCCTCCTCCCCCTCTGGACCGTCACCGCCGAAATCGAAGCCCACCGCCTGATCGTCCTTCCCTGCTCCGAACGCCCGCTCACCGGCACGCTCGACTTAATCGGACCCAAGTCCGGCTACATCGCTCCGCCCGTCCAAGCCTTCATCGACCTCGCCCGCGGCCACACCGAATGGGCCCGCCTCGGCCTCACCCTCCGCAAACCAAAAAAGGTGGCGAGCGCTTAACGCCCGCCACCTTTTCCGTCTTCTGCCCCTTTAGAAAATCAGCTTCAACGCCAGCTGAATCTCCCGTGGCTTGGGCGTAAACGCCGTCGCCGTCACCACGCCGAACGTTGCCGATCCGATCGTCGACCCCGGCGCCGCAAACGTCGGCGTGTTCGTGATGTTGAACGCCTCCGCCCGGAACTGCACCTTCATGCCCTCTTTCACCGGGAAGTCCTTGAACATCGAAAGGTCGATGTTGAACAGCGAATCGCTCGAGATGTTCGGCAGCGTCCGCGACACATTGCCCAGCGTGTAGGGTGCCGGAATCGAGAACGCCGCCGTGTTGAACCACCGGTCCAGCGTCGGATTGTCCAGCTTCGCGTCCACCCCCGGCACGACGTTCGGACGGTTCGCTCCGCCCGCCACGCTCGCCGCCAGCGAGATCGGCACGCCGCTTTCAATCGTCATGATCGGGTTCAACTGCCAGCCGCCCACCGTGTAGCGCTTCAGCTTCGATCCGTCCTTGCCGAACGGCAACGCCCACAGCACCGTCGTCACCAGCCGCTGCGGAATGTCTTCCGCGCCTCGCGACCGTTCCGCTCGCAGATTCAGCCAGTTCTGCACGCCGTCCACCACCGCTCCGCCCGGGCGCGATTGCGTCGTCGTATTCCCATCGTCAATCAGCTTCGACTTCGTATACGCCACCAGCATCGAAAGCCCGCTCGAGAACCGCTTCTCGATCTTCACCGCCAGCGCATGATAGATCGAGTTGTGCAGGAACGAGTAGCCGCCGTTGACGCCCGTGAACTGCGGATACGGCAGCAGACTCTGCATCCGCGTGATCGTCGGTCCCGTCAGCGATCCGCTCGTCATCAGCCCCGCGTACGGATTCGGCACCGAGTCGGCCAACCGCGTGCCCCATTGATCGCGCAACGCATCGCTCAGCACATTCAACTGCCGCGAGCCGCCCTGCAGCCGCGTGCCCTTGTTGCCCACCCACGCCACTTCCACCAGCCAGTTATTCCAGGGCTCGTATTGCAGCGTCGTGTTCCATTGCTGGCTATAGCCGCGCCGCACATCGCGCAACTGCCCCGCGATGCCCGTGCCCAACCCCGTCAGCGCGCCTTGCGACGCTCCCGGCGGATTCGTCAAGCCGCTCGGGAACGGATTCGCCAACGTATCGTAAGGCGTCAATCCACCATCGAGCGTCGACACCATCGGCGTGTTGAACGTAAAGCCCGACGTCGTCGGCCCGATCAGCGGCGCCGTCGGAATGTACATGATGCCGTAGCCGCCGCGCGCCACCAGCTTCTGCGTCGCCCGATAAGCAAAGCCGAAGCGCGGCGCCCAGTCGTTGAAGTCCGGGTCCGTCAGGTTGCGGCTCACTCCGCCCACGCCCGGGAACGTCAGCCCGCCTGTCAGCGGCACCGTCCCCAAGCGCGCCGTCGCGTTCGGATCGAAGTTCGAAAGGATGTTGTAGCGATCCGTCATCGGCGACTCGTACTCCCAGCGCACGCCCAGATTCAGCGTCAGCCGCTGCGTCACCTTCCAGTCGTCCTGCAGGAACAGCGTGTAGTACTTCATCGACTGCGTGCGATCCGGCGTCAGCGTTGCCAGCCCACTCGCCGGCGTCCCCAACAGGAACGACGCCACGCCGAACCCCGACGTCGCGCTCGCCACCAACGGGTTCGGACCCTGCGTAAACCCACGCGTAAACGTATAGCTGCCGCTCGAGTTCCCGCGGCCCCACGGATTGATGCTGTAGAACCGGTCCTCCCCGCCGAACTTGATCGTCTGCGACCGCAGGATCTTCGTCACACTCGCGCTCACCTGCGCCGACACCGACGGGCTGCCCGCGCTCGATTGACCCGACAACGTCGTCATATCGGCCACGCTGAACGTCGGGAACCGCGCACCTTCCGCCACCGACATCTCACGGGCCAGCGACGCCGAGAAGCCCAACGTCGTGATGTCGAAGCCCTGGCTCGGCAGCACATAGTGCTCGTTCTCGCGCGCAAAGCCCGCCTTCACATCCAGCAGCACCGTCGGCGTCAACGCATCCGTGTAGTTCATCGAAACGCTATTGCGCGGAATCTTCACCAGCCGGCCATCGGGCTCAGCCATCGTGCCGAACAACCGCGGGAACTGCCAGTTCAAGCTATCCCACGTATAGCGCCCGTTGATGCGCCGCGCGGACGAAATGTTCCAGTCCACCTTGCCCGTCGCCGTGTTGCGATCAATCGGACCGCCCGCCTGCAGAAACAGGTTCTGCGCATTCGTAAACGGCAGCCCCGGCAGATTCGGCTCCGGATAATAACTCATCGCCTTGCGCGCGATGTCGCTGATGCGCGACGGCGGAATGATGTTGTTCGGGAACGGCTGCCGCGTGTAGCCCCCGGCCACCTGCGCCGTCGTCACCGGATCATAAATCTGAATCAACGCGCCCGCTTGCGTCCGCGTCTCGGAGAAATTACCCGCCCGCTGCAGCGCCGTGGCCGACGTCAGAATCGTCTGCGAAATGCGCCGCTCGCGGAACGCTTCGAAGTTGCCGAAGAAGAACACCTTGTTCTTGATCACCGGTCCGCCCAGCGAACCACCGAACTGGTTGTACGCGAGCGACGGCCGCTTCGCCCCGCTCTTATTGCTGAAGAACTCGTTCGCGTTGAAGTTGTCGTTCCGCAGATACTCGAACAGATTGCCGTGGAAGTCGTTGGTGCCCGAGCGCGTCACCACGCTCACAATCCCGCCGCCCGTGCGGCCGAACTCCGCCGACATCGCATTCGTCAGAATCTTGAACTCCTGCGTCGACTCCACCGTCGGATACACCTGCGCGCCCGCGCTCCCGATCTTCGTCGCCGCGATCCCGTCCACCAGAAAGTCGTTATGCATCGGCGACCCGCCGC
>JBGAHE010000065.1:0-43168 GCA_044226365.1 Bryobacteraceae bacterium
CTGATTCCCGGCCTCGCCATCCTGCTCGCGGATCTCGCCGTGCCGCCGCCTTCGCGGATCGCGCAGGCGCAGCGCATCCAGGAGGCTCTGCGTCCCGTCATGGACAAGACCAGCCTCGAACTCGCGCCCTTCTACGAGAACCACCCCGAGTTCGTCGCCCCCGGCCACACCGTCGCCGAATACGACCAGACCCGCCTGCGCGTCGATGCGGCCCGTCAGGCCGCCATTGCGCCGGTGCTGCAAGCCTCCGCCGACGCCGCCTCGCTCCACCAGACCGCCGTCAAAGTGCTGGGCGTGCTTTCCCCCGCTTCCGCCCTGCATCTGGCGTTGCTCGAAACCGCCGGCACCGGCCTCACTCGCCAGGCCGACTTCGAGGTCACCGCCCAGGACTTCGGCCGCCAATGGTCCGCCGACGTGAAGGCTCGCGTTGCTCAGGGCCGCCCGCTCCAGCCCGCGGACTTTGACCGCTTGCCCCGCTTCACCTACCAAGAGCAGTCGGCCACCGGTTGGCTGATGTCTGCCGGCCTGGGACTCATCGCTCTGGCCGTTTGGGCCGGCGCGGCCAAAGCCTTCCGCCGTTAACGCCGAATCGCTTTAGCAAACTCCGCCAACGGCAGCGTGTTCAGCACCTCGGGCGCGGTGAGCCAGCCTCGCCGCGCCATCTTCACGCCGTAACGCATATTCAGCAGATGCCGAGGGTGATGCGCGTCGGTGTTGATCACGAAGCGCGCGCCCAAGGCCTTGGCCGTTCGGATCAGCGTCTGGTTCAGGTCGAGCCGCTCGGGGCTCGCGCTCACTTCGAGCGCCACGCCGCGCCGCGCCGCTGCCCGGGCCACCGTCTCAAACTCGTAGGGATAACTCTCGCGGTGCAACAAAATACGTCCCGTCGGATGGCCAATCGCCTTCACCGCCGGATGCTCGATCGCCGCCAGCAAGCGATCCGTCATCTCCGGCCCCGTCAGGTTCATATGACTGTGCACGCTGGCGATAACGAAGTCGAGTTCGGCCAGCGCATCGTCGGCCAGGTCCATCGCACCGTCGCGCAGAATGTCGCACTCGAGGCCCGAAAAGACTTTGATGCCCAGCGAACCGTCGAGCTCCCGCACGCGATGCGCAAACGCCACGGCGCGCTTCTCGTCCAGGCCGTTGGCCATGGCCAGCGCCTTCGAGTGATCGGTGACGCACAGATACTCGTAGCCCAGGTCCCGGCACGCCGCCGCCATCTCCTCCATCGTCGCCCGGCCGTCGGTTTCGCGGGTATGCAGATGCAGGTCGCCGCGCATGTCGCCCAGCTCAATCAGCTTGGGCAACTGCCGCGCCGCCGCCGCATCGATCTCGCCCTGATTCTCGCGTAACTCCGGCGGAATCCAAGCTAGGCCCAGCGTCTCGTAAATTTCCTCTTCGGTCAGCCCCGCCACCCGCTCGCCCGTATCCACCTTTGCGAGCCCGTATTCATTCAGCGTCAAACCCTGCCGCAACGCCCGCTGCCGCAGCACGATGCTGTGCTCTTTGCTTCCGGTGAAGTACTGCAGCGCCGCCCCAAAGCTCTCGCGCGGCAAAGCGCGCACGTCCACCTGAATCCCCTCCAGCCCCACGCGCGCACTCGCCTTGTTCTCGCCATGCGCCAGCACCTCATGCACCTTCGGATGCTGCAGAAAATGCTTCAGCACGCGCTCGGCGTCCTGCCCTGTCACCAGCAGATCCACATCGCCGATCGTTTCTTTGCCGCGCCGCACGCTCCCCGCCGCTGTCACCTCGCCGCCGATGTAGGTCGCCAACTCCTCGGCAATCTCGGTGGCGAAGCTCAGCAGGAACCGCCCGGCGCTATGGCGATAATGCGCGATCCCCTTCAGGATCTTCTCCTCGAGCTTGGCGCCCATGCGCGGCAGGTCGCGCAGCTTCTGCTCCGTGCACAGCCGCTCGAGCTCGTTCAACGTCGAAATCCGGAAGCGCTCGATCAGCGTTGCGATCGTCTTGGGCCCCAGTCCGGGGATATTCAGAAACTCGAGGACCGTCGGCGGATATTTCGCCAGCAGCACGTCGCGCCGCTCGAAGCTGCCACGTGCTTCGATCTCCGCCAAATGCGCCGCGATGCTCTTACCCACGCCCGGAATCGTCGTCACGTCTTGCCCCTGTTTCAGTAGGTCGTGGATCTGGCTCGGGTAGCTCTCAATCGCCGCGGCCGCCTGCCGGTAGCTGCGGATCCGAAAGCCGTCCTCGGCCGCAATCTCCAGCAAATCGGCGGTTTCGCTCAACAGGCGGGCTATTTCTTTGTTCTCCATCGGATGCTTACCGTTAGCTTACGTGAAGGGGGGCGTGCGACAATGAGGCAGCATGAAAATCGCGAAGATCGGCGATACGGTTCGGGTCCACTACACCGGCACCTTGGACGACGGACGCACCTTTGATAGCTCCGTGGGTGGCGATCCGCTTGAGTTCACCCTTGGCGCCGGCATGGTCATTCCCGGCTTTGAATCCACCGTCGAAGGCATGGAAGCCGGCACCAAACGCACTCAACGCATCGAAGCGGCCAATGCCTATGGCGAGCGCTTTGAGGACCGGATGCTGCAGATGCCCCGCGCCGAACTACCCCCGGAAGCCAAGGTCTCCGTTGGCGACATTGTTCGTCTCCAGGACGAGCAGGGTCACATTCACGCCGCCCGCATCTCGGACATGGGTCTCGAAACAATTACCCTCGACTTCAACCACGAACTCGCCGGTCAAGCGCTCACCTTCGAAATCGAACTCGTCGAGATCGGCGAGCCCGCTTAACTCAGCAGCGGCTTCACCACTTCGCCGTGCACGTCCGTCAGCCGGTAATGCCGGCCCTGGAAGCGATAGGTCAGCTTCGTATGATCCACGCCCAGGCAATGCAACATCGTCGCGTGCACGTCGTGCACCTCCACCGGATCGCGCACCACGTTATAGCTGAAGTCGTCCGTCTCGCCGTAGGTGATCCCGCCCTTGATACCGCCGCCGGCCATCCAGATGGAGAACGCCCGCGGATGATGATCGCGCCCGTAGTTGGTCTCCGTCAGCGTGCCTTGCGAGTACACCGTCCGGCCAAACTCCCCGGACCACACCACCAACGTCTCATCCAGTAACCCGCGGTTCTTCAAGTCCTGAATCAAAGCCGCTGACGGCTGGTCCGTCTGCTCGCACTGCAGCTTCAAGTCGCGCGGCAGATTGCCATGCTGATCCCACCCGCGATGGAAAAGCTGAATGAAGCGCACGCCGCGCTCCGCCAGCCGCCGCGCCAGAATGCAATTGGCCGCATAGGTGCCGGGCGTCCGGGCATCCGGCCCATACAGGTCGAAGGTGCTGTCCGGCTCCTTCGACAAGTCCGTCAGCTCCGGCACCGACGACTGCATGCGGAACGCCATCTCATACTGCGCAATGCGCGTCGCAATCTCCGGATCCTGATACTCGCGCAGCTTCTGTTCGTTCAGCTTCGAGAGGTCGTCGAGAAACCGCCGCCGCGCCGCCGTTTCATACCCCGCCGGATTCGACAAATACAGCACCGGATCATTGCCGGACCGGAACTTCACGCCCGCATACTTGGTCAGCAGGAACCCGCTGCCCCACGAACGATCCGCCAGCGCCTGCGCATTCCCTTTGCCTTGCGACACCATCACCACGAACGCCGGCAGATCCTGATTCTCGCTGCCCAGCCCATAGCTGATCCACGCCCCGATGCTCGGCCGCCCCGCCAACTGGAACCCTGTCTGGCAGAACGTCACTGCCGGGTCATGGTTGATCGCCTCGGTGCGCACCGAACGGATCACCGCCAACTGATCCACCACCTTCGCCGTATGCGGCAGCAGTTCGCTCACCTCGGTGCCGGACTGTCCGTGCTTGGCGAACTTGAAGATCGAAGGCGCCGTCGGAAAGCCCGTCTGGAACGCCGTCATGCCCGTCAGCCGCTGACCCTGCCGAATCGAATCCGGCAACTCCGTCCCGCGCAACTTCGCCAGACCGGGCTTCGGGTCCAGCAGATCCAGTTGCGACGGCCCGCCATGCTGGAACAGGAAGATGACCCGCTTCGCCTTCGGGGCAAAGTTCGGGAAGCCGTTGCTCGCCCCCAGCAGCGATTCGAGCGCCGCTGCTCCCACGCCCATCGCGGCCTTGCCGAAGAAGGACCGGCGCGTGGCCGCTTGTCGAAATTCGTGGACGGGATGCATCGCTTATTCCTTTGTCACTGCTTCGTCAAGGTTCAACAGCAGATTGCCCACCGCCGCATAGGCGGCCAGCTCGTTCTTCTTCAAACTCGCATCGATCGGACTCGCCCCCTGCGCCACATACGGACCCGCCTTCGCCGGATCGCTGCTGAAGTAATCCAGATGATAGGCCAGGCTCCCGCTCAGCAGCCGCGCCTCTTCCGCATTCGGCCGCCGGCCCGTCACGATGCGGAACCCGTAGCCGAGCCTCTGCTCCGCCGTTGCTCCGCCTTCCTTCAGCATCCGCTGACCCAGCGCCCGGCCCGCCTCGAGGAACGTCACATCGTTCATCAGGTTCAGCGCCTGCAGCGGCGTATTCGTGCGCGATTCGCGGACCGTACAGCTTTCATGATTCGCCGCATCGAAGTTCACCATCATCGGCGGCGCGATCGTCCGCTTCCAGAACGTATAAAGCCCGCGGCGATACAGGTCTCCGCCCTTGCTTTGCACGTAGTCCATGTCCTGCATCGAAATCTCTTTCCACAGGCCGTCCGGCTGATAGGGCTTCACCGACGGGCCGCCCAATTGCTCATGCAACAGGCCGCTCATCTGCAGTGCGCCATCACGGATCATCTCCGAACTCAACCGGTAGCGCGGTCCGCGCGCCAGCAACCGGTTCTCCGGATCGCGTTCGAGCAACTCCGGCGTCACCTTCGATGACTGCCGATACGTCGCGCTCGTCACGATCAGCTTCTGCATCGCCTTCACGTCCCAGCCCGAGCGCACGAATTCAAGCGCCAGCCAGTCGAGTAACTCCGGATGCGACGGCCAATCGCCTTGCGTACCGAAGTCTTCCACCGTCTTCACGATGCCCGCGCCGAAATACGCTTGCCAGAACCGGTTCACCGTCACACGCGCCAGCAGCGGATTCTCCGGCGCAATCACCCAGCGCGCCAGGCCCAGCCGATTATTCGGCAGTCCCGCGGGCAGGGGCGGCAGGACCGCCGGCAACCCCGGCGTCACCACCTCACCCGGCTTATCGTACGCCCCGCGTTGCAGCACATGCGTCTCGCGCGGCTTCTCGCGTTCGGCCATCACCATCACCGTCGGGAAGGTGCGTTCAAAACGCTCCTTCTCGTCGATCAGCCGTTGCAACTTCAACCACGTCTCGCGCAACTTGGCCGGTGCCGCGTCACTCTCGAGGTAAAGCGCCCGCCGGAACGCCGGCCGTCCGATCCCCGCCAAGGACTCCACTTGGTCCACCGGCAGCACGCGGTCATAGATCCGCGCCTCCTGAATCTCGCCCGCAAACTTATTCTCCGCACCGCCGCCCGCGCCAATCCGCAGCGGCTCCCGGAAGTTCGCCCCCGCGTTGCCGAACGGCCGATACAGCGTGTCCTCGCTCACCTTCACCGGTTCCAACTGACCGTCCACGTACACCTTAATGCCGCTCGCCGCCACGCTGCCGTCATAAGTCACCGCGATGTTGTAGACCCGATTCGCCTCCAGCGTCCGCACCGTGTCCACGCGAATCGCATCGTTCACATAGTTGCTCGTCAGATGCACGTGCACATGCCCGTCGCGCAGATACACGCCGTAGCCTTTGCCGTGCGGCGTATCGCTCATCCGCGTGATCAGCGCGCCGCGCACCGGGCTCACCGTCTTCACCCGCGTTACCAGGCTGAAGTGATCGCCGATGTCGAACGCGCCCGCTGTCTTCGATTCCCGCGGCGTCTCCGGCTTCCAGTCGAAGCGCAAACCGGTCGAGGGAACCCAACGCCCGGCCACGTCACCGCGGATTTGCGCGCCCGCCGCGTCCAGCGTCGCGCGCTCCGCCGCGATCTCTTTCTCCCGGCGCGCCAGCTCCGCCGCCTGCTCGACCGTGGGCGCCGCCACGTAGGGCGGGGAATTGCCGTACTTCCGCGCGCGGCCATTCTCCGGCACGTTATTGAAGTAGGCGAAGAACTGATAGAACTCTTTCTGCGTCAGCGGATCGTACTTGTGGTTGTGGCACCGCGCGCACCCCAGCGTCAAACCCAGGAAAACGGTACTCGTCGTCTCCACGCGATCCACCACGTACTCCACCGCATATTCCTCCGGCACAATCCCGTCTTCGGTATTGCCACGATGATTGCGATTGAAGCCCGTTGCGATCTTCTGGTCGAGCGTCGCGTTCGGCAGCAGATCGCCGGCAATCTGCTCGAGCGCAAACTGATCGAATCGCTGATTGCGATTGAACGCCTGAATCACCCAATCACGCCACCGCCACATCTGGCGCTCGCCGTCGAACTGATAGCCGTTCGTGTCCGCGTACCGTGCCGCGGCCAGCCACCGCGCGGCCATGTGCTCGCCATAGCGCGGCGACGCCAGCAGCCGATCCACCGCCCGCTCGTAAGCCTGCGGCGAGCGATCCCGCAAAAACGCCTCCAGTTCCGCGGGCGTCGACGGCAGACCCGTCAGGTCATAGCTCACCCGTCGCAGCAGCGTCTCGGGCGACGCTTCCGGCGAAGGCTTCAGCTTCTCGCGAGTCAAGCGCGCCAGCACGAAGCGGTCAATCGGATTGCGCGTCCAACTCGACGCCGCCGGCAGCGCTGGCGCCTTCGGCGCCATAAACGACCAATGAGCCTGCCACTCCGCGCCTTCTTCGATCCAACGCTTCAGCGTCGCCACCTCGGCGTCGCTCACCGTGTGGCCCGTGATCGCCGGCGGCATGCGCCGGGCGGGCTGTTCCGCCCGAATCCGCTTCAGGATCTCGCTCGTTTCCGGATGGCCCGGATGAATCGCATACCGGCCCCGCCGTTCGGCCTTCGCCTCGGCTTCCACATCCAGACGCAGCGGAATG
This sequence comes from Bryobacteraceae bacterium, assembly GCA_044226365.1. Taxonomy (GTDB): domain Bacteria; phylum Acidobacteriota; class Terriglobia; order Bryobacterales; family Bryobacteraceae; genus JALHNI01. Next base: position 7,000 of record JBGAHE010000065.1, read on the forward strand.
CCCTTCGTCTTCGCGTCCGGACCATGACAGGCAAAGCACTTGTCCGACAGGATCGGCCGCACGTCGCGATTGAACTCCAGGCGCGTCTGTGCCTGGCTCGCCGCCACCAGACACAATATGACCAGCATCGTCCTCATCACCTTTATTCCTATCGCATTTCTGCCCCTCGTGCCGCTTCGCGCCCGATTTCCGCCCAAAACATTAATCCCGCAGAATGTTTCCACATGCCGCGAAAAAATGTAAGATAGCGTACTAGCGAGATCCGCGTATGCGCCAACGATTGTCCTCCCCCCATCGTGTCGCCCTGTTCCCGCGGGGTCTGTTTTTGCTGGCCCTGCTGACCCTCTCCATCGTCCTCTCCGGCCAGGAAATCCTCACCAACTACTCCGTCATCAAGATGGTGAAGGCCGGCCTCAGCGAAGAACTCGTCCTCAACGTCGTCAAGCAGCAGAACGGCAGCTACTCTGTGGGCTCCACCGAGCTCGTGGAACTCAAAACGGCCGGCGTCAGCGAACGCATCATCACCGCGATGATCGCCAAGACCCTCGGGCCGCCTCCCGCCAAGCCCGAAGCCGCCAAGCCCAAAGGTCCCCAGGAAAGCGGCGTCTATTACAAAAAAGGCGAGAACTGGGTCGAAGTCCTCTCCGAAGAGATTGCCTGGAGCGACTCGGGCGTCGTCAACAGTGTCCGCAACATGGCCAGCGCCGGCTTGCTCAAGCGCGACTTCAGCGGCACCATCGCCCATCCCTCCAGCCACTCGATGCTCACCTCGCCCTTCGAACTGATGATCGTCCCCACCGCCGGGCTCGACATCCACAACTTCCTGCTGGTTCCGCTCAAGCGCACCAAGAACGCGCGAGAAGTCGAAATTGGTCCCGCCCGCAAAGGCGAAGCGCTCAAACGCTCCATCCCCTTTGGCGTGGAGAAGGTGGGCAGCAATCAGTTCAAGCTCTACTTCCCGTCGCCGCTCGCTCCCGGCGAATACGGCATTCTCCCCCTCAATCAGATCGCTACCGAAAATGGCCAAAGCGCTCCGCCCAACGGCCGCGTTTTTACGTTCCGCGTGCTGCTGTAGGCGCGCCGATCTGATTTAGTAGAGGGAGATGCCCTCTCGCTTTCTTCTTGCCTTCGCCGCGTTGCTCCTGAGCGCCCAGCCCGCCCCGGACACCTCCGCGCGCCTCTGGCACCATCGCAACCTCGGCAAGGCGTTCTACGAGAACCCCACCACGCAGAACGAGAGCGTCGCCGAATTCAAGCAAGCCCTCGACCTCGCTCCCACGTCCGTCCGCGAAAAACTGAACTACGGTCTCGCGCTCCTGCGCGCCGCCAACAACCCCGCGGGCATCGCCGTCCTCGAAGAAGTGCAGCGCCTCGACGCCAGCTTGCCGCACACCTGGTTCAACCTCGGCATTCATTGGAAAAAGCAGGGCGACGCCGACCGCGCCGTGCCGCAGTTCCGCCAACTCGTCAAGCTCGTCCCCTCTGAGCCCAAGGCCTGGTACAACCTCGGTGCCTCACTCAAGCTCGCCGGCCAAACCGACGAAGCCCTCAAAGCCTTCGAACAGGCCGCCCAACTCGATCCCCTCCTCGCGGCCGCCCGCTTCCAGCTCTACAACGGCTACCGCGCCGCGGGCCGCCCGGCTGACGCCCAGCAGCAACTCGCCGACTTCCAGCGGCTCAAGAAACAGGCCGAAGGCGCCGCCATCGCCGAAGACGTCGACTGGTGCGACTACGCCGAGATCTACGACCCGCTCCCCACCGTCGCCGACACCCCCGTCCCCCCCGTCTACCGCGATCAGACCTTACCCGACGCCCTCACCACAGACCAGCCCATCCTCGCCGTTATGGACTCCGCCGGCACCGGCCGCACCGACCTCGTCGTCGCCACCGGCACCGCCATCCGCCTCCACCGCTTCGGCGCCCCCGGCCTCACCCTCGCACCCGCTACCGACGTCCGCGCCCTCCTTCCCGCCGACTACAACAACGACGGTCTCCCCGACCTCCTCGTCCTCACGGCCGCCGGCCCCAAGCTCTATCGCAACCAGCGCACCTCCTTCGTGCCCGCCCCGCTCAAGGCCACCCCCGGCAACTTCCGCACCGCCATCTGGATCGACTACGACCACGACTATGACCTGGACCTCGTCCTCCTCGGCGACCAACATCTCCTCCTCCGCAACGAAGGTGCCAACGGACTCGTCCCCCAGCCTCTCCCCTTCGCCGACCTCCCCGCCGTCCGCGCCGCCGAAGTCACCCGCCTCCGTCCCGATAGCCGCGCCTTCGATCTCCTGATTGCGCCTCTGTCCGGCCCCACCATCGCCTACGAAGATCAACTCGGCGGCGTCTTCAGGAAGGTCGATCACCCGGAACTCGCCGTCGCCGCCCCGGCCCTCACCGCCGACTTCAACCAGGACGGCCGTCCCGACACCGCCGATGTCGCGAATGGCAAGGTCCGCCTGCGCGTCAACACCGCGGCGGCGAATTGGCTGCGCGTCCATCTCGAGGGCGTGCGCAATCCCAAGCTCGCTCCCGACGCCTACGTCGAGGTCAAAGCCGGCACGCTCTACCGGCGCGCCCGCTACACTGGCGTCCCCTTGCTCTTCAACCTCGGCGCCGCCACCGACGTCGATACCGTCCGCATCACCTGGCCCAATGGCCTCATCCAGAACGAGACCCGCCCCAAGGTCAACGCTACCTACCGCTACAAAGAAGCGCAGCGCCTGTCCGGTTCCTGCCCCATCATCTGGATCTGGAATGGCCAGGACTTCGAATACGTCACCGACGTCCTAGGCGTCGCGCCCCTCGGCGCCGCTGCCGGCGACGGCACGTACTTCGCCGCCGACCACGATGAGTACATCCAACTCCCGGCCTCCATGCACCCCCGCGATGGCCATTACGAAATTCGCGTCACCGAAGAGCTAAGCGAAGCCGCCTACGTCGACCAGACCAGCCTCGTAGCCGTCGACCATGCCCCCGACGAAGACCTCTTCACCAGTGATAAATGGAAGGCGCCGCCGTTCCCGGACCTCAAGCTCTACGGCGTCCGCCGTTACCAGCCCGTCCGCCGCGCCCTCGATCAGGATGGCGCCGACGTCACCCCGCAAGTCGCCCAACGCGATCGCCGCTACCCCGACACCTTCCGCCGTAATCTCTCGGGCTTGGCCGAAAAGCACACCCTCACCCTGGACTTCGCCGCCGCCCCCGACGACTCCCTGCTCATCCTCCACGGCTGGGTCGATTGGGCCGACGGCTCCACCTTCCTTCAGGCCGCGCAAGCCAAGCAGGAACTCCTCGCGCCCCAACTTCAAGTGCAGGACGCCCAAGGTCGCTGGGTCACCGTCCTCGAAGACATGGGCATGCCGGCCGGCAAGCCCAAGACGATTGCCATCGAGATGCGCGGCCTGTGGCGTTCCGCCTCCCGCGCTGTCCGCGTTGTCACGAACTTCTGCGTCTACTGGGATCAGATCCGCCTGGGCACCGAGTACCGCGTGCTGCCTGGCGCCCCACTTACCCTCGCCCCCACCGACGCCGCTCTGCGCTTCCGCGGCTTCTCGCCGTCCTTCATTCACCCCACCCGCCAACAGCCCGAGCAGTTTCGCTACGCCGGCGCCACGCCTACCTCGCTCTGGAATCCCACGCCTGGCCTCTACACGCGCTACGGCGACGTCACCGGCCTGCTGCGCGACGTCGACGACCGCATGGTGGTGATGGGTTCCGGCGACGAAATCCGCCTGCGCTTCCCGGTGCCTCCCCCGACGCCGGGCCAGCGCCGCAGTTATCTTCTCAAGGTCGATGGCTGGGCCAAGGATCGTGACGCGAACACGTCGAACGGACAGACCGTGCAGCCGCTGCCGTTCCATCGCATGTCCGGCTATCCGCTTCAAGCCGGCGAAAGCCATCCCGATCCGGCTTACGAACGCGAATACAACACGCGTCCCGCCTTGCGCCTGCTTCGGTCTCTCCGGGAGGAGCGCTCAGGACGCTGAGGCGAACCTGTCCACGTCGGCCCACTGATCGATGGCGCGACGCAACTCGCTGATCTGGATCGGCTTCGTCAGATAGTCGTCCATGCCCGCCGCCAGACACTTCTCGCGATCGCCCTGCATGGCGTGCGCCGTCATCGCCACGATGGGCGTTCGCCGGCCGTCCTTCTCCGCGCGCCGGATCTCCGTCGTCGCCGCATAGCCATCCAGCACGGGCATCTGGCAATCCATGAACACCAGCGAGTAATGATGCGTCGCCAGCAGGTTCACCGCCTCACGGCCATTGGTCGCCAGGTCCGCGTCGTAGCCCAGCTTCTTGATCAGCTTCAGCGCTACCTTCTGATTGACGATGTTGTCTTCGGTCACCAGAATGCGCAACGACGGCCGTTGCGGCTTCGGTGCCTCCGCCTCCAGACCCTGTGCCAATGACGCCAACTGCGGCGCCAGATCTGGCGGTGGCTGCAGCCGGTCCAACACCTGCTTCCATTCCGATTGCCGTACCGGCCGCGGGAGCATCGCCGCAAAACCGGGCCGCGCTTCCAAACCCACTTCGAGCATCGCGCGCCGGCTGAACGGAGCCAGCAGCACCAACTGCGGACGCTTGCCCTCCGCCATCTGCTCCACCTCGGCCGTTAAACCCATCAGATCGGCGTCCGGCAACTCCGCGTCAATCAGAATCGACGCATACACGCGCGACTGGATCTTCTCCGCGAGTTCCGCTCCCGTACTCGCCGTCTCCACTCGCCAGCCCCACGTCTCGGCCTGCTGAGCGTAAAGCGCGCGCGCCTCCGCCCGGGCCACGGCCACCAGCAGCGGCTTCGCCGGCGGCGTCACCGCGGGCGCTGGCGCATCGGCGCAACTCAGCTTCACCGTGAACCAGAAGGTCGACCCCTGCTCCGGCACGCTCTCGAGACCCACCTCGCCGCCCATCGCCTCGGCCAGTTGCTTCGAAATCGCCAGGCCCAATCCTGTTCCGCCATAACGGCGCGTCGTCGACCCATCCGCCTGCGTGAACGGCTCAAACAGCCGCTGCCGGTTCACCGGCTCAATGCCGATGCCCGTGTCCACCACGTCGAAGCGCAGTTGCAGCACGTCGTTCTTCTGCTCGAGCGCCCGGCAAGTAATGATCACCCGGCCGGCTTCGGTGAACTTGATCGCATTGCCGATCAGATTCGTGAGAATCTGCTGCAGCCGGATCGGATCGCCCTTCACGCCATCCGGGACCGTACCCTGTGTCAGAAAAGCGAACTCCAGCCCCTTGGCTTCCGCCCGCTCCGCGAACATATCCATCACCGTCGCCGTGGCCCCGCGCAGCGAGAAGTCGATGTGCTCGAACGAGAGGCGCCCGGCTTCGATCTTCGAGAAGTCGAGAATGTCGTTGATCAGTCCCAGCAGGAAATCCGCCTGCCCGCGCACCGTCTCCGCATTGTCGCGCTGTTCATTGCTCAACTGGCTGTCCAGCAGCAACTGCGTCATGCCGATCACGGCGTTCATCGGCGTCCGGATCTCGTGACTTACGTTGGCGAGAAACTCGCTCTTCAGCCGCGACGCTTCCAATGCCTCGTCGCGCGTCCGCTCCAATTGACGCGCCTGCTCCTCCAGCCGCTTGCGCGTCTGCTCGAGCTCCCGCGTGTACTCGCGCAACTGCTCTTCGGTCCGCTTCATCGCGGTGATGTCGGTGATCGTGCCTTCGATGTGCAGGCGCCGCCCCTGATCGTCCACCACTGACCGCGAATGATTCAGCACCACCAGGGTGGAGCCGTCGCGATGCCGTAGCGTCAATTCCTGATTCGCCTCGTCCGCCGTGCACGCCGCAAACACCTCGCCCGCCTTGCGCAGATCCTCGAGCGAATCGTACCCGAGCATCTTGACCAGGGACGGATTCGCTTCCAGCACGCGCCCTTCCGGCGTGATGCGATACACGCCATCGAGCACGCTTTCAAACAGCGTGCGGAACCGCGCTTCCGTCTTGCGGACCACATCCGCCGAGCGCTTCCGGTCGGAGATGTCGCGGATCACCACCAGCACCGCCGGCTGATCGTTCATCCGGAACGACGTCGCCACGAAGTCCACCTCGAACACCTGGCCGTCGTCGCGCATCATGCGCTGTTCCATCAGCGGCGTATGCTGCTGCGTCTCCTGAAACTGCTCCCAATTGCGCCATGCCGCCCAATGATCGTCGGGATGCATCAGGTCGAGAATGCTCGCCCCCACCAGCCGGTCCGGCGTCTCCACGCGCAGCAGCCGCGCAAACGCCGCGTTACCGAAGATGATCTTGCCCCCTCGATGCACCACCACCGCGTCCGGCAGCAGATCCACCAGCCGCTTGTACCGGTCTTCGCTTTCTTCCAGCGCGCCTTCCACCCGCTTCTTGTCCGCCACGCGCAGATGATGAATGCGCAGCAGCAGGGCGGGGAAGCCAGCGAACAGGCAGCAGAGAATCAGCCGCGACTTCACCTCGCCCCAACTCTCGCTCACCTGATTGGCGATCTCGGCTTGCCGCGTCCACATGCGCTCCATCGCGCCGTGGATCTGGTTCCGGACGTCGCCGCCCACCGTCTGCAACTGTGCCGCCGCCTCACCCCGATTCGTCTCCGAAGCCGCCATCGTCAGGTGAATCCCCCAAATCGTATTCACCTGCCGCTCCACCTCGGTGAGCATCAGGGACAATTCCCGGTCGCCCGATGCTTTCCGACTGAGGGCCTCAATCTCGCTTCGATACGCGGACTCCGCCTGAATCCAGGTCGTCTTATCCGCCTTCGGCCCGAGCGCCGCCAGTTGCAGCTCCCAGATCGATCGCTCTAAACCCTTGAAGCCGGAGATCCAAGTCCCCTGACGCTCAAATTGCGCCTGTAAGTCGTTTACCTCGCCAATCAGTTCGCCCACCGAAAGGATGCCCACTAACGCGACACCCAGCGTGATCCAGTTCCAGGTCGAGGATGTCAGAAGTTTCCGCATGCCGTGCTAAGTGAGAATCCTTAGTACAGCCACTATCGGCAGCTAGGGGAAAAATATTAGGCCGGCCGTCGAGAATCTACCGACGAATCTCGTAGCGCCGCACCGCGGTCGCCTTACCCGATGAATCTTCTACATCCACCAGCACGCCGTGTAACTCCACCATCGTCTTCGCGGGTTCAAAACGAACCGGCAGCGACGTCTGAAACTTCCGCAGCACCGCTTCTTTCTCCACGCCGATCACCGAGTCATAAGGACCCGTCATGCCCGCGTCCGTCTGATACGCGGTTCCCTGCGGAAGAATGCGGGTATCGGCCGTCGGAATGTGGGTATGCGTCCCCACCATCGCGGAGACGCGTCCATCCAAATGCCACCCCATGGCCACCTTTTCGCTAGTCACCTCGGCGTGAAAATCCACAAAACGGACCTTCACCTCTCCGATCGACGCCAACAGTTCGTCCGCCTTCCGGAACGGACAATCGGTCGACGGCATATAGATCCGCCCCTGCAGATTCATCACCGCACACGTCACGCCACTACGCGCCCGCGCGACATAGACGCCTTTGCCCGGCAGTTCCGGCGCATAATTCGCCGGCCGCAGAATGCGTGGCTCGCGGCTCAGATAGTCGTAAATCTCGCGCTTGTCCCACACGTGATTCCCCGTGGTAATCACGTCCACGCCCACGCCGAACAACTCGTCGGCGATATTCGGCGTGATCCCAAACCCGCCCGCGGCGTTCTCCCCGTTGGCGATCACCAGGTCCACTTTCTCCTCGGTAATCACCCGCTGGCAGTGTTCGAGCACCAGGGACATGCGCATGAATTGTGGAGGGCAGGAAAATGGGAGCGATCCACCTAAGCCGACTCCACCTCCGTCATTGACCCCTAACAGCTGAAGGGGGGGACCCCCCGCGCGCCTTTAGGCTTCTCCGTCGCCGGCCGAGGCCAACGGGAGCATGCACACCGGCGCTTTGCTCGAGTCGGATCCCATGACATTGACTATCGGATCAATTTATAAGAGGCTTCCGCGAACTTCGCAGACCCACTCCCGCCCTTATTCTAGCCCGAGTCGGCCAAATTCGGTGCCTTTTTTTAGGACCGGAGCGACTGCTATGCTGAACTCTTATGGCCGCCACGTATCACGGACTTGAACACACTGCCATTGCGTCGCCCAATCCCAAAGCGCTCGCCGAATGGTACGTCAACACCCTCGGTTTTCACATCAATTTCCAGTACGACGTTTTCTACTTCGTCAAAGCGCCCAACGGCAGCATGCTGGAAATCATTCCCAGCGAGGGGGACAAGCCCGAGAACAAAATGAAGACGCCCGGCATCCGCCATCTGGCCATCGCCCTGGACGACTTCGATGCCGGATACGCCGATCTGAAAGCCAAAGGTGTCAAATTCGTCGCTGAGCCGTATGAGAATCAAGGCAATCGTCTTGTCTTCTTCGAAGACCTCGACGGCAACTTGCTTCACTTGATCGCTCGTCAGCAACCGCTGCCTTAAGGCTGATCTCACTTTGTTCAGCCGCGTCTTTGCCGCGTTCAAATACCGCGAATTCCGCCTCATGTGGCTGGGCGCCTGCACGTCCACCATCGGGACGTGGATGCAGAAGGCTGCCCAAAGCTGGCTGGTGCTCGAACTCTCCCAGTCGAAGTTCCTGCTGGGTCTCGATAGCTTCCTCGGCGAAATCCCGATCCTCCTCCTGTCGCTGTTCGGCGGCGTGGCCTCCGATCGCTTTGACCGCCGCAAACTGTTGATCGCGTCGCAGGTGGGCCAGATGACCACGGCCCTCCTGCTCGCCCTCCTCTTCGCCACCAATACCGTCAAGGTCTGGCACATCATCCTGCTTTCGTTTTTCACGGGCTGCGTCCAAGCCTTCGGCGGACCCGCCTACCAGGCCATCCTCCCGATGATGGTCCCCAAAGCCGAAGTCCAAAACGCCATCGCCATGAACTCCATTCAGTTCAACCTGGCCCGCGTCATCGGACCCATGCTCGGCGGTTGGGCCCTCGTCAGCCTCGGCCCCGCCTGGTGCTTCTCGCTCAACGGCTTCTCCTTCCTCGCCGTGATCTTTGCCCTCCTCGCCATGACCCCCAAACGCGGCGGCGGCAATCGTGGCGAATCCGTCCTCACCAGCATCCGCCGCGGCATCGACTTCGTCAGCGAACGCGCCGGCATGGTGCCCCTCATCGCCCTCGCCTTCTGCATGACCTTCCTCGGCCTGCCCCTCATGGTCTTCCTGCCCGTGATGGTCAAAGAAGTCTTTGGCCAGGGCTCCACCGGCTACACCCACATGCTCACCGTTTCGGGCGCCGGTTCCGTCGTCGGCGGCTTGATCGTTGCCGGCCTCAGTCACTCGGACAAGAAGGGCCGCTACGCCCTCTTGAATCTCATCGCCCTCGGCACCCTCATTGTCGGCTTCTCGCTCTCCCGCCATCTCTGGCTCTCTTACGTCATCCTCTTCCTGGCCAGCGGCACTCTGATTGGCACTTTCGCCATGATCGCCTCGCTCGTCCAAAGCGAAGCCACTGACGAAATGCGCGGCCGCGTCATGTCCCTCTACAACGTCGCCTTCCGGGGCGGCGGCCCCATCGGCGCGCTCCTCTGCGGCCAACTGATCGAGTTCTCGTCCGCGCCGGTCGTCCTCGCCGGCTGCGGCGGCTTGCTCGCCCTTCTCGGGCTTTGGTTCCTCGTCGTCCAGCGCCGCATTCCCCAGCTCTAAATAAGCTCCGCAACAATCTAGTAAACTCTTTACCTCATGAGTCCCGAGCAATGGGAACGGGTAAAGGACCTTTTTGCTGACGCCGCCGAACAGCCGGCGCCCCAGCGGGAAACCTGGCTCCGCGAACATTGCCCCGACGACGCCGTGGTCCTCCACGAAGTCCTGCGCCTGCTGCAGCACTCGCCAGCCGACGGCGCCTATCTGGACCAGGCGCCCGTTTCCCCGGCCCTTCTCCGCCAGATTGCCGATCAGGCCGCCTTCGTCGCCCTGCTCCCCGGCGAACTCCTCGCCTCCCGCTTTCTCATCGTTCGCCGTCTGGGTGCCGGTGGCATGGGCGAAGTCTACGAGGCTGAGGACCGCGCTCTCGGCACCCGCGTCGCCATCAAAACCATTCGCCCCGAAATCGCCCACGACCCGCAGATCCTCGCCCGCTTTCGCCGTGAGGTCAACCTCGCCCGTCAGGTCACTCACCCCAACGTCTGCCGCGTCTACGACTTCGCCCACGCCACCCGCGCCAACGGCGCCGAAATCGACTTCCTCACCATGGAGTACCTAGACGGCGAAACGCTCTCGCAGTTTCTCCAGCCCCGCGCCGCCCTCACCCTCGCCGAAGCGCTCCCTCTCATCCGCCAGATTGCTGAAGCCCTCAGTGCCGCGCATCGCGCCGGTGTCGTCCATCGCGACCTCAAAAGTTCGAACATCTTCCTCACCCGGCACCGCGACGGCGAACTCCGCGTCGCCGTCACCGACTTCGGCCTCGCCCGCTCCGTCCTGCCCCACGACGGCCAGTCGCTCTCGCACAGCGGCTGGGGCGCCGGCACGCCCTCCTACATGGCCCCCGAACAACTCGAGGGCAAGTCCACCGGCCCCGCTTCCGACTTCTATTCCCTCGGCGTCGTCATGTACGAAATGGCCACCGGACGGTCGCCCCACGCCGGCAGCAGCCCCGTCGAAATCACCGTCCGCCGCCTAAAAGAGCCGCTCCGCCCTCCGCGCTCGCTCAACCCCCGCGGCCACAACTACCGCTCCCCGGTCATTCAGCTCCGTCAGATCCGCCTTTTCGTTGTTACTCAACGGTAACTGCCCGCCCAGGCTCAGATTCACCACGCGCAGATCATCTGGAATCCGTGCCCGCAGCTTGTAGAGCGCCGTCGCATAGCGCACCGAGTCTACCGGATAGTATTTCTTCGTTCCCTGATACAGCTGGTTCGACATCACTTTGAACACGAGTAACTTCGCTTGCGGGAGAATCCCGCCCCGGTACTGATACCCGCTGTTCTGTCCCGGCGGCCGGCCCGCGATGATCGCGCAGACGTGCGTGCCATGCCCCGCATAGTCCTCGCTATAACCCGGGAACCCCTTCTCCACCGACCCGGCGGGAAAGGCCGGATGCCCGTAGTCGATCCCCGAATCCAGCACCGCCACCATCGGCGCCACCTGCAGACACGTCTTACCCGCTAGCGCGATGCACTTCTCATGCCAGTCCGGCAGATAGACGTCTTCGGCCTTCACTTCCAGCGTCGTCACCGGCCCGGCGACCTTTTGCATCGCCGCGTGCCCGCCGCCAACCGCCGGTGACGTCGGTTCGGTCCAATCCCGGAACGGCTTCGCGCCATACGGCTGATCGGCCAGCAGACGCATCGGCACGCGCTCGAGATCCACCATCAGCGCCGAGCGGCCGCCATTCAGCCAGCGTTCCGCCAGATGCACGATCGCCCGTGCCTGATGCTCGTCCAGCCGGCTCGGGTCAAAGCGCAGCATCAATCGCCGCCGTACCTCCTGCTGCACCGCCACCGGCAAGCCCGGCGCCCGAGTGGGCACCGTCACCACCGGCACCCACTGATCGCCCGCCCGCACCGCGTCCTGCTGCAGTGACGCGTTATCGCCGAACTGCAGATACCGGTAGAGCCCCTGCATCAAAGGCCCCAGTGCGGGCGGCATCAACGCCATCGGCACCACCGGCGGCGGACCGTCCACCGTCGGCGACCCCACCACATTCGTCTCCCAAACCCGCCGCTCCAGTTGCACCAACGGCTCAATCCGCCACAAACCATACTGGGTGAGCTCGCTCAGAAACTCCAGCACCTTCACACGCAACCCCAGCGGGTTCGCCGGCGTTGGCGGCACCTGCGAAGCGGGCGTTAGCCGCAGGATCATCTCGCCCGGCTGATACGCCGGAATGTCGCCGGCCTGCACCCCCTCGAAGACCTTGAACAGCTTCACCGTTGGCACGCTCGCTGGGCTCTTGGACTTCGCTTTTGACTTTGTCGCCATGCTGGTAGTGCGCCATTGTATCGGCTCCCGGGTCATCGACGATACGATGTCCTCCGTGGCATCTTTCAACTTCACCGGCCAATCCGTTCTCGTCACCGGCGGCACCAGCGGCATCGGACTCGCAATCGCCGAAGCCTTTCAAGCCGCCGGCGCGCGCGTCCTCGCCGCCGGGCTCCCCACTGCGCAAACCCTTGCCGTCCCCACCGCCGAGCTCGACGTCGCCGACCCCTCCTCGGTCGCCCAACTGATCGCTTCGCTGCCCGCGCTCGACATTCTCGTCAACGCCGCGGGCGTCATCCGTCGCGACGCCGAGTTCGACCCCGAAGTCTTCGCCCAGGTCCTTGACATCAACCTTACCGGCACCATGCGCCTGTGTACCGCCGCCCGGCCCCTCCTCGCCGCGCGCGCCGGCCGCATCGTCAACCTCGCCTCCATGCTCACTTACTTCGGTGGCGCCCGCGTCCCCGCTTACAGCGCCAGTAAGGGCGGCGTCGGCCAACTCACCAAGTCGCTGGCTCTCGCCTGGGCCGCCGATGGCATCCGCGTCAACGCCGTCGCCCCCGGCTGGATCGCCACGCCCCTCACCGAAGCCCTTCAGCAGGACCCCGCCCGCTCCGCGTCTCTCCTGGGCCGCACCGCCTTCGGACGCTGGGGCCGCCCCGAGGAAGTCGCCGGTCCCGTCCTCTTCCTGTGCTCCGAAGCGGCTTCCTTCATCACTGGCGCCATCCTCCCGGTCGATGGCGGCTATCTGGCGGGCTAAGATAGCAAAGGCATGCCCAGCACCCACCCGCTTTCTCCGCATCAGATCGTCGCCACGGCCATCCCCGACGACGAACGCGTCTGGGTGCCCCAGGCCCCCCAGGTCTGGTTTCGCCCGCTCATGCTCAACACGTTAAATGGTCAATGGTGCAACCTGTTACGCGTGCGCAAGGCTGGCATGCTCAGTCGTCACCGCCATCCGGCCCCCGTGCACGGCTACGTCATCAAAGGCTCCTGGCGCTATCTCGAGCATGACTGGGTCGCTCGCGCCGGCGACTACGTCTTCGAGCCCCCCGGCGAAACCCACACCCTCGTCGTCGATTCCGATGTCGATGAGATGATTACCTTTTTCAACATCTCCGGCTGTATGTACTACGTCAACGAACGTGACGAGCACACCGGTTTCGAAGACGTCTTCACCAAGATCGACATGTGTCGCAAGCACTACATTGACGTCGGTTTGGGCGCCGATTTCGTCGATCAATTTGTCCGTTAAGCGGTGTGCCGCAGGCGCACAGCCGCCACCGCGCGCCACAGGACGCTTCACGCATTTTCAATAGCCTCCGGATTGGCCCGCAAATTGCCCTACAATTCGCATCCTCAGCAGTTTACAGGTCGAGTCCATTCGAAAAACCTAGGGTTGCTATACTATCGATGTCACTTGAAATGAGAACAGTCTTCGTTATCCTTTCGCTGGGCGCCGCCTTGCTTGCCCAGACCACGTCCGATTTCCGCACGGGCCAAGCTGCCCGCGCCGTGGTGGGGCAGCCGACCTTTACCGCCCAGAGCCCCGGAGATCCGCCTTCGGCGTCGATCCTCGGTGCGTCCGGCGGCGTCGCCTATGCCAATGGCGTGCTCGTGGTCGCCGATGCCAGCCGCTTTGGCGCCGGCCCGGCCAACAACCGCGTACTCATCTATCGCGACATCGTGAATACGATTCCGGCTCAGGATGCGGAGATCGCGCCCAACAGCGGGCGCTGCCCCATCTGCACCGGCACGGCTGACGTCGTCATTGGCCAGAAGGAATTCAACACCTCGAACGTCGCGCTCACCGCCGATGGCATGCGCAGCCCCACTGCCGTCGCCACCGACGGCAATGTGATCGCCGTCGCCGACACCGACAACAACCGCGTCCTCATCTGGCGCTCGCTTCCCACGCGCAACGGCCAGCCCGCCGACGTCGTCCTCGGCCAGGAAAACTTCACCTCGCTGAAGCGCATCGTCACCGACAATCGCTCGTTCCGCGGTCCCCAGGGCGTCTGGATTCAGAACGGCCGCCTGTATGTGGCCGACACGCAGAACCATCGCGTGATGGTCTGGAACTCCATCCCCAGCCAGAACCACGCCGCCGCCGATATCGTCCTCGGCCAGCAGAACTTTACCACCGCTCCGGAAGTCGACCTCACCAAAGCCGTCATCAACGCGAACGCGTCCACCATGCTGAACCCGGTGGCGGTCACCAGCGACGGCTCCCGTCTCTTCGTCACCGACCTCGGCCACAATCGCGTCCTCATCTGGAACGCCATCCCCAATAGCAACGGCGCGCCCGCTGACGTCGTCATCGGCCAGCCCGACTTCACCACTGCGGTCGCCAACAACGTCGAAAAACTTTGCGCTTCCACCGGCACCGACGCCGATGGTAAGGCCACCTATCCCGGCCGCTGCGGCGCCACCCTCGACTTCCCGCGCTTCGCTCTCTCCGACGGCCGCCGCCTCTTCATCGCCGACGGCGGCAACGACCGCATCCTGATCTACAACACCCTCCCCACGGCCAACGGCCAAACCGCCGACGTCGTGCTCGGTCAGGTTCGCAACGACGTCAACAACACCTCGGACTTCTTCGCTGACCTCATCTCCGCTTCCGACACCCTGCGCACCCCCACCTCGCTCGCCTTCGACGGTCGCAACCTCTACGTCGCCGACCCCTTCAATCGCCGGGTGATGGTCTACACGCCCGGCCTGCAGTTGATCCCCAACACCGGCGTGCGCAACTCGGCCAGCCGCGAGATCTTCGCCGTCGGCGCCGTCACCTTCGGCGGCACCATCAAAGAGAACGACGAAGTCACCGTCAAAATCGGCCCCACCGACGAAGAGGTCTCGTTCAAGTACAAGATCGTCAAGGACGACACGTTCCTCAACATCGTCCAGAATCTGGCGAATCAGATCAACGCCAATGGCGGCGACCCCAACGTCCTGGCCACCGTCAATCGCAGTGCGGGCGCCCTGACGCTCACCGCGCGCATTGCCGGCGAGGCCGGTGACTCGATCAACCTCTCCACCGAACTCTCCACCGACGCCACCATTACGGCTACCACCAGTGGCGCCACCCTCACCGGCGGCGGCGACGCCGGCAAGATTGCCCCCGGCACCATCGTCACCCTCCTGGGCGACAACCTGGCTGACACCACCCTTTCCGTCGACCTGAGCGCCGGTCGTGACCTGCCCACCGAATTGGGCGGCGTCCAGGTCTACTTCGACGGCATTCGCGCCCCGCTCGTTTACGTCTCGCCCACCGAAGTCCGCGCCCAGATGCCCTGGGAAGTGATTGACGCCACCAGCGTCACCGCCTGGATTCGCACCAAGCGCGCGAGCGGCGTCGTCACCGTTTCCACCGCCGTCGGCGTCCCCATCATCAAGCAGAACCCCGGCATCTTTGCCGAAGGCACCATCGATCCTCGGCCCGGCGTCGCCTACCACTCGTCGAGCTTCGCCCAAGCCACGGTGTCAGTCGACGGCACCGCCAACTCTGGCGACAAGGCCCGGATCTACATCAACGACCGCATGTACGAATACGTCGTCAAAGCGGGCGACGGGTTGGCGGAAATCCGCAACGGCCTCATCGACACCATCAACGCCGGCACCGGCGATCCCGAGGTCGTCGCCTTCAGCGCTGGCGTCTTCACCCGCGTGCGTCTCCGCGCGCGCGTCGAAGGCCCGGCCGGCAACAACATCCCGATTCGCGCCGAAGCCCGCGACGCTTCCAACGGCGATGCGCCGCAGGTGATTCTGTCGGCTACCAACTCCGGTCTCTGCTGCGCCAACATCGGTGGCGCCCGGATCACGGAACAGAACCCGGCCATCCCCGGCGAGACGATCATTGTCTACGCCACCGGTCTCGGCTTGGTCACCCCCGGTGGCGCTGACAATCCGCTCGTTACGGGTCAACCCTATAACGGTCCGGACCTCAACGAGCCTCTCGAGTTCGTCTCCTCGCTGGCCGGTGGCCGCACCGCCAACGTCATCTTCGCCCGCCTCATCAAAGGCCAGGTCGGTCTCTACGAAGTGCAACTGGAATTGAACTCGGATCTTCCCACCGACTTCCAGACCCAGCTCACCATCGCTCAGAGTTATCAGGTCTCGAATATCGTCACCGTTCCCATCAAACGCACCGATCAGTAGGCGTCGTCCGCTCAACGGCGCTTAGAATGGAGAGATGGGGCGTACTCTCGCAGGTCTGCTGATCTGTCTATCTGCCTGGCTTCCGGCGCAAACCGCCAACAAACGCGCGCTCACTCACGCGGACTCCGATAGTTTCCGCAGCATCTCCGGCCAACGCATTTCGCCGGACGGTAAGTATGTCGCCTATGGCTGGTTTCCTCAGGAAGGCGATGGCGAGGTCATCATTCGCGACGTCGCCGCCGGCGCCGACCTTCGTGAACCTGCCGGCGAACGTCCGCAGCCGGCTCCTCCCGATCCCGACGCCGAAGGCGCCGCTCCCGTTCAGCGCACCACCACCATTCAGTTCTCGGCCGACAGTCAGTGGGTCGCCTTCACCACCTTCCCCTCGCGGACGGAACTCGATGCCGCGCGCCAAGCGAAGAAGAAGCCGGAAGAGATGCCCAAGCCGGGCCTTGTCCTCATCGACCTCCGCACCAAATCCATTCAGCGATTCGCCGGCGTCAAGAGCTTCCAGTTCGCCCGCGACGTCAGCGACTATCTCGTCTACCACCGCGAACCCGGCCCCGCCGCCGCTCCTCCGGCCACCGCCACCGCCGCCGGCGACGATGGCGAGCAGGACCAGCCCCGGCGCGCTGGTGCCGGCCGTGCCTCTGCTGCCGTAGGTTCGCCCCTCGTTCTCCGCCGCCTCTCGGACGCTTCCGAGCGCACCTTCATCGACGTCTCCGAGTACGCGCTCTCCCACGACGGCAAAACCCTTGCTTACTTGGTCACCACCAAGGATGCCGCCCTCACGAACGGCCTGTTCGCCTTCACCACCGCCGCCTCGGGCGACCCCGCGCCTCTCGCCACCGGGAAGGGCAGATTCACCCGCCTCACCTGGGATGAGCGTCAGCAGCGTCTGGCCGCCCTCTCCGAGCGCGAGGACATTGCCGACCCCGCCGCTCGCGTGAAGATCCACTTCTGGGATCGCCAATCCGCCACCGCGCCTCCGCTCGAACTCGGCCCGCTCGCCGATGGCTTGGTCGTCTCCTCCAAAGGCGCCCTTACCTTCTCGCGTGATGGTGAACGCCTCTTCTTCGGTACCGCCCCTCCTGCGCCCAAGCCGGCCCGCGCCTCCACCGAAGAGAAAGCCACCTTCGACCTGTGGCATTACCTCGACGACCACATCCAGCCCATGCAGAAGTCGCGTGCCTCCGCCGAGCGCAATCGCACCTACCGCGCCGTCTATCATGTCGCCACCCGCAAGACCGTGCCGCTCGCCGACGCTACCCTTGCCGACGTCAGCCTCAGCGAAGACGGCCGCTACGCCTTTGGCGCCGATGACCGCGCCTACCGCCGTCTCGTCGAATACGACCGCCGTTATGCCGACATCGCCCTCGTCAACACCGCCACCGGTGAGCGCATCCCGGTGGCCAAAAAGCAGGCTGGCTCCTGGAACTGGTCCCATCTCGGCAACGCCGCTGTCCTCTTCGATGGCCGCCACTGGCACGCCATTCAGGTGCCCTCCGGCACCCGCACCAACCTCACCGCCACCATCCCGGTCAAGTTCTTCAACGAAGACGACGACCACCCGGACTCGCCCCCCGCCTACGGCTTCGGCGGCTGGACCCGCGACGGCCAAAGCGTCCTGCTCTATGACCGCTACGACGTCTGGCAAGTCGACCTCGACGGGCGCCGCGCCATCAACGTCACCGATGGCCTCGGCCGCGCCGAGGGCCTCCAGTTCCGCGCCGTCCGCCTCGCCGACGGTCCCGGCGAACGCGGCTTCGATCCCCTGCAACCCCTGCTGTTGCGTGCCGAGCGGCTTGCCACCCGCGAAACCGGCTACTATCGCGACTACCTGGGCCGCCAAGTCAAACCTGAGCAATTGGTGATGGGCGCTCGCGGCTATGGCGTTCCCGTCAAAGCCGAGAAGTCCGGCCAACTCTTGCTCACCGTTTCCCGCTTCGATGCCTTCCCGGACCTCTACGTCGCTGACCCCGACTTCAAAAACGTCCAGCGCATCTCCGACGGCCAGAAGCAACTCGACGCCTATCACTGGGGCAAGGCCGAACTCGTCAGCTTCCGCAGCACCGATGGCACGCCCCTGAAAGCCACGCTTTACAAGCCCGACCATTTCGACCCCTCACGGAAATACCCGCTCATCGTCTATATCTATGAGCGCCTCACCCAGGGCCTCCACAACTTCACGCCTCCGGCGCCAGGACATTCGATCAACGTGAGCTATTACGTCTCGAACGGTTACCTCGTGCTCCAACCAGACATCGCCTACCGCGTAGGCTATCCGGGCTCGAGCGCCTTGCAGTGCGTCCTGCCCGCCATCGACGCCGTGGTCGCCCAGGGCGGCGTCGACGAAAACAACATCGGCATTCAAGGCCACAGCTGGGGCGGCTATCAGATCGCCTACATGCTCGGACAAACCAAGCGCTTCAAAGCCGCCTCCGCCGGAGCTCCGGTGGCGAACATGTTTAGCGCCTACAACGGCATCCGCTGGGGCCCCGGCCTCCCGCGGCAGTTCCAATATGAGCGCACCCAGAGCCGCATCGGCGGCACGCCCTGGCAGTACCCCTTGCGCTACCTCGAGAACTCGCCCATCTTCCAGGCCGACAAGGTCACCACCCCCCTGCTCATGCTTCACAACGACGCCGACGACGCCGTGCCCTGGTATCAAGGCATCGAGTATTTTCTCGCTCTCCGGCGTTTAGAGAAGGAAGTCTATTTTTTCAGCTATAACGGAGAGCCTCACGGCATCCGGCGCCGCATCAACCAGAAGGATTACGCCCGCCGTTTGCAGGAGTTCTTCGACTTTAATTTGAAAGGCGCCGCGAAACCCGAGTGGATGGAGCGCGGCCGGCCCTATCTCGAGAAGGAAGCCGCCGCCCCGCCGGCGGCCTCGGATCAGCCGTAGCCGAAACCCCATCCCGTCCCTGCGACGTCTAGAGTACTGTAGTGTGTGTGTTGTTAAGGAGTAATTGAGGATGCGCCTTCGCCATTTTTTGCTGCTTGCCGTTGGATTGTCCCTGCTCACGCCCACTTGGGCTCAGCCCGGCCCGAAGAAGGAAGGCTCCGAAACGGTGGCCCGTCCTCGCAAGAAGGGTGACCCGGTCGAACCCGAACGCGCCCCGATCGAGTCCAAACTCAAGAAGAAGCCCGGCGCCGAATCGCTCCCCGAAGGCGTGCCGACCTTTAAGAGCGACTCCACCACTGTTTCGGTAGACGTCGCCGTCCTCGATAATCGCGGCCGTTTTATCCCCGGTATTCCCAAAGGCAACTTCCGCATTCTGGAGGACGGCGCCCCTCAGCAGGTCACCCAATTCGCCATGGGCGAAGCGCCGATGACCATCGCTCTGGTGATCGAGTTCTCGAACCTCTATCAGCAGTATTGGGGCCAGGGCTGGTACGAAACGCTCACCGCCGTCTATGGCTTCGTCGAAACACTGAAGCCGGAGGACTACGTGGCCGTGGTCGCCTTCGACTTGCGTCCCGAGATCCTCTCGGACTTCTCCACCGATCGCCGCAAGGCCAACGAAGCTCTCCAGCGCCTGCGCATTGCCGCCTTCTCGGAATCGAACATGTACGATGCCCTGGTCGATACCGCCGAGCGCATGAGCGAGATCGAAGGCCGCAAGGCGATTCTGTACATCGGTTCTGGTGTCGACACCTTCTCCAAGATGACCTTTGACCAGTGCCGCAAGCGCCTGCAAGCCGCCGGCGTGCCCATCTACGGGATGAGCATTCTGCAGGCCTTCCGCGAAATCATGGACGCCCGCGGCTACATGGGTCCGCTGGCGCGCCTCGACTTCCTGCAGGCTGATAATCAGGTCCGCACCTTCGCCAAGGAGACCGGCGGCATGGCCTTCTTCCCGCGCTTCATCAGCGAGTACCCGGGCATCTTCGGCTCCGTGCACAACGCCTTGCGCAATCAGTACTCGCTGGCCTACACGCCCACCAATCAGGCTCGCGACGGCAAGTTCCGCAAGATCAAGGTGGAACTCGTCAACCCGGCCACCAACGAGCCGTTGAAGGTCACTGACGAGAAGGGCAAAGCCGTCAAATATCAGATCGTCGCCAAGCTCGGCTACACTGCGGCTCGGGAAGTGGAGTAGATCTCCGGCGGATTTCGCTGAGGCAAGTCAAGCAAAACATCTGGCCTCTTTTGAGGCCGATACAAAGTTGATTGACATGCATGTTTCAGCGATGTTACCGTGCGATGGTTTACATGAGTCGTTTGCACGCTTCTTCGTCGGCTCCCTCGCCTCTGGTCCTGTTGGTCGACGGCAATAAGTCAGGTTTAGCGGCCCGCAAGGCCGTCCTTCAGGAAGCCGGATACACCGTCAAGACGAGTGATTCGGCCGAAGGCGCTCTCGAACTGTTTGCCCGCTTTCAGTTCCAGGTGGTCGTCACTGACTATCAGCTCCCCGCGTTGAGCGGCGTGGATTTTATCCGCGAATTGCGCGCTCGTAGTGCGGCTCTGCCGGTGATTCTCATCTCCGGCTTTGCCGATGCGCTGGGACTGCACGAAGCCAACACCGGCGCCGACATTGTCATTCAGAAGAGTGCGAACGAAGTGAACCATCTGGTGCGCGCGGTGAAGCGTCTGCTGAACCGCAAACCGGCGCGCAAGCCCATTGCGGCGGCCGCCGCGGCTGGCGCTGAGGTTCCCAAAGCCACTCGCGCCCGGCGTTAACGTACCAGAACGCCGTATACTCATAGCTGACCCATGTCCAAACTGCTTTTCACGCTGGTCGTGTGTCTGGGCACGCTGAAAGCTGCGGAACCCGCCAAAGTTACCAAACGCCCCGTCACCCGCCCTCGCGTCGCGCCGGCGAAAGCCGTTCCGCCGCTGGCCCCTCCCGCGAATGCGCATGCCGAAGTGCAGCGCTGGATGCGCTCGATGACGCTGCGCGAGCAAGTCGCCCAACTGGTCATCATCCCTTGCTTCGGGGAAGCGCACAGTTCCCAATCCCTCGACTTCCGCCGCTACGTGCAACTCGTGCAGGATGTCGGCGTCGGCGGC
The DNA here is from genome assembly GCA_044226365.1 of Bryobacteraceae bacterium. GTDB lineage: Bacteria > Acidobacteriota > Terriglobia > Bryobacterales > Bryobacteraceae > JALHNI01. Next base: position 28,112 of record JBGAHE010000065.1, read on the forward strand.
ATGATCGTCGTCAACCGCGTCGTCAACGGCCAGGTGCGCGCTGCTGAGCCGCACGCCATGGCCGCCTTCCTGAATCGCATGCAGAAGGTAGCCAAGGTGCCGCTGGTGGTCGGCAGCGACTTTGAGCGCGGCGCCAGTATGCGCGTCGCCAACACTACCAAGTTTCCGCACGCGATGGCCTACGGCGCCGCCAACGACCTGAAGGCCACGCGCATGGAAGGCTACGCGACGGCTCGCGAAGCGCGCGCTATCGGTGTGCACTGGGTGTTTGCCCCGTCGGCCGACGTCAACAACAATCCCGATAACCCGATCATCAATACGCGCTCCTTCGGCGAGCGGCCCGAAGAAGTGGCCGCGCATGTGAAGGCCTTCATCGAAGGCGCGCATTCCGACACGCACGCGCCGGTGCTGGTCACCGTGAAGCATTTCCCCGGGCACGGCGATACGGCGACCGACACGCACATGACGATGGCCACGGTCACCGCCGATCGCGCTCGTCTCGATACGCTCGAACTGGTTCCGTTCAAGGCCGCGATCCAAGCCGGTGTCGACTCGGTGATGACTTCGCACCTGAGCGTCCCGGCGCTTGAGCCGGCGGAGATCCCGGCCACCGTCTCGAAGAATGTCCTCACCGATCTGCTGCGCCAGGAATTGGGCTTCAAAGGTCTGGTGGTCACCGACGCGATGGACATGCAGGCGCTCTCGAAGCAATTCACGCCGGGTGAAGCCGGCGTCCGCGCGCTCGAAGCCGGCGCCGACGTCCTCCTCATGTCCCCGCGGCCGGAGCAGGCCATTCAGGGTGTGATGCAAGCCATTCAGAGCGGACGCCTCTCCGAAGAGCGCGTGCGGGAAAGCGTGGCCAAGGTCTTGGCGGCCAAAGTCCGCCTGGGCCTGCACAAGCAGCGTCTGGTGGACGTTGAGCTCGTCAGCGAGCAGGTGGATTCGCCGGCCTTCGCGGAGAGCGCTCAGAATGTGGCGGATCGGGCGGTGACTTTGCTGCGTAATCCCGCCGGTCTGGTCCCTCTGCGCGACCCTTCGCAATCCTGCGTGCTCGCTCTCGCCGAAGGGCGATACTCGGTGCAGGGCCGCCGGTTCATCGAAGAGGCGCAAACGCGCGCTCCCGGCATCAAGGCGCAGTGGCTCGATTCGGGTCTACCGAAGGCTGACCTCGCCGAATTGGCTAACGACCTCACGCGCAGTTGCAGCGCCATTGTCCTGGGCATCTTCGTCAACACGGCTGCTTTCCGCGGCAATGTCGGGCTGGCGGGCAATTATCCGGATTTCGTCGACACCTTGAGCAAGAGTTCCGTGCCGCTGGTGCTGGTCGCTCTCGGCAGCCCTTATTTCGTGAAGGCGTATCCCAACACGGGTGCGACGCTCGCCACCTGCAGTGGCGCTCCCACGGCGGAACTCGCGGCGATTCGCGCGCTGTGGGGCGAAATCGACATCACGGGGCGCTTGCCGGTTTCAATTCCGGGCTTCGCCGCAGTGGGCGACGGTCTTCCGCTTTCGCGCCGCAAGGGCGCAGTCATCTACGGTCAAGGTCAACAGGAGTAGTCCATGCAAATCACCTGGTTGGGCCATAGCGCCCTGTCACTGCAGGTTGCGTCGGGAGAGACGGTGCTGATCGATCCGTTCCACGAAGGCAACCCCAGCTTTCCCGCCGGCTACAAGATAGAGCGCTGCGACGCGATTCTGTTGTCGCATGGGCATGGCGACCACCTCGGAGCGACCGTCGAACTGTCCCAGCGCTTCCAGGCGCCCGTGGTGGGCATCTACGACCTGACTACGTGGCTCGAGGGGCAGGGAGTCGCCAAGACCGTCGGGATGAACAAGGGCGGTACGGTGGACCTGGGCTTCCTGCGCGCGACGATGACGCATGCGCAGCACTCCTCGTCGGGCCCCGGCAATGTCTATCTGGGGGAGGCGGCGGGTTTTGTGATCGAGGCCGACGGCAAGAAGTTTTATTTCGCCGGCGACACGTGCGTGTTCAGCGATATGCGCCTGATTGCCGAGATTCACGGGCCGATTGACGTGGCGGCGCTGCCCATTGGCGATCACTTCACGATGGGGACCAAAGAGGCGAGCTACGCTTGCCGTTTTGTGCGTCCGAAGACGGTGTTACCGCTGCATTGGGGAACTTGGGGACCGCTGGTGGGGAGGCCCGCGGAACTGGCTCAACTGATCGCTGACCTGCCGGGCACACAAGTAGCGATGCTCTCGCCGGGCGAGAGCCTGACGGTTTAATTCGACATTTTCCGGGAAGGGGAGCCAGCGACGGGCGTCGAGAACGGCTCCCCGGAGGTTGTCAATGCCTTTAGTAGCGGCCGCGCGGGGGACGATCGCCCCGTTCCGCCATCGGACGCGCTTCGTTGACGACGATCGCGCGACCCATCACCTGGCGACCATTCACACCCTGAATGGCTTGGTTACCTGAGTCATCCGGCACTTCCGCAAAACCGAAACCGCGCGACTGGCCGGTTTGGCGGTCCCGCATCACCTGAATTGAATCCGGTGTCACTCCAACGCTCTGGAACAGATCCGTCAGATCCTCTTCAGTCGCCTTGAATGGGAGATTCCCAAGAAACAAACGCATAACAAACGAACTTCCTCACTGCCCCGTGGGGCGTACTTAACTGACAGCCGACCTAAGTCCTTAGCGCTTGGTACCAAACTGTCACCCAGACAGTATGACATAGGACTTTCGCCGTGTTTGACCCCCCTCCGGGGGCTTCAAGTCTTTTGTTGAGCTTCCCGCCGGCGCGGCATTGTGATCAAATACTAAGCACCGTGAAACCACGAGCGTTTCTGCTTCCACTTCTCGCCGCTGTCTCTGCCGCGGCTGCTGATTTACCCGAAGCTCGTGAGTTCTTTGAGAACCGTGTCCGCCCGGTGTTCGTGAAGAACTGTTTACCTTGTCATTCGGAAACGCGAATGGGCGGGCTGGATATGTCTTCGCGGGAAGGCCTGTTAAAGGGCGGGCAGATCGGCACGTCGCTCATTCCGGGAAAGCCCGAGGAAAGCGTCCTGATCCAGGCCGTCACGCATCAGCATGAACGGTTGCGCATGCCGGCGGGCAGCCGCGTTTGTCCGATGCGCAGATTGCGGACTTGCGTTCGTGGGTGAAGGACGGAGCGTACTGGCCGGAGTCGAAAGCGGCGATCGCGGCGAAGGGCAAGAAGTATGTGATCACGCCGGAGCAACGGAACTTCTGGTCGCTAACGCCGGTGAAGAAGCCGGCCATTCCCACGGTGAAGAATACGGCTTGGGCGAAGGGCGATCTCGATCGGCTGGTGCTGGCGCGGATGGAAGAGAAGAACGTGGTGCCGGCGCCGGCGGCCGATCGCCGCACGTTACTGCGCCGCGCTTACTACGATCTGGTGGGCTTGCCGCCAACAGCGGCGCAGATTGACGCTTTTGTCGCCGACAAGTCGCCGAATGCTTTTGCGAAGGTGGTGGACCAGTTACTGGCGTCGCGGCAGTATGGCGAACGCTGGGGACGCTACTGGCTGGACCTGGCGCGTTACTCCGATGACAAGCTCGAAGCCGAAGTGGATGCGCCGTATGCGAATGCGTTCCGCTATCGCGACTGGGTGATCAACGCGCTGAATCAGGACATGCCCTACGATCAGTTTTTGAAGGCGCAGATTGCCGGCGACCTGATGGGCGACAAACAGAAGTATGCGGCGGGGCTCGGGCTGTTCGGTTTGCGTCCGCACACGCAGGACGACCGCGTCGATGTGACGGGCCGCGTGTTCCTGGGGCTGACTACCGGCTGCGCCCAATGCCACGACCATAAGTTCGACCCCATCCCGACCACCGACTACTACGCGCTGCTCGGTATTTTCGAAAGCACGCAGGATGGCGAGTTCCCGCTGGCGGATGAAGCGACGGTGAAGAACTGGAAGGCGCAGAAGAAGCTGGTGGATCAGCAGAAGCTGGCGATTCGGGATTTTCTGCATGAGCAAGCCACCAGCATCGCGCGGATGTTCGCGTTGCAGACGGCGCGGTACGTGACCGCGGCGCGGGCGGTGATCAAGGACAAGCAGGACCGCAAGACGATTGCGGCGCGAGAAGCTCGATGGCGAGACGTTCGACCGCTGGATTGTGTATCTCTCGAACCCCAGCAAAGACCACCCGTACTTGAAGGATTGGAATACGGACCACTTCAACGCCCAGGCGTTCCAGGAGCGCGTACTGGCGGTGCTGAAGGAACGGCAAGCCGTGGACGACGAGAACAAGCTGCGCGAAGGACTGAAGAAGCGGAAGGGTGGCGCGGCGGAAGATCCGACGGCGCTGAAGGCGGAGAGCTTCTACCTGTGGCGTGATCTGTTCTTTAGCGATTTCTACGGCAAGGAGTTCAAGCAGGAAGACGACGGGCTGCTTTACTACGGGCCGAACCGGGGCTATTACGAATCGGATGGCACGGTGGAGCGCTTCTTCCAGGGCGAGTACAAGGAACACCTGGCGCGGATGCGGGCGGAGTTGAAGACGCTGGAAGCGAAGCTGCCGCCGCAGTATTCGTACTACCACACGATCGAAGATGCGAAGGCGATGAAGGTGGAGCGGGTGCGCATTGGCGGCAGCGCAGCGAACCTGGGCGAGGAAGTGCCGCATCGGTTTTTGACGGTGCTCTCGGACGGCAAGCCGTTTACGCAGGGCGCGGGTCGGCTGGAACTGGCGGAGGCGATTGCCAGCCCGACGAATCCGCTGACGGCGCGCGTCGCGGTGAACCGGATGTGGCACAACCACTTCGGGTCGGGCATTGTGCGCACGCTCGACTTCGGCTTTATGGGCGATCGCCCGAGCCATCCGGAGGTGCTCGATTATCTGGCGGCGCGGCTGGTGGAGAGCGGCTGGAGCATGAAGGCGATTCATCGCGAGATCATGCTGTCGTCGGTGTATCAGTTGAGCTCAACGAAGGTGACGGCGAATCTCGACATCGACCCGGATAACCGGCTGATGTGGCGGGCGAACGTGCGGCGCCTGGATGCCGAAGCACTGCGCGACTCGCTGCTGGCGGTGACCGGTGAACTCGACCTGACGCCGGGCGGGCCGGCGGCGAAGATCAGCGACCCGGCCAACAAGCGCCGCAGCGTGTACGGCTTCGTCAGCCGGCGCAAGACGGACAATACGATGTCGCTGTTCGACTTCCCCAACCCGAACATCACCAGCGATAAGCGGAGCGTGACGATCACGCCGCCGCAGCAGCTGTTTCTGCTGAACGGCGAGTTTGCGATGGACCGGGCGGCGAAGCTCGCGGCGACCAAGGACGTGAAGCAGCCTACCGCGCTGTGTTCGGCGGCTGCCGTCGGAGAGCGAAGTGAATACCGCCAACCAGTTTTTGGCGAACGGCAACTGGCAGCAATACGCGCAGGCGCTGCTGAACACCAACGAGTTCGTGCTGATCAACTAAGAGGACCTGAAGATGAAGATGACTCGCCGCGAAGCTCTGAATACGATCGGCGCCGGTTTTGGCATGCTGGGCGCGGCACAGGCCGCGAGCACGCAGCCGCACTTTGCCCCCAAAGCGAAGCATGTGATTTACCTGTTCTTGAACGGCGGCCCGTCGCAGGTGGATACGTTCGACCCGAAGCCGCTGCTGACGAAGTACGACGGGCAATCGATTCCGAGGAGTTCCAGAAGGACGCTGAAGGACAAGCGCAATGCGCGGCTGCTGGGCTCGCCGTTCGGGTTCAAGCAGTACGGACAGAGCGGGCTGCCGGTGAGCGATCTGTTCCCGAAGCTGGGGGGCTGCATCGATGACGTGTGCGTGATCCGTTCGATGCTTACGGACCTGCCTTCGCATCCGCAGGCGATCACGCAGATGAACTCGGGCCGGCTGATTGCCGGCTTCCCGTCGATGGGCTCGTGGATCACCTACGGCCTGGGGACGGAGAACCAGAACCTGCCGGGCTTTGTGGCGCTGTGCGCGGGGATTCCGCAGGTGGGTCCGGACCTGTGGAGCAACGGCTTTCTGCCCGCCAATTACCAGGGGACGTATGTGCCGCTGGCGGAGAGCGATCCGGAGAAGATGATCCAGAACCTGACCAACCATCGGTTGGGACGGCCGGAGCAGCGGCGGCAGTTGGACCTGGTGAAGGCGCTGAACGAACTGGACCTCGAGCGCCGCGGGCACGACAGCAATCTCGAAGGCCGCATGGCGGCGATGGAGACGGCGTACTCGATGCAGGTGGAGGCGCTGGACGCGTTTGACGTGCGCAAGGAGACGGCGGCGGTGCGAGAGCGCTATGGCATTCCGGACCACGTGGTGGAGAGCAACTCGAAGAAGCGCTCGTTTACGCGCGACGGCGACTTTGCCCGGGGCTGCCTGGTGGCGCGCCGGCTGATTGAGCGGGGCGTGCGGGTGGTGCAGGTCTACTTCGGGGAGGACATTCCGTGGGACAGCCACCACGACATTCTGGTCCACCGGGATCTGGCGCGGCAGGCGGACCAGCCGATCGCGGCGCTGCTGACGGACTTGAAGCAGTCCGGGTTGTCGAAGGACACGATCGTGGTGATCGGCGGCGAGTTCGGGCGGACGCCGTCGGTGGAGACGTCGGGCCGGATCAATGTGCAGAACGGCCGCGATCACAACTCGGCGGGCTTTACCTACCTGGTGGCGTGGGCGGTGGGTTCAAGGGCGGGATGGCGTACGGCGCGACCGATGAGTTCGGGTTTGCGGCGGTGGAGAACAAGGTCCACTTGCATGACCTGCACGCGACGATTCTGCACCAGCTGGGGCTGGATCATAAGCGGTTGACGTACCGGTATAGCGGGCGCGATTTCCGGCTGACGGATGTGGCGGGGAATGTGGTGACGGGGGTGTTGGCGCTTACGGTGGGGCTGCGGGTAATGGGCCGGGGGACCCCGGACTACCGTCCGGGGCTGGGGTGCGCGTTCGCTGGTTACGGCTGCTGTACCCTGACTACCGTCCGGGGCTGGTGCGTTAGCGGGTTACGGCTGCTTCGTTTACGGCGTCCGGGGCTGGGTGCGCGGTGTATCCGCGGACTAGCGTCGGGGGTGGTGCGCGTTGGCGGCTTACGGCTGGTGAAGTCGCTCCTGACCACTTTGACTACCGTCCGGGCTTTCGACTGATGCTGGCGGCTGGTTGCGCGTTCGCTGGTTTGGTTGCGACTACCCCCGGGGATGGGTGCTGGTTACGGCTGCTTTCGACTGGTTCCTCAGCAGCTCGACACCGTCCAGCTGGTGTGCGGTTGGTGGCTTACGGCTGGTTTTCGGACCAGGTCTTAGGTGGCGTCTCAGGTCGGCGAAGAAGTCGACGATGGCGAGCTTCTTCTTTTCGGAGATTTCGTTGGTGAGGCGGTCCATCTCGGGGCGGGGCATCGGGCGGAAGGCCTTGGCGATGGCGATGTTCTGTTCGATGTGCTCCATCTTCGGCATGCCGCAGACGGCGGAGGCGACGGGGAGGGACATCGAGTAGCGGACGAGGTTCTCGATGGAGGTTTCGCCGAGGAGCTTTTCCTGGGCGAAGACTTTCATGGCGGTGACGCCCATCTTCTTTTTGAGGGCGACGGGGAGGGCGATCTGCTCGAAGCTGCGGGGCATGCCATCGACCATGCCGAGGCGGCCGGCATTGAGGGCCATCTGGGTGGAGTTGAAGTCGTGGCGTTCGAGCGCGGTCTTCAGGACTTCGGGGTTGGTGTGGCAGGTGATGCCGATGTTGCGGGCGACCTTCTGATCGCGGAGCTTGTAGAGGACTTTGAGGACGCCGGCTTCGGCAGCGGCGAGATCGTCGGCGCTGGTGAGGCTGTGGATGTGGAGCAGGTCGACGTGATCGGTGCGCAGGCGCTTGAGCGAGCCTTCGATCATGCGGGCGGCGCCATCGGCATCGCGCGCGCCGCACTTGGTGACGAGGAACACTTTATCGCGGCGGCCGACGAGGGCTTCGCCGACCCAGCTTTCGCTCAAGCCGTCGCCATAGCCCTGGGCGGTGTCGACGTAGGTGACGCCGAGGTCGAGGGCGCGGTGGAGGGCGGGGATCGCCTTCTCCGGCGTCTTATAGGCGAGGAACCGGCTGCCGCAGCCAAAGGCGAGCGCCGAGACGCGCGCTCCGGTGGAGCCTAACAGGCGGGTGGGCATGGTGGCTTCAGCGTGGATGGGAGCCAGAGAAGCCATGGCGGAGGCGAAGAGAAAGTCGCGGCGGGAGCCAGTCATAGAGTCATCATACTCCCAGCAGGTGAAGCACGAGGCCGCGGGTGTGCGGCTGGGTGCGGTGTTCGAAGACGTAGAGGCCCTGCCAGGTGCCGAGCGCGAGGTGGCCGTTCAAGAGCGGGATCGAAAGCGAGACATCGGTGAGCGAGGCTTTGATGTGGGCGGGCATGTCATCGGGCCCTTCGATGGTGTGGCGATAGAGGCGGTTGTCTTCGGGGACGAGGCGGCGGAAGTGCTCGTTCAAGTCATGAATGACGTCCGGATCGGCGTTCTCCTGAATGGTGAGCGAGGCCGAGGTGTGCTGGATGAAGACGGTGAGCAACCCGGTGGTGAGGCCCTGTTCGCGGACCCAGCCGGCGATCTGCCGCGTGACGTCGTAGAGGCCCTGGCCGCGCGTGCGCACCTCCAGCCGATGGGTGGCCTGACGCGTGACCGGTAAATTCTCCTGTGGCATGCACTTCGAGTATGGCAGGCTGAAGGAATGTTGAGGCTGAATCCGGGAACGCGCGCGATGGTGGCGGTGATGACGCTGGTGAGCGCTTGGCGAGCGGGGGCCCAGGCTGGCGCCCAGTCTGGCGCGCAGGCGGGGGCTCAAGCGGGTACGGGGAGCGCCATTCCGGAGACGGCGATCACGGCGGACGCCTTGCGCGGGCACGTGTCGTTTCTGGCTTCCGATGCACTGGAAGGGCGGAACTCGCCGAGTGCGGGGCTGGACGTGGCGGCCGAGTACATTGCGTCGCGCTTTCGGGCCCTGGGCTTGAAGCCGATGGGCGACCAGGAGTACTTCCAGACGGCGCAATGGACGCGCAGCCAGGCGAATCCGGCGGGCTTTCAACTGGTGCTCGAAGCCGGCGGCGAGCGGCACGAAGTGGCCTACCGGGACGTGGTGATCGAGGCGACGCCGGCGGTGTCGCTGGACCGGGTGGCAACGGTGCGGCTGACGCTGGACGCGGCCGTGGCGGCGCCCGATGAGACGCTGCGGGGCCAGGCGCTGCTGATCAATCTGCCGCCGATCGACCGCTCGGTGGCGGGGCGGTACCGCCGGCTGCGCGCGCGCCTGCTGCGGCTTTCGCCGGCGGCGGTGGTGTTTCTGGGCGAAGGAGCGGTGCCGGCGTCGCGCGGTGGGGCGACGCTGCGTTCGCCGAGCGATATGCCGCTGCTGCCGATCGTGGTGGTGCGGAAGCCGGAGCTGGCGAAGTTGCCGGAGTCCGCGCTGGCGGCGGCGCGGCTGACGCTGCAACTGGCGGCGGCGACGGAGACGCCGGCGCGGATGCGCAACGTGGCCGGGCTGCTGGAAGGGACGGATTTGAAGGACGAGGTGCTGATCGTGAGCGCGCACTACGACCACCTGGGCACGACGCCGACGGGCGAGGACCACGTCTTCAATGGGGCGAACGACAACGCGAGCGGCGTGGCGGGCGTGATCGAGGCGGCCGCGGCGTTGGGGAAGCAGCCGCGCCCGCGCCGGAGCATCCTGTTTCTGACGTTCTTTGCGGAAGAGAAGGGGCTGCTGGGCGCCTATCACTACACGCGCCATCCGCTGCTGCCGCTGGCGAAGACGATCGCCGACTTGAACTTCGAACAACTGGGGCGGACGGATACCGGAGAGGGGGAGAACACCGGGATGGTGAACATGACCGGGTTCGATTTCTCCGACGTGAAGCACGCGTTGAACGCCGCGGGCATGCGCACGGGCATCCGGCTGATCAAGAACGACCGGGCGAGCGACCTCTTCTTCGGCGCGAGCGATAACCTGCCTTTCGCCGAGGCGTGCGTGGTGGCCCATACGCTGAGCGTGACCTACGAGTTCCCGGACTATCACCAGGTGGGCGATGAGTGGCAGAAGCTGAATTACGAAAATATGGCCAAGGTGGTGCGCACGCTGGCCACAGGTGCGGAGATTCTCGCCAATCAGCAGGCGCGGCCGGCCTACGATGCGCAGAATCCGGATACGGCGGCGTACCGAAGCTGCCGGCCTTAGCGGCGATTTTTGTTCGGGTCGGTCCATTGGGCGAGGGCGAGGAGGGTGGGGGCGTCGAGGGTGGCCTGTACGCGGGTCACAGGGTTGCTGGTGATCGGGGCACTGGCGATCGGGGCGCTGGTGATGGCACTTGTGATCGGTCCGCGGGAGGCAGGCAGGACCGAGGTGCCGGGGTTCGAGGCGTCGGGGTTCGGGGCGGCGAGGACCGGAGCGGCGGTCGGCTCGAGGTGGTTTTCGGCGGGGCAAGTGCCAGATTCGGGGGCGGTTGCGGGCACGTTGGGTTCGTTTGGAGAAACGGCGGTGGGGGCTGAGCCTGGGGTCGGGGCGGTGGACTGGGGCGACGTGAGGCTGGAGGGCGGGGGGACGAGAATGGGTTCGTTTGGGGAATCGTCGGGGAGGGGAAGCCGATCGGCCTGGAGGGAGCGCAGTTCCGCGAGACAGCGGAGGTATTGGCGGTGCAACTGGGCGTTGTAGCGCTGGTAGAGGCGCAGAAGGTCGGCGGAGTGAGCGATGCCGTTGGCGAGGTGGGCGGCTTCGTCGGCGCGCGGGAGTTCCTTGAGGAGGGCGCTTTCGTGGCGGGCGATGGAGAGCTCGATTTGGCCGGTTTCGCCGAGCCAGAGACGCTGCTGACGCCATTTGGCATAGACGGCTTCGGTGAGCAGGTCGTATTCGTCGCGGTGCTGGGGGCGGTAGGTGGCGACGTATTCGGCGAAGACGGTCTGGAACTGGGTTTCGTCCTCGGAGTGGAGGAGGTGGCTTTTGCTCAGGGGATTGGAGAGGCCATGGGTGGTGGCGTTCTGCGCGGACTTGGCCTTGCCTTCGGGCGTGCGGGGGCCGGTGGATTTGAGGGCGTTTTGCCGGTTGGCTTCGAGGCGGCGCGCGGAGACATTCTGATTCTTGCGGGCCTGGTTCTTTTTACGGGACATGGGGAGGACTCCTTCCAGACGCGCGGGGGCAGCACCCCGGCGGAGATGTGGGTGAGCCGGGGCGAGGCTCGGGAGGGCGAAGAGACGGTTAGAGGTCGCGGTTGCGGAGGCCGATGAGCTTTTCGCGGACGAGGCCGTAGGCTTTGAGAGCGGCCTGGGCGGCGTCAGGGAATTGGAACATGACCTGGTTGAGGGCCCGGTGGTAGAGGGGCCAGACTTCGAGGTCGTTGGGGATGTAGTGGGGGTCGGCGGCGGGGACGAGGTGGATTTCGTAGGAGCCGTCGGGGTGGACGCGGCGGGGGCGGGAGTAACGAGAGATCTCTTCGCGAGGGAGGAGCTCGTAGGTGAGGGGGGCGAGGATGGTCATGGTTGGCCTCTGATTTGAGGGTAGCGGGCGCGACCAAGGCTCCGGGGTGGGGTAAGGGGGGAAGGGCAATGGAATCAAGAAGATAAAATTTTAAAAAAGGCGGGAACGCTTTTTCGGCCGGGCGTGCGAGGATGGCTGAGGAATGGATGCGGGGCTGTTGATCATCGCGGGGCTGACGTTTCTGAATCACCTGATCGGGACGATGGCGGTGGCGGTGCGGATGGCGGGGGCGCGAACGGGGAGGGTGGCGCTGTCGCTTTCGCTGTTCAACGTGTTGATTCTGATTTCGCGGACCTCGAACACGTTCCAGGCGCCGCTGCTGGCGAAGCGGGTGGAGAGCCGGCTGGCGGCGGGGGGATGTTGTCTGAGCGAGGGGGCGGGGCTGTGGGACTTCCGGTGGCTGCTGCTGTTCGGGAGCGCGGGAACGCTGGTGGGGGCGCTGCTGGTGCCGACGGCGCAGCGGCTGCTGACGAAGGGGGTGAGCCTGGCGACGGAGACGCGGTCGCCGCGGAAGTTTCTGGGGCGGCTGCTTTCGCGGGCGACGGCGCGGCAGGTGCGGGAGGCGCTGGTGTGGCCGGCGTGGGGAAACATCAGCGGGGCTCGAACCGGGGCGCACTTGCCGTGGAGTGTGGTGGCGGCGAATCTGGTGACGATGGCGGTGTGGTCGGTGGGGGTGTTTGCGTCGCTGTATGCGGGGTATCTGCGGCCGGAGATGCGGGTGACGGCGAGCCAGTTATCGGCGGTGGTGAACGGGGTGGCGACGGTGCTGATGTTTGCGCTGATCGACCCGTATTTCTCGCTGTTGACGGACGATGTGGTGGCGGGGCGGGTGGATGAGGCGTACTTTCGGCGGGGCGTGGTGTGGATGACGGGGAGCCGGTTGGCGGGGACGCTGATGGCGCAGGCGCTGCTGGTGCCGGCGGCGCAGTGGATTACGGTGGTGGCGGACTACCTGTAAGGGGGGCGCGGGGGAACATTGAGAGGGGTCATCGAGGCCTCGCGGGGCGGGTCATCAAGGCCTCGCAGGGCGGGTCATCAAGGCCTCGCGGGGGCGGTCACGGCGATTTTGGGGAAATCGGCGCTGTGAAATGAGGGGTTTAGCGGGAAGCGGGGGTGAGGGGCTACCACCTAGTTGGGAAACTGGCGGCAGCTATGATGAGCGTATTCCATATCCACAACCCGGTGCTGTTTGCGCGGGAGATGCTGGGCATTCAGCCGGACGCGGTGCAGGCGGAGCTGCTGAGCACGAAGCGGAGCCGGGTGATTCTGAATTGCCGGCGGCAGTGGGGGAAGTCGACGATGGCGGCGATCCGGGCGGTGCATCAGGCGGCGGCGCAGGAGAACCAGACGATTGTGATTCTTTCGACGACGATGCGGCAATCGCGGGAACTGGCGCGGCGGTGCGCGCAGTTGGCGAAGCGGTTGGGGGGGAAGGTGCGGACGGACGGGACGAATCCGCGGTCGATGGTGTTTCCGAACGGGAGCCTGATTCTGCCGCTGCCGGCGAAGGCGGACTTTGTGCGCGGGTTTACGGCGCATCTGGTGATTGTGGACGAGGCGGCGCGGGTGAGCGATGAGGTGCTGGCGGCGGCGACGCCGATGCTGGCGACGACGGGAGGCGGGCTGTGGCTGCTATCGACGCCGAACGGGATGGGCGGGATGTTTGCGGAGGTGTGGCACGCGCGCGCGACGGGGAAGGACGATGACTGGCTGCGGATTGAGGGGAAGGCGGGCGACGGGACGGGGGCGGAGGTGACGCCGGATTTTTATGAACGGGAGAAGCAGAACAAGCGGGCGGAGGAATATGCGGCCGAACACGAGGCGGCGTTTACGTCGACGGAGCGGAGTGTGTTCGCGGAGGAGCAACTGGAGCGGGCGTTCCGGCCGGAGGTGCCGGCGTTCGACGAACTGGCGCAGACGACGTTGCAGTTTGTGAAGCATCGGCCGCTGTATTACGTGGGGCTCGACTTAGCGGGAGTGAATGACCATGCGGCGCTGGTGCTGCTGGAGTACCGGCCGACGCCGACGGGGACGCGCGATCCGGCGACTTACCAGTTTCTGTACCGCCGCGATTTGCGGGTGGTGCTGGTGGAGCAGTTCCGGCGGAAGACGCCGTATAAGGAGATCGTGCAGCGGGTGGCGCGGCTGTGCCGGCATCAGCATCTGGCGGGGCACACGCAACTGCTGGTGGAGCATAACGGGCCGGGCGTGCCGGTGGTGCAGATGCTGCGGGATGAGCGGCTGCCGGTGAGTCTGCTGGCGGTGACGACGACGGGCGGAGAGAAGGCGGCGCCCTCGGCCGCGGGGTGGAGCGTGCCGAAGAAGGAGATGGTGAATGTGATGGAGATTCTGCTGGAGCGCGGGTTGCTGAAGGTGGCGGCGGGGCTGGGGCAGGCGGATTTGCTGCGGCAGGAGCTGCGGCAGTTCGAGAAGCGGGGGAAGCGCGGCGGGGCGGCGCAGTTCGGGGCGGCGGCGGGTCATGACGATCTGGTGATGGCGTTGGGGATGGCTTGCTGGTGGGTATGGACGAACCGGCGGCACCAACTGTTGGGGCCGGAGGCGAAGCCGCTCGATTGAGGGGAGAGGCGGGAAACGAGGGGAGGGCGGGAGGAATCTTCGAGATATGCCATCGACCGTCTGGAAGGGTTTTCTGAGCTTTGGACTGGTTTCGTTCCCGGTGCGGCTGCACGCGGCGGGGAGGGCGAAGCGCGTGGCGTTTCACCTACTGCACAAGAAGGACCAAGCGCGGGTGAAGGAGGTGTACTTCTGCGCGGAGGAGGAGGAACGGATCGAACGGTCCGAGATGGTGAAGGGGTACGAGGTGAGCGAGGGCGAGTATGTGGTGGTGGAAGAGGAGGAGTTGAAGAAGATCGCGCCGACGACGGCGACGACGATGGAGGTGCTGCAGTTCGTGGCGGCGGGCGAGGTGGATCCGCTGTATTACGAGACTTCCTACTATGTGGAGGCGGACGCGCCGGCGGCGAAGGCTTACGCGCTGTTTCTGGCGGCGCTGACGGAGACGCGGCAGGAGGCGGTGGCCAAGTTAGCGATGCATAATCGGGAGCACGTGGTGTTGCTGCGGGCGACGAAGGAGGGGCTGGTGCTGCATACGCTGTTCTATGAGAACGAGATCCAGGCGGCGAACCGGGGGGAGCGGGCGGCGGCCAAGTACACGGCGAAGGAACTGGAGATGGCGAAGAGCCTGGTGGGTCATCTGGCGGCGAAGTTCGACCCGAAGGCGTTCCGGGACGAGTATCGGGAGAACGTGGAGAAGCTGATTGCGCAGAAGCAGGCGGGCGAGCGGGTGACGGGGGTGAAGCAGCCGAAGATGGCGCCGGTGGTGGATTTGATGGAGGCGTTGAAGCGGAGCCTGGAGGGGGTGAAGGGGGCGGGGGCGAAGTCGAAGGGGCGCAAGCGGCGGGCGGCTTAGGGGTGTGTAGCGTTGGCTTCCTCAACCGAGGCCCTTGCGGTTTCGGGGAGGGGATCGTTTAGATTGTTGGATTGCGGATGCACGGGCACCCGCTTGAAGATCTAAGCAATGGAGGACGCGCGCGCGATGCCCATTTACGTCAGTATTCGGGCCACACCGCAGGACGATGGAGAACCGT
>JBGAHE010000066.1:0-42448 GCA_044226365.1 Bryobacteraceae bacterium
GTAAATTGCCAGGAGAGCGGAGCCCACGGCAATGAAGAGCGGGAAGAATACCCAGAGGAAGCCGTCCATAGCCTCAACTATCGGAATGACTTCCAGGCAACTTTAGCCTCCGCCGGGGAGGGGAAATGCCCGACCTCAAACGCGGGTCATCCCCCCTAGTACGCGCCCCCTACCGCAGGTAGAAGTACAGCAGGTCGGTCGAAGGCGGCTGTTTATCCAACTGCCGGATCATCGCCACCACCTGCCCGCGGTGAAACGACGCATGGTTCACCACGTGCAGAATTGCCTGCCAGCGCCGCACCGAAATCTCCTCGCCCTTCAGGTTCGTGTAGGTGAACAGCTCCTGATTGGCCGTCTCGGTGAGCCCTTCGATGTAGTCGCGGAACTCGCGCAACAGCGCTGGCCACGTGGAGCCCAGCGCCTCCAGATCCGGCCCATCGCCTTCATCGGCAAAGCCGGTGAAGGGGCGTCCAGCCAACCGGTTCAGCCACACCCGGTCCGCATAGTAGATGTGCTGCAACGTCTGCAGCACCCCGGAATGCGAGACGCCCAGGTCGCGCCGCAACTCCTCATCGTTCAACTGATGGACCGAGTCCAGAATCTTCTCGGTGGCCCAGATCGTATAGTCGAAGTGGTTCACCAACGTCGTCACGGGAACTGACATGCGTTATGCCTCGTCGTCGTTCTGCGCGGCCAGGCGCGTCAACACACCCAAGTCTTCGAGCGTCGTCACGTCGCCGGAAACCGAATTCGAGGTCACCAGCTCGCGCAGCAGACGCCGCATGATCTTGCCGCTGCGCGTCTTCGGCAGCGAGTCCGTAAAACGGATCTCCTCCGGCCGCGCAAACGACCCGATTTCCTTCGCTACCCAGGCGCGCAATTCCTTGCCCAGCGCCTCGTGATGCCAATCGCCGGCCTTCAACGTGACGAAACACACCACCGCCTGGCCCGTGATCTCGTGCGGCTTGCCCACCACCGCGGCCTCCGCCACGGCCGGATGATGCACCAGCGCGCTTTCCACTTCCATCGTGCTCAACCGATGCCCGCTCACGTTCATCACGTCGTCCACGCGGCCCAGCACCCAGAAGTAGCCGTCTTCATCACGCCGCGCGGCGTCGCCGGTAAAGTAGATGCCCGGCATGCGCGACCAGTAGGCTTCCTTGTAGCGATCCGGATCGCGCCACAGCGTCCGCAGCATGCTCGGCCACGGCCGCTTGATCACCAGAAACCCTTCGCGATTGGCCCCCACCGGCTGGCCGTGCGTGTCCACCACCTCGGCTTGAATCCCGGGCATGGGCAGCGTGCCGGACCCCGGCTTCAGCGGGACCGCGCCCGGCATCGGCGCAATCAGAATACCGCCCGTTTCCGTCTGCCACCACGTATCGACAATCGGACAACGGCCGCCGCCGATCACGCGGTGATACCAGTTCCAGGCCGCCGGATTGATCGGCTCACCCACCGAACCCAACAGCCGCAGGCTCGAAAGATCGTGCGCCTCCGGCCAGTGATCGCCCTGCTTGATCAGCGCGCGGATCGCCGTGGGCGACGTGTAGAAGGTGTTCACCTTGTACTTCGCAATCAGGCTCCACCAGCGGTCGAAGGCCGGATAGTCGGGCGCTCCTTCGTACAGCACGCTGGTCGCCCCCGCCGTCATCGGTCCATAGACGATGTAGCTGTGGCCCGTCACCCAGCCGATGTCCGCCGTGCACCAATACACGTCGTCCGGCTTCAGGTCGAACACCCACTTCATCGTCATGTTGGTGTGCAGCAGATAGCCGGCCGTCGAATGCAGAATGCCCTTCGGCTTGCCGGTGGTGCCGGACGTGTAGAGGACGAACAGCGGATGCTCGGAGTCGAGCGGTACGGCCGGACATTCGTCCGAGGCCTGCGCCGCTTCCAGTTCATGCCACCAGTGATCGCGCCCTTCGATCATCGTCACTTCGCCGCCGGTGCGGTGATAGACGATTACGTCGCGCACGGTCTCGCAGCCTTCGAGCGCGAGATTCACGGTTGACTTGAGCGCGATGCTCTTGCCACGCCGCCAACCGCCGTCGGCGGTCAATACCAGCACCGCGCCCAGATCGTCGATGCGCGTCTTGAGCGCTTCGGCCGAAAAGCCGCCGAACACCACCGAATGCGGCAGCCCGAGCCGCGCGCAAGCCAGCATGGCCACCACGGCTTCCGGAATCATCGGCATGTAGATGATGGCCCGGTCGCCCGCCTTGTAGCCGCGTGCGTGCAGCACGCTCGCAAAACGGATCACCAGCCGCTGCAGTTCGCGGTAGGTGATCGTCCGGGTATCGCCCGGCTCGCCCTCGAAATACAGAGCGACCTTGTCGCCGCGGCCCTGCTCCACGTGACGGTCCACGCAGTTGTAGCAGGCGTTGATCTTGCCACCGGAAAACCAATGGGCAAACGGCGGATCCCATTCCAAAACTTGCTCGAACGGCTGGAACCAGGTCAATTCCTTGCGGGCCAGGTCGCCCCAAAATTGGTCGGGCGACTCTTCGGCCTGCTTCCGCAGTTCCAGGTAGGCTTCCATGCTGGGGACGTGGGCTTGCGCGGCGAATGAGGCGGGCGGCGCAAAGACGTGTTCTGTGCTCATCTCAGGCTATTATGATCGAAAGCTTATGAAACCTGTAAAACCCCGTGACCAGCAGGCCCTTGTCGCCCGCTTGTTGGATGCTTGTGGCGGCGCCTACAAACCCAAGCAGCGCCGGAAGCACTTCATCACGGGGCCGCAGTGGGCTGCCGCTTATGAGGGGCAGGCTCTCTTCCATGCCCCCACCCGCGAGATGGTTCCCTTCGAAACCGTCATCGCCGAGTACGAGAAAATCGGCCTGAATTACTGGTGTACGCACGATACCGACGTGCTGCCCTATGAGCAGGTGGGTAAGGACGCGCAGTGGGAGACCATCGCGCGCCTCAAGAAGACCCTGAAGAAGCACGGCCTGCAGTGTTCGATGGTCACCACCGAGACCTTCCACCATGCCGTGTTCGCCGCTGGTCCCGCCGCCGAATCGCCCGAGATTCGTGAGTACGCCAAGTTTCGCCTGGAGAATACGGTGGCCATCGGCCACGAGCTCGAAGCGCAGTTTGCCGTCTATTGGCCGGGGTCGCTCGGCTACTTCATTCAGGGCGCGGTGGAGGAAACCGAAACCCTCGCCTGGTATGCCGAAGGCATGAACCACGCTTGCGAAGCCGACCTCCGGATTGCCGCGGAGAAGGGCCGCCCCACGCTCAAGCACTGCATGGAGGCGAAGCCGTTTGAGCCCCAGGGCGAGATCCTGCTGCCGACGTCCGACGCCATGCTCGCCTGGATCGGTTCCGGCCAGCTCACGCATCCCGAGATGGTGGGCCTGAACCCTGAATACCTGCACGAACTGATGTGGGGCGGCGCCCCACGGGCCGCGCTGGCCCGCGCTCTGATGGCCGGTAAGCTCTGGCACTTCGACATCAACGACGGCTATCGCCTGAAGCACGACGTCGACATCGCCGTCGGCCTCGTCAATCCCCTCGACTGGTTGAACGTCCTCGTCCTCCTGCGCAGCCACGGCTACAACGGCCCCTTCAACCTCGACTACAAGCCGCCGCGCACGACCTCCAACTGGGGCGTCTTCGCCGTCAGCTTCCCCACCGCCATCGACCGTTTCATCACCCTCTGGGAAATGGCCGGCGAACTCATGGAAGACAAAGTGATGCGCCAAGCCTCCGCCGCTCTCCGCGCCGGCGGCGGCCCCTGCGATACGCGTGACGCCGCTTCCGTCTTTGCCGCCAACAAAGAGCTGCTCAACCTGCACGAACTGATCGCCCATCGCATCTTCCAGTTGCTGATCGGCGCCCATCGCGGCCGCACCTATTCCACGGGCAAATGACGCCCGGCCGCCTGCTCATCTTCGGGGGCGTAGCCCTGGTCGTGCTGGGTTTGCTGTGGGAGAGCGGCTTGCGCGTGGGCCGGCTGCCTGGCGATATCGTCCTGCGCGGCAAGAACACGACGTTCTACTTCCCGCTGGTGACTTCGCTGTTGTTGAGCGCGGTCCTGTCGCTGGTGATGTGGTTGTTGAATCGGCGTTAGGGGAGTCCAGACGGCTCCGGCCGCGATCTTCCGAGACTGGGTTCTAGTTGGAGGTAGCTTCGTCTCGGCGCGGCGGGAGCCGATCCTGTTACGGTTGTTGAATCTGGCTACCGATCACCAGACCCAGCAGATAGGCGGAAGCGCAGATCACCACCCCGGTGAGTAAGGTCCGGGTCACCTGATTCTGCCGGCGTCTCGCCTGCCGTGCGACCTCGATCTCCGAGGTCCGCACCCGAAATTTGGCTGGCTGCCGCTTGATCCGCGGGACGCGTCCCATACGGGCTTGCGTGAACGTTGTGTGATCAGCAGTAGCCATGCACCAAGCATGCCTTCCGCCTGATTCCGCTGCGATGGGAGATTCGGGCGATTGGGTCTAGAACTACAAAACCTTTGGTACACCCGTACGAAAGGCCCGCCGCAGGAACTTGCCGCTCGCCGTTTTCGGGATCTCCTCCACGAATTCCACCACGCGCGGATACTTGTAAGCCGCCAGACGCGCGCGGCAAAACTCAATCAGCTCTTCGGCTTCCACCTCCACCCGCCGCGCGACGATGGCCTTCACGGTCTCGCCGCGGTAGTCGTCCGGCACCCCCACCACCGCCGCCTCGCGCACCGCCGGATGCTGATAGAGGACATCTTCCACCTCGCGCGGCCACACCTTAAAGCCGGAGGCGACGATCATGTCCTTCTTGCGATCCACGACGTAGAACCAGCCGTCGGCGTCCATCACCCCGATATCGCCGGTCAGAAAGAAGCCGTCGTGGAAGGCCTTGGCTGAGGCGCCCGGCTGGTTCCAATAGCCGTCAAAAAGCATGGGCCCCTGCAGGGCAATCTCGCCCACCTCGCCCGGCGGCAACTCGCGGGAGGGGTCCTCCGGGTCCACAATGCGGGCTACCGAGTTCGGAATCGGCACACCGATGGCCAGGGCGCCGGAAGCCGGGTCCACCGGCCCGCGCTGCCCGATCGGCGTCAGGTGACTGGGCGAGTTCGATTCCGTCAGCCCGTAGGTGTTGTGGATCGTCACCCCGAACCGCGCGGCGAACTGGTCCACCACCGACGGCGGCACCGGCGCGCCGCCCGTGCAGCAGCGCGTCCAACTGCTCAAGTCGAACTCGCCCGGCTCGCGCAGCATGGCAATGTAGGCGGTGATCGCGGCCACCGAAATGGTCGCCCGGTGTTGCTCGATCCGCTTCAGCATCTCGCGGGCGTCGAAGCGATGCGCCAGCAGCAGCGGCGCACCGGTGACGGCCGAGAGCCCGATCTGCGCCACCAGGCCCGTGATGTGGAACAGGGGCGCGATGCCGGCGATGACGTCGTCGGCGGTGGCGCTGAACCAGGCGGCGAACACCTGCGCGTTGAAGGCCAGGTGCCGATGCCGGCTGATGGCGCCTTTGGGCGTTCCGGTGGTCCCCGAGGTGTAGACCAGGTAAGCCATGTCGTCGAGGCCCGGCGCTTGCCGTACGGAGGGGTCGCCCGCGGGAAGACGGTCGAACTGGCTGGAGAGCAACACGTGCGACACCGCGGTCGCCCCGATCGCATGTCGCGCCTGGGCCGCGAAGATTTCGTCGCGGCAAACGTAAACTCGAGCTCCGCTGTCTGACAAATGGAAAGCGATTTCCCGTTCTTTAAGCAGAGCACTCAGCGGGACGAGAATCGCCCCCCGCAGCCACGTGCCGTATTGCGCGATGAGAAAGTCCGGATCATTCTGCAACGAAACGGCGACCCGGTCGCCGGGGCCCACGCCCCAGGCTTTGAGCCGGGTGGCCAGCCGGAGCGACGCGTCCGCCAACTCGCTCCAGGTCCACCCGCGATCGAAATGGAACAGGGCCGGGGCGTCCGGACGTTCGCGAGCTTGGCGTTCAAAGCTTTCGAGTAGCGTCTCGGCGGGGAGGGGCAGGGCGGCCGGGACGTTCGAGCAGTACCTCGCGTGCCAGGGTTGCATCGCAGGGGAGCGTATCACAGCCCCGGTGGCCGCCAGGCTAAGGTCTTTCCCCAATGATTTTCGTCGGAAGGTCGGTCGAAAGATGGAGTAGCCCCTAGAGGGCTTGCCCGAGGTGTATACGCCCGTCGGGCGGACTTAAAACAACGTATGAGCGCGGTCGCCAAAACGTACATTGCTGCAGTCTTTCTGGCTGGTTACGGCCTGCTGGGCTACGCGTGTGCGGATTGGACGGAGTTGCCCTGGCAGAAGCTGGTGCTCTCCCTGGTTTTCGTGGTGCTGGCTTCGCCGCTCAAGGTGGACATCCCCGGCGTGCTCGGCACGCTGTCGATTAACTACTTAGTCACCTTGCTCGCGATGAACCACCTGCCGTTTTCGGCCATGCTGGTGGTGGCCGCCGTCGGGAGCGCCACCCAATGCCTTTGGGGCGCGAAGTCGTCGCCGAACGTCGTGCAAACGCTGTTCAGCATTGCCGGCACCATCCTCTCGGCCGCCGCGGGTTATACGGCTTTCCACGCGCCCACCGTCCGCAACATCAGCGACAACATCGCCCTGCTGTTCTTCCTGGCGAGCCTGGTGTACTTCTTCACCAACACCGCCATTCTGGCCATGGTGCTGAGCCTCACCAGCGGCAAGCCGGCGTTCCGGCTCTGGTACGAGAACTTCTTCTTCACCGCGCCGCAGTATCTGATCTGCGCCGTGCTGGCCTGGCTGTTCTCGGTCCTGTTCGCGCTCGCCGGTTGGGAGGTGGCGATTCTGTTGCTGCCGACCGCGTACCTGGTGGAGCGGTCCTACCGCGTTTACCTCGGACGGCTGGCCGATGAGCAGCGTCAGGCCAAGCGCATGGCCGAACTGCATCTGCGGACGATTAAGGCGCTCGCCCTCGCCATCGATGCCAAGGACGAAACCACGCACGACCATCTGCGCCGCATGCAGGTCTACTCGACGGAGATCGCGCGCGAACTCGGCTTGAGCGATGACGAGATTCAGGCGCTGAACGCCGCCGCGCTCCTGCACGACATCGGCAAGCTGGCCGTGCCCGAGTACATCATCTCGAAGCCGGGCAAGCTGACCGCCGAAGAGTTCGAAAAGATGAAGGTCCACCCGGCGGTGGGCGCCGAGATTCTCGAAGCCGTCGACTTCCCGTATCCGGTGGTGCCGATCGTCCGCTCGCATCACGAGCGTTGGGACGGCTCGGGGTACCCCGAAGGCTTGCGCGGCGAAGCGATCCCGATTGGCGCGCGCATCCTCGCCGTGGTCGATAGCCTTGACGCCCTCGCGTCGGACCGGCAGTATCGCGCCGGCGTTCCTCTCGAAGCCGCCATCGCCGTGATCGCCGAAGAAAGCGGGAAGACCTTTGACCCGCGCGTGGTCGACATCGTCGTCCGCCGTTATGCCGACTTCGAGCGTAAGACCAAGGCGGCTTCGCCCACCGTCAGCCGCGCGCTCACCTTCCGGGGCGTGACGCACGTGGAGAGTTCCGCCTCCGGCGACCGCGGCCCCAACACCGCCGACCTGGCCCAGATGAACTTTACCCTCTCCATCGCCGCCGCCCGGCAGGAAATCCAGACGCTACTCGAAGTCACCCGCGACATTGGCACTTCGCTGAGCATCGAAGACACCTTCTCGCTGCTGGCCGGACGCCTGAAGAATCTGGTGCCTCACGATACGCTGGCCATCTACATCACGCGCGATCAGGTGCTGGCGTCGGAGTACGTCACCGGCACCGAGTCCCGCCTGTTCGGTGCGCTCGAGATTCCGATGGGCCAGGGCCTTTCCGGCTGGGTGGTGGAAAAGCAGCAGCCCATTCTGAACGGCAATCCGTCGGTGGAGCCCGGCTACCTGAACGACCCCACCAAGTTCTCCACGCTGCGCTCGGCGCTGGTGGTGCCGCTCGAAGGCGTGGATGGCGTGATCGGCGCTTTGGCGCTCTATACGAACCAGGCCGATAGCTTCACGCAGGATCATCTGCGGCTGTTGCTCGCGATCAGTGCCAAGTCCGGCACGGCGATCGAGAACGCGCTGCGCTTCAAGCAGGCGCAACGTTCGGCGGCCACCGATGAACTCACCGGCCTGCCCAATGCCCGCAGCCTGTTCCTGCATCTCGATAGCGAAGTGAAGGTCGCCGTGGCGAACGACACGACGCTAGCCGTGCTGGTCACCGACCTCGACGGCTTCAAAGCCGTCAACGACCATTTCGGCCATCTTGAAGGCAACCGTCTGCTGCAGCTCACCGCCCAGGGTCTGCGCCAGATGTGCCGTGGCTCGGACTATGTGGCCCGGATGGGCGGCGACGAGTTCGTCGTCGTGCTGCGCGGCGCCTCACCCGACGTGGTCGAGCGCCGCATCGCGGCCATGCGCGACATGGTGCGCGCGCAGGGCCTCGCCGTCACGGGGCGCGAATGCGTCAGCCTCAGCGTCGGCCAGGCGCACTATCCGCTCGATGGCTCCACCGCCGAAGCCTTGCTCGATATCGCCGACAAGCGCATGTTCGCGCTCAAGCAGGAGCTCTACCGTTCCGGCAAAAAGAAGCGCGGCGAAATGTTCACGCCCACCTCCTGAGCCACCGTACAATCGGCAGAGCATGCTCTCCCGTCGCGCTCTGTTCTCCGTCCTGTTCCAGCAAAAGAAGCTCGTCATCCTGCTGGGTGACTCGATTCGCATGGGATATCAGGCCACCGTCATCAAGGAGTTGAAGGAAGTCGCCGAAGTCTGGGCGCCTACCGAGAATGGCGCGCACACGGCGAATCTGCTGGTCCAGCTCAGCACGTGGGTGCTGCCGAAGCACGCGGCCGTCATCCACCTCAACGCCGGTCTGCACGACTTAAAGACGCTCCACTACGACACGCGCGAAACCGTCATCCCCTTGCGCCACTATCGCGAGAATGTCGAGACGCTGCTGCGCACCATGCGCGAGAAGACCCCGGCCCGGCTCATCTGGGCCACCACGACACTCGTCAACGACGAAGGCTCGCGGCGCGCCCGCGAGAAGAACCGCGAGTTCCGCCGCTATAACGTCGACGTCGAGGCCTACAACCGCGCCGCCGTCAAGGTGTGCCGCAAGCTGCGCGTGCCCGTGAACGACCTCTACACGCTCTCGCAGCAGCACCCGGAGCTGCAGCTTCCCGACGGCGTCCACTTCAGTCCGGCCGGTTACGAACTGCTGGGCAAACAGGTGGCGGCGCGGATTCGAGAATCTCTTGACGGGCGATAGTAAAGTGATATCATTCCAATATGAGATCGATATGATCTCGGAATTGGAGACTCATACATGATCCGCGAAGTGCAAGCCTCGAACCCCTCGGGCTTCGCTACCCTGCTGTTGGCGCTGGTGATCCTGCTTGGTTCGATTTACGGAGTCGTGGTGGCTGCTAAAGCCCGCGAACCTCAAATTGTCGGTGCCTTGGCCCTGCTCATCCTGGTGGACCTGCTCCTGATGGCCGGTCTGTTCACCGTCGAGCCGAATCAAGGCGTCGTCCTCACGCTGTTCGGTTCCTACCGCGGCACGGAGAAGAACACCGGACTGCGCTGGGCGAACCCCTTCTATTCCAAGCGCCGCGTGTCGATGCGCGTGCGCAACTTCGAAACGCAAAAGCTCAAAGTGAACGACTACGACGGCAACCCGATTGAGATCGCCGCGGTGGTGGTCTGGCAGGTGGTGGATACGGCCGAGGCGTGCTTCGAAGTCGACAACTTCGAGAATTACGTCCACGTCCAAAGCGAGTCGGCGTTGCGGAACCTGGCCACGTCCTACTCGTACGACTCGCATGATGACGACCGGCTCAGCCTCCGCGCCTCCAGCGGCGAAATCGCCACCCATCTCCAAAGCGAGATTCAGGAGCGGCTCGCCAAAGCGGGCGTGCGCGTCAACGAGGCCCGCATCAGCCACCTGGCCTATGCCCAGGAGATTGCCGCCGCCATGCTGCAGCGCCAGCAGGCTTCGGCCATCATCGCCGCCCGGCAGAAGATCGTCGAAGGCGCCGTGGGCATGGTGGAGATGGCGCTCGAGATGCTGAGCGCCAAGGGCGTGGTGCACCTCGATGAAGAACGCAAAGCGGCGATGGTCTCGAACCTGTTGGTGGTGCTGTGCGGCGAGCGCGGCACGCAGGCGGTCGTCAACACGGGGACGATCTATCACTAAACAGGAGCCACGATGAGCGAGCGCAAGTCGTTTCTTCTGCGTATCGACGAGCGCGTGCTGGACTCGGTGAAACGCTGGGCGGATCAGGATCTGCGGAGCCTGAACGCCCAGATCGAGTTTATTCTGCGCGAGGCGCTGCGGCGCGCCGGCCGGCTTTCACCAGAGGAGCCGGCCAGCGACGATCAGAAGCCGGCGCCGTGAACCACGGCCCGCTTCGGGGCGGCGAACAAACCCTCGGTGGCGCTGATCGTACCGCGCTCCACCAGCGGAGCAATCTCGGGCGACGGTGCCTCCGCCAGGCACTGCAGAATGGCGCGGCCCAAAGCGGACCGCGTCAGGTCGCCCGAATCGAATTGGGCCGCGTCGGCAAACAACGACGAATTCGCCAACACCACCACATTCGCCCGTAGCGCCGGCACCTTCACCACCAGGCTCGAGCCGTAACCGGTCAACTGCCCGTAATGCCACACCACCCGCCGCCCGCCCACGCTTTGCGAATACCAGCCCAGGGCGTAAGGCAGCCCCGGCCCGATCGGCATCCACATCCACTGCTTTTCCCGCTCCCCGAGCAGATCCTCGCCATCCAGCGATGTCAGATACCGCCCCAGGTCCTCGACATTGCTCACCACGCCCGAAATGGCATTCCTGCCTGGCTGGGTGGACGCCATGCCGGCGACGCGGAAAATGCGCTCGCGCAGCAGCCGGCCAAAGGACTCGCGGCTCGCGCGCTCTAGGATCGACGTCAGCGCGCCATAGCGCACGTTGTTGTAATGAAAATTCTCTCCCGGGGTGCCGACGCTGGTATGCGACAGCAGATGGCGCACCTCGACGTTCGGCAAGCCGGCCACCGCATCCTGCAGATTCAGCCGGTGACCCGCAGCTTCCTGCATGGCGAGCACGGCCGCCATGGTCTTGGTGATCGAGGCAATATCGCGGGGCGTTTTCGTCGTCAGATTTCCCCAGTTGCCGCTCCAAACCACTTCGCCGTCCACCACCACGGTCGCCGCCACGCCCGGAATCCGGTACTGCGCGCGCACGTCGGCTAACGCTTGCGCAATGGGGCTAACGTCGGGTAAGTGATTGCTCGCGCGGGGGATGGTCGCCGCCGGCATGAGCAGGGACCACACGAGCAGAGCTGTAAGGGGGTACTGCATGGCTCCGCTACTAATCGGACGTTTCGTAGCGGGGCTTCAGATACCCCTGGCGGCGCGGTGGGGTGAGAGTTTACTTGAGTAACCCCTCAACTGCGGCGGCCGTGAGGGGGTGGTACAGACTCCGCGCGCGGGCGAAAATCTCCCGCGCCTTGGTCTTTCCGGACTCCGTTTGGGCGAGCTCCGTGTAAAGCGGCTTCACCATTTTCTGCCGACCCACGGAGAGCAGGAACGGCTCCAGGCGGGCCAGGCCAGGCTCGTAGCCGGCATGGATCGACATCTTGAGCCACTGCGTCAGGATTTCGTAGTTCCCGGTGGCCGTCAGGTGATAAGCGTCATCCAGGGTACGCAGGTCGCTCACCGGCAGATTCGCCGGTAGCTTGCGTAAAAAGCGCAGCCAATCCTGCGTGGTCCAGCCGACGACGGGGAAGGGCTGGGCTTTCTGGAACTTCGCCGCCGCGTCGTCGATCTGGGCGAAGACATTGGCCGGCGGCTCCGCATCGCTGGTGGGTAGGCCCGGATCGTAGATCCACGTGCGGACGTCGACGCGGTCGCTTTCGGGAAGCCGCAGCCGCATGAAGTCGAGGAACTGCCCCGTGGTGATGCTCTGGAAGGCGAAGCGGTCGAAATACTCGCGCAGGAACGCGTCCCAGCGCTCGCGGCCCACGGCCTTTTCGAGCGTCTTGAGTAACAGGGCACCCTTGACATAAGGCACCTGCGTGAAGCCTTCCTCGGGGTCGCGTCCGTCGAGGTTCACCCACAGAATCTGGTCGCGGGGCGCGAGCGTCTTGAGGTCCTCGCGCAATTCGCTCAACTCGATGGAGAACTCCTTGTCGGCGCGCTCGCGTCCGTAGAGCTTCTCCTGAATACGGTTCTCGAGATAGGTCGTGAAGCCTTCGTTCAACCAGAAGTCGCGCCAGGTGGCGTTGGTCACCAGATTGCCGGACCAGGAGTGGGCGAGCTCATGCGCAATCAAACCCACCAGGCTCTTGTCGCCGGCGAGCACGGTCGGCGTGGCAAACGTCAGCCGCGGGTTCTCCATGCCGCCGATCGGGAAGCTGGGCGGCCCGACAAAGATGTCGTACTGTTGCCAGCGATAGGGTCCGTACATCTGCTCGATGGTCTGCACCATCTTTTCTGTGTCGGCGAATTCGCTGGCCGCCGCGCCCACGGTTTCGGGTTCGGCATAAACGCCAGTGCGATTCGAGAGCGCCCGGTAGTCGAGGTCACCCACGGCGAGCGCCAGCAGATAGGGCGGGATGCGCTGGGGCATCTTGAACGTGTATTCGCCGGTGCGCGGACGGTTCTGCGAATTGTCCGCGCTCATGATGGCCGTCAGTTCCCTGGGCGTGCGGATGCGGGCTTCATAGGTGACGCGGATGCCGGGCGAATCCTGCAGCGGCACCCAGGTGCGCGCGTAGATGGATTCCGATTGCGTGAAGAGCAGGGGATACTTCTTGCCGGCCGTCTGCGGCGGGTCCAGCCATTGGAGCGCCGTCGCCTTCGGGCTGGTGCGGTAGTGGATGCGTACGCCTTGATTAGGCGCGGTGAGCGGAATCTCGAGGGGGGCGCCCAGGACGGGGTCCGCCGGTCCCAACGAGTAAGAGCCTACCTTCCAGCCCTCAATCGCATTCCACAACTCCACGCGCTCGATGGTCAGCGAGTGGGTGTCGAGGATCAGCGGGCCGTTGCCTTCCACGCTCAACGTCGCCGACCCCACGAGCTGCCGCTCGCCGAAGAGGACGTCCAGGTCAAGCGCGACGTGATGCACGCGCGCCAGGTCCGGTTGAGCGTAGGAGTGCACATCGAGGCGGGTGGGCATTTGTTGGCATCCGGTCATCAGCACGATCGCTCCCAAGGCAATTAATAAGCGCACGAAATCTCCTTCACATTCCGAGCGTAGAGCTCGGCCAACAACTGCTGCACCGTCTCGCTCGGCGAGGTGGGGGCGGGCAGCACTGCCGCCCATTCTAAGTCCTCGCGAAACTCGCGCGTCGAAATGCGCCATTGTTCCCATTCGCCCGGACCCTGGGCCGGGGGCCTGATTTGGGCGACGGTGAGGCCAAAGTGGGCCGCCAGTTGGCGAGCCTGTTCGCCCGTGGGGGCGGGCCCGCGCAGGATCAAATGATTGTCGCCATACACCAACACGCCCACCGCCATCACTCTATTATCGCGGGGCGCTATCCTTTGATGAATGCCCCGGCTCGTATCGCTCGATGTGTTGCGCGGCGTCACCATCGCCTCCATGGTGATGGTGAACAATCCCGGCTCCTGGGAACATGTGTTCCCGCCGCTGCGCCACGCGGTGTGGCATGGCTGGACCTTTACCGACATGGTGTTCCCCTTCTTCCTCTGGATGGTGGGCCTGGCCATGACCTTCTCCTTTGCGCGTCGCGTGGAGCAAGGCGCCGACCGCGCCAAGCTCTACCTGCATACGCTTCGCCGCGGCGCCGCCATCTTCGCGCTCGGACTCTTTCTCAACCTCGTCCCCAAATTCGACTTCGCCCACGTCCGCATCCCGGGCGTGCTGCAGCGGATCGGCATCTGCTATCTGCTGGCCGCGGCCATCTTCCTGCTGGTGCCCCGGCGCGGACTCGTCTGGGTCTCCGCTTTGTTGCTCGCCTTCTACACGGCGCTGATGCTGGGGCACGGCTATCCGGACCCCTGGTCGATGGAGAACAACTACGCGCGCTCGATCGATACGGTTGTGCTCAGCGGCCACATGTGGTCGCAGACGAAAGTCTGGGACCCGGAAGGCGTGGTGAGCACCATTCCCGCCATCGTTTCCTGCCTGTTGGGCGCGCTGGCGGGCTACCTGGTGCGGTCGAGCCTGCCGCCGGCGGACAAAGTCGCTTGGCTGTATCTCTCGGGCTTGGGTCTCTTGTTGTCCGGCTTGTTTCTGTCGCCCTGGATCCCGATCAACAAAGCCCTTTGGACGCCGTCGTTCACGCTGCTGATGGCTGGGCTGGCCTCGCTGGCGCTCGCCAGTTTCTACTGGCTGTGCGATGTGCAGATGATCCGGCGGCCGTTCGAGCCGTTCCGCATCTACGGTATGAATGCGATCGTCATGTTCGTGCTCTCGGGCATGCTGGGGCGCATCCTGCTGCTCACCGGCACAGGACGCTGGCTGTGGGAGCAGGTCTACGCGCCGTTGTTCGCGGACCAGCGCTGGGGCTCGCTCGCCTATGCACTCACTGAAGTGCTGCTCATCTTCGGCGTCGCCTGGTGGATGCATCGCAGGAACCTCGTGGTGAGGCTGTAGCGATGCGCCTGCTCACGGCCGCGGACGTCCGCGCCGCCGTCACCATGCCGGAAGCGATCGAGGCCATGCGCACGGCGTTTGCGCAACTGGCGTCGGGAGAGGCCCGCGTCCCGCCGCGCTTGGCCTTGGAAACTCCGCAGGGCGTGACGCTCTCGATGCCGGCCTACACGCCGGGCATGCTGACGGTGAAGGTGGTGTGCGTCAATCCGGGCAATCGGGAGGCGGGTCTGGCGGCGATCCAGGGTGCCGTGCTGGCGTGCCATCCGGTGACGGGCGTGCCGCTCGCCTTGATCGACGGTCCGTCGCTGACGCAGTTGCGCACGGGTGCGGCGACGGGCTTGGCGACGAGTCTGCTGGCGCGGCCGGAGGCGGCGTCGCTGGTGATCTTTGGCGCAGGCGCGCAGAGCGCTCAGCAGATCGCCGGCGTGCGGGCGGTGCGCGAACTGCGGAACGTCGTGACGGTTCGCCGCGGTGACGATGCCACGGCCGCGCTCGCCGAAGCGGACATTGTGGTGACGGCCACCAACTCAGCCGTCCCCGTTTGCTCCTTCGCGCAACTCCGCCGGGGGACGCACATCAACGCCATTGGCGCTTATCGCCCCGACATGCGCGAGTTGGATGAAGCGACGATGGCGCAGGCGAAGGTGGTGGTGGACCAGCGCGAGGGCGCACTCGCCGAAGCCGGCGAACTGCAGGGTGGCGTCGCCATCCATGCCGAACTCGGCGAACTGGTGCTCGGGCGCCGGCCCGCCCGCGAAACTAAGGACGAGCTCACGGTGTTCAAGTCCGTGGGGCACGGCGTGCAGGATGCTGCGATCGCTGCCGCGATTCTGGCCGGCGCTGATCGCCTCGGGTTCGGTCAGATCTTTGACTTCGGATAGCGCTCGCGCAGCCACGCGACGAACTTGTCCGGCACTGCCATGGTCGAAAGGCGGCTCTGGCGCACCAGGGCGAAGTCGGCAAACAGGCCGGAACCTTTCACCTCGGCGAGCGTGGTGGGCGGGTCCAGCTTACCGACGTATTCGAGATCGACGACGGTCAGCTTTTCGTCCTTGGGATCCGGCCGCGGCGTCCCCACCACCTTCGCCAAGCCCACCACCGACGACTCGCCCGTCGAGTGGTAGATGAAGACTTTGTCGCCGTTCTTCATCGAACGGATCGCCGCCAGCGCCTGCGCGTTGCGCACGCCGTCCCACGTTGTGCGTTGATCGCGTTCCAGGTCAGCGATGGAGTAGACGGCGGCCTCTGTTTTGGCAAGAAAGTACGGCATTTCTCATTAGTACCGCAGGATGTCGGCCCCTACCTCCGGGTGGGGAGTTCCCACCAGACCCCGGCATCAGCTAAACTGGCATATAATCAAGGTGTTGTCCACGGCCAGGGTTGGCTGGACCCACAGGCTCGAAGCTCCTAATGGGAATTCGGGCGGAGGAGATTTTGCGGATGAGGATCAGTACGGGCTATCGACTAGCCCACCGCTTGGCCTATGGCGCGCTGTTCGCGTGGGCCAGCATCGGGATCTGCACGCTGGCGGCACAGCAGGTCGACAAAACCGAAAAAAACGATAAGAAGAAAACCGAAGTCACCACTCCGGCGCCGATTCCTGACCTGGACATCAAAAAGGACGATCTGGCCAAAGCGGCAGGCGCCGCCGTCGACCCCCGGTCGTATGTCATTGGTCCCGAGGACATCATCGCGATTCGTGTCTGGCGCGAACCGGAAATGTCGGCTCTCTATGCCGTGCGTCCTGATGGCAAAATCAGCATGCCACTGGTGGGAGAAGTGGAGGCCGGCGGACTGACCCCCAAGCAACTGGAAGCCAAAGTCGTCGAAGCGTTGCAGACCGTGATGAACCGTCCGCAGGTCGCCGTTTCGGTGCAGGACGTCCGCAGCAAAAAGTATTACGTCCAGGGCATGGTGAACCGGGCTGGCTCGTTTCCGCTCGCCTCCAAGCTCACGATTCTCGAAGCCCTCGGGCTCGCCGGTGGTCTGCAGGAGTTTGCGAACGAAAAGGACATTCGCATCATCCGGCAGGGCCAAGTGTTGAAATTTAACTACAAGGAAGTCACCAAGGGCAAGAAAATGGAACAGAACATCGAAATCATGCCCGGTGATCAAATCATCGTTCGGTAATTCGGAGGACCCACCATGCAGCCCCCACAAAGCCTACACGATCCTTTTGCCGTCCACCGCCGTCCTCTCGACATGGAGGACTACATCGACGTTCTGCGCCGTCACCGGGCGTGGCTCCTCGGTCCCGCTTTTGCGGCCTTAGTGATTTCGGTGGTGGTCGCGTTCCTGTGGCCGGATACGTATCGCTCGTCGGCGATGATTCGCGTGATTCCGTCGCAGGTGAATGAACGCCTGGCGCCGCAGGTGATCAATGCGGAAATGTCGCAGCGCGTCAGCAGCATGGCGAACGAAATCCTCAGCCGTACCACGCTCACCAACATCATTAACTCCTTCCAGTTGTATCCGCGAGACCGCAAGCGCCTACCGAACGAAGACATCGTCGAGAACATGCGCAAGGACATCAAGATCGGCGCGGTCGGCTTGCTGGCCACGCAGCCGGGCGAACGCGTGAACGCTTTCCGTATCTCCTACGACTACAGCGACCGTATCCTCGCGCAGAAGGTTTGCGCCGAATTGGTCTCGAAGTTCATCGACGCCAACCTGCGTACCACGCAGACGCAGATGAGTTCGGCCGACGACTTCTTCAAAGAGCAGTTGGAAGCGCGCCGCAAGCGTCTCGAAGAGATCGATCAGAAGCTGACTGCTTTCCGCGTGCAGAATCAGGGACGCCTGCCCGAGCAGATTACGGCCACGGTCTCCCAGTTGAGCGCGATGGAAAATCGCATGAGCAACATGAACAGCGGCATTCAGCGCGCCTCGCAGGACAAGATGCTCCTGGAGAGCCGCCTGAGCATCCTCAAGGATCAACTCCGGCAGAGCAGCCAGCCGCTGGCGATTCAGAATGAAGCCCGCGAGCAGCGCGAGCGCGTGGTGAGCGACCGTTTGTCGAGCATCGACCGCGACATTCTCAACATGGAAACCAACCTCGCCGCCATGCTCGAAAACTATCGGGATACGCATCCGGACGTGCAGCGCCGGCGCAGCGAACTGGCGGTGCTCAAGAAGCGCCGCGACATCATCGCGAGCGAGGAAGAAGCCAAGAAGGCCGCTCCGGCTCCGGCTCCCGAGAAGAGCCGTTCGCTATCGGTGGCCCAGATCCGCGAAGTGCGCGAACTGGAATCGCAGATCGCCGCTACGCAGAGCATGATTGAAGCTAAACGCGTGGAGATCGAAAATCTGCAGCGCGACTACAACGCGGCCACCGCTCAGTCGCGCGCCTTGCAGGGCCAGATCAGCGCCATGCCCGTGGGCGAAGCTCGCTACGACGAACTGCTCCGCGAGCGCGCCATGGCCAAGGAGCAGTACGAAGAGACGTCGAAGAAGTCCAACATTTCTGATGACCAGGTCCGGCTGATCAATCGCAAGCAGAGCGAATCGCTCGAACTGCTGGACGCGGCCAACACGCCGCAGCAACCCACCGAACCGAATCGCTATCTGATCGTCGGCACCGGCGTCGCGCTCGGCATCTTCGTTGGCTTGTTTATCGTCGCCGCGCGCGAAATGAAGGACACCACGCTCAAGAGCCTGAAGGACGTGCGGGCCTACACGCAGCTCACGGTGCTCGGCAGCGTGCCGCTGCTCGAGAATGACCTGGTGGTCCGCCGCCGCCGCCGCTTAACGTGGCTCGCCTGGTCCACCGCCTGCCTCGCCGGCGTGATGATCATGGCCGGGTCAGTCGTCTTCTACTTTGCAAATCGGACTTAGTGCCGGTTGAACGTCGCCATCAGAACAAAATCGGAGAAATAAATGAGTCGAGTTCACGATGCACTACGCCGCGCTGAGCAAGCCGGCACCTTTACTCCGACCGCGCTAGCTAACGAAGGCTCCCGGCGGTCGATCATGCTCGATACCTCGCTATCGAGCGAGCAGACCTCGCTACTGGCCGGTTTGCTCGAAAAGGTGCAGGAGGTGCCCTTCAACCCCGCGGCCGAAGCGCATCTGATTGACGCCACGCGCCCTCACGAAGCGCCCACCGAAGAGTTCCGCACCCTCCGCACCCGTTTGAATCACATGCAGAGCCTGCAGCCGATTCACTCGATCGTGGTAACCTCGCCCTCGCCCGCCGAAGGGAAGAGCCTGGCTGCCGTCAACCTCGCCCTCGCCCAGTCGCATCTCGCCAGCAACCACACCCTGCTCTGCGACTTCGACTTCCGCCGCCCCATCGTCCATCACCTGTTCCAGGTCGACCGTACGCCCGGCATCACCGACTACCTGATGGGCAAAGCGACTCTCGAAGAGGTCATCAAGCGCGTCGCGGGCACGAACCTATACATCATGCCGGCCGGCGAAGCCGTCATCAATCCGCTCGAACTGCTGAACCTCCGCGAGGTGAAGCAACTGCTCGACATGCTGCCGAAGATCTTCAACTGGGTCGTGCTCGACAGCCCGCCGCTGCTGTTTGCCGCCGACGCGAACCTGCTCTCCACCATGTCCGACGGCACGGTCCTGGTCGTGCGCCTGGGCCACACCACCATCGACTCGGTGACGCGGGCCATGCAGTCGCTCTGCCAGAACAACGTGCTCGGTATCATCGCCAACGGCGCCCGCCGCGGCGAACTCTACTCGAAGTACACCTACTATCACAGCTACTACTATTCGAAGCCCGAATAGGCGTGAGCTTACCAGGAAACAGAAAAGGACCAGCCGCGAGGCTGGTCCTTTTGCTTGATGCTCGTTCGGGGCTTACTTCTGCGCCGCCGCCGTCACCTGCGCGTACTCGGCGTAAGGACCCTTGAAGTCCTCAATCCGCCCGTTGCCGACGTGCCAGATGCGCGTCGCCACTTCGTCCAGCAGGTCTTCGTCGTGCGTCACGAACAGCACGGTGCCTTCGTACTTCTGCAGCGCGATGTTCAGGGCGTTGATGCTTTCAAGGTCCAAGTGATTGGTGGGTTCGTCCAGCAGCAGGATGTTCGGCTGCTGCAGCATCAGCCGGCAGAAGATCAGCCGGGCGGCCTCGCCGCCGCTCAAGGCGGAGGTCGGCTTCAGCGCTTCTTCGCGCTGAAACAGCATCTGGCCCAGCAAGCCGCGCAGCACCTGCTCGCCGGCCTGCGGGTCGATGTTGTGCAGCCATTCGAGTGTATTGGTGCCCGGTTGAATCGAGCGCTTGTGATCCTGCGAGAAGTAGCCCGGAGCTGCTTCGTGGCCCCATTCGGCCACGCCGCCGTCGAGTTCCAGCTCGCCTTCCAGCAGCGCCTCGGCGTTGCCGGTGCCGGCCAGCAGCGCGCGCAGCAGCGTCGTTTTGCCGGCGCCGTTGCGACCCATGATGGCGATCTTCTCGCCGCGGGTGACGCTCGCCGTAAAGTCTTTGAAGACCTGCAGGTCGCCGTAGCTCTTGCTCAGGCCCTTGATCTCGAGCACGTGCTTGCCGGAGGGCCGCTTCTGGTCGAAGCGGATGTAGGGCCGCTGAATATTCGATTTGGCGAGTTCGGCCGTCTGGAGGCGCTCTACTTCCTTCTTACGCGAAGTGGTTTGCGAGGAGCGCGTACCGGCCGCAAAGCGGGCGATGAACTCGTTCAACTGGGCGATCTTCTTTTCGCGCTGGGCGTTGTCGGCTTCAATGCGCGAACGGATCTGCGTCTTCTGCATCACCATGTCGTCGTAGCCGCCGGTGTAGGTGATGATCGTGTTGTAGTCGATGTCGGCGGTATGGGTGCAGACGTTGTTGAGGAAGTGACGATCGTGCGAGATGACGATCAGCGTGCCGTCGTACTGGCTGAGATATTCTTCGAGCCAATGCACCGAATCGAGATCCAGGTGGTTCGTCGGCTCGTCCAGCAGCAGGGCGCCGGGGTTGCCGAACAGCGCCTGCGCCAACAGCACGCGCACCTTCTGGCCGCCCTGCAGTTCGCTCATCTGACGCTGATGTAATTCCTCTTCCAGGCCCAGGCCCGTCAGCAGGATTGCGGCGTCGCTTTCGGCTTCGTAGCCGCCTTCTTCGCCGACAATGCCTTCGAGTTCGCCCATGCGCATGCCGTCTTCATCGGTCAGGGTGCTGGGATCTTTGTCGTAGAGCTTCTCGCGTTCCGTCAGGGCTTCCCACAAGGGCTTGTTGCCCATGATGACGGTGTCGAGCACTTTGAAGGAGTCGAAGGCGAATTGATCCTGACGGAGGATGCCGAACTTACGCGGCCGGCTGACGGTGCCTTTGGTGGGCTCCTCATCGCCGGTCAGGATGCGCATGAAGGTGGACTTGCCGGCTCCGTTCGGACCGGTCAGCGCGTAGCGCCGGCCTTCCAGGAACGAAGTCGTGACGTCCTCGAACAGGACTTTGGCGCCGAAGCGCATGGAGACATTTTGGACGGAAATCAAGGGGGTTTAAGCTACTAGGATAGCTTGAAACCCCCTTGGTTGTCTTGCGAGGCTTACTGTACGGTCAGGGTCTTGGTCGCCGAGAGCGTTCCGGTGGAGCCGTTGCGCACCGCGACCGTATAGTTCCCCTTCACGCTGATCGTGGTGACGAAGGAGAGCAGCGTGGCCGACTTATAGGTCGCCGCCACCACACAGCCCGACGGGCAGCCGGGGCCGGTGAGCACCGCTTCCGGATTGGAGGTGCTGAAACCCGAACCGAGCGCCCACAGCGTAAAGCTCTGGCCGGCGCGCGGAATCGTGGGGAAGGCATAAGAGGTCGTGAACACCGGAGCCGGCACCACTGGCGCGGGGGCCGGGGTGGGAGTCGGAGTCGGGGTCGGAGTGGGCGTGGGGGTCGGCGTCGGAGTGGGCGTCACCACCTGCACCGTCGAAGCCGCATAGAGCGCGCCCGCGCCGGCCTTGTCGCCGCCTTCGAGCGTCCGCTTCTTGGTTTCGCCCGCGCCGGCCGAAGCCCACATCGTCTGTTCCGAGCAGCCGCTGGCCGAAGGATGATTCAAGCCGAGCGCGTGGCCCAGCTCATGCGTGGTCACATTTTGCAGGTCGAACTTGCCGGCTTCCCCCGTCGGCGACCAGGTGACTGCATTGCTGAACGTCATCGAGAACTTGCGCATGCGCTGCGACGAATCGTATTCGATGCGCGTCGAAGCCAGCACACTCGAGCTCGACACCGGACCGATATTGAACTCGTTCAAGCTCGCCGCATCCGCGCGGAAGTTGAATACCGTGCCCGCCTGATTCCAACTCGCGGCGGAGGCAGTCAAGGCGCTGTTCCAGGTGGACGGGATCGTCGCGCCGAACTTGTAGGTGGCCGTCGAGTCGCTCCACTTGGGTCCGATCAGCACGTAGCAGCTGGCATCGGGTGCCACGGCCGCGGTGGCTTCCGTGCCCGCCAGATAGGCGCGTGCCCGCTGACGTTCGCCCTCGGCGACCGGTTCGCCCTGGTCTGCGAGAATCGCTTCGATCTCGCCCACGATGTCACCGGCACGGCGGCCGAGTTCCCGCACCCAGCCATCCTGCAGCGCGTACTTCTCGCGCGGCGTATCGCCTTCGAAAAAGAGCACCACCGCTTCATCACGTTCAAACGACGGGACGTCGGTGAAAACCACTCGCGTGTCGCCGACCGCACCGCCCTTCACCGTAAACGTGCGCAGGCGGCCGGACTTGCGCGTCCGCTCCTTGAGTGCGGAGCTTACTGTAATTGTGACATCGGAATAAATTTCGCCATCGCTGCCGTAGTAACTCCGGCTCTCTGCCACTTCGCCAATAACAATGCTCGAAGCTGCTTGCGTATGTTCGCGAAGATCGCCGCCGCGGCTCGCCCATAAAGTCGCGCCGCTCAGGCCGATCAATAAAACTGTGAAAAGACGCATGAATATCCTGTTCCTGCTGGGATTACTTACGACCCTCAAGATCGCGTTTTCCCGATCATGCCATGAGCTTCTGCGTTTTTTGCGGACTGAGCAGTAAACAACCAGTAAATTAGGTATTCCCTATCCACATCTCAGTAAAAGGTAATTGCCTATGTACTAAAGCAGGTTTCCTACTACCCTCGTAAGCGGGGGTAAGTAAGTAACACCTTAGTACTTACTGAGGACCGTCTTAGGGATTTACCTGAGCCGCGCGGATCAGCCGCAGCAACTCTTCACCCTGGTCGACGTCCAGCTCGACTTTGAGCCAGTAGACGGGCGCGGCGAGTCCGAGCTTCTCCACCTTCACCCAATCCTTTTCGGTCGTTAAGAGACCGCCATGAGCCTCCCGCGTCAGAGGCTCCAGATCATTCGCCGTATAGCGATGGTGATCGGGGAACGCCGTGAACGAAACGGGCTGCCATCCCAACGCGGCTAGCGACGCTCGAAAGCTGCCCGGATTCGCCAAACCGCAGAAAGCGGCGTAGGCTCCCGGGGCCAAGCTCACTGGCTCGTTGCCCCGCATCCAGGTCACCGGGCGGATACTGGCCCGAACGATCGGCGCCCGCGTATTCTCCTGGCGGATGCGCGCAAGTAGCCGAGTATAGCGCCTCGCTCCTTGCGTGCGTGTTAAAACTACGAACCCGGCGCGGCCCAGGGCGGAGATCGGCTCCCGCAGGCGGCCCACCGGTAACAAACGCCCGCCCCCGAACGGATCCTGCGTGTCGATCAGGACGATGTCGAAGTCGCGCGGCAGGGGCCAATGCTGAAAGCCGTCATCCAACAGAAAAACCTCGGGCTTATACGTCCGGCGCAATTGCCGGGCGGCCTCACGCCGGTTGGAGCCGATGCCCACGCCCACTCGCCCGGAACGCAAAAAGATCTGCGCCTCATCGCCGGTGTCGGCCAGGGGAGCCCGCCCGCCCGGGGGGAGCGCTACCACCTGATGGTTCTGCCTGCCGTAGCCTCGCGTCAGCACTGCCGCGCCCGGCAGTCGCTCCGCCAGCCACATCGTCAGCGGCGTTTTCCCGGCGCCCCCGTACGTCAGATTGCCGAGGCTCACGGTCGGCGCTGACAGATGCGCCCCGCGGCCCCGCACAAAGCGATCGACGGTCGTGCCCGCCAGCCACAGCCACTCGAGCGGCTTCAGCCACCACAACCCGGGCTCGGACGTCAGCGACTGGTCGATCACCTCGAGCACAGCCTTCATCGCTCGCGCCGTCGCGCCCCTTTCCCGCGCCGCGGCCGCTTGCGCCTGCTGGCCGTACTGACCCGGCTCGGTGAGCAACTCGGCCACCGCCGGGGCGAGTTGTGACGGCGTCGCGATCTGCTTGAGCGCCCCTTGCTGCAGGAAACCGTCTACGATGGCCGCGAAATTCTGGTTGTTGGGCCCTACGATAATCGGCCGTCCGAAGTAG
Organism: Bryobacteraceae bacterium; assembly: GCA_044226365.1. Lineage (GTDB taxonomy): Bacteria > Acidobacteriota > Terriglobia > Bryobacterales > Bryobacteraceae > JALHNI01. The sequence continues at coordinate 23,891 of JBGAHE010000066.1, forward strand.
GCCGGCTCCAGCACGTTGTGTCCGCCCCGCTGCGCCAACGTTCCCCCCATGAATACGACGTCGGCTAAGGCGAACGCCCCGGCCAGTTCCCCCATCGTGTCCAACAGCAGCACCCCCGGCAGCGTCAGCGGGCCCAGCGCGCTGCGCCGCACAAAAGCCACGCCCGCCGCGCGCAGCTTCTCCGCCACCAGTTCGAAGCGGTCCGGACGCCGCGGCGCCAGAATCAGCAGCAAGCCCGGCCCCGAGGCTGGCGCCAACTGCTGATACGCCTCGATCACCACGTCATCCTCGTCAATGTCCCCGTCCACTAAGGGCGGCATCGTGCTCGCCGCCACCCAGACGGCGCTCGGCGCCAGCCGCTCCACCCAATGCGTCAGCGTTTCGTTGGGCTCGGGCGGCGTCGCGTCGTATTTCAAGTTGCCTACGCTTTCGATCCGCTCGTCGTTGCCGAGCAATTCACGATAGCGGTCGGCGTCTGTCTCACTCTGCGCCAGGATGCGATCGGCCTGGGCCAGCACCGGCTGGAAGAGCGGCGCCAACTGCTGGTAGCGGGGCCAGGCGCGGTCCGAGATGCGGCCGTTCAGGACGATCAGTCCGGCGCCGCGCCGTTTGGTCTCGCGCCACAGGTTGGGCCAGATTTCGGTCTCGAAGATGATGACGGCGAGCGGGTCGAGGTGGCGCAGGGTGCGGCGGACGGCCCAGCAGAGGTCAACCGGCGAGTAGAAGAGGTGGTCGGCCAGTTGTCCCAGGCGTTGCTCGGCGATCTCGCGCCCGGCGAGCGTGGTCACCGAGACGTAAATTGGCGTCCCCGGCAGCGTCACTTTCAGTTGCCGGATGAGTTCAATACTCGAGAGCACCTCGCCCACCGACACCGCATGCAACCAAAGTCCGCCGCGCTGCGTCCGCCGAAAGGAGAGGCTGCCGAAGCGTTCGCCCAGGCGCTCGGCGTAGGCCCGGTTCCGCACGATCCGTCCGACCAAATACACTAGAAAAGCGGGCAGCAAGATCGCCGACAGAACACGATAGAGGAAATAGATGAAACGAACCGCCATTACGTTGGCCAAAACCTGTATTCTACTGGCCTCGCTGACCCTGGCACTTTATCCTCTCGATAAAGAAGGCCCCTTCAAGCCCGGTCCCATCTCTTCCTACGAGTTCAAGCAGACGCTGGAAGGCGTCACCATCGCCGCTCAACCCTTCGATACGGAGGCGTTGACGAAACAGGCCTTCGGCAAGTTGAACCCAACCAGTATGAAGTGCTGCCGGTGCTGGTGATCATCGAAAACACCCGCCAGGCGCCCATCCGCGTGGACCAGATGTCGGTGCAATACATCACGCCCGGCGTCGGCAAGATCGACTACACGCCCTACCAGGAACTGCTCTCCCGCGTGGGACCCTCCAAGCCGAACCTCGGCCCGCGCCCATTGCCGATCCCGCGCAAAACCAAGCAGAACCCGTTCAACAAGCCGGAAGTGGAAGCTCGCGCCTGGGCCGCCAAAGTCATCGGCCCCGGCGAAACCGCCAGCGGCTTCTTCTACTTCATCACGCGCCATCACACGTCATCGAAGCTTTACCTCACCGGCATCTACGAACCGTCGACCAACAAGGAACTGTACTACTACGAACTCCCCTTCGGTCAGTAGACGCGAGGGCTGAGGCACGGGTCGCCTAATCCAGTTCGGGAGCGATGGCGATGCAATCGATCTCGATCATCACGCCGCGCGGCAGCGCCGCCGCCTGCACCGTGGAGCGCGCCGGCAGACTCTCGCCCAGAAACTTCGCGTAGACTTCGTTCACCTTCGGGAAGTCCGCCATGTCCTTCAGGAACACCGTCGTCTTCAGGACCTTCTCCATCGACGAGCCGCAGGCGACCAGCACCGCCGTGAGATTCTTGAAGACCTGTTCCGTCTGCGCCACCACATCGCCTTCCACGATCTGGCCTTCGGCGTTCAACGGAATCTGCCCACTCAGGTAGGCGATGCCCTTGTGCACGATCGCCTGCGAGTAGGGGCCAATGGCGGCCGGGGCGTGTTGCGTTGCGACTTTGTGTTTCATCTCGTCCTCACGTGTTCATTTGCAGCGAACCGGTCAACTCGGTTACCCGGCTCACGCGCTCTTCGATCAGAAATTCTTCCAGCTCCTTGGCGATCCGCACGGGCGAGGTCGGGTCCCAGAAACTGGCCGTCCCCACCTCCACGGCCGTCGCGCCGGCAATCAGGAACTCGGCCGCATCCACCCCGGTGGCGATGCCGCCCAAGCCCACCACGGGCACTTTCACCGCGCGATAGACCTCGTGGACCATCCGCAGCGCGATCGGCTTGATGGCCGGCCCGGACAAGCCGCCCAGATTATTGCCGATGCGGGGCCGCCGGGTGCGCGCGTCGATGGCGAGCGAGATAAACGTATTCACCAGGCTGATGGCGTTCGCGCCGTTCTCCTCGGCCACTTTCGCCAGCGGCGCGATCGCGCCGACATTGGGCGACAGCTTCACCAGCAGCGGCCGCTTGGCGATCTTGCGCACCGCGCTCACCACGCCCGCCAGCAGCACCGGATCATTCGAGAAGAACACGCCGCCGTGCTTCGTGTTCGGGCAGGAGACGTTCAACTCATAGCCGGCCAGGCCCTCGGCGTCTTCCAGCACGCGCACCACTTCTTCGTAGTCTTCCACGGCGTTGCCAAAGACGTTGGCGAACACCGGCGTCCGGTATCGGCGCAGCCCCGGCAACTTCTCGGCGACAAAGGCGCGCACGCCGATGTTCTGCAGGCCAACGGAATTCATCATGCCGCTCTCGGTCTCCCACAGGCGCGGCGGACGGTTGCCGGCCATCGGCTCGCGGCTCAGTCCCTTGACGACGATGCCGCCCAGCGCATTTAGGTCGACGATGCTTTCGAGTTCCACGCCATAGGCAAACGTGCCGGAAGCGGCCATGACGGGGTTGCGCAGCGGGATGCCGCAGAGCTCGACTGAAAGACGGGATGACAAGCGGTTCTGTTGGCCAGTCTAGCAAGTTGGCTGGTACCTAAACACGTTTTCGAGAGAGGCCTAAGGTCTCCCCCTCATGTGCCTGGCTCAGGCGCCTCCCGAATTAAACCGTATATGCGTCTCATCTTGACGACGAACCGGGAGGCTTCCCTTGCTGCGGCGGGCAATCGCCCCCGTCTGCCGGGCGGGTCCCTGGCCTCGAAGTTCGCCATCTTTTCGGCTTTGCTGGTCTTTTGGGTGGTCGCCACCCTGATGGCGTACGACTTGCGCCAGGAGAACTTCGACTCCACCAAGGCCATCATGGTCTTCATCATCGTCGTCATCGTGGCCGGCGCCATCGGCCGCTTTACCATCCGGCTGCTGGTGCGCCCCTTGCGTTCGCTCCGCGAAGGCATCCTCAAAGTGCAGCAGGGCAAGCTCGAACCGATTCAGGTCTATAAGACCGATGACGAAATCGAGTTCGTCGGCCATTGCTTCAACGAGATGATCGAGACGCTGAAAGAATCGAAGACCGAGATTCGCGCCCACCAGAACGAACTCGAAGACCGCATCAAGCAGCGCACGCTGGCCCTGGAGTCAGCGATGGAAGACGCCGTCCGCGCCAGCGCCACCAAGAGCGAGTTTCTCGCGAATATGTCGCACGAACTGCGGACGCCGATGAACGGCATCATCGGCATGATCGACCTCGTGCTGGACTCGGGCCTGAGCCCCGAACAGCGCGACGAACTCGAAACCGCCCAGCGCTGCGCCCACTCCCTGCTCGCCCTGCTCAACGATATTCTCGATCTCTCGAAGATCGAAGCCGGCAAACTGACGCTCGAACGCATCCCGTTCGACCTGCGTTTCGTGGTGGAAGACTGCGTCCGCTCGCAGCAGGTCCGCGCGCGCCAGAAGGGCCTGCAGATGATCACGCTCATCTCCGATGCGGTGCCCGCGCAGATCATCGGCGACCCGGTGCGCCTGCGCCAGGTGCTCGCCAACCTGATCAGCAACGCCATCAAGTTCACGGAGAAGGGCCACGTTGAAGTCTCGCTCGATGCCCGCCCCGTCGAAGGCTCGCCGCAACTCACCGAGCTCAAGTTCATCGTCAAGGACACCGGCATCGGCATCCCCACGGACAAGCTCAACGAGATCTTCGAAAAATTCACGCAGGCCGATGGCAGCATCAATCGCCGCTACGGCGGCACGGGCCTGGGCCTGACGATCACGCGCAAGCTGGCCGAGATGTTCCGCGGCAAGATCTGGCTCGAAAGCGAAGTCGGCATCGGCAGCACGTTCTACGTCACCATGCTGCTGGAGCGGGCGAACACCACGCGCGAGCCCGCCCCGGGCGAAGCCGAGCATTCCGGCGACTGGGCCACCTCCGCTCATCGCACCCGCCGCCGCATCCTGGTGGTGGAAGACAACCTCGTCAACCAGAAGGTCGTGGTCACCACGCTTTACAAGCGCGGCTACCAGATCGAAGTCGCCTCGAACGGTTTGGTGGCGCTCGACATTCTCGAAAAGACCCTCGCCGAAAATCAGCGTTTCGACCTGATCCTGATGGACGTGCAGATGCCCGTCATGGATGGCCTCGAAACCACCAAGAAGATTCGTTCGAACCCCGCCTGGGCCGAGTTGCCGATCATCGCCATGACGGCGCACGCCATGAGCGGCGACAAGGAACGCTGCCTGGACGCGGGCATGAACGGCTACGTCTCGAAGCCCGTGCAGCCGGTGTCCCTGGTGCAGACCATCGAGCGCTTCCTCAACCACGAGCCCGAAGTCGACCTGCTCGAGGACGCCACCGTGCCGAGCGAAGATCCGCAATTGCTGGATCGCAAGCAGGCCGCGCGCGAAATGGATCATGACCCCGAACTGGTGGGCACCATGATCACGCTGTTCCTCCAACTCGCCCCCGAGCGCATGGAGAAGCTGAACGCCGCCGCCAATCATCGCGACTACATCACCCTCAGCCGCGAAGCCTATCGCCTGCGCAGCGCCGCCGATCGCATCGCCGCACGCTCGGTGGTCGATTCGGCCAAGAACATCGAGGAAGCCGCCAAACGCGGCGACATCGATCTTGCGCACGACAGTCTGCTGGCCCTCAACAACGAGATTGAGCGCCTCGGCAAACTGCACCATAAAGCTAAACCCAAACTCCAGCCTTCGCGCTAATCTGGGGTATGCGGCTTCCCTTTGTGGCCCTGCTCTGCGTGGGTGCCCTCTTCGCTCAGACGGCTCCCGAACTCCTGGAGGAGAAACTCGCTGCCCGGCTGAAGGAGTTCGACGCCAAGCTGGACGGTGTGTTGGGCGTCTCGTTCATCGACCTCACCACGGGACATCAGTTCGCCTATCACGGCGATACGCTCTTCGCGCAGGCGAGTTCGATCAAGATCCCGATTCTGGTGGAGATGTACCGCGCCGAACGCGCCGGCGACTTCGCTTTGACTGACGCCGTTACTCTGCAGCCCAACGAATATGTCGGTGGGTCCGGCAAACTGCAGGAGGCGCTGCTGCGGGGGCCGCTCAACACCACCATCGCCAAGCTGATGCAGGCGATGATCGAAGAAAGCGACAACACGGCCACCAACTGGTGCATTCGCAAGGTGGGCATGGCGCGCGTCAATCGCACGCTCGATGAATTGAACCTGGTCAACACTCGCTTGCGTCGCATCATGCTCGATTCGGCGGCCGCCAACCGCAATGAAGAAAACGTCTCGACGCCCAAGGAAATGGCGCGTTTGGTCGAGATGATCTATCGCCAGCGGCTGGTGGATCCTTCGGCCTCGATGGACATGCAGAACACCATGCGCCTGGTGAAGAGCAACTTCCGCCGTGCGATCCCCGCCCACGTGGACGTCGCCTCGAAGCCCGGCGAGATGACGGGTGTGCGTTGCGAAACCGGCATCGTCTATCTGCCGGGCCGGCCGTTCGTCTTAAGCGTGATGAGCAGCTTTCTGCCCGGCGAGATCAATCCCGTGGAGGATGTGGTCCGTCTCGTCTTCTCTTACTTCGAGCGCCTCGCCGCGGGCAATCGCTTCGGGAACCTGGGGACGCGGTGATTCCGGCCAAACTCGAAGCCCTGCGCCACAAGCTCATCAACGAAGAGCGCTTTGGCGAAGCCTGGGAGTACTTCCTCGGCGAAGTGGCCGAAGACGCCGACTTCATCCGCGCGGGCCGTCCGCTGGACCCGGCCTCACCCCTCTCGCAAAAGCTCCACAAAATCCTCGGCCGCGCCAGTGGCCTCGAACCTGATCAGATTGATGCCCTACTCGTCGAGATGCCGCAATTCCGCTTCGTCCACGGCACCTGCAAGTACACCGACGAACAGGTGGGCGGCTTGCTTTGGTTTGGCGACCTCGAGTTCGGCCTGGCCGCCATCATGAATTTGAAGTCGCCCGGCGTCACCTACGCGCGCGTCTCCACCGCCGACATGTCCGGCCGCCCCAGCTAGGCTAATTCGGCGAGCCAGTTATGCAACTCGGGCGGCAGTGGCGCTTCCACCGTCTGCCGTTCGCCCGTCGTGGGATTGTCGAAGCTGATGCGCGCCGCGTGCAGGAAGAAGCGCCCGGAGTGATGCGCCGGCGCCCCATAGACGCGATCGCCGGCCACTGCGTGACGCGTACTCGCCAGGTGCACGCGGATCTGATGCGTACGGCCCGTGCCGATGCGAATGTCGAGCAGGGTGAAGTTGGCGAAGCGCTGGCGCACGCGCCACTCCGTAATCGCCGACCGGCCCTCGCCCTCCGTCGCCTGCATCTTGAACCGTACGATCATGCTTCGCCGAATGGCCTTGTTGATCACGCCGGACTCGCCTTCCATCGTCCCGTGCACCAGCGCGATATAGCGCTTCTCCACCGTGCGGTTACTGAACTGCTCCTGCAACTGGCGATGCACTTCGTCGTTGCGCGCCACCAGCAGCACGCCGGACGTGTAGCGATCCAGGCGATGCACGATACCGGGCCGCTCATCGCCGCTCACCGTGCTCAGCGATTGATACCGATGCAGCAGCGCGTTCACCAGCGTGCCCGAATGGACGCCCGCGCCTTTGTGCACCGTCATACCGGCGGGCTTGTTGATCGCCACCAGACCCGCGTCCTCGTAGAGCACATCGAGCGGAATGTCTTCGGCGCTCGCGTTCAAAGGCGGCAGATGCCCGGGGTGCACCACCACGCGCTCCCCGCCGCGCAGCGTGAAGCTCGCCTTACGGCTGGTGCCATCCACCAGCACCAGGCCTTGCTTGATCCAGTCCTGAATGCGCGAGCGTGAATAGCGCGGCAGTTCGTCGGCGACAAACTGGTCCAGCCGCTTGTTGGCGAGCGCGGTGAGTTCGTACATCAGTCCTGATATGGCCAGTGCGGTTTGGTGAACAAGCCGCCGTCCACCCAGATGGTTTGGCCGGAGACGAACTCGGCGGCCGGTGTCGCCAGGAAGGCGACGACATGGGCCACATCGGCCGGCGTGCCCACGCGGCCCATCGGCGTCACCGACGCCCAGGTGCCGGCATAGTCGCCCGCTTCGAGCTTCGTGCGCTCGATCTCGATTGCGCCGGGCGCCACGCAGTTCACACGGATCTTGTATTGGCCCAGTTCGGCCGCCGCCACCTTCGTGAACGTCTCAATTCCGCCCTTGCTGGCCGTGTAGCTCGAGAGCTTCGGGAAACCGAACTTGTTGCAGCCGGAACCGATGTTGACGATCGCGCCGCCGCGGCCCATCATCAGCCGCGCGGCGTATTGGGTGCACAGAAAGCAGCCCTTCAGGTTCGTATCGATGACGCGATCCCACTCGGCTTCAGTGAGTTCGAGCAGCGGCTTCCAGGTCTGTTGGCCCGCGTTGTTCACCATCAGGTCGAGCGTGGCGATTTTGGCAAACATCGCCCCGACGGAAGCGGCGTCGCCCACGTCGGCTTGCACGGTCCACGCCTTTTGCCCGAGGGCTTCAATCTCGCGCGCGGTCTCTTCGGCGCCCTGCCGGTCCGAGTTGTAATTCACCCAAACGTCGAAGCCCTGCCGAGCGAGCTCGAGGGCGATCCCTTTACCGACGCCTTTGCTGGCGCCGGTAACCAATGCTGTCCTTGCCACAAGGACAGTTTACTTTGCCTTGGCGGTCCAGGCTTCGTAGAGCTTGGCGATGCCGGCCGAATCGGTATCGCCGGGGTGGATCAGCACGCGATAGCGGAAGTGCAGCTTCTCGCCGCCCTTGAGGTCGAGCGAGCCGTCGCGCGTCTTGTCGCGCGTGAAGTCATGCAGGCCGAAGATGTTCGCGGCGAACAGGCCATAGGAGCGCGAGTGCCAGTAGGTGGGGTGGCGCGGATTCTTCGGATGGTCGAAGATGGCGATGCCCAACTTCTCGCCTTCAATGGTCCCCGAATAGTCCACCCAGGGAGCGGCGGTGCCCCACACGGCCTTCTCCTTGGCGAGGCCCGTGGAAGCCTTCATCGTGCCGGTTTGCGTCTCTTCGAGCGCACGCGCCAGGCGGATCGCGAACGTCCCTTCCTTGGTATCGCCGAACTTCACGGCTTCGAGCGCGGTGAGTTGGATGTCGACGTCGATCGCGCGGGAGTCGCCCATCGGCTCAATGCGGATCGTCTTGGTCTCCGCCAGCAGCGCCTTGCCCGTGCCGTCCTTCCAGGTGAAGTTGGCCTTCACTTCGCCGGCCTTCTTGCCGCTCTTGGCGGACACCAGCTTGTCGAGCACAATGGTGCCGCTGCCTTTCCCCACGCCCTTCTGTGTCTTCTCATTGGCCCAGAAGTCCCAGCCGTTCACGTCGCCGTGCGAGAACCACAAGCCGCGGTGATGCGGATGGTCGCGTTGTTCGCCTTCCACGTTCTCCATCGGATAACGCCGGGTGACGATCTTCCCGGACCCCGCCCGCAACGGGTGCAGATACGGCTTCGTGGTGTCTTCACCGAAATAAAGCGTGGTGTAAGGCTTACCCGCGATGCTGATGTCGACCTGCGACTTTTGGGTAGTGACCTCCACCTGCGCCCACGCGGCGACCAGGCAAAACGGGATCAGGAGAAAACGCATGCGGGTAGTATGACAAAACAGCGCTTAGAATTGTACATGCGCCGCCGCACTCTCCTCGCTCTCGCCGCCACGCCCTTGTTCGCGCAAAAGGCGCCCATTCGTTTGGCCGTCTCCACGTACTCCTACTGGCACTTCAAGTCCAAACGCGTGCCGGTGGAAACCGTCATTGACGATGCCGCGCGCCTGGGCTTCGAGGGCGTGGAGATTCTGCATCGCGGGATGGAAGCCGAAACGCCCGCCTATCTCAAGAAGCTGAAGCAGCACGCTTTCCGCGCCGGCATCTCGCTGCCGTTGTTCTCCATTCACCAGGACTTCGTCTCGCCCTACATTGACCTGCGCCAGGAAGCCATTCGCCACACCGAGCACTGCATCCGGCTCGCGGCCCAGATGGGCATTCCTTGCATGCGCCTGAACTCGGGCCGCTGGAAGACCATCCCCAGCTTCAACGACCTGATGAAGGCCGGCGGCATCGAGCCGCCCGTCAGCGGCTTCGTCAACGACGACGCCATCAAGTGGTGCGTGGACGGCATCAACTCCTGCCTCGCCACGGCCGAGAAAGAAGGCGTGCTGCTGGCGCTCGAGAATCATTGGGGGCTCACCACTCAGCCCGACGACCTGCTGCGCATCTACCGCGAAGTGAACAGCCCGTGGCTGGGTTTGAACGTCGATACGGGCAACTTCCCGCAATCGGTGTCGCCTTACGACGGCATCGCCAAGCTCGCTCCGCACGCGATCATGGTGCAGGCGAAGACCTATCACGGGGGCGGCGAATGGTACACCCTCGATCTCGACTACAAGCGCATCGCCGGCATTCTGCGCGGCGCGGGTTATCACGGCTGGGTGTCGCTCGAGATGGAAGGCAAGGAAGACCCCTCGACGGCGGTGCCGAAGAGCTACAAGACGTTGCGGGAGGCGTTCGCTTAGCCTACCTGGACGAGATGAAACGCGAACTCCGTCGTCGGCGCGCTCGATGAACGCCTCCCAGCGGTAAAAGATCGGGTGGCCGAACTCGAACGGAAGCGTCCGCTCAACTGAGCGACTGACCTACTCCGTCACCAGCGGCATGTAGCAACGGCGGGTGTCGTTGCACTCGTACTCGTCGACGGCTTTGTTGTCGGGGCCGAGCGGGTTCTGGGTCTTGTGGCACCAGAAGAGCCGGTCGTTGCCGTGCTGCACGGTGGGGTCCCATTCGGAGTCGATGTACATGCCCTTCCAGCAGAGGTTCAGGCAGCGGTCGTCGTCCTGATCGATGCGAGCAATTCCAGCGCGTTCCATATCTTCTCCTACAAATAGCAAAGGCCGGACACGAAGTCCGGCCTTTGTCCAACAGAAAGAGGATTAAACGCTGAGGCCGGCGGCCATCAGCAGGGCGCGCTTGACGGCGACCTTGGCCAACTGCACCTTGTAGGCGTTCTGGCTGAGCGGCATGGCGCCTTCCACCGCGGCTTTACCCGCGGCTTCGGCCGTCTCCGCCGTGATGGTTTTGCCCGTCAACCAAGCGGCGGCCTTCTCGGCGACCACTGGCGTGGGACCCACATGGCCCATCACGATCTTCGCCGACGTCACCGACTTGCCGTTCAACTTGAGCACCACCGAAGCGGTGGCCAGCGGCCAATCGAGCGCGTCCTTGTGGCGCACTTCGTAGGTGGCGTTCTTCGCGCCGGCCGCCGAAGGGACCACGATTTCCGTAACGATTTCGTCGGGCTTGAGCGCGATCTCGCGTTCCGCATTCGACTTCGGCGCCACGAAGAACTCGCCCAGCGCCACTTCGCGATTGCCGCTCTTGCCGGCGATCTTGAGCTTGGCGCCCAGCGCGATCAGCGCGGGGGCAAACGACGAGGCCGAGACGAACTTGGCCGCGCCCTGCGGGAAGATGGCGTGATACTTGTTCTCGCCCGCCTCCACCAGGCTCTTGCCGTTCTCCAGGCCGAGCAGACCATGACCGTTGCGGAAGTACCAGCAACGGGGCCGCTGGCACAAGTCACCGCCGATGGTGCCCATGTTGCGGATCTGCGGCGAAGCGATGCCCTGCGCGGCTTGGATGAGCGCGGGATACTCGGAGCGCACGGCTGAATTCTCCATGAGGTCATCGACGGTGACCGCGGCGCCGACGGTGAGTCCGCCGCCACCCTTGGCGATCTTATCGAGGCCCTTCACGGACTTGATATTTACCACGCGCTTGGGCGAGACCCGATAGTCCTTCAGCAGGCTCAGCAGGTCGGTGCCGCCGGCGAGGACCGCCGCGTCGTCCCAGGAAGCGCCCAGCAACCCGGTGGCCTCAGCCACCGAAACCGGATTCGCGTATTCGAAATTGTGCATTGCTTAGGCCATCCTTTCCATGCGATTGCCATAGAGGGCGGCAAGCACCCGTTCCGGAGTGAGCGGCACCGAGGGAACCCGGACGCCGATGGCATTGGCCACCGCATTGGCGATGGCGGCGATGCCGCCCACCGCGCAGGGTTCGCCCAGACCGATCACGCCGCGCTTGTCGTTGGTTTCGTCGATTTCCATTTCCACCTGGATCTCGCCGATATCCTTGATGCCGGCCAGCTTGTAGAACTCCATGTCGGCGTTCAGCACTTTGCCGGTGATCTCGTCCATCACCCGTTCTTCCATCAGAGCGGCGCAGATGCTCATGATGCAGGCGCCGTTCACCTGGCTTTCGGCCAGCTTGGGATTGACGATCAAACCGCAATCCTGCACGGCGACGAGCTTGTTCATCTTCACCACGCCGGTTTCGATGTCGACGGTGACGTCGGCCATCTGAATGCCGCCCACACCCTGATTGATCAGGCCGCCGGGCTGCTTCGGATTATTCTCGCCCGCGGCTTCGATCGACTTGGGCCCCAGACGCTGGCAGGCCGCCTTCCAACTGATGGCCTTGTCCGGATTGCCTTTGACGATGATGCGGCTATCGACGGCCTGCAACTGGTCCTTGGGGGCGCCCAGTTGCGGAGCGACCAGGTCGAGGAGCTGGTCCAGCGCTTCGACGGCCGCTTTGCGCGAGGAGGCGCTGATGCCGCCGATGGTGGTGGAGCCGCCCGAGGCGCCCGAAGCCGGATAGCTGTTGTCGCCGATGCGGACCACCACCATGTTCATCGGAACGCCGAGCGTTTCCGAAACCACCTGCGCGATGCAGGTGCGGGTGCCGGTGCCGATGTCCTGGGTGCCCATCATGATCTCGACGGTGCCGTCGGCGTTGATGCGCGCCAGACACTTCGAAGCATGACCGAGGCCGCCCCAGGTGGCGATGCCCATGCCGAGCCCGCGTTTCAGATGGCCGTTGCCGCTCTTGCCGCGCGGATGCCAGTTCTTCTGCCAATCGATCATCGTGGCCGCGCGCTTCATCTGCCGGATGTAGGTTTCCGCGCGGGGCGTGAACTGGACGTTCTTGCTGAAGACTTCGATGGGATCGAGATTCAGCTTAGCGGCCAGATCTTCGATCGCGGCGCAGGTGAGATAGCTCGCCTGCGGATGGTTCGGGGCGCGCCAGGCGCGGGCGCCGCCGCCGTTGATGGAAACGGCCGTGTGGTTCAGGCGCTTATTGGGCAGCGCGGTGAAGACGTAGGGCAGGGGAGCCATGCCGCCGCCGGTGTAACCGCCAGTGGACCAGGAGCTCGATTCCCAAGCCGTGATGGTGCCGTCGGCCTTGGCGCCCAGCTTGATCTTGGCGAAGTGCGAGGGACGCACGCCGGCAATGACCAGTTCCTGCGCCCGGTCCAGATACATGCGGACGGGAGCGCCGCCGGCATCCTTGGACATGTTGGCGCATTCCTTGCCCCAGTTATCCGAGGGGAACTTGCCGCCGAAGCCGCCGCCGATGTGGTCCATGTGGACTTTGATCTGCGAGGCGGGGACGTTCAGGCTGCGGGCGAGGTCGCCGCCGATGCCGGAGACATTCTGCGTCGAAGGGTAGTAGTTGATCTGCTGGCCCTTCCATTCCACCACCTGGCCATGCGGCTCCAGGCAGCAGTGCGTGATGACGGGGATGGCGTATTCGCCTTCCACGGTGGCGACGGCTTCCTTGAAGCCAGCTTCTACGTCACCGGTGACCTGTTCGCCGGCCGCTTTGGCGCGATTGCCGGCGCGAGCGATCTTGTCTTCGCGCACATAGTGCGGCTGCACGTCGTAGGTGACTTTGATGGCGCGGGCGGCGTCGCGGGCCTGCGGTTCGCTGGTGGCGCACACGTAAGCGATTTCCGCGCCGGCCCATTGAATCTCGGTGCCGGCGGCAGCCACCACGCGGATGCTCTTCACGCCGGGCATCTTCTCCGCGGCGGAGATATCGATGGCGCGCACGATGGCGTGGGCGTGCGGCGAACTGAGCAGGACGCCGTGCAATAAGCCTTCGGGCATCAGGTCCGAGGTGTATTTCGCTTTGCCGCTCGATTTCTCGATGCCATCGAGCCGGGACAGGCGCTGGCCGATGACTTTGCGGCCCTTCATTTCAGGCCAAGTGTAAGTTGCCATGGTGCCTCCTTATCCCTTCAGCTTTCCGGCGGCTTCGAGCACCGCCTTGCGGACGCCGACGTAAGTGCCGCAGCGGCAGAGATTGCCACCCAGGCCGTCCTTCACCTGTTCGTAAGTGGGGTTCGGGTTGCGATCGAGGAAGCCTTTGGCCGCCATCACGAAGCCCGGCGTGCAGTAGCCGCACTGTTGCGCATCGTGGTTGACGAAGGCTGGGACGATGGGATGCGTCTTGCCGTTCGCCGTCAGGCTTTCGATGGTTTGAATCTTCTTGCCCACCGCGTCCACCGCGAGGATCGAGCAGCCGTAAACCACCTTGCTGTTGACGATCATGGTGCAGGCACCGCAGGTGCCGCGGTCGCAAACGCGCTTGGCCCCGGTGTGATCGAGTTTGTGGCGCAGCGTATCCAGCAAAGTCTCGCGCGGTTCCACCGTGACTTTCAGGGGCTTGCCGTTGACGTTGAGCGTGATCGACGTGGCTCCGCGAACAACCGACTTTTCAGATGCTTGGGCTTGGGCTTCCTGTTCGAGCAGGGCGGTGGCACCGGCAACGGCACCAGCACCTTGCACAAAGCCACGGCGCGAAACAGCTTGTTTCTCGACGGGCGGTTTTTTCAGATCTTGGTGATCGCTCACGTGGACCTTCCTTTCACTCTCAAGGGGAGACTTCTGAATTTTATAACGGACAGCCAGAGTCCGGGGAGTGTAAATGCCTTTGATTCTAGACTGATGGCGAGCGCGGAACGTTACCTGTCAACTTAAAGTTTCAGCGACTTACAAACAAGACAAACTAGTAGCCTTTGGGCTTGTCGACCACGTTGATGAGCGGCAGACCTTGGGCGTAGCGGCGAATGTTTTCGGCAATGACGCCGACCAGACGGTCCTGCCGTTCGGGGCCCCAGCCGGAGGTGTGGGCGGTCATCGAGACGTTGGGCAGGTCGTAGATGGGGTGGTCGGCGGGGGGCGGCTCGACGGGGAAGACGTCCAGGCCGGCGCCGGCGATCCAGCCTTCCTTGAGGGCCTTGACGAGCGCCAGGTCGTCGAAGAGCTTGCCGCGCGACATGCCGAGGAAGTAGGCCGTCTTCTTCATTTTGCGGAAGACGGCTTCGTTGAACATGCGTTCGGTTTGCGGGGTGTGCGGGGCGGCGGAGATGAGGACGTCGACTTGGGGAACCATCTCCATGAACCAGCCGGGGTCGTGGAGTTCGGCGACGAAATCCGGCTTGGGCATCGGACGCGCGTCGGTGGCGAGCACCTTCATCCCGAAGCCGTAGTGCAGGCGGCGGCCGAACTCGGTGCCGATACCGCCCATCCCGACGATGCCGGCGGTTTTGCCGCCGAGCTCCATGTAATGGGCGGACTTCACCGTGCCCACGGGCTTCATCTGATGCTTGGCAAACTGCGGCATGAAATACGTGGTGATGCCGCGCGTGAGGCACAGCAGCAGTCCGATGCCGGTTTCGGCGATGCCGGGGGCGAAGGCGCGCGCCATGTTGGTGATGACCAGGCTGGAGGCCATCACGGCTTTGTCGGTGCCTTCCATGCCGGCGCCTTCGGCCTGGATCCACTTGAGCTTGGGCGCGAGGTCCAACTCCTGGCGGTTGAGCATGCCGACGACGACTTCGGCGTCGCGGAGCTTGAGGCGGAACTCGTCGCGGGATTTGGCGAGGTCGATCTCGACCTTCGTGTTGCCGCCGGCCTTGACGATCCGCGCCAGTTCGGCCGGTTCGTATGGCGTCATGGTGAGGACGCGAATGGTAGGCCCGGCGGCGGGCAGGTTCGATTCGGGCTGGTTGCTTTCAACGACCGGTTTGCGCTGGGCTTGAGCGGCGAGCGCGAGCGAAGAGGTAGAGAGGAGTCCGCGACGGGTGACCGGCATGTGGCAGAGGATATCACGCGAGCGGATATTGAAGACTGGCTTGGAGCCACTCTCCGTTGTCGCGCACGGCGCCTTTCAGTTGGTCGACGAGGGTGTCGCGGCGTTCGTAGAGACGGTAGCCGGTGGTGGAGCGCAGGTAGCCGCGCGCCTTGGGCTCTTTCTCTACGAGGGCATCGAAGCCCATCTTCTCGGCGAGGGCGGCATAGCGGGCGCGGTTGTCGAGCAGGGCTTTCACCATGAAGGGGAGGACGGTGGAGTAGTCGGCCTGCATGCTCTCGGTGGACGTCATGTAGGTGTCTTTGTCGACCTTGCCCCAGGTGACAGCTTCGGCCGGGAAGCACGAGGAGAGCGAGCCGTCGGTGACCGGCGCGGTGACGATCTGGACGTCGAACTCATAGCCGCGGACGTCCGGCAGACCGAGGATCTGGCCGAGGGCGGGTTCGGGCTGAAGGTTATAGTTCTTGGGAACGCCGCCGCCCAGGATGAGCGTGGCGAGCGCCTTGGCGTCACTTTCGAAAAGGCCCCAGCGGTGGTAGGCGCAGGCTTCGAAGACTTCGGCGTGCAGGTCGAGATCGAAGGCGTGCTGCGGAATCAGGCCGGCTTCGCGCATCGCCCAGAGCTTCATGGAATTGAGGAAGACGCTGCCATCGGCAGGTGCGCCGACGAAGACCGGAATTGCCAGACGGTGGCAGGCGGCAAGCAAGCCCTCTTCGACGCCGGAGCGGGCTTCTTCGCGCGCGTAACGGGCGCCGAGGCGATTCCGGAACTCGGTGCCGGTCATCTTGTGCTGGAACTCGGGTTCCTGGAGGAGGGCCGAAAGGAAGCGGTCCTGGTCCAGCAGGACGTCTTCGGGGAAGGCCATGTCGGTGACACGGATGGTGCCTTCGTCGCGCAGCGAGGCGTCGTCGCCGAAGATCGGGACTTCGTGGATGGGGCCTTTTTCATAGCCCCGGAGGCTGCGGTGGCCGTCGTGGTAACAGACGGCGTCGGTGGTGCTGAGGTAGGCCACCCAGCCGGATTCGAGCAGGGGCAGAAGCCAGGTCTGGTGCTGGCCGGAGACCGTGATCGGGCCGGCGATGGAGAGGGTCAGGGGGCAGCCGTGGCCGATGGCCGTATCGAGTATCGTGTAGATCCGGCGGAGGAAGGCGCCCCCAAAAGCAGGGAGGCAGTGCATGAACATTTCATGCAGGGAATTGGTCTGATCGACGCGCTTGGTCCGGACAACGCGGGCATGAGGGGTATGAGAGCCGTGCATGGATTTCTTGACCGTAGCAGATTTGGATGGCAATTTGACGAAACGAACCCGGGAGTGATTGATTTGATTGGGTTTGTCATTTCCCGGGGCCAAGGCGGGACGTCCGGGGGAGGACTGTCAATTTCATTATCGCAGGCAGGACGAAATTTTCCGGCGCGGTGCAAGGTGTAAGTTGCTGTGGTGGATGGGTTTAGGCGAGGTCGGCAGGGTCGGGAACGGGGCTAGTACCCGCTTTTGCGCTCACGGGGGGGGAGTCGAAAGTCGTCGTCCCTAGGGGGCAAAAGCGGCGCAAAGGCGGGTAGTGGCGTGGGAGAATATTCGCGATGGATGTGATGACGGGCGGCGTGGGCTGGATCGAAGTGATCTGTGGCCCGATGTTTTCGGGCAAGAGCGAAGAATTGATCCGCCGGCTGCGGCGGGCGCAGATCGCCCGCAAACGCGTGCAGGTCTTTAAACCGATCATCGATGACCGGTATTCGAAGCAGGAGATCGTCTCCCATAGCGATCTGCGCCTGAACGCGGAGATCGTCAACGATGCGGCGGAGATTTTGCAAAAGCTCGATTGGCGCACGCAAGTGGTGGGCATCGACGAACCCAACTTCCTGGCCGAAGGACTGGTGGGGGTGGCGCAGCAACTGGCCGACTCGGGCAAGCAGGTGATCATCGCCGGACTCGACACCGATTACATGGGGCGTCCGTTCGCGCCGATTCCGGACCTGCTGTGCGTGGCCGAAAGCATCACCAAGACGCTGGCGATTTGTATGCGCTGTGGCAATCCGGCCAAGCACACGCAACGCCTGGTGGAGACCGAGGATCTGATTGTGGTGGGTGCGGCCGGCATGTACGAGGCGCGCTGCCGCCGCTGCTTTGAGGCCGGGCTGCCGAAGCAGGACGTGCTGGAGTTTGCTCGACCCCGGGCGCGAGTGGCGAAGGCGGGAGACTAAGCCAGGATGGAAGCGCCGCTCTATACCTACGAGGAAATCGCCCAGTCAATCGATCATACGTTCCTCACGCCCGACGCCACTGACGACCAGTTGCTGAAGGCGATCGACGTGGCGACCGAGTACCGGGTGGGCGTGCTGCTGGTGCGGCCCACCGACGTCGAGGTGGCGGTGCGGCAGTTGGAAGGCACCGGCGTGGCGGTGGTGAGCGTCGTTTCCTATCCGCACGGCTGGGCCACCACGGCCACCAAGCTCTACGAAGCGCGCGACCTGCTGCGGCGAGGCTGCCGCGATGTGGAAGCGGTGATCCACGTGGGGCGGTTGGCGTCCCGGCAGTTTCAATACATCGAGAATGAACTGCTGCAACTGGCCGAAGCCTGCCACGAAAAAGGCGGCAAGCTGCGGGTGATGCTGGAAGCGTCGCTGCTGACCGAGGAGCAGAAGCTGGTGGCGTGCAAGATCGCTAAACGGTCGAGCGTCGATTGGATTACGGCGTCCACCGGCACGGCCACCCTGGGACCCACGCCGGACGATCTGCAACTCCTGGTGCGGAAGTGCCAACCCTATGTGAAGGTGAAGGCCGGGCAGGGGGTGGTGAACCTGGATCAGCTGCTGGAATTGCGGTCGCTGGGCGTTGATCGGGTGGGAACCAGCCGGACGGCGCGGATCCTGGACGAGGTGAAAGTGCGGCTCGCGCCGCCGCCGGCCGAGGGTCAACCGGAGGCGCCCAGCCTGTAAGCATAGCTGTATGTTATGCTTGGCCTCTGTCCTATGCCCTCGCGTACCGCCTTGCCCCGTGTTTGCATCGCCCTCGGTTTCTCGGATCCTCGCAAGCTTTTGAGCCATGCGAAGCGCGAAGTGGAAGCGGGCGAGACCTTTCTCGAGTTCCGTCTCGACTATCTGGAATCCCCTCGACAGGGGATACCCGCCATCCAGGAATTCCTGGATCAAAACCCGGAAGTCCACTTGCTCGCCACCTGCCGGCGGCACCAGAATCACGGACGCTTCAACGGCAGCATCGA
>JBGAHE010000067.1:0-41806 GCA_044226365.1 Bryobacteraceae bacterium
CAACCCGCACAGGCGAGATTGCAGCGGAAAAGCGGCTCCAGCATCAGCACGAGCGGATAGCGTTCGCGACCGCGCAGCTTCTGCTGAATGATGTAGCTGGCCACCGTCCACATCTGGGAGATGGGTACCGGCATTCTGCAAATACCTCCAAAGGGCGCAACAACGACGCCTAAACCGTTATTGTCTCATGCCGGGGGCAAATTCGGCTCGTTCGGACTCCGGAGCCGGGCGCCCTCGCGTCACCCGTATGAGATGCCCCGTCTGGCGCTGAGATTCATCATCGAACCACCTGCTCTGCGCTCGAGGCCGCGCGGGAGGCCACGCGCGGGCTCGATCTGGCCCACTACGGCACCAGGATCCGCCGTTGCTGGGTGCAGCGGGCGAAGGGCCCTCGATTGTCTCGACGCCGTTAGGCGACGAATGCTTCCCGGCACGGGTCCCAGACGCCGCGACCTGCGTTCGTTGCCGCCGCGCACCTCGCGGCGGTGCTTATCCTCCACGGGTTACTGGTGGGCGCTTGGGCTGCTGAGAATCGTTACGCCAATGTGTCGCTGAAGCGAACACTCGGTCGATCTTAGCGTGGGGATTCTGTGCGATTTGTGGGGACTTGCCATATTTCTTACCTGCTGAACGATTAGCCATCAAAGAGTCCTCGCTGCTACCTAACTGTGGTGACGTTTTCGATTCTGTTGGCCGCAGTCAGACGGCGTCGTTGATGCAGTAATTCACGTCACAAGACAATAAATTCGCAACATACTCCACATCTAAGTGAATAACTTACTGATCGATTTCAATCGTCCTGTACCGGTACTGTATCTTTCTACATTCAGATATTTTTTATATGAAAGTAACATTACGTATGGTAGGCTTCCTCACAGTTGAATTCCAGGAGTACTGTTACTCGGTAGCTCCCAACGAGTTCAGCATTCTTGCTGTAGACAAACCTTAAGTTGAGGAGTACACCAGATGAGAAGTTGCTTGTCTTTGTCGTCCGTGTGGATTGCGAGTACGCTAATTTGTGCGATACCGGCGTTCGCGCAGTGCGTGAGTGATCCGTTTACCAATCCCACTAATACGTTCGCGTTCAGTGCCACCGCGCCGTCGGTCGGCTCCGGGCGGGCGGAGGTTGGCGCTTCGACGATTGCCGGGCTCATGACCGCTACCTCCAGGCCGTTCGGTAACGGCTGGCTCACGATTATTGCGACCCACGTCTCTACCTCCGGTACCGGCTTTACTGTCACTCGCACGGACAACGGGACAGGCCAGTACGTATTCAGCAATCCGGCGTGCACTCAGGGGACGATCTTTATGAATCTGGGTTTCTTTCCCGTGCAATTTGACTTCACGGTGGGTACGGCGGCCGGATTCGGGACGGTGATCAATCTGCGGTCGACGGGTTACCCGCCGGTGCCCAGTGGCATTCCTCCCACCGCATCCCCGGCTAGCGCGGGCACAGCGTGGCCTGCCTTGCCGGGTTGTCCCGCCGGCGTGGCGCCGATTGACCTGTTGAATGGGATTTATCGCTTCTCCCTCAGTGGTATCGGTCCGTCCACGACCGGCACGATTGCAGTGGGTCCGCCGCTGCTTCCCAGTTGGCTGAACCGTGGCTCGCTCACGGTAACTCCGGACCTTCCGGCACCGCCCCAGGGTGGGGCCAGCCCGTTCCCCCCTCCCACCAACTATCAGCTGTACAGCAACGTCGGGATGTACACCGTGAACAGCGATTGCCGCCGGGGCACGATCGATCTAAATACCGCCTCGACGCGTGAGTTTCAGTACGACTTCTATACTCGCGTTTCCACAGCGGGCGTGCCGTCGTACTTGCTGATCAACACCGCGGCTGGCGTCGTTCCGTCTAACCCGTTGAACACCTTTGCGCTCTCAACGGGAACAGTGACTCGCTAACCCCTCGGAGCAGGGTGCGGGTCACTCGAACCCGCGCCCTGCCGGCGGGCCACTTAGAACTTGAAGCTCAAGGCGAGTTGGACAATGCGTGGGTCGCGGGCGCCGGTGATCTGACCGAAGCGGCTGTTGACCTGGTTCCCGTTGAGGTCGAAGCGCGCGGCGGTGTCGACCGCCGAATACTGCGTGTGGTTGAACGCATTGTAGAACTCGGCGCGGAATTGCAGGATGCGCCGCTCCGAACCGATTGGGAAGTTCTTGAAGAGGGAGAGATCCCAATTGGAGGCGCCCGGGCCACGGAAGACGTCACGTGGCGCGTTGCCGATGTCGCCGCGCGCGGGACGGCTGAAGACGCTGGTGTTGAAGAAGCGGTAGAAGTTGCGCTCCCCGCGGCCAAGCTGAGCATCGCCATTCATGTTGATGCGCACGCCGACGTCGCCGCCGCCCGCGATGTCCGCCCCGTCGACGGTGGAGTAACTCACCGAGAGAGGGCTGCCGCTATAGAACGAAGCGATGCCAGATAACTGCCAGTTGTCGAACGCGGCTCGCGTGACGGCGTGATTCACCCAACGGCTGCCCTTCGGCACGTCCCAGATGAAGTTCAGCACCACGACGTGCGTCTGGTCGTTGCCGGACCGGCCGTAAAGCCACTTGTGCGCGTCAAAGAACATCGGCACGCGAGCCGCGCCATCCGAGTAATTGCGCGTTTTCGAGAAGGTCCAGGCGAGGCCAAACTGCAGGCCGCGGGAGAAACGGCGGTCCGCTGTTACCTGCAGGGCATTGTAGTCCGAGATGCCGGAGTTCTCGGCCAGCGACAAGGTGGAAAAGCCTTTGTACGGTACCAGGAACGTGTCGGGCAGCGGACGTGACGGATTGGCCGGATCGGCGTTCGAGGCCTGGAAGCGGGTGCCGTAGGGAATCGCATTCAGGTCGCGCACCTGAATCAGGTGGCGTCCGACGTTGCCCATATAGCCGACCTTGAGAATCGTGCTCCAGCCGATGTCGCGCTGCACGTCGAACGACCAGCTATAGACTTTGGGGTCTTTGTAAGTCTTCTCCCAGGAAGCCATAAAGCTGGGCGGGAAGTTATAACCGGCGGCGCTGCGGAAGGTGTCGATCGTGCTGTAGTAGATGACGGGCGTTTGGATAATCGGCGGGCTGGTGGTGGTGTCGCCGAAGATATAGCCGGAGTTGATCTGGCTTTGCAGCATGATGCCGGCGGCACCGCGAATGGCTGTTTTGCCATTGCCGAAGGGATCGTAGGAGAAGCCGACGCGGGGCTGGACTTGAGGCGGCCGCTGATCGCGCCAGCCGTTGGGGTAGCTGGCGTCCGTGCCGAGGACGGTGCCGTTGTAAGGATCCCCCGAGCCGGGGACCACGGCGCCGATCAGTGTGGCCGGCATGAAGGCGCCGGTCTGCGGATTTACGGCCACTCTCTGCCCGGCGGGATTGAGTGCCGGCAGGAAGAGTTGGACGGCTTTGGCGGGATCCCAGCGTTGTTGCACCCAGGAGGCGCCGTTCTGCCCGTCGCGCAGTAGCCAAGGTGAATAGAGCGAGAAGCGCAAGCCTAAGTCGAGCGTCAGGCGCCGAGTGACTCGCCAGGTATCCTGGCCGAACCATTCGAATAAGTAGTTCGTGCCCAAGCCCGCGTTGCGCGCGCTCGACTCGGTGTAACTGGCGAAGACGCCCAGCGCGGCGTTTGAGAAGGCGTAGTTGGTGTCGAGCGGGTTATTGACGTCGCGCGAAAAGTCGAAGGCGCCACCAAAAGCGGCGCGCCCGGACGCGCGCCAGCCTTCGTTCGAGTAGTTCTTCTCATAGTAGAAGCCGGCCTTAAACGTGTGCTTGTGGCGCGTCCAGGTGAAGTTATCCGCCAGGGACCAGCGCGTGTCGCCGGCGTTGATCGGGAAGCGGGAATCATAGGCGATGGTAGGGGCGGACGTCACTCCGCCAAAGGTCGCCGCGGGGATGATGCCGAGCGGATTCACCGAAGGCGTCAACTGGGGCAGGTTGCCGAGCCCGACCTTGGAACGCGTTACCGGGTCCAGCGCGTTGGGCGATTGCGGCGGCCCTTTCTCGCCCAGTTTGCGGATGCTGCCCACAAACTCATTCACCATATTCGGGTTGAGCGTCTTGCTGTAACTCAGCAGCACGCTGTCTTCGGTGTACTGGTAGTGGTAATAAAGCTGATTCCAATTAGAGCTGACGGCCGCGGCGGGCGTGAAACCGCGCGTATCGGAGTACCAGGTACGCCCGCGGACCGTGATCCGGTCGCTTGGCGTGAGGTTGTAGTCGAGCTTCAACTGGTTCATCGTCTTCGGGACTTCGCGCACGTCCTGATACTGGTAATTGAAATTGCCCGCCGTGATGGCGCGGTCGGTGATGTTCGGCAGCGGAAACAGCTTCAGGATGCCCGAACCTTCGTTGTGCACGCGGCTGGGCGGAATGACGTTGCCGGGAAAGGGCTGATTGGTGGAGGGGTCGCGAACGGCGATCAGCCGTTGGTTGAGGTCGAGCGTCTGCGAGAAGTCGCCGATGCGTTCGAGCGCGGTGGGCATCGTGGTGCGCGAGGCGGAGACCGGCTCCTTGATGCGCCAGTCCTCGCGGGCGTAAAAGAAGAAGAGCTTGTCGCGATTGCGGTTGAACTTGCCGGGAACGTAGATGGGCCCGCCAAGCGTCGCGCTGAACGTGTTGTAGCGGTACAGGGGGCGGCCGAGGTTGTTGCGGTTGTTGAAGAAGTTGTTCGCGTTGAACGTCTCATGGCGCTTGAACCAGGAAGCGCTGCCGTGGAAGTCGCGCGTGCCGGACTTCGAAACGATGCTGATGTAGCCACCCGAGTTGCGGCCGTATTCAGCTGACATCGTGTTGATCAGCACCTTCACTTCTTCGATGGCGTCCATGCTGATGGAACTGGTGTGATTCTGAGTGGCATCGGCGTCGCTCGAGACTTGCCCATCCAGGCTGAAGGTATTCATGCCGTTGCGCGTGCCGGCGATCTGCGGACTCGACGTGCCGGATTGTCCGCCGAGCGAATCCGACTGGCCTGTCTGCTGTACGCCGGGCAGGATGCGCAGCATGGAGACGACGTCGCGGCCACGCACGGAAATCTGTCCAATCTGGTTGGAGGACAGCAGGGCGGAGTTCTCGGCACTCGCCGTCTGGACGGTGGCGCCTTCGGCGGAGACGGTCACCTTTTCGGACGTATTGCCGAGGGCCAACTCCACCGGTCCCACGCTGGCCCGGGAGCCGGAGGTGAGGACGATGTCTTTTCGCTCGTAGCCGCGGAAGCCGGGGGCGTTGACGGAGAGGGTGTAGACCCCCGGCTGCAGGGCCGGCACAACGAACGCGCCGGTGTCATTCGTCTCGGCGCTTCGCGTCTCGCCGGTTCGTTGCTGGCGGACGGAGATCTGAGCCTTCGCCACCGCTGATCCGCTGGGATCCACCACAGTGCCGACCAGGACGCCGGTGATGGTTTGGGCCGAGAGACCGGCCAGCGCGAACAGGAGAGTCAACAGAACGCGAGTGTACATCGACACGAATCCCTTTCGAATCAGAGGTTTTGGATTTTGGAAGCGACGGGAGGCAGCTACATCCGGGGCTGAATATAAATTATATATAATATGAACTTGACGATGTCAACGCGCGAGTGACGCAAAGGAAGGAATTTTATTGAAGCTGTAATAAGGGTTTCGCCGTGTAGACGCTCGCCGAAACTCCAGGGCATCAATTGAAGGCTCTGGGGTTTCTGCGAGTTGGGGAGGGTTAGAGGGGTTGAGGGGTGGTGGCCAGGGAGGGAATTGAACCCCCGACACGCGGATTTTCAGTCCGCTGCTCTACCAACTGAGCTACCTGGCCAACAGCACTCAGTCTACCATTAAACGGTCTTGTCGGCAGCATAGCAGTCCGGAGAAATTGGACATTCTGCGCACTTCGGATTTCGGGCCGTGCACAGACCGCGCCCGTGATGGATCATCTGGTGGGAAAAGGCGATCCAGCGGTCCTGGGGGATGATTTTCACGAGGTCGCGTTCGATCTTGACGGGGTCGGATTCCTTGGTGAGATCGAGCCGCCGCGAGAGACGCACCATGTGCGTGTCGACCACGATGCCCGAAGCGATGCCGTAGCCGCTGCCCAAGACCACATTGGCGGTTTTGCGCGCGGCGCCGGGCACGGTGAGCAGTTCGTCCATCGTCTGCGGTACCTCGCCGCCGAAGTCGCGCAGAATGACGCGCGCGGCGCCCTGAATATTCTTCGCTTTGTTGTTGTAGAAGCCGGTGGAGCGGATGTCCTGGCCCAGTTCGTCGAGGCTGGCGGCGGCCAGGTCCCGCATGGTGGGGTACTTGGCGAACAGGCCCGGCGTCACCAGATTCACCCGCGCGTCGGTGCATTGGGCGGAGAGGATGGTGGCCACCAGCAATTCCCAGGGATTGCGGTGCGTTAGGGCGCACTCGACGTTGGGATAAAGACGATCGAGCTGTTCGAGAATGCGCGCAAGGCGGGCCTTGCGATCGGCGGCGGTCTTCGGTCTTTGGCTCACGGCTAGACTAGAGAGCATAGCATCCTGGCATCCAGCTCTTCGGCCGATGCTGCTGCTGATCCTGGCGGCGGCTCTGGCCTTTTCTCCGGCGCTCGCCGGCGGCTTCTATCTCGACGACCTTTCCCTGCTGGACGACCCCGCTTTCACCACTCCCGGCGGTCTCACCGACCTTGCGGGACGGGTCCGCCCGTTGACGAATCTCACGCTGTGGGCGAACTTCCAGCTCCATGGCGACGCGCCGTTCGGCTTCCATCTGGTGAACCTGCTGCTGCATCTGGCGGCGATCGCTTTCGCTTATGACGCGCTCACCCGCCTGCTGCCCGGGCCGGCCGCCTTGCTCGCCGCTACGGTCTTCGCCTTGCACCCGCTGCAGACGGAGCCGGTCGCCTATGTCTTCGCGCGCAGCTCCGTCCTTTGCGGACTCTGTTCCTGGGCGGCCATTAGCGCCTGGGTGCGCGAGCGGCCTTGGCTGGCGGTGGTCGCGACCGGCCTGGCGCTAGCCGCGAAGGAGGAAGCCGTCGCCTTGCCGCTTTTCTTCACTCTGCTCGCGTGGATGCAGCGGCGTCTGCTAGCTGGTCCGCTGGCGGCCATGTGGGCGTTGGCGCTGGCGACCGGCGTCCGGGGTTTGCTGGCGACGGCCCGGATCGCCGGCTCGGGCGCGGGCTTCGACGTGGCCCGTTCGCCGTGGGACTATGCGCTGGCTCAAGGTCAGGTGATCGGGCGCTACTGCCGTCTGCTGGTACTGCCGATCGGCCTGAACTTCGATCCTGATTTGGCCATCGTCCCTTGGCTCGCGGCGCTGGCCTGGGCGCTGCTGCTGGCCGGGCTCGTGCTTGCCTGGCGCAAAGTGCCGAAGTCGGCATTCTGGTGGACAGCGGGGCTGCTGTTTCTCGCGCCGACGTCGACGCTCCTGCCCATTGACGATCTGGCGGCCGATCGTCGCATGTATCTGGCGGGAGCATGCTTCGCCGCCGGGGTGGGGTTGCTCGCTCACCTCACGCGTCCGCAGATTGCGGCGTTGGGCGCGGTGCTCGCGCTGATGACCGCGTCGCGCAGCCAGGTTTTCGCCAGTGCCGATTCGCTGTGGCGCGATACTGTGGCGGGCTCGCCGGACAAACTGCGGCCGCGCATCCAGATGGCGCGCGTTCTGCCGCCGGAGGCTGCTTTGCAACTGCTCGGCAACGATCCGCGCGCGACCTCCGAACGCGGCCGAATCTATCTGGAACTGCAACGCCCTGCCGATGCCCTGCGCGAGTTTGGCGCCGCGCTCGCCGAACGGCCCGGCGACCCCGGCGCGCTCACCAACCGGGGCACCGCCCTCGCCCTGCTGGGCCAACTGCAGCCGGCCCGGCAGGACTTCGCTCGCGCTCTCGCCCAACAACCTTGCTTCTACCCCGCCTTGCTCAATCTGAGCCGCGTGGGCGCCCCGCTGCCGGACCTTAGCGCCTGCCGCCTGAGCCCACGCCAATTGACGGAGCTGCGGGTAAGGTGATCCCGTATAGTAAATAGAACGCATGGCGGCTTTGCCACAATCCCCCCGTGTCGAGACAGTAGATCTCGGACACGTCCGCGGCAGCGAAATCGAAGGCTTATTGCGCGAAGAGGTCGACGTCTGGCGGCAGCGCCTTTACTGGGACTTCCGCTCTTCCGCTGATTTGGTGGAGCGTTTCGTGGAGATGCGAGCGCTGCAAGGCATCGGCCTCCGCGTCGACGGACAACTCGTCGGCTATTCCTACTACGTCTGCGAAGATCACAAGGGGCTGGTGGGCGACCTCTACGTCCGCCATGCCTATGCCACGCCCGAGCACGAACGGATGCTGTTGCATGCCACCATCACGACGCTCGCGCGGCAGCCCGGCGTCCGGCGGATCGAGTCGCAGTTGCTCATGTTCCGCGACTCGCGGCCGGTGGGTACCTATTTCCCGATGTCGGCGCAGGTGCAGGAGTACCCGCGCCTGTTTATGCTGTTGGACCTTACGGCGATCGATTTGTTCGAACCGGGCCGCGCCAGTTCCCGCTATTTGCTGGACCGTTGGAGCGAGCGCCGGTCCGACGAAGCGTCGCAACTGATCAGCGAAAGCTACCGGCAGCACGTGGATTCCCACATCAACGACCAGTACCGCAGCCCGAGCGGAGCGCGCCGTTTCCTGATGAACATCGTGCAGTATCCGGGGTGCGGCGCCTTTCAGGAGTCGGCGTCCTGCATTGCGCTCGATGCGCTGTCGCGGCAGTTCAGCGGCTTGTGCCTGACGAGTATTGTGGGGCCGGGCGTGGGCCACATCACGCAGCTCTGTACGGCGACGCCGGCGCGCGGCGAGGGCTTGGGTTACGAGATGCTGCGCTACTCGCTGCAGGCGCTGAGGCGCGCGGGCTGCCAGTCGGTCACGCTGACGGTGACGGCTTCGAACGCGGGCGCGGTCCGCTTGTATGAACGTTTCGGGTTCCAGGTGCTCAAGCGATTCTCCGCGCATGTCTGGGAAGGGTTCCGGGGATGACGCAGATCCGCCCCGCCTCCGACTGGGAAGTGGTGCGGACGCTCTTCCGCGAGTATCAGGCCGCCATCGACGCTCCGATCTGCTTTAGCAGTTTCGAACAGGAACTCGCCACGCTGGGCGACTTCTACCTCACCGTGCTGCAGGCGGAAGTGGCGGGCGAGCCGGCCGGCTGCGTCGCGTTACGCGCGCTCGAGGACGCCGCCGAAATGAAGCGCCTGTATGTTCGTCCCCCCTTCCGAGGGCAGGGAATTGCCGAGAATCTGGTGCGCGCCGCGGCCGATGCTGCCCGCGAAATGGGGTATCGACGGCTGCTGCTGGACACGCTGCCAGGCATGTCCGCAGCCATTGCGCTCTACGAACGGCTCGGCTTCCGCCGGATCCCGCGGTACAACCAGATGCCGGTGCCCGACGCCCTCTTCTTCGAACTTGAGCTGTGATCACGGTAGACTGAAGGACGCATGAGTTGGTGGAAACGCGACAAGCCCTCGGTAACGACTTCACCGGCCGATAACCGTACCGTTCTAACGGAAGGGCTCTGGGTGAAGTGCGAAGGGTGCCGGCAGGTGATCTTCCGGCAGGAGCTCGAAAAGAATCTGCATCTCTGCCCGAAGTGTGGGCACCACTTCCGCATCGATGCCCGCGCGCGCCTCGAATTGCTGTTCGACGGCGACTACGAAGAGTTCGACGAAACGCTCACGTCCACTGACCCGATCGGCTTTGTGGACTCGAAGCCCTATACGGCTCGCCTCGAATCCATGCAGAAGGCCACCGACCTGCGCGACGCCATCGTGTCCGCGCGCGGCCAGATGAACGGACGCATGGTGAACATCTGTGTGCTCGAACTGCGCTTCATCGGCGGCAGCATGGGCGCGGTGATGGGCGAAAAGATTGCCCGCGCCATTGACCGTTCGCTCGCCGAGAAGCATCCGCTGATCGTCATTTCGGCGTCGGGCGGAGCCCGGATGCAGGAAGGCGCCATCTCGCTGATGCAGATGGCGAAGATTTCCGCTGGCCTGATGCGGCTGGATGAAGCCGGCATTCCCTACATCAGCGTGCTCACCGATCCCACCACCGGCGGCGTTACTGCAAGCTTCGCGATGCTGGGCGATCTGAACATTGCCGAGCCCGGCGCTCTGATTGGCTTTGCCGGTCCGCGAGTGATCGAGCAGACCATCCGTCAGAAGTTGCCCGAGGGCTTCCAGCGCAGCGAGTTCCTATTGCAGCACGGCTTTCTCGATGCCGTCGTCAAGCGCACCGAGATGAAGGGCATGCTGACCCAATCGCTCGACTTCATGTGCCGCTAGGGCCCGCTACTTAGCGGGTTTCGCGGCCAGGTTGGAGACCTCGACCGGCATGGCGAACGCGCTGTCCAGCACCGGGGCGTTGATCGAGTACTTGGTGAAGATCATCTCGGCGGCCTGACCGCCGGCGTTCACGCCGAGCTTGAAGGGACGCTTTACGCCCTGCACGTCGCGGTAGTCGCTCATCGTGCTTTCCATGGGCATGGGGCCCATCTGCGTGGGCATGACGGTGGTCATCTTGACGAGCAGACCGCTCTTTTTGCTGAAGAAGCGGGTTTCCGGCTCACCGGTGCGGGGCTTGAGCACCACTTTGTGGCAATCGTCGCCGCTCACCACTTCGCTGCCGGTGAGTTCGGCGCTGGCGAAGTACTTGCGCCACTGATGGTCGAGGTCGATGGCGGCGTTGCGCACGTGGACGTCGCGCTCTTCGCCGGTGCGAATGCGGGCGCCCATGATCTTGTTGTTTTCCCAGGCGACGCCCTTCACCACGCCCTCTTCCATCTTGCCGATTCCCTGGATCTCGATGACGGTGTAGGCGTTGCCGCCCTTCTTGATCACTTTGACGCTGCCGGTGACGCCCTGAGCCGGCATGTTGACGGTGCCTTCGGCGACTTCGCTGACGACTTTGTCGTAAGCGGCCTTGCCGCCGGTGACGGACACGAATCGGTCGACGATCGAAGCCCCGGTGGGCTCGAGCGCGTGCAGCCAACCGGCACCCAGGCTAACGGCGGATAGACGAAGGAACGCTCTTCTGCGCATGAATCCACTTTAGCGCAGCGTCTAAAACCGGGTCACCCGCGGCGAGGCCGGCGGGTGTTAAGTTCACGACTTCGTCCGGCACCACGCCCTCGCCTTCCAGCTGTTTGCCGTTGCGCGAGACGTAATTCGCTACCGGGTACTGGAATAGGTCGCCGTTGGGCAGGCGTTGAATCACCGAGGGCAGGGCCGCCCCCATGCTCCGGGAGCCGAAGATGCGCGCGCGCTTTAAGTCCTGCAGGCCGCCGGCCATGATCTCGGCCGTGGAGGCGGTGCCGGCGTCGATCAGAATCGCGAGCGGACCATCGTAGATTTCGGCCCGCGGATTCACCGTGAAGCGCAGCTTCGAATCGCGCCGGAGCATCGTTCCGAGGTATTGATCCGGCTGGCGAACGAAGAAGCCGGCCAGGCCCATGGCCAGAATGCCAATCCCGCCGGGATTCCCCCGCAGGTCCACGACGAAGCCGCGGCAGGTCCCCTGGCAGCCCTTCACGGCCGACTCGAACGCCGGGCTCAGCCGGACCGGCTCGAGGAAGACGTTGAACGAGATGTAGCCTACGTCGTTCAAGCGCTTCGTTTCGATCGACATCGGCATGGGCGGCAGAAAGCCGAACTGCGCGGTTTGCCCCTTGGGCGCGAGCAGCTTGAACGATACCGGTTGCAGCGCGCCATCGGGCGGACGCAGGCCGGCTTCGACCGTGGCTCCAGCCTCGCCGCTCAAGCGTGACAGCACCAGCGCGCGCTGGCGGGCGACGAGCATCGCGCCGGTCCTGGTCTGGGCCAGGCGTTGCAGCGAAGGGGCGATCGGCTGGCCGTGGACGCTCACGATCTCCCAACCCGGCTTCACGGGCGAGCCCGGTTCCGGCTTCCAGGTCCAGGCTTTGCCGTCGATGATCGCGACGTCGAACGGCGGGCGGCCGTCGCCGTAGGAGATCATCTCTTCGGCTGCGTCGCCGCCGGAGATGTGGAAGTGCGAGAGCTTCAACCGCTGGATCATCTCGCGCATGTAGCGGCGCGCCTCACCCGGTGTTTTTGCCGCGGCGACCTTGGGCCGGTACTCGGCCTTGAGCGCGGTCCAGCCGGAGCGCTCGAGCTCGGCCGGGTCCCAATGTTTTTCCTGCACTAACTGCCACACCTGATCGAACGTCTCTAACCATACGGAGTCCAAAGCAGGGAGGGGCAGAGCCAATAAGGCCACGGCCAACAAGCGAAGCATTCTCCGATGATTGTATCTTGGAGCGATGAACCTCGAAATCAGCGCCGCCGACGTGAAGAAGAAGCTCGATGCCGGCGAGGCCGTGGTGTTGCTCGATTGCCGCGAGCCCTTCGAACACGCGATCTGTCATCTGCCGGGGGCCGAACTCATCCCGATGAACACGATTCCACAACGCCTGGCGGACGTGGAGCGTCTCACCGACCGCGGCGAGTTGGTGGTCTATTGCCACCACGGAATGCGGAGCTTGAATGTGGCCAATTGGCTGCGTCAGCAGGGTGTGGAAAACGTAAGGAGCATGACAGGCGGGATCGATGCGTGGAGCCTGCAAATCGATCGTCTAGTACCCCGCTATTGAGGCAGTTTAATGGCCATAACCCCATGTTTTACAATTGTTTCCGTCTCGGTGGGTCGAGGGGTGCCACAGTACTGGGTCAGGTTGACACACCTGTTGCGGCTCTGTTAATATCTAAGGATTCGCTGGCAGGCTTACAATGCTGTCGGCGGCGTCCCAATTTCTCGTAAATTCGTCACTCGGTAGGAGAGGCCGGGCGAAGGGATCGAACTGAGCTGGCCAGCGTGCCGCTCTGAGAATACGCCCCACGCGGGCATATCTGGGAGTTTTTTTGCAGCAACCGTATTTCATCGTGGTCCTCGCCCATTCCCTACACGGGCGTTTGCGTCGAATCCACGTACCCCACACGGTCCTTTATGGTGTTTTTGCTTTAGCCCTTTTCGGGTTTGTGACGTTAGCCGGCATGGTTTCGAGCTACGTCCGCATGTGGTGGAAAGTCAGCAATTACAACGTGATGCGCTCGCAGTTGGAGTCGCTTCAGGACCGCTATCAGAATCTCCAAAAACAAAACAGTGTGCAGTCCCAGCAAATGGCGACCCTGCAGTTGTTTGCGATGGAAGTCTCGAGCGCTTATGGCATTCAGCGCCGTGGCGCGACTGGATCCGGTTTTGGCGGCGCCAGCCTGGTGAACGAGGGCCGTCTGGTCCCCACGATCGCCGAGTCCGTCGAACAATACAGCTATCTCAAGTCCATTAACTTCACCTCGCTGCGGCGGTCGCGGCCTGGCATGAACTTTGCCAGCCCTGACGCGATGCCGGCGCTTTGGCCTGTGAACGGCCAGCTGACCAGCTTCTTCGGCATGCGACGGGATCCTTTCTCGGGCCTCGGCGAATTTCATCCGGGTGTTGATATTGTCGTCAATATCGGTACCCCCGTCCGAGCCACGGCCGATGGTCGTGTGACGGTGGCCGGCTGGAATGGCGGCTACGGCCTCGCGGTCGTCGTCAACCACGGCAATGGTCTTGAAACTCTATACGGCCACCTCTCGAAGGTGGCGTATCTGGTGGGTCAGGAAGTGCGCAAGGGGGAAATCGTCGGATATTCCGGCGCCACCGGCCGCGCGACCGGTCCTCATGTCCACTACGAAGTCCATGTGAGCGGCGCTCCGGTCAATCCGTACCGCTACCTGAAGACCGTGATGGCGCAGACCCAGCCCCGCAAAAACGACTTTCCGTTCTAGCTCCTCCTAACATCAAACGAAGTCTGTCTCGCTTGGACCGGCCGGAAGGCCGGTCCCTTTGGTTTTTAGGCGAGCCTAATATCCCTTCACCGAGCCGCCCCGGCGTCCGTCGCTCCACCCGACCCGCCAGTTCGAGCCTTCCTCAATCATCACCGCCTGCACATCGCCCTGCGACCTCAGCTTCGGATTCAGCGTGTGCCCCATCTGAGTCAGTTTTTCCGCGACGTCGTAGACCAGGGCCGCCGGCTCGGCGTCGATCCGGTTCGGCACCAGGTCGAAGTGGATCCGGGGAAACTCGAGCGCATCCCGCAGCGACATCTTGAAATCGACAATATTCGACACAATTTGGAAGAGCGTACTGGGAATCGTGGCTGCGCCGGGCGTGCCGAAGGCCACCCACGGCGCGCCATCGGGCCGCAGAATGATCGTCGGCGACATGGTGGAGGCGTAGCGCTTGCCCGGTGCCACGGTGTTCGGCCGCCCGGGCCGGTTCGAAAAGACGCTCATGTGGTTATTCAGCAGCACGCCGGTCCCTTTGGCGACGACTTGCGAGCCGTAGAACCCGCTCAGCGTGTAGGTGTTGGTCACCACATTGCCGTCCATGTCGACCACGGTGAAGTGCGTAGTGTCGTTGGACTCGTTGTCGGTCGTGCGGCCGCGCTGCTGCGGCGTCGCCCGGTCTTCCGCAAGGTTGCCGTCCACCTTCTGCGCATAAGCCTTCGTGATGGCTTCCTCATAGGTGAGGGTGCCTTCGTCCATCATCTGCCGGCGCGCTTGAAAGCCGCGCCGCAGCGCCTCCACTTGTAGATGCCGCGCGCGCGCGGAGCCCTCGCTGCCCACCGCCAGCTTGTGCCGTTCCAGCACATTCAGCGCCACCACCAGCGCGGATCCGCCGGATGAACTCGGCGGCGTGGTCAGCACCGGATAGCCGCGATAGGTCGTCTTCAGCGGCTCCAGGAACTTCGCTTCGTAGCCTTTCATGTCGTCGTAGGTGATGTAGCCGCCGTTGGCCGCCATGTCGGCGGCGATGCGTCGCGCTGTCTCGCCCTGGTAGAACTCGCGCCAACCGTCCTTGCGCAGCCGCGCCAGGGTTTGCGCGAGCTCCGGTTGCACCACATGTTCGCCCTGCTTGAGCGGCGTTTCGTCGCCATGCAGAAACAGCTTCGCGGTCTCCGGATACTGCTTCATCACCGGTACCTGCAGCTTCAGAATCAGTTCCATGCGCAGGGAAGCAGGGAAGCCCTCTTTCGCCAGCCGATAGGCCGGCTCAAGCACCTTCTTCCATGGCAGCTTGCCGAACTTCTCGTGCGCGAGCCCGAGACCGGCCGGTGTTCCCGGCACCGCCACGGACTTATAGCCGAGGTTCGCTTCTACCGGCGTCGCAAACATACCGGGCTTCGACGAGCCAGGCGCCACCCCGCCGTAGTCGATGACGCCGGTTCGCCCGTCGCGCATCGCCACCAGCAGATAGCCGCTGCCGCCCAGGTTGCCTGCTTCCGGATGCAGCACCGCCAGTGCCGCACCCACGGCGACCGCCGCGTCAATGGCGTTGCCGCCCGCTTTGAGAATGGCCAAGCCGGCTTCGGTGGCGAGCGGATGCACGCAGGCAATCATCGCCTTGGGCGCCCGTTCGGGCTGCGCCACCATGGGGCGCGCGGCGACCAGTTCCAAGCCGCTTTGCGACCGTTCCTGAGGAAAAACAAGGAGCGTAGAAAGGACCAGGCACAACCAGCGATGCATATAGAGCCGAGTTTAGCAGCGCTACAATCGAGTCCATGCTCAAGCTATGTGTTTTGGCGGTGGGAATCGTCGGGCTCGCGTCGGCGCAAACCAGCGCGGTGGCCAAGATCTATGACGGCGATTTGAAGATGGTGGAAAGCGAGCTGTTGCCGCTGGTGGAAGCCATGCCGGAAGCGAAGTTCGGCTTCGCGCCGACAAATGGCGAGTTCAAGACCGCGCGCACCTTCGCGCAGCAGGCCACCCACATCGGAGCGGTGATGTATGCTTGCGCCGCCGCCATGCGGGGCGAGAAGAACCCCATCGACATGGGGCAAAACGAGAACGGCCCGGCGAACCTGAAGACCAAAGCGCAGATCGTCCAGTTTCTAAAGGACTCGTTTGCCTACGCCCATCAGGCCATGCTCAAGCTTGACGAAAAGACGTTGACGCAGCCGGTAACCAGTGCCTTCGGCAAGAATCAGGTGCCGCGCGGCTCCATGGCTTCGGTCCCCGTATGGCACGCTTTCGACCACTACGGCCAGATGGTGATCTACGCCCGCATGAACGGCGTTGTTCCGCCGGCGAGCCGCCGTTAGCTACTTGTTGCTGAGCGCCGCGACGCCGGGCAGTTCCAGGCCCGAGAGGAATTCGAGCGACGCGCCGCCGCCGGTGGAGACGTGGGAGATTTTGTCGGAGAGGCCGGAGGTCTTAATAGCTTTCTCCGAGTCACCACCGCCGACGATCGAGATCGCGGTCGAGTCGGCTACGGCCTTCGCCAACGCCATCGTGCCTTTGTCGAAGGGCGGCATTTCGAAGACACCCATCGGACCATTCCAGATAATCGTCTTGGCGGCCGCTACTTCGGCCGTGTAAGCCGCTACCGTGGCGGGGCCGATATCCAACGCCATGGTGCCCTCCGGGATCGTCGTCACGACTTCGAAGGGCGCATTGGCCTCGAACTTCTCGCTTACGACGTGATCGGTGGGGAGCAACAGTTTCGGTCCCGCTTCGGCCATCAGGTCGCGGGCGAGCTGGAGCTTGTCTTCTTCTACGAGGCTCTTGCCGGTGGGCTGGCCTTGCGCTTTCAGAAACGTGTAAGCCATGGCGCCGCCAATCAGCACGCGGTCGCAGATCTTCAGCAGGTTGACGATGACCTCGATTTTGTCGGAGACCTTGGCGCCGCCGATGATGGCGATGCAGGGACGGTCCGGATTCGAGGTCGCCTTGCCGAGGTACTCGAGCTCCTTGTCCATCAGCAGTCCGGCCGCGGCTTGCTGGCAGAAGGCCACCATGCCGGCGGTGGAGGCGTGCGCGCGATGAGCGGAGCCGAAGGCGTCGTTCACGTAGAGGTCACACAGCTTGGCGAGCTGTTGGGAAAAGGCCGCGTCGTTGGCCTCTTCTTCCGCATGGAAACGCAGATTTTCGAGCAGTAGCACTTCGCCGGGCTTGGGCAGCAGCGCTTCGACTCCGCCGCCGATGCAATCGGGAGCCATCGTCACCGGCTGCTTCAGCAACTCGGCGAGCCGCGCCGCCACCGGCGCCAAGCTCATTTCGGCGTTCGGCTTCCCCTTCGGACGGCCGAGGTGGCTGGCGAGCACGACGCCCGCCCCCTGTTCCAGGCAATACTGAATCGTGGGCAACGACGCTCGAATGCGCTTGTCGGAGGTGATTTCCTTGCCGCCGGCCGCCAGGGGCACGTTGAAGTCGACGCGAATGAACACGCGCTTACCGGAAAGGGAAAGATCACGAACGGAAAGTTTAGCCATGCGAAAGTCTTAGGCTAGCATGGGGACTCTCGGTACACTGGTGTCGCTGTAATGGACCGACGGTCGACCTTACCCCAAACCATCGAGCTGCTGTCGCTCGGCTTGGCGCTCCTGGTGGTGCTCGCCATCGGGGGGCTGGCCTATCAAACCTGGGGCGCCTACACGGTCAGCACGCAGGCTCTGCAGGTTTCCGAGAGCGTTCGCGTCGATGCCGAAGCGCTGCTGTCTACGCTTAAGGACGCTGAAACCAGCCAGCGCGGCTATTTGCTCACCGATCGCGAGCGGTACCTGAACCCCTATCGTCAGGCCCTCGCCCAACTCCCGCAAATCGTCAAACGCCTCAATGACCTCGTCCGTGAGCGCCCGGACCAGCGCCGCCGCGTCATTCTGCTCGAACCGCTGGTGCAGATGAAGCTGGAGGAACTGCGCGAGACCATCGACGTGCGCCGCAGCCAGGGGCCGGATGCCGCGCTCAACCTGGTGCTGAGTGACCGCGGCCGCGTCCTGATGGACCAGATCCGCGAGATCGTTGACGAAATGAAGCAGGCATCTCTGCAGCGTTCGCGCCGTTATTCGGAGGACGTCCGGGTGGCGGCTCAGCGACTCGGACTGGTAAGTACCCTAGGAAGCCTGGGCCTGTTTGTGCTTCTCGCGCTTTCCACCGCCGCCATCACCCGGGCCACCAACCGCCGTCAGCAACTGATCGGGCAACTGGCCGAGAGTGAAGAACGGACCCGCGTCGCCCGGGACTGGCTGCAGACCACGCTGAGCAGTATCGGCGACGGCGTGATCGCCACCGATGCCGAAAGCAAGGTGGTCTTTCTCAATCCGGTGGCGCAGGAGCTTACCGGCTGGACGCAGGAGGCGGCCCAGGGCGTGCCGCTCGAAGACGTCTTCATCATCACCAACGAGGACACCGGCGCCACGGTGGAGAACCCGGCCTTGCGCGCGTTGCGCGAAGGGCGCGTCGTCGGACTGGCCAATCACACCAAGCTCACAGCGCGCGATGGCGTCGAGCGCCCGATCGACGATAGCGCCGCGCCGATCCGCGACTTGAACGGCAAGGTCAGTGGGGTAGTGCTGGTATTCCGCGACGTCACCGAGCGGAAGGCCGCGGAGGAGGCCGTCGCCCAAAGTCTGCAGCAGTTCCGCACCATGGCGGATCACGCGCCCGTGCTGGTCTGGATTGCCGGTACTGACAAGCGCGCCACCTGGTTCAACCAGCCTTGGCTCCAGTTTGTAGGCCGGACGCTCGACGACGAATTGCGGCGCGATCCGATTGAGGCGGAGCATCCGGAAGACCACGAGCGCATCAAGGCTGTGTATTGCGAGGCCTTCGACGCCCGCCAGACCTTCACCGTCGAGTATCGACTCCAACGCCACGATGGCGAATACCGCTGGATGCTCAGCAACGGCGCGCCGCTGTTCGATCGCACCGGCAAGTTCGAAGGCTACATCGGTTCCTGCATCGACATCACGGACCGCAAGCAGGCGGAAGAGAAGCTCCTGCGCGCAAATGAAGACTTGAACCAATTCGCCTACGCGGCCAGCCACGACCTGCAGGAACCCTTGCGCATGATCACCACCTACGCGCAGCTGTTGGTGAGCGGTTATCGCGGCCAGTTGGACGAAGAAGCCGCCATGTGCGTCAAGTCGATTACCGAAGGGACGCGCCGCATGCGTGAACTGCTCGGCGACCTTTTGGTCTATACCCAGGTCGACGAGGACGGGCAGCCTTCGCAAGGGCCGGTCGATCTCAACCCCGTCTATGATGCGGTGCGGGAGAACCTACGCACGGCGATCGCCGATAGCGGCGCCGAACTCGTGCTGGATGAGAACCTGCCGAAGGTCTTTGGGCACCGCGCGCATTTCGCCCAACTGCTGCAGAATCTCCTGAGCAACGCCATCAAGTATCGCGGCGAACGACCGCTGCGGATCGAACTCACCGTGCGTCGCTATGGACCAGAGTGGCAATTTTGCGTGGCGGACAACGGGATCGGCATCGACCCGGAGTATCATGAAAAGATTTTCGGCGTGTTCAAACGCCTCCACGGACGGGAAATTCCGGGAACGGGGATCGGGCTGGCCATTTGTCAGCGCGTGGTTGAGCGGTATGGCGGTCGAATTTGGGTGAGTTCGCAAGCGGGGCAGGGAGCGAAATTCTATTTCACGCTCCCGATGATGGAGGGAGGTAATTGATGGCGGGTGGGCCCTATCGGATCCTGTTGGCTGAGGACAACCCCGGTGACGTTTTTCTCTTAAAGCGAGCTTTGCAGCGCGCAGGCGTGGAGTGCGAAATCACTGCATTCAGCGATGGCGCCAGCGCCATGTCCTTCGTCAAGCGCGAAGGCCAGTACACGGACGCTTCGCTGCCGGACCTGGCTGTGCTCGATATGAATCTGCCGAAGCGCAACGGCAGCGAGATTCTCGAAGAAATGCGCCGGCGTCCGGAGTATGCGAAGGTGCCGGTGGTGATGATGAGCTCATCGGCCTCGCCTCGCGACCAGGCCAAGGCCTCCGAACTCGGCGGCACGCTCTACGTCACCAAGCCGATGGACCTCGACGGCGTCCTCAAGGTGGGCGAGGTGCTCAAGGACATTCTGCTCGCCAAAGAAGAGTAGCTACTCGGCCGTCAACTGCTGCGACACTTGGCGCAGCGCGTTCGCGAGATCCTGGGGGAAGAAGAGCGAGAAGCTCTTGCCCTTCCCTTTGACGATCTTGGCGATCAGGTCTTCGGGCCCCGCTGGCGTCAGCGGGAAGCAGAGGTAGAACATCTTACCGGCGTCCACTTTTACCTCGGATTGCCGCTCCGGCAAGCGGGCGTTCGAGGGCCGCATCTCCGGTCCCAGAAAGATCACCGGCTTGCCCCGCGCGGCGGCGATTTCCTTCTCCACGATGCCGAACAGGAACTCCCCGGCTGGCGGACCCTTGGCGAGCGTCGAGTAGGCGATCGTCCCGAAGTTTGCATTCTCCAGCACCCCGTACAGGCGCCGGTAGTCGCGCGGCCGGAAATCAGATGAGCGGAACAGTTCGCGGCGTCCGTCGATGTCGAACACCACCACGCGCGCCTTGGTGGCGGGCACCTGGTCGAGCAGCGACTTCAAACTGGTGAGCAGCAGTGTGCGGTCCCACGGCGAGAGCTTCGTGAAATAGCGGCGGCGCGCCACCGGCGCCACGTTCAGCAGCACGGTGACTTCGCCTTTCGCCTCGGCGGTTTGCTTGAAGCCCGTCCAGTCCTCCAGACGGACGCTCGCCACCGTGCTGGGGGGCATCGACATCGTCACTTTGCCGCCGCCGCTCGCCTCCAGCTTCCAGGACTTCCGGCAGATGCGCCCGTCGCGCTCCACCAGCATCCAATCCACTTCGTATTTGCCGGCGCCGGCGTAGAAGCCCCCGCCGTACCACAGGTCCACTTTGCGATCGGCCGGAACCTCCGGCAGGGTCGCTTCCTGCACGAAGTAGGTCCAGGTGCCTTCCGGAGTACGGGGACGCACACGGAAGACGGTGACCAGCCGATTGCCTGCCGCGCCGGCCAACTGGTCGGAGGGCAGCACGACTTCAAAGCCGGTCCAATAACGAAAGCTAAAGCTCAGCCGTGGCGGCACCTGCATGACGCGGCAGCGCAGATTCAGAGCGCTGTGGTCTTCCCAGGCTTGGGCAAAACGGGCAGGCATGGCGCGCCCCGGCGTGCTGTTCGGTTCGAGCAGCAATTGCGCGGCAG
This sequence comes from Bryobacteraceae bacterium, assembly GCA_044226365.1. GTDB lineage: Bacteria > Acidobacteriota > Terriglobia > Bryobacterales > Bryobacteraceae > JALHNI01. Next base: position 20,943 of record JBGAHE010000067.1, read on the forward strand.
CGGGCGCGACGATGGCGGCAAGCAGCAGAAGACGCACGTCTGGTTTCCAGTGTAGTCCTGCTCTCAAGACGTGCGAAGTCGGTAAAAGGGTTCGCCGGACGATAAGCCGGTTTCTGTGCTCGCCGAAGCGAGTGGCAGCCATTCATCTAGACCTCGCCTTGCAGCGAGGCTCAAGCAACCTACCCGGGAGTCGAACGGAACGGGCCGCTCCTCCTCCCCTATTTGGTCTTGCTCCGCGTGGGGTTTGCCCTGCCAGTCCGGTTACCCGGACCGCGGTGCGCTCTTACCGCACCTTTTCACCCTTACCCCAGCTTGCGCCGTGGCGGTATATTCTCTGTGGCACTTTCCGTCCGGGAGCCGTCACCAGCTCCTTGCCCGGCCATTAACCGGCACGCCGCCCTGTGGAGACCGGACTTTCCTCCCGCCAAAAACTCAGGCGGAAACCTGAGCTCCCAGCCGGCGACTGCCTGTCCGGCGAACCCCACCTGTACGGTAACATGCTCCCCAACCCTATGAGGGTACTGGGGGTTCTACTTAGCGGGGACCAAAAGTATACAAGTTGCCTTGACAGAATAGGCTATACTGGGGCTACCCCCGAGAGCGAACATTTCGGCCTCAAAATGTTCCGCAAAAAAATACCACCTCCCAGTACTGTTCGTGAGGAGCTTTTTATGTTCATGAGTACTCGCCGCCGCGCATGGCGTTTCGCGCTTACGGTGGCCCTCGCCGCATGGGTCGGTGCCGAACCCGTGGTGGCCCAGTTGAACCTCACCCCCTACCAAACCGCCCAAAAGGACGACTGGGAAGAAATCAACTTTGAGTACAACCAATCCGTGCTGACGGATGGCTTTCCCAGCCTCCTGCGGCTCGCCGAACTCTTGAAAGAGAATCCCGGCTACAAGGTCAAGTTGGACGGCAACAGTGACCAGATCGGCCCGGATGCGTACAACGACGCCCTCGGCCTTCGCCGCGCGGAAAGCGTCAAAGCGTTCCTGGTGAAGTACGGCGCGCGCGCCACCCAGCTCGAAGTCGCTACCCGCGGCAAGCGCAGCCCCAAGGTGCCTGATAGCTCGCCGCTCGCCCGCTTCATGAACCGCCGCGTGACGATGACGGTCACCGATGGCGATGGCAAGCAGGTATCGGCCGGCGGCGTCGGCGACGCGATCAAAGCCATCCTCGAACAGTTGAAGCAGATGCAGGCCAAGAGCGAGCAGTGCTGCACCGACATTCTTTCGCGCCTGAACAAGCTCGATGACATCCTCAAGGCTTTACGCGACCTCGCTCAGCAGAATGGCGACCTTCGCAAGGAACTCGACGGCCTCAAATCCGGTCAGGACAAGACGAACGCCACGCTCGACGACCACGGCAAGCAACTCGCGGCTCTCAACAACCGTCCGGGCGCGGGCGCCGGCCCCATGGGGCCCGCCGGTCCGGCTGGTCCGCTTTCGGCTTCGTCGGGTAACTCGGGCGCCGGTTCCGGTGGCCGTGGGTCGGGCGCGCCCTCGAGCGCTTCTTCGAGCTCGGCCAGCGACTCGCGTTCGGGCCGTGATGGCCTGGACGGCAACAACACGCGCACCAGCTTCGGGAACGGCCGCTTCAGTCTGCTGGGCGCCAATGTCGGCATGGATGATTCGCGCAAGCTCACCTTCACCGGCCGCGCGCGCTACTTCCAGCCGTTTGCCAATAAGTTCGCCGTGCAGGCGCAGGGCGAGTACATGTACTTCCGCGATCGCCAGGAAGGGCAGTTCGACATCGGTCTCGTCAATCGCTTCCGTCCCAACTGGCAGGCGGGCGTCTTCAGCAGCTTCCGGACCATCAATCTACGGCAGTTCAATCGCAACGGCACGCTCGGTCAGGCCAGCATGACCTTTGACTACATCTTCAAGGGCGGCCGCCTGGGCGCCTTCGGCACCAAGGCTTTCCTCGACGAAGCGGTTGTCGGCCAGCAGCAGATCACCAACAACATTCGCCTCGAAAGCTACCTGAAAGCCGTCGACCAGGTCGGCGTTTCCGGCGCTATCGGTCTGTGGAAAGAGAACTACCTCGAAGGCAACTTCGGCTATCTCCATGGCCGCGGCGTCGCCAGCCGTCCGGGTGGCACGCTCCGCTTCGTCTTCCCCGTGAACGACATGGTTGCTCTCACGCTCGAAGGCGGCATGAACGAAACGCTTCTCTCGCGCAGCCAGAATGGCCGCGTGGTCGGAGGCGTCCTGTTTGGCAATCAGCTTCGTCCCAAGCAGATGCTGGCGCACGAAGGTCCGGTGCCGGTGGACATTCCCCGCGTCCGCTATGAGACGCTCACCCGCACCATCCGCACCGGTTATGCCACGCCCGTCGCAGATGCCGGCCCCGACCAGATCGGCATCGCCGCCGGCAACGTCATTCTGGACGGCTCGGCGTCGTTCCATCCCGATGGCGACCCCATCACCTTCCAGTGGACCCAGATCGCCGGCCCCGCCGTCGCTCTGGCGGGCGTGAACACCGCCAAGGCCACCTTCACCTCGGAAGAAGGCCAGCTTTATGCCTTCCGTCTCACGGTGAAGGATCCCCGCGGTCAGCAGGCGATTGCCCGCGTCACGGTGACGACGCGCGCGGCCTCTCCGCTCCGCATCCTGCGTTTCACGGCCAACCCGCCCACCATTCGGACGGGCCAGAGCAGCACGCTCACCTGGCAGGTGGATAACGCCGAAAGCGTCGAGATCAGCGGCGTCGGCAAGGTGGATGCCCGCTCCGGCAGCGTGAACGTCGCGCCGACCGATACGACGGTCTACAAACTCACCGCCAAGGGCAACAACGGCCAGGAACTGAACGAGACGGTCACCGTGACGGTGGAACGTCCGCAGGGCCGCATCATCACCTTCACTGCATCGCCGATGAACATCACCGCCGGCCAGACCTCGACCATCTCGTGGCAGACTGACGGCGCCGATTCGGTGGAGATCACCGGCCTCGGCACGGTCGCCGCCAGCGGCTCGCAATCGGTGGCTCCGACGCAGACGACCACCTACACGCTCACCGCGCGTTCGCGCTTCGGTGACACGACGGCCAACACCACCATCCGCGTCACGCCGCCCACGGCGCCGCGCATCCTGCGCTTCACCGCCGCCCCGCAGACCATCGTGGTCGGCGAAGTCGCCACCTTGCTCTGGAGCGTGGAGAACGCGACCGACGTCACCATCTCCACCATCGGTTCGGTGGGGAACAACGGTACGTTCAACGTCTCGCCGGCCGGCACCACGACTTACGTGCTGACGGCGCGCAATCAGTCCGGTGAACCGGTCACCGCCGAAGCCACGGTCACCGTGGCTCGTCAGCCGGCGATCATCAGCTTCACCGCTACGCCCGATACCACGCGGCCGGGCGGGGAAGTCACGTTGGCCTGGGTGACGGAGAACACCACCAGTGTCACGATCTCGGGCGTCGGCACGGTTTCGGGCTCCGGCACGACGATCGTGAAGCCGCAAACCACGACGGCTTACACGCTCACCGCCTCGGGTGCCCGCACGACGCTGACGCAGCAGTTGATCGTCACCGTGGTCGCTCCGCCCAACACCGGCGGCCGCGCTCCGGTGGCCAACGCTGGTCCGGACATCGTCACCACGAAGCAGGAGATCCTGCTCGATGGCTCACTCAGTGCGCATCCGGATAACAAGCAGTTCCGCTACTCGTGGCGCGCCATCGGTACGCGGGCTCCCCTGGAAATCCGCGGCGCTGATACGGCGACCCCGACGGTTCGCTTCCAGCAGTACAACTACGGCGAGTACATGTTCGAACTGACCTGTACGGACGGCGACGGCCGGTTCACAACCGACACCGTCCGCGTCTTCTTCGCTGCCTTCTAACTCGCAACGCACGCACGCGAAAAGGGCGAGCCTTCGGGCTCGCCCTTTCTTTTTCTCGAATTGCGCCGATCGTTACTTCAATAGTTCACGCCGCGCGTAACCGGACGGCTCGGGCGTCACTTTCGCCGCTGCCTCCGCCCAGTTCGCGCGAAACTCGTTCTCGAAGTTGCCCAGGGCGATCTCGAAGTTCGCCAACATCAGCCGCTTCACCTCCGGCTGCGCAAACGAATACTGCAGGCTATCGCGCGCCATCTGCCGGATCTCGTCCCACGTCAGGTTGAAGAACTTCACCGCCGTGAAGTACTCGTCGGTGAGGTTCGAATCCCACACGCCGGGATCGTCCGTATTCAGGCACACCGGCACGCCCGTGCGCAGATACTCGGGAAACGGATGCTGATTGAGGTCCGGAAAGTATTCGAGCAAGCGGTTGGACACCAGGTTGATCTCCACCAACTGCCGGCGGTCGCGCATGCGCATCAGCGTCTCCGGATCGGTGATGAGATTCAGCCCGTGCCCGATGCGCTCGGCGCCCAGCAGAATCGTGTCGCGGACCTGTGTGCCGGGCGAGTCCACTTCGCCCGCATGAATCGAGAGGTGAATGCCCGAGTACTTACGGCGCAGCTTGCGAAACGTATCGAGAAAACGCAAGGCATGGCCCTTGTCGTTGTCTTCGCGGCCCGCCATGTTCAGCGCGACAAACAGCCCGCGGTTGGCGTCAAGAAAACGGTAAGCGTCTTCGATGCGCTGCTCGGCGTCGGGCCGAAAGCGAATGATTGTGATCTGGAAGCGCACCGTTACGCCACTCGCCTTCACGTCGGGGCGTTCCAGCATGCCGCGCATCGTTTCGGCGACCTTCTCGGGCGGATACGGTTTGCCTTCCTGATCGAACCCACCCACCAAGCCCAGTTGCGTCTCGAGGTACCGCACGCCCTCGCGCCCATAGCGCTTGATGTAGCGCGCCATCACCTCGGCGAGTACGTTCGGATCGCGCACCAACCCCGCCACGCGATTCACCACCTGCTCGAAGAACTCGTCGCGGCCTTCGTTTGGCTGATCGATGCGCAGTGCATTCAGCCAGCCAGTCCGGCGTTCGCCCGAGAGCTGATCGAGCCGCACATACTCTTCGCGCGCGCAGGTGGAAAGTTTCTCGTACGTGTAGCGCGCGATCGTCTGATACTGCAAGAACGGCTGCGGGCTATCGGGGCACGCGCTGAAACGCAGCCGCGCGAAGAACGTGTTGCCCTTGGTGACCGTCATGTCGGTGGCGGCGGCCAGCCACTCCTCCGGAAACGGGGCGAGCGTCCCGTGATGATGCAGATCGCCTCCTTTTGGCATCGCGTAGAGGAAGGCGTAAAGCTGTTGCGGCGTGGCTTCGCGCTTCACGCGCTCGAACACGGCGCTGAAGTCGCTTTGCGCCTCCAGACTCGCCGCCGTGAAGAAAGCCCCAGTGAGGCAAAATCCCGCGAGGCGTAGAAACATTTTCCCGGGTCCCTGGTTTGGCATTCTTCCATGATGACGCGGCCGAATGCGACAATGGAGCGTATGAACGAAATTATCAAGATCACGGGCCGCGAGATCCTGGACTCGCGCGGCAACCCGACCGTGGAAGCTGAAGTATTGCTGGCCGATGGCAGCCAAGGCCGCGCGGCAGTCCCTTCCGGAGCTTCCACCGGTGAGCACGAAGCGGTTGAACTGCGCGATGGCGACGCCAAGCGTTACCTGGGTAAGGGCACGCTAAAGGCGGTGGCCAACATCAATAACAAGATCGCCAAGGCTCTGGTGGGGCAGGACGCCGAAAACCAGACCGCCATCGACGCGGCCATGATCAAGCTGGACGGCTCCGCCAACAAAGGCAAGCTCGGCGCCAACGCCATCCTCGCCGTTTCCATGGCCACCGCGCGCGCCGCGGCCGATAGCCTGATGGTGCCACTGTATCGTTATCTCGGCGGCGTCAACGCCAAGGTGCTCCCGGTGCCGATGATGAACATCATCAACGGCGGCGCCCACGCCGATAACTCCGTCGACCTGCAGGAATTCATGATCGCCCCCTACGGCGCGAACTCCTTCTCGGATGCCTTCCGCATGGGCGTCGAAGTGTTCCATAGCCTGAAGGCGGTGCTCAAGAAGCGTAGCTACTCGACGGCCGTGGGCGATGAAGGCGGCTTTGCACCCAACCTGAAGTCGAACGAAGAAGCCATCGAAGTGATTCTCGAAGCCATCACCAAGGCCGGCTATAAACCCGGCAAGCAGGTGGCCCTGGCTCTCGATTGCGCCGCCAGCGAGTTCTACGACAAGGCGAAGAAGAAGTACGTCTTCAAGAAGAGCGACAAAAGCGAGCGCACCAGCGCGGAAATGGCCGAATTCTGGGCCGGCTGGGCCAAGCAGTATCCCATCATCTCCATCGAAGACGGTTGCGCTGAAGACGATTGGGGCGGCTGGAAGCACCTCACCGACATCCTCGGCACTAAGACGCAGCTGGTGGGCGACGACTTGTTCGTCACCAACACCGAGCGCCTCTCGCGCGGCATCAAGGAAGGCATCGGCAACTCGATCCTGATCAAGGTGAACCAGATCGGCACGCTCACCGAAACGCTCGACGCGATGGCCATGGCCGCCAACGCCGGCTACACGTCGATGGTCTCGCACCGCTCCGGTGAGACCGAAGACGCCTTCATCGCGGACCTCGCCGTCGCCACCGGCGCGGGCCAGATCAAGACCGGCTCCGCTTCGCGCACCGACCGCATGGCCAAGTACAACCAGTTACTCCGCATCGAAGAGAACCTGGGCGCCTCGGCGAAGTTCGCCGGCCGCTCCGCCTTCAAGCAGTCCTGGTAACTCCATCCTCGATTCCGGCGGGCCTTCGTGCCCGCCCTTTCGGACCAAGCACCTCCAGAAGAAGCCCGCATGAAGAAAAAAGTCATCCTCACCATCCTCGACGGGATGGGCTATCGCGAAGCTAAGGAAGGCAACGCCGTGGCCGCCGCGAAGAAGCCGACCTTCGATTACCTCCAGGCCAACTATCCCTGGACGCTGATTGAAGCTTCCGGACCCTGGGTGGGTCTGCCAGAAGGCCAGATGGGCAACAGCGAAGTGGGCCACTTGAATATTGGCTCCGGCCGCATCATTCAGATGGACGTCACGCGCATCGATGCCTCCATCGCCAACGGCTCCTTCTTCGAGAACCCCGTCTTTAAGCAGGCCATGGCCACCCGGCGCCTGCATCTGTTTGGCCTGGTGAGCGATGGCGGTGTGCACTCGATGAACACGCACCTCTACGCGCTGCTGGAAATGGCGAAGCGGGAGAAGGTCGCCGAAGTCTACGTGCATGCCTTCATGGATGGCCGTGACACGCCACCCAACTCCGGTGCCGGCTTCATCGCCGAGCTCGAAGCCAAGATCAAGGAAATCGGCGTTGGGCAGATTGCTTCGCTCAGTGGACGCTATTACGCGATGGATCGCGATAAGCGTTGGGAACGGGTCGCCAAGGCTTATACCGCCGTCGTGCTCGGCACCGGAGCGCATGCCGCCTCGGCCGCCGCGGCGGTTCAGGCCGCCTACGACCGGGGCGTCACCGACGAGTTCATCGAGCCGGTCACCATTCTCGACCAGGGCCTGGTGCAGGACGGCGACTCGATCCTCTTCTTCAACTATCGTGCCGACCGGGCTCGCGAACTCACCCAGATGATTCTCGATCCCAAAATCGCTGAAGCGGGCGGCGTGCCCATACGTCACAACCTGCGCTACACGATGATGACCGAGTACGACCGCACCTTTGGTCTGCCGTTTGCCTTCGCTCCCGAAACCCACTCCGGCCTGCTGGCTGACGCTCTTGCGGCGCATCACCTCAAGGCGCTCCGCGTCGCCGAAACCGAGAAGTATCCGCACGTCACTTACTTCTTCAACGGCGGCAACGAGACCGTGCCGGAAGGCGAAGCGCGTCAGATGGTCGCCTCGCCCAAAGTGGCTACTTATGACCTGCAGCCGGAGATGAGCGCGACGCAAGTCTGCGACGTGGTCGTCAAAGCTATCGAGAGCGAAGAGTACGACGCCATCGTCGTCAACTTCGCAAACCCGGATATGGTGGGTCATACGGGCGTGTTTGAAGCCGCGGTGAAGGCCGTCGAAGCTTGCGATGCCTGCCTGGCGCGCCTTTGGGCCGCCATCCAGCAGCACCCGGCCACCTGGATCATCACGGCGGATCACGGTAACTCGGAAACGATGATCGATCCTGAAACCGGCCTGGTGCACACTTATCACACGACGAATCCCGTGCCGCTGATCCTGGTGGATCCGGCCCGGCCCTCGTTGCACAGCGGTGGCTCGCTGCGCGATATCGCGCCCACGATGCTGAGCATCCTCGGGGTCCCGGTGCCGCCGGAAATGACCGGCCGCGACCTTCGCGCTTAAGCGTCCGCAGGCGTAGAATAAGGGGCACGATGCACAGCCTCACCCGTCGCGGCTTGCTGGCCGCCTCTGCCGCTTCCGCCGTTTCGCTCGCCACCCGACTGCAAGCGGCCGACACCGCCAGCGGTCTGAAGGGTCACGTTCACCATTCCGTTTGCAAGTGGTGCTACTCGAAAGTGCCGCTCGAAGATCTTTGCCAGCAGGCCAAGGACATCGGGCTCACGTCCATCGAACTGCTCGGCCCCAACGACTGGCCGACGCTGAAGAAGTACAACCTCACCTGCGCCATGTCCTCGAACCCCACCATCGATGGACTGGGAGGCATCGCCAAAGCCTTTAACCGCGTCGAGCACCATGACAAGCTAGTGGAGGCTTACACCGATCTCATCCCGAAAGCCGCTGACGCGGGTCTTCAGAACGTCATCTGCTTCTCCGGCAATCGCGACGGCCTGGCCGACGAGAAGGGCCTGGAAAACTGCGCCATGGGCCTCAAGCGCCTCATGGCTCTTTGCGAGAGACACAAGATCACCCTGGTGATGGAACTGCTGAATTCCAAGGTGAATCACAAAGACTACATGTGCGATCACAGCGAGTGGGGCGTGGCGCTCTGCAAAGCAGTGGGCTCGGAGCGCTTCAAACTGCTTTACGACATCTACCACATGCAGATCATGGAGGGTGACGTGATCGCCACCATCCGCAAGCATCATTCCTACTTTGCGCACTACCACACGGGTGGCGTGCCCGGCCGCGCCGAGATCGACGAGACGCAGGAACTGAACTACCCGGCCATCATGAAGGCCATTGTCGACACCGGCTTCCAAGGCTTCGTCGCCCAGGAATTTGTTCCCAAGCGCCCTGATGTTTTAGGCTCCCTGAAGCAGGGTGTGCGCATCTGCGATGTATAAGTGATTCCGGCGCTCATCTTCGCGGCCTCGGCGGTCATCCTGTTGGTCTCGGCGCTGCTGCTGGGCCGTAATCTTTACCGTCGCGGCCGCCACGAGGCGGTTGGTGACTGGCGCATTGTCGAATCCATCGGCCACGAACTGTCCGGCCTGGCGGGCGCGGCGCCCCTGGCCGGAGACCTCATTCATCTCGCCCGTGCTGAACTTGGCTTCGCTTTGCGGCCCGTTCGTCTGCGCGAAGTGCTGCAAGCGGCTGTGCGCCGCGCGGCCGAACGCGGCGTCGAGGTCCAGGTGCATGAAGGGGGCGACCCGCACATCGCCGCCGACGCCGACGCACTTGGGCACGCTTTGGATGTCGCCCTCCGGCACGCCGGGGCCGGCTCGCGCGTCCTCCTCACCACCGACGGCGCCCGTGCCGAAGTGACTCTACAAATGGCTTTCGAGAGCCGTCAGGACGTGGCCGTCATCCGCCGCATCGTCCAGGCCCACCGTGCGGACTTCAGTAGCACCGAAACCGAAGCCCGCCTCAGCTTTCCGCTCCGCTAAACGCGAATCAGGCGGAAGCGTGTGTTGGGCAAGCGGTTACGCTGGTGGGCGAGCGCCCGCGAGGGACGGATAACGTCATGTCCGATCAACGGCCCAGGATCGTCACCACCGACGTCGCACCGCTGCCGCCCAGGTTCTGCGCGAGGCCGATCTCGCGTCGCTTCACTTGCCGTTCGGGCTCCGCCTGGCCACGCATCTGCTGCACCAAATCGCAGATCTGCCCCACGCCGGTGGCGCCCACCGGATGGCCTTTGCTCTTCAAGCCGCCTGAAGTGTTTACTGGCTTGTCGCCTTCAAGCGCCGTATAGCCGGCCGCGGTTGCCGGACCGCCCTCGCCCTTTTTCACGAAGCCCAGGTCCTCGAGCGCGAGGATCTCGGCGATGGTAAAGCAGTCATGCACTTCGAGCAGGTCGATCTGGCCTGGGCCTACGCCCGCCATGGCGTACGCCTTCTGCGCCGCCACGCGATTGGCTTCGAGCACGGTGATGTCTTTCTTCTGCTCGAGCGCCACATAGTCGGATGCCTGGGCGATGCCCAGTACGCGGACCTGCCCCGGCTGTGCGGCCGTCAGCAACACCGCGGCCGCCCCGTCGGAAACCAGCGAGCAATCGTACACCGTTAACGGATCGCACACCGGCTTTCCGGCCAGCGCCTGCTCGATCGTAATTGGCTTCCGCAGGTGTGCCAGCGCGTTCAGCGCGCCGTTTCGATGATTCTTCACGGCTACCGCGGCCAGGTGCTCCCGGGTGGTGCCGTACTGGTACATGTGCCGCCGCGCAATCATGGCGAATAGGGCGGGGAAGGTGGCCCCGGCTTTGCCTTCGCCGCCGATGTCGCCGGCTTCGGCCAGAATCTCGGTGACCTTGGGGCCCGGCTGCGACGTCATTTTTTCCACGCCGCACACCAGCGCGTAGTCCACCAGGCCCGCCGCGACGGCTGCGCAGGCGTGATAGAAGGCCGAGCCGGAACTGGCGCAAGCGTTCTCGAACCGCGTGCAGGGGATGCCGATAAAGCCTGCTTCCCCAGCGACATACGGCGCCAAATGACTCTGTCCCATGAACTCCGGGCCGGCGAAATTGCCCAGGTAAAATGCCCCGACCGCCCTGGGCTCCACGCCCGCGTCCGCCAGGCATTTGGCGATCGCCTCCACCGCCAAATCCCGCAGCGATCTGCCCGCGAACGCGCCAAACGCCGTCTTGCCAATCCCAGCAACTGCCACAGCTTTCATATACTGAGAATCATAAGAAAAAAGTGCTGCACGGCGAACCGAATTGAAACGTCAGGGTTCGTAGGATGCGTGTGGCGATCGAGCACCGGCCCGTTAGCGTGAATATGGCTCAAGCCGATTCAAGTATCGACTCTGTCGCCCGAGAGCGACACGATCAGTTTGTGCAGGCGCACATGAAGCGCGTCTTCCTGCTGATCTATCGCATCGTGGGCAATGTGGCCGACGCGCAGGACCTCACCCAGGAGGCCTTCATCAAGGCTCTCTCGCGGGAAGAGCAACTCAAGGATTTGGAGAAGGCTGCCCACTGGCTTTCCCGTATTGCGACCAATACGGCGCTCGACCATTTGCGCCGCCATGGCCGCGTTCACTTCTCCGAACTCGACGAGATGCCCGAGCGTCTGCACGTTTCGAAGGCGCCGAGCCCGGAGTCCGAAGTTTTGCGTGAGGAGCGCCGCGTGCTGCTCGAGGCGGGGCTCGCCGTTCTCACGCCGCGGGAACGCGCTGCCCTGCTGCTGCGTGACGTCGACGAACTTTCGGCCGAAGAAGTCGCCGACCATCTGAATTGCTCCAAAGCCACGGTGCGCAGCCACATCGCCAACGCCCGCGGCAAGTTTAAGAAGTTTCTGGAACGCCACAAGAAAGGAAGTGCCCTCTAGCCATGCAGCATCCGGACTTACGTCAATTGGCCTTGCTCGCCGGCGGAGAACTCCCCTGGTGGCGGCGGACTTTGCTCTCGTTCCATACGCGCCGCTGCGAACAGTGCCGGATGGAACTGGAAGCGCTCGAAGAGACTCGCGACTTTGTGACGAACGCGGTCCCGGAACTGCCCGCGTTCGTCGATTGGGATCGGCTGGCGAGCGAGATGCGCGCCAATATTCAAGTGGGTCTCGAAGCCGGGGAAGCGATTCGCCCGCGCGAGGCCGCGCCGCTGCGCCTCGATTGGCGCCCGGCGTTTGCCTTGGCCGCGTTGACCCTGGTGATTCTGACCGGCTGGTATTTGAACATCAACCGGCGCCAGATTTACCGGCTGCCGGAAGCTTCGCTCGAAGCCGGTGACGCTCGTGTCGAAAGCGGTTCGGACGGCATCGTCCTCACGCGCGGCGGCGGCCGCATGACGGTGATGCAGCCTAAAACGGAAGCAGTCAGCTATAGTGTCAACGCCACCGGCGCGGTCAGCGCCCGGGCGATCGATACGGAAACGGGACAGGTGACGATCAGTCATGTCTATCTCGACGACTAGCGCTCTGTGGCTGGCGTTGGCCGCTGGCCTGCTCGCGCAGGATCTCGATGTTGGCCGTTCGCTCAAAGTGGAACTCCCGCCCGATGGTCCGGTGGCCTTCGCCGCGCACGACCTGGGCGATTCGCGAGTGACGCCGCGTGGCGGCGCTGTCGTGGTGGATCTGCATTCCACGCTGACGCTCCGCAATGTCGGCTCGCAGCGCATTCGCAGCATCACGCTGCTGATTGCCGCCCAGGAAGTGACGCCGGGTGGCAAAGCCTCCGTGGCCGTCCCCAGCCTCGATATTGCTCCGGGAGATACCTTCTCCGTCCGGCTCGATCTGCGCCTCCTGCGCCCCGCTCAGGCGGCGGGCAATGGTCCGCTGGTGCAGGTCTCGCTTGATGGCGTCCTGTTTGACTCGCTCGGTTTCTACGGCCCCAACAAACTGAACTCGCGCCGCGCGATGACGGTTTGGGAGCTCGAGGCGCGCCGTGACCGTAAGTTCTTTGCCGCGGCGTTGGTTAGCGGTGGCGTGGACGGGCTCCGTCAGGCGGCGATCACCGCGCAGGCTCGCATCGACGCCCGCCCCCGTCTCGACGTTCAAGTCGCTCGCGGCCGCGTGACGGCCTACGACCCATCGCGCGACGTGCAGTTCGCCTTCATCAAGTTCCCCGAATCGCCGATCGACTCGATGCGCGGCTCGGCTGCCGTCACGGCCACCGAGATTCATTCGCCCAAGCTTGAGCTGCGTAACAGCTCGAGCAAGCCGGTGCGCTACATCGAAATGGGCTGGATTCTGGCCGATAGCAACGGCAAGGAAGTCTTCGCCAGTTCCGTCCCCGCGAAGGTAAACCTGGCACCCGGTCAATCCGGTCAGGTGCTGGAGGATACTCTGCTCAAGGTGGCTCGTCCGGAAGGCCGGCCGCTCAACGTGACGAGCATGAAGGGCTATCTGTCGAGCGTTGAGTTCTCCGATGGCGAAGTCTGGATCCCCACGCGGCAGGACTTGAGCCGCGGGCAACTGGATCGTCTGGCTGCGCCGTCAGCCGAGGAAGAGCGCCTGCTCGGCATCTATCGCAAAAAGGGCCTCAGCGCTCTGGTCGCCGAGTTGAAGAAATTCCAGTAAGTTGCGCCTTCTCGTTTTCGTCACGTATCTGGCCTCCTGGTCCGTTTTCGCGGTGGCCGCTCTGTGGAGTACGTTTCGTAAGTTCCGCGAACCCGCCTGTCCGGTAACCCTGCACGCGCCCTTGGTGATCGGGACGCTGCTGCAATTCGCCGGTGCTTTGGCCGTCACACTCGCCATCACCCCGGGCCAATTATTCCCGAACCTCGCGAGCCTGATCGCCGTTCTGTTCCTCGCGCCGGGTGCCGCGATTCTGTTCCTGTGGACACTGCGTTCGCAGGGCTCCGGACTCGTCACCACGGGCGCCTATGCATTCGTACGGCACCCGCTCTATCTGTCTTTTCTGCTCATGCTGGTGGCCACCGGTTTGCTGGTGGCCGTCTGGCCGAAGCTGCTTGCCGCGGTCGCGCTGTACGTGGCCGGCAGTGAGATTCGCATCGCCACAGAAGAGCGCGAACTCGCCGGCTATGACGCGTATCGTCAGCAGGTGCGCTGGCGCTATCTGCCCGGCATCCGCTGACGCCAGGCGATCAGCAACATGCCCGTCGAAATGACGATCGCCACCGTCATCATCCACAGCATCATGGTGGGGAAGCCGACCGTCTGCTTGAAGATCCCCGCCAGGTAAATCATGATCGCCGACGCCAAGCCGCCCATCATGTTGAGCACGCCCGAGGCGACACCGCGATTGCCGTTACCCACCACGTCATAGGCGGCGGCGAAGGCATTGGCGGCCAGACTGCCGGCAAACAGGCCGAACAACGCCGAGAAGACGCGCGCGGCATTGAGCGTGTCGGCGGAAAACGTGAGGTACGCAAACGGAGCGCAGGCCAGCACGCTCGCCGCCGTGACATAGAGCCGCGCTTTCGGATAGCGGGCCGCTAAACGGTCCGCCACCGCCGCCGACAGCAGAATGCCGGTCATGGCGCTGCCCTGCAGAAACACTGTGGCGTTCCAACCGCTATCGGTCATGGAGAGTTTATAAGTCTCGTAAAGGAAGGTGGGGAACCACGCCAGATAGATCCACTGCATGGCGCAGAACGCCGCGAAGGTGAGACACAAGGCGACGTAACTGGGCGAGCGCACCAGGTCGACGAAACGTCCCGGCACCTTCGGCTGCAAACTGGCGGCTGAAGGGATCAGTCGCGGCAGCATGCGCCACAAGACCACGCTGTACACGACACCCACCGTGCCGGCCACGAAAAACGCCTGACGCCACCCGACATGGTCCGCGGACCAGCCTCCGTACCAACCGCCGAGGATCACGCCGAAATACTGCGCCGCCTGATGCACGCCCAACGCGCGCGAACGCGTGGCATCCGGATAGCAGCTCGCGATCAGCGCGACCGCGGCCGGGAAGTACAAAGACTCGGTGATGCCCATCGCCGCGCGCCAGCCGATAAAGGCTCCCTCGCTCTGCGCGACGCCGCTGCCGAGAGTCGCGACGCTCCAGAGCACCAGGCTGAGCAGCACCATGGTTTGCCGGGGGAAGCTGTCGGCCAGCTTGCCGGCCAGCGGCATGGAGAGCGTGTAGACCCACAGGAACACGCTCCCGATGATCCCCAACCGGTCGGCGCGAATGCCTAAGTCCACCTGCAGGGCAGGGAACATGGAGTAAACCATCTGACGATCCAGATAGTTCAGGGCAAACGCCACCCACAGGAAGGCGACTAACCACCAGTTACTACGCGCTGACACCGCTCACATCCGCTCCGGAAAACTCGCGCAAGGCGTCCAGGTTGATCCGGATGCCCAGGCCCGGACCGCTGGGAATGGCTAACATGCCTTCAGCGTCGAGCTTCCATTCGCAGAGGTCGTCAATAAAGGGAGACCCGGTCAGATACTCCACTAAGTCGGTATCGGGAAACGCCGAGGCCAGTTGTAAGTCAGCGGCCAATCCCACCGTCGTATTCCAGCCATGCGGGATAAAGCGCACGCCGTGGTCGCGGGCCATCCAGCCGATGCGCCGCTCTTCGCTCAAGCCGCCGACCTTGGTGACGTCCGGCTGCACGATGTCGAAGGCGCCAGCGGTGAGCCAAGGCTGAAAGGCCTGCCGGCGGGTGAGCACTTCGCCGCCAGCGATGGGAATCTTGGAGGAGCGCCGCAGGGTGACGTAGTCGTCGAGCGCATCGGGCGAGAGGGCTTCTTCGAACCAGTCCACGCCGTAGTCGGCGAGCATGTCGGCCGCGCGCAAGGCCCACTTTAAGCCGCCGCGCCAGAAGGCATCGCTGCCGCCAGCGTCGACCATCAGCTTCGAATCGGCACCCACGGCTTCGCGCGCCGCCTTGACGATGGCTTCGTCGGTGGCGTGGTTGCGGCGGCCAAAGGGTCCCCAGCCGATCTTGAACGCCCGGAAGCCTTGCGCTTTGACGGGCAGTAACTCGTCGGTCATCTGTTCCGGTTCGCGCATCAGCAGCGAAGCATAGGGCTGGACGCGATCCTTGTAGCGTCCGCCGATCAGGCGGCCGACGGGTTGGCCGGTGGCTTTGCCGAGTAAGTCCCAGAGGGCGATGTCGATGCCGCTGATGGTGTGAGTAATCGCTCCGCCGCGTCCCTGCCAGAACGTATTCTGATGCAGGATCTCGCTTACCCGCTCGGGCTCCAGGGCATTCTCGCCGGTGTAAAGCGGCTTCAGGACGGTGAGCGAGCCTTTGACTAACTCTTCGCTGGTAAAGACGCTGCCCCAGCCAGTGGCGCCTTCATCCGTCAGGACGGCGATCAGTGTATGGACGCAGTCTTCGGGACGTAACTCATTGGACCAGCCACCCTCGGGCGTTTTGCCACGCAGGCCGAAGGCCTTAATTTCACGTATCTTCATAAACTCCCTCGCCGAAACACGCGCGGCTTCGGCTCAAAGGTGACTCCTTGATCCAGCGGGAAGATGGGCCGCGCACAGCGCTGGTGCCCGAGGCTGGGTAAGTTCGCGCTCGTGGAACCCGGCGCGTCGACATTGATCAGTA
Source organism: Bryobacteraceae bacterium (assembly GCA_044226365.1). Lineage (GTDB taxonomy): Bacteria > Acidobacteriota > Terriglobia > Bryobacterales > Bryobacteraceae > JALHNI01. The sequence goes on from JBGAHE010000067.1 coordinate 37,167, forward strand.
ACTCGGCGCCATCGGCGAAGAAACGTGGCTGGCAGTGCGGACTCTTCACCACGGTCATGGCGAAGGTCGCCGGGTCCTGACCGTTGGCCAGGAACAACGAGCGGTCGTAGAGGCTGATGGGGCGGCTGGTGACCACGATCGTGATGGGTCCGCTTTCGATCACCGCCGTGGGGCCCGCGTACCAGGCTTCGCCGTGGGACTCGCTCACCACATGGCCGTCGGACAACAATCGCACCTTGCCCGTCACCCGCACCGGCGTAAACCGCGGATCGAGCGTACCGCCCAACGGCACCGTCACCGTTTCTCCCACGCCCGCGCGGAACGCGGTATCCACCGCCGGCTGATCGACGATTGGCAGGAGCGCCGTGCGCCGGCAACCGGTATCGATCAAGGCCCGCAGAATGGCATTGCTATCGCCCGAGGCGCCCGAACTCGTGGCGTCCGCCGCGTCCACCAGCACCACTCGCCCCTTGAGCGACGCGGCGATCTGGACGCTCTCGACGAGCGGCGTGAGGGGCTGCTGCAGAAACTCGCGCATGTCCCAAAACTCCTGCGAGATCGAGATGGCTTCCCGCTCCGCCCGCGCCTGATCGCCGTCGGTGACAATCAGCGTGTTCGAACAAAGGTCCGGCACGTCGGTGAACGGATTGCCGATGAACATGCCGGCGGAGAGTCCGCCCGGGCTGTTCTCCACGGCGATCGCGCGGCGGATGCAACTGCCCCACTTGCCGGTTTCGGTGATGAGTTCGTAGCCGCGAACCAGCGCCGGGATGGGTACGCGCACGGACACGGGCCGGACCTCGCCGCGCAGGAGTTTTACGAGCAGGCGAGCCGAGCGCTGGCCGGTTTGGAAGAAGTCGACGTGCGGATAGGTGTGATAGAGGACGACGGCGTCAGAGTGCTGCAGGATGCGGTCGGTGAGAATGCCGTGCAGGTCGAGCGAGGTGACGATGGGGACGCGCTCGCCCAGAATCTTGCGCGTCTCGGCGAGCAGATAGCCTTCGCAATCGTGCTCGTCCTGGGCGGCCAGGGCGCCGTGCAGCGCGTAATAGACGCCGTCGACGGGTCCGCCTGCCGCGCGCTTCGAGAAACTCGCCAGCCAACCGCATCCAATCGGCTTGGGCGACGGTGCNAAAGGTCCGGCACGTCGGTGAACGGATTGCCGATGAACATGCCGGCCGAAAGGCCGCCGGGGCTGTTCTCCACGGCCATCGCGCGGCGGATGCAACTGCCCCATTTGCCGGTCTCGGTGATCAGTTCATAGCCGCGGACCAGCGCCGGGATAGGTACGCGCACGGACACTGGCCGGACCTCGTGGCGCAGCAACTTGACGAGCAGGCGGGCCGAACGCTGGCCGGTTTGGAAGAAGTCGACGTGCGGATAGGTGTGATAAACGACGACGGCGTCGGAGTGCTGCAGGATGCGGTCGGTGAGGATGCCGTGCAGGTCGAGCGAGGTGACAATCGGCACACTCTCGCCCAGAATTTTGCGTGTTTCGGCAAGCAGGTAGCCTTCGCAATCCTGCTCGTCTTCGGCGGCCAGGGCGCCGTGCAGCGCGTAGTAGACGCCGTCGACGGGTCCGGCCTGCCGCGCAGCTTCGAGAAACTCGCCAGCCAACCGCATCCAATCGGCTTGCGCGACGGTGCCGCTCGAAGTGATGCCGCGCGCGCTGTAGCCGGGCACGATCTCGAGGTCCGGATGCTCAGCGAAAACGCCCAAGGCGCCGCCGACTTCTGAGCGGACGTCACGATGATACGCCGTCACGGCTTCGCCGCGGTCGGTTAAAAAGTCACTGTAGTGGGCGAGGACCGGATTGAACGAGGAGACCTCTTGCTTGCATTCACTCACCAGGATGCGTTTCATACCGAGCCTGTAGTGTATCGGAGAATTGGAGTACAATCGCATGCCATGAGCACGCTAACGATGGACGCGGTGCGGGTGCCGGCGCCCGGCGAAGTGAAGCGCGCCCCGGAGCGCCTGGTCTCGCTCGATGCCTTCCGCGGGCTCACCATGCTCTTGCTGATTTCGCACGGGTTCGGCATCTACGAGGCCTTCAAGAATCCGCAGTTCGAACACGCCGCCTGGGTGGGTTGTACGCTGTGGGATCTGATTCAGCCGGCCTTCACTTTCATGGTGGGCGTCGCGATGCCGCTGGCTTTGGCGAAGCGGAGCGATGCCGGGAAGCACGTCCTGTGGCGCGCCTTCGCGCTGCTGGTGCTCTCGAACATCCTTTCGAACTGGGGCTCCACCAAGGGCCTGAAGCTGCAGTTCATCAACGTGCTGTGCCAGATCGCGTTTTCTTACGTGCTCTGCTACGCGATTCTCAAGCTGCGCTTCGCCTGGCAGGTGGTGGCGGCGGTGTCGCTGATGGTCTTCCATCATGCGCTCTTCTTCCGGTGGCCGGGGCCTGCCGGTCCATTTGATCAGGCCGGTAATATCGGCGCCGTGATCGACCTCAACGTCTTGGGCTACACGTATCCCGGCTACTACACGACGATCAATTTTTTGGGCAACGCGCTCACCGTGCTGTTCGGCTGCTGGACGGGGCTGCTGATGCTTTCCTCGCGGACGCATCTCGAGCGGATCCGGCTGCTGGCGATTTGCGGGGTTGCCGGACTGGCCAGCGGAGCGCTGCTCGGTCTGTGGATTCCGATGGTGAAGCGGCTGTGGCTGGGGTCGTTCACGCTGTTTAGCGCGGGCTGGGTCCTGCTCGCTTTTGCGCTCTGTTACTGGCTGGTGGAAGTGCGCGGCTACAAACGCTGGACGTTTCCGTTTGTCGTGGTGGGGATGAATTGCATCTTCATTTACTCGTTCTCGCAGGTGCTGCGGGGATGGCTTTCGCGGGGGCTGGCGGCGTTCGATGGGCAGCAGTTCGCGATGCTGGGTCCGGCGGGCGCGGTGCCGCACAATCTGTTGGTGATGACGGTGATGTGGGGGCTTTGTTACTGGCTCTATCGCCGGCAGATCTTCTTCAAGCTGTAACGGCTAGTCGAGGTTGAGGCGGGTCATCACGGCGTTGAGCGGCTCTTTGCGTTCGCGGCCGCGCGACAGATACAGCAGTAGCGCCACGAAGCCGCCGCTGCCGGCGCCGATGAGAATCAGGAAACCGACCAGACGGAAGGTGCCGATCAGCAGGCCGCCGACGTTGGGCATTTGGGTGGGAGCGGTTTCGCTGAAGTCGACCAGCGAGTCGTATTTGATCTTGTCGAGGACGGGCGCGGCGTCAGCGGGCACGGGCGGCAAGGCGGTGATCACGAGCGCGCCGGACCGCCGCGCGTTCTGCCCCGCGTACTGCTGGAAGTGCGGCAACTGCTGGCGCGCCATGGCATGGTTCGGGAAGCCGGCGATCGCCGCCCGGACTTCGCCCGTGGCGGTGGGCAGCTTCACCAACGCGATCTCCGTACCGAAGTGGAAGGCAGCCGCGGCTTCGGGCAGATCGCCCAGAAACGCCTTCAACGACTTCGGACCCGTAATGTAGCGGATCGAGCTGGCGTTCTCTGGAATGAAGCGCGGCAAGGCCGGCAAGGACCGTTCGCGGAAGCTGGGGAAGTGCTCCGCCCAGAAAAGGATCTCGTTGGCCGACGGGCGGTAAGTCCCTTCGAACCGCATCAGGTAATTGCCGACCGCGGCGAGCGTGACGCCCTTGCCCGCCAGCGAATTCTTGAGGAAGGGAATCGGCTTGCTCTCCGCCGGTGCCTGCCAGTAGAAGGCCGCCATCGGACCGGTGGAGTCGTTGAAGCGCCAGGCCGTGGCGGTGAGTTTCTTCGCGCCGTTTTCGTAGACGGCGGTTTCACCCTCCGCGAAACCGTATTCCTGCCAGACTTCGGCCTGCTCGCCCAAGGCGACCGGCGCGGCGGACTTCCGCTGATACGGATCGATGTTAGGCGGCCAGATGGCGGCCGGCGCGCTGAGCGCCAGCACCAACGAACCCGCGGCTAGCTTCCATGGCATTTCTTATACTTCTTACCCGAGCCGCAGGGGCAAGGGTCATTGCGACCGACCTTGTCCGCCTTGACGACCGGCGCTTGCGTGGCGATCTCGCCGCCACCCACGAACTGCATAGACGCCATTTCGCGCTCTTTGTTCCGCTGCACGGTGCGCGTAAAGTCAACCATGGCAGATTGGGCTGCCTTGCGGTCCCCGGCGCCGACCGGCTCGGGTTCCGGCAACTCCTGCAACTCGTCTTCGGGGAACTCCGGCTCCTGGTTTTGGAAGGGCAGGGCGCCGCCTTCAGCCTGGAGGAAGAACAGGATGCGGATGGATTCGTCTTCGATGCGATCCATCATGTCCTGGAAGAGCTGGAAGCTCTCCTTCTTGTACTCGATCAGCGGATCCTTCTGGCCGTAGCCGCGGAGGCCGATGCCTTCCTTCAGGTGATCCATCGACAGCAAGTGGTCTTTCCACTGGTTGTCGATCACGTGCAGCATCACCATGGCTTCGGTCTGGCGCATGAACTCTTCGCCGACCATGGCTTCTTTTTCCACGTAGCGCTTCATCACCACGTCGCGCACGGTGTCTTCGACGTCTTCGCGGGACTGGCCCACGAGGTCGGCCGGCTTCTCGCGCACGCCGTACTGATTAAGCAGATCCTGATCGAGCCCCGCGAGATCCCAGGCATCCGGGTTGGTGCCTTCGGGGAG
>JBGAHE010000182.1:0-4819 GCA_044226365.1 Bryobacteraceae bacterium
CCAAGGATCAGCCCAAGGAAAAGCACGCTTACCAGAAGAAGATCGTCGAAACGATGGTCATGCAGGGTAAGAAGACCGAAGCCACGCAGTTGGTGGAAAGCATCCTGAAGGAAGCTCCGAACGACACCGACGCGCTGGCGATGCGCTCCTCGCTGAAGCTGCAGGCCGGCACGAAGGAAGAAGTGCAGTCCGCCGTCAACGACCTCCAGTCGGTGGTCGCCAAGGCTCCCGACAACGCCGTCTTCCGCTTCAACCTAGCTCGCGCCCTGCTCGCCAAGGGCGACCTCGACGCCGCCAAGGTCCAGTTGCTCGAAGCGCTCAAGTATCGTCCCGACTACCAGATCGCCAAGCTGGCGCTCGCCCAGGTCTACATCTCCAAGCAGGATTATCCGAATGCCGTGCAGACGGCCAATCAGGTGCTTCAGTTCGAAGCGAACAACCTCGCCGCCCGCTTGCTGAAGACGTCAGCTCTCATCGGGATGCGCGAATTTGGTCAGGCCCGCACGGATCTGGAAGCGATGCTCAAACAGAATCCGTCGCTGCCGGACGCCCAGTTCCAGCTGGGCATGTTGAGCCTCGCCGAGAAGAACTACAAGCAGGCCGAAACCGTTTTCCGCGGCTTCTACGCCAACTCGCCCACGGATCCCCGCAGCCTCGCCGGCCTCATCGAAGTGCTGACTTCGCAGCAGCAGTTCGACGCCGCGCTGAACCTGCTCCGCGCCGAAATCAGCAAGGCGCCGGATCGCAACGACCTTCGCATCGTCTATGCGAATACCGCCGCCCGCGCCAACAAGCTCGATGTCGCCGAAACCGAGTTCCGGCAGTTGCTGAGCAAGAACCCCAAGTCGGCTGACCTGCACCTCCGCCTCGGCGACGTGCTGCGCCTGAAGGGTGACTTCGACGGCGCCCTCGCTTCCTTCGCCAAGGCCAAAGAGATTACACCCAACGATGTGGGCCCGTACGTCCGCCAGGCCATCGTGCTGGAAGCCCGCGGCAAGACCAAGGAAGCCAAGCCGATCTACGAGCGCATCATGGCCCTCGATCCGGACAATCCGGTGGCGCTCAACAACGTGGCTTACCTGATGGCCGAAGAAGGCAAGGACCTCGACCAAGCCCTCTCCTACGCCAACCGCGCCAAGCAGCGGATGCCGAACCACCCGGACGTGAACGACACCCTGGGCTGGATCTACATCAAGAAGAACCTGAGCGATAATGCCGTTTCGATCTTCCGGGAGCTGATTCAGCGGTATCCGGAGCGGTCCACCTATCACTACCACTTGGGGATGGCGCTCTATCAGAAGGGTGACAAGCCGAACGCGCGCAAGTCGCTCGAGGTGGCGCTCACCAAGAACCCCGATAGCGTCGAACAGTCCAAGATCAAGGAATTGATCCAGAAGTGCATCTAGCCGGCTAGGCCAGAATCGGGCGGATCACCTCGCCGTGAACGTCCGTGAGCCTGAAATAACGGCCACTGTAGAAGTAAGTCAGCTTCGTGTGGTCGAGGCCTAGCAAGTGCAACAAGGTCGCGTTCAGGTCGTGCGGATGCACCGGCTTGTCGACCGCCTTAAACCCCAACTCATCGGTGGCGCCGTAAATGGTGCCACCCTTGATTCCCCCGCCCGCCAGCAGAATCGTAAAGCCCAGCGAGTTGTGATCCCGTCCCGCGTGCAGCTTGATCGTCGAGCTGTTTTGTACGGCCGGCGTCCGGCCGAACTCGGTCCCGACTACCAGCACCGTATCCTCGAACAGGCCCCGCAGCTTCAGGTCCTCCACCAGCGAGGCAATCGCCGGATCGGCCTGCCGGGCCAGCCGACGGTGCACGTGGATGTCCTCATGGTTATCCCACGGCTGCGAATTGCCAAAGTACACCTGCACCATCCGCACGCCCCGCTCCACCAGCCGTAGCGCCGTCAGGCAACTGCGGCCGAAGGCGCTGTCGCCGTAACGGACGCGCACGTCCTCGGACTCACGGGCGATGTCGAAGACCTCTGGCGCCTCGGTCTGCATGCGATAGGCGGTCTCCATGGCGGCGATGGACGCCTCCAATTGCGGGTCCGCCACGCGCTCCGCCAGGTGCCGCTCATTCAGCCGCGCCAGCAGGTCCAGTTGCCGACGCTGCCCGGCCAAGTCAGCATCCTTGTTCTCGATGAAGCGAATCAGCTTGCGCGGATCCTTCTCTTCCATCCGGATGTGCGTGCCCTGATAGGTGGCCGGCAGGAAGGCGCTTTCCCACAGCGGCGGCCCCACCACCGGAATCCCCGGGCACAGCACCACGAAGCCCGGCAGGCTGCGATTCATCGTTCCGAGGCCGTAGTTGATCCACGCCCCCATCGACGGCCGTCCCGGCTGGATCGCACCCGAATTGATCATGAACAGCGATGGCTCGTGGTTCGGCACCTCGGTGTGCATGGACCGGATCACGCAGAAATCGTCGATGCGTTCGGCGATGCGCGGAAAGATCTCGCTCACCGGAATGCCACTTTGGCCGTGCTGTTGGAAGGTGAAGGGCGACCGCATCAGGTGCCCCAGGCTGCTCTCGGTCTTCGGCGCTCCGCCCGGCACCGGCTGGCCGTCGTACTTGTCCACCATCGGCTTCGGGTCGAAGCTGTCGATTTGCGACAGTCCACCGTTTAGCACCAGGTAGATGATGCGTTTGGCTTTCGGAGCGAAATGCGGCGCCTGATCGGCGGCCAAAACTTGCGAGAGGCCCACCGACCCGAAGCCCCCGGCCATGCGAGCCAGGGCTTGTCGGCGAGTCAGCATGCCTAAGATTCTATCCGCTTCAGGCGGCCATCACATCGACGTCGGGAATCAGCAGCGGCTGCCCCTGATAACCGAAGGCGCCGCGCACGGGCAAGGGCGGCACAAAGTCGCCCACCGCGCGGTGAATCTGCGCCAGCGGCCACCGCACGCGCTCCACGCGATCCTCGATCACCAGCGCACATGGGTCTGCGGACACCGTCCCCCGTACCACGGCAACCCGCTCGGGCGGAGCAAAGCCAAACACGGGAACGATCCGCCCGCGCCACTCCATCAGCGCCGATAACCCTTCGCGCTCTTTCTCAAGCTGTATCGCTTCGGGCCGCGGCACCACTTCCAGCACCTGCGCCGCGGGTAACAGTAAACGCGCGTCCGTCCCGGCCAGTCGCAACACCATCGCTTCGCCATTCGCGCCGGTGCCGCCGCCGCGCAGTTCGGTCAACGCTTCCAACCGCGGCGTCCGCTTGGGTGACGGCGCATCGTGAAAAAACGACGGCTCCACTGCGAGTACCAGCCCTTGCGGCAAACGCAACACCCCCAGAGCGCCCGGCAGTGCACGCTCCATGCCCGGCGACAAGCGCCGTGCCGACTCGCCCGGCGCCTCGATCGGCATCGAGATGCGCTCTACCTCGAGCGACGCTCCCAACGCCAGATCCAGCCGCACCAAAGAGTTCGTAAATCGCTCCACGCCGGTCACCAATTCCTGAGGCAGGGCGTACACCACGCCGCCGCGTTCGACGAGAAAGAATTGCTGGCTCACGATGCTCTCCTCGCCCACTGGCGTACCAATCCGAGAAGCGCGTCTTCCACAAATGGCTTCACCAGGTAATCGTTCACGCCCAGGCTGATGGCCTTTTGGCGATGCTTATCGCCGGAACGCGACGTCACCATGATGACCGGCAGATTCTTGTAAGCGTCCTGGGCCCGCAGGCTGGCCAACAATTCAAAGCCATCCATGCGCGGCATCTCCACGTCCATCAGCACCACGTCGGGCAACTCCGTCGCCTTGCCCAACCATTCGAGCGCTTCCACGCCGTCTTTGGCTTCGCGCGGCTGCCAGCCCTCTCCGCGGAATAGATTGGCCATCACGCGGCGCACGCTGAGCGAATCGTCGACGATGAGCACTTCGATCGGGCGGCGCGCCGCCGGCGTCAGCCGCCGTTGCGCCACGGCGCCCATGGTCGCCGCGCCCAGTTCGGCCGGCTCGAGAATCAGCACCACGCTACCGTCGCCCAACAGCGTCGAGGCGGCGATGCCGGGAATCTTTTTGGTCAGTTTGCCCAGCGGCTTCAGCACCACGTCGCGTGCTTCCAAAATGCGGTCCACCATGAGTGCATAGCGTTGTTCACCGCGCCGCAAAACGAGCACCGGCCGATGCCGCATCTCATCTTCGGTGGGAGCCGCCGCCAGCCCCAGTTCATTGCCCAGTTCCACCAGCCGCAACGGCACTTGGCCGTCCTTCAGCGTCCACGTACCGCCCAACCGGCTGAGCTCTTCCATCTCCACCCGGGTGATGCGCTGCACCGGCGCCAGCGGCAAGCCGAACACCGAGCCCTGCGCTTCCACGAGCAGCACCTTCGTGATGGCCATCGAAAGCGGCAGCCGGATGGTGAAGCTGGTGCCCTGTCCGAGGTTCGAGTCCACCGACATCGAGCCGCTCAGACTTTCAATCGTCGACCGCAGCACGTCCAGACCGATGCCCCGTCCCGAGACGTCGGTCACTTCCTTGGCCGTCGTGAAGCCCGGTTCAAACAACAGCGAATAAAGAGTCGCTTGCGTGGCCTGCGCCGCCTGATCCGCCGTCAAAAATCCGTGCCGCACCGCGGCATCACGCACTTTGGCGACGTCGATGCCAGCGCCGTCGTCGGAGAGGCGCAGCACGATTTCGGTGCCTTCGCGCGCAATCCGCAGTACGATATTCCCGGTCTCAGGCTTGCCGATGGCCACGCGCCGGTCGGCGTCCTCAATGCCATGGCTCACCGCGTTACGCAACAGGTGTTCCAGCGGGCCGCAGATCTGCTCAAGCACCTGTTTGTCGAACTCGACGTTCGCTCCTTCG
>JBGAHE010000183.1:0-4802 GCA_044226365.1 Bryobacteraceae bacterium
ACCGTTGGCAATGCCGGCTTCGGTGTGATTACATCGACGGTAGGTGGGCAAGCCGATAGCCGCCTCTTCCGTGTCGCCGCGAGGTTGAGTTTCTAAATGAAGTTGTATCTGATGGCCGCGTTCTTCGTGGCTCTCCCGGTGTCCGGCGCGGACATCCCCTGCGCCGGGGACCACACGCTCCGGGCTGCAACGCGGGAGTGGAGCGATTTTCCGGAGCGGGCCCCGGCTCGTTTGGAATGCCTCTTCGAAGCACCGGCTGATTCCCGGCTGCTGGTGCTCCGCCAGGTCGACGTCAAGCGCGCTGACTGGAGAGTGACGCTCAACGGCCTCGTCCTCGGTAACCTCTTGGCGGATGAGCATCGGCAGATGCTCGTGCTCAATCTGCCGGAAGGGCTGCTGCGGGCCTCCGGCAATCGGCTCGTCATCGCCACGGCCAAACCGCTGCAACTGGCCGATGATATCCGCGTCGATCGGATCGCCGGACAACCCGCCGGCTGGTTATCGCAAGCGCGCTTGCGCGTCCGGGTAGCCCGGAGGATGCCTGTCCGCATCACGCTGGCCGATGCCGAGCGAACGCTGCTCGCACATGGCGCCAGAAGCCAACAGGGGACCGCCGCCCGCACGGGCGTCGTCTATGCGATCAACGGCGAGGCCGACATCCCGGTGCCCGCCGGCTCGTATACAGTTTGGGCCAGCCGGGGTTTTGAATACAGCGCCGCGCGAAAGGACGTGGCCGTCAAACCCGGGGAAACGCGGGAAGTCCGGCTGGCTATTCGCCGCGAGGTCCAGATTCCCCCGGGTTGGACCGGCGGCGACACGCACCTGCACACGCTCGAACGGTCCGGTCATGGGGACGCCACGGTCGCAGAACGCATCGTCTCGATCGCCGGAGAAGGACTGGACTGGGCGGTTTGCACCGAACACAACCTGGCCTCCACCTACGACGTATCGCCGGGGACATTCCGCGCGATCCAGGGCGTGGAGGTCACTACGGCTAAAGGACATTTCAACGTCTTCCCGTGGCCGGTTGGCAAGGCCGTACCTGATGTCCGCGGCAACTGGCCGGCCTCGCTTACGCCGGACATGGCCGTGATCTGGAATCATCCACGCGACACGCATAGCGGATACCAGCCGTTTGACCCGGCCCACTACATCGACGTGGCGGGGGAAGGTCACCCGTTCCCCGGCAATGCGATCGAGGTCGTCAACAGCGGCGCCATGTACAGTCATCCTTTGCAGTTGGCGGAAGACTGGATGCGCCTGTTGAACCGCGGGCGAGCGTTTGCCGCCATTGGCAGCAGCGATTCGCACACCGTCACGACGTTCGCGGCCGGCCAGGCCCGCACCTATGTCAAAGGCGACGATGTCGCCGCTGCCATTCAACAAGGGCACACCGCGGTGAGCTACGGCCTGGTGGCGTTTCTCGAACAGCACGGTAGTAAGCTGGTGGCCACCGTGCAAGGCCCCTCCTGGAGCCGCGCGGAACGGTTGCGCGTCTATGCGAACGGAGAACTGATCGAGGAGCGTCCCCTGGGCAAAGCGGGTCGTTGGCAAGGCGAGATCACGCCGCCGCGTCTGAAGCAGGATGCGTTTCTCGTGGTGATCGCCACCGGCGGCGACGACGCCGTTTTCTGGCCGATCAGCCGGCCTTACCAGCCAGTGACGCCGGACTGGAAGCCCATGACGCTCGGCATTTCTCCGGCCTTGCGCTGGGATGGCGATGGAGACGGTAAGTTCGAGACACCGCGGCAGCAGGCGGAGGGACTGCTGTCCGCCACCTCTTCGATCGCGTCAGTCGTCGAACGCCTGCGGACGACTGACGCCGCCGTCGCCGCCCAAGTCGGACTGATCCTCCGCGAAAAACGTCAGTTGAATGACTTGATGGCCGCCGCAGGCACGCTGCCTGCCCGTTCGCAAGAAGTGCTGCGGCGGGTGGCTGAGCAGATCCCGCGGCCTTGAACCCTACAACGAACGGGTAGCGTCGATCCGGCTCCACAGCAGCGCGCCGAGGAAGAGCGCGGCCGCCATCGGAATGAACGGCGTGTCGTAGCTGCCGGTGCCGCGGACGATGTAGCCGTAGGCCACCGAGCCCAACAAGCCGCCGGCCTGCGCCACCGTATTGCCGATGCCCATCACGGCGCCGGCATGTTCGCGGCCGATATCGAGAATGGCGCCAAAGACGCCCGCCTGCTGGAACGTGATGGAGCCGTAGACCATGGCCAGGCAGAGCGTGGTGACCAGCGGGTCCCGCGCGAGCATCGCGGCGACCGTGAAGCAACCCGCCACCGTCAGCGAAGCGGCTCCCAAGGCGCGGCGCCCGCGGGCTACGCCGAGGCGGCGCACCAAGGCGTCGCTGGCCATGCCTCCGGTGAGGCTCGTGATCGCGGCCACCAGATACGGCAGCGCGGAGAGCAACTGCGTGGACTCGCTGAAGCCGCGCCCCTTGGCGAGAAAGGTGTGCAGCCAGGTCTGGAAAAAGTTGTAGACGTAGGCGTAGCAGCCGCCGGTGATCACCAGCGCCAGCAGCGAAGAGTTGGTGAGCGCGGCACGCCAAGGGAAGGCTATGGCGTGGGTGGCATGCGTAGGCGAGAGGTCATGCAAATCGGCCGCGGCCACTCCGGGCATCTCCGCCGGCGAATCGCGAAACCACCCATACCAGGCCAGCGCCCAGATCACGCCCAAAGCCGCAAAGACGAAGAACGAGGCGCGCCAACCGTAGCGCATCTGGATGGGAACCACCAGCAAAGGCGCGAGCCCGCCGCCGATCTGGCTCGCCATGATGGTGACGCCCGAGATCGTCGCGCGCCGCGACACCGGGAACCAGCGGGACACCACCACGGACGAATTCGGAAAAGCGCCCGCTTCGCCCGCGCCAAAACAGAAGCGTACCAGCAGCAGCAAAGCGAAGCTGGAGGTGGCTCCGGTGAGCGCGGTGAACGCGGACCACCAAAGGACGATGCGCGTGAGGACGCGGCGAGGCCCGAGGCGATCGCCCAGCAGGCCGGTGGGAATCTCGAAGAGGCAATAGGACAGGGTGAACATGCCCGTCACCCAGCCCCAGCCGACGGGGTCGATGTTCAGTTCCTGCTGCATGCGCGGCCCGGCGACGGAAATGCACACGCGGTCCAGATACGTGATGGCGAAGAAGAGCACCAGATAGACCAGCAGGCGGGAGCGGTGGCGAGCGAGCGGCGAGGCCATTGCGGCTGATTGTCGCACGGCTCTGCAGGATCTTACGCGGTGCTGAGGTCCAAGAGCCGCGAGCGCACCAGCCGGCGTTTGACGAACTCCACCAGGGTCAGGTAAACCAGCGTGATGCCGGCCACTACCAGCAAATAGGCCGGGGGCAGCGGCACAAAGCCCAGGTAAGGCGCCACCGGCGAGTACGGCAGAATCAACGCGAGGGCCGCAATCGCGAGTGTACTCGCCAGCAGCGCGGGGCTGGGCCGGCTGCGCAACGGATTCTCGAGCGTACGAATCACCAGCAATACGAGCGTTTGCGTCGCCAGCGACTCCACGAACCAGCCCGTACGGAAGAGCTCAGGCCCGGCATGGAAGAAGTGCAGCAGTACGAAGAACGTCAGGAAGTCGAAGAGCGAACTCACCGGCCCCACGCCGATCATGAAACGCCGGACGACGCTCAAATCCCAACGATGTGGACGGTCCAGCAGCACGCGGTCCACGTTGTCCGAGGGGATGGCGACCTGGGCCAGGTCATACAAGAAATTGTTGAGCAGCAGTTGCGTGGGCGTCATCGGCAGAAAGGGCAGCGCCAGCGACGCGGCGGCCATGCTGAACATGTTGCCGAAGTTGGAACTGGTGCTCATCAGCAGGTACTTCAACATGTTGCCGTACGCGCGACGGCCTTCGCGGACACCGGCCAGCAACACGCTCAAGCCCGGATTCGTCAGGACGATGCTCGCCGCTTCACGCGCCACGTCGACGGCCGTGGAGACAGAGATGCCGACATCGGCGGACCGAATCGAGGGCGAGTCGTTAATCCCGTCGCCCATAAAGCCCACCACATGGCCATTCTGTTTCAGCGCCAGCAACAGACGCGTCTTTTGCGACGGCGAGAGGCGCGCAAAGACGGTATGGCCCTCGGCCGCCTGACGCAATTCCACGTCGTTGAGCGCTTCCACCTGGTCGCCCGTCAGCAGCCCCGCCCCCGAAAGGCCGATCTGGTCGCAAAGGTGAGCCGCCACCAGGCCGCTATCGCCGGTCAGGAGTTTGATGTGGACTCCGGAGGCGCGCAATTCCTCAATGACGGCGGGCGTCTCCGGGCGCATGGGGTCCGTGAAAGCCAGAAAGCCGACCAGGGTGAGGCCGGCCTCGTCTTCGGCCGAGTAGCGAGGCGCCGGATCCACGCGGCGTTCCGCCACCGCGAGGACGCGCTTGCCCTGACTGGCTTGCTCTTCGTGCAACCGCACGGCTGTTTCGCGAGTGAGTGGCGGAGCGAAAGCGGTGCAGCGCGAGAGGACGCTTTCCGGCGCTCCTTTGGTGACCAGCCAACGTTCGCCCGCCACTTCCACCACCACGGACAGCCGCCGCCGCTCGAAGTCAAAAGGGATCTCGTCGACCGATTGCGCAATCAGCGCCGGCGGAGCAATCTGCCGCAGGATGGCGGCATCGAGCGGACTGCGGACCCCGGTCTGGAGCGAACTGTTCCAATACGCGAGTTCGAGCAGCCGCGTCGGCGGATCGGGCGGAAGCTCGAGCGTGATGGTGCCTTCGGTGAGCGTGCCGGTCTTGTCGCTGCACAGAATGTCCATCGAGCCGAGATCCTGAATCGCGGCCAAGTT
>JBGAHE010000068.1:0-40990 GCA_044226365.1 Bryobacteraceae bacterium
GCCCGCCGCGGCCGCCCGCTTTAACGTCTGGCGAAGCCGCTTCTCGCCTTCTGGAACAAGGGCGCGGAGGTGGTCCGGTTGATTGGGTTGGCCGTCTTCAGCGATGCCGTGGCGGAGCAGATAGAGTTCCATGCAGTTTGCCTCCGCATTCTGGCATACTCAGGGGTTGCCGCTGACACCGTGGTCAACAATGCTAATGGCACAGGGGCTGGCGATGGCCGCCGCGGTCGCCATCGTGTTTTCGATCGCCGCCGCCCAGATCCTCGAAGCCGCCGCCTTATTGATGGCCTTGGTCGCCCGCCCCGTTTGGCGCTGGCCCTACCGCTGGCCCTTGGCCGCCTTCTTCATCGGCACCGTCATCGCCCTCGCCCTCTCCCCGGATCCGGCCGGCGGCTGGCCGCAACTCAAGAAGTTCTACGTCTACCTGATGCTGCCCCTGCTCGCCACCCTGCTGGTCGGCGTCGCCGACGTGCGCAAACTGGGCCTCGCTCTCCTCGGTGCTGGCCTCCTCAGCGCCGCCTGGAGCTTTGTCCAGTTCGGCAAGCGCTGGTTTGAGGCCGAGGCGCTCGGCATCGGTTTTTACCGCCATTACGTCGCGCAGCGCACCACCGGCTTCATGAGCCACTGGCAAACCTTCGGCGGCCAGATGATGATGCTGCTGCTGGTGGCCCTCGCTTGGGTGCTGCTGGGGCCGGAGCGGCATCGCAAGTGGGCGCTCGGAGCCGTTGGCACCATCGGCGTCGCCCTGCTGCTGAATGAGACCCGAGGCAACTGGATCGGCGCCGCCGTCGGGATCGTCTACCTGGTGGCCCGCGTGAAGCCCAGGCTCATCTGGACTCTGCCAGTCCTCTTCGGCGCCCTGATGCTGGTGCCGCCCATCCGCGACCGGGCCGTCTCCATCGTCGTACCGCACGGCGAGGTGGACTCCAATCAGCACCGCTGGGTCACTTGGCGAACCGGCCTCGAGATGGTGCGCGCGCACCCCTGGTTCGGGATTGGTCCCGACTTGGTGAAGACGCAGTTTGACCGCTACGTCCCCGCCGACATCCATCGGCCCCTACCCGAAGGCAACTACGGTCACCTGCACAACAACTACCTGCAGTACGCCGCTGACCGCGGCATCCCCACTGCGCTCTGCTTCTGCTGGCTGCTCTGGGCGATGGTCCATAGCTGGTGGACCGCCGCCTCGGCAGCCACCGGCGAGCGCCGCGCCATTCTCGAAGCCGGCATCGCCGTCTGGCTGGCTGTCGTGGTCAGCGGCTTTTTCGAATGGAACCTCTCCAACACGGAGATTCTCCATCTATTCCTGGTGATCTCTGCGGGTGCGGCCGTTAGCCTTCGAAAGCCCGAATGAGCTGTTCCACTCGCCGCAGCATTTGATCGGCGTCCTGCCCCTGGATGTGATCCACCACGGCCACGCGGGCTCGAATCGAGATCATCGAGCCACCCACCTGATAGAGCCCGGCGAGCTGTTGCGCCAGGTCGGAGGCGCCCTCCATCGCCGTGCGCTTATCGATCGCCACAATCGCGGCGAAGTAGCCGTCGTACCAGCGGCCGGTGAACGTGTCCGGCCCCAGTAAGCGCGCCAGGCGATCGGCGATCTGATTCACCAGCGTCTGCGCCGTGTCCTGGCTGTTGGTGTTGAGCGCTTCCTTCCAGTTCGTGATGCGGATCAGGTAGAGCGAGAAGATCTCCTGATTTTCGATCTTGGCTCGGATCCGCCGTTCGAACGGCGCGCGATTGGCCAGCGTCCCCGGCGGCCCTTCGCGACGGCCTGGCGTATCCAGCCGCTTGTGCAGCGTCCGGATTTCGTCCCGCAGTTGCACGATGATCGCCTGATTCTGCGCCTTCATCTGCTCGATCGTGTCCACCAGACTCTGCCGCACGGCGTCGATCGCCTTGTGGATCTGCGTGATGTCCATCATGCGGCGGATCAACGCCAGCCGTTCGAGGTCCGTGCTCAGGAGCTTCTCCTGGCTCTGGTCCTGTGTAGAGAAGCGCGTCACATACTGCTGCATCGCGTCGGCTGTGCTGGCCAAGTCGGTACGCAGGTGCGAAATCTTCTTCTCCGCGGCCTCCCGGTAGCTGTGCAACTCCGCTTTCAACTGCGCTTCGGTGTCAGGGGCTAGGCGGCCCGCCAGCGTTCGCAGGCGAGCTTTATATTCATCGGTTTCCGGCGGATCGATGACGATCGCCTCATCGGCCAACATCGCAATGAGGCGTCCTAACTGTTTGGGGTCGTGGGCGGCCCGGGAACCGTTGGCTTCCGCGGAGTCGACGTCCGACGCTTGATGCAATGAGACGGCCATTGGTACTCTCATCGACCCACACCCGGTGAGTGTGAGCCTGCTAGACTGGCCGTGGAACGCTATGATCACTCGCCGTAACCTTCTTGTCACTGCCGCCGCTGCTGCTCACCCGCCCGTGGCTTTCGCCGGGCGCAAACGGATCGACTACAGCCGCGTGAGCGCGGTGACCGACGAATGCGCCGGTTCCGAGGAAGGAGCGGTGAAGTTCGCCCTCGCCCATGGCCTCAAATGGGTCGAATTGCGGAGCATCCCCGGGCCTAACCCCAAGCCCAGCTACCACACCGCCGACGAGGCCACCCTGAAGAACACCGCGAAAATGCTGAGCGACGCCGGCTTGAAGGTCTCGTTCCTCAATACGCCCCTCCTCAAGCACGGGCTGCCCGGCACTGAAGTGGTGCGGAAGAATGAGACTCCCGACGCTCGCCAAAAGCGCGAAGCGCGCGACCAGGTGCTCTTTGACCGCCGCCTGGACGACTTGCGCAAGGCCATCCGCGCCGCTCACATCCTCGGCGTCGACAAGGTGCGCATCTTCAACTTCGTTCGCGTCGCCGAGCCGCGCAAGATCTACGCGCGCATCGCCGAAGTCATCAACGAGATGGCCAGGATCGCCGAATCCGAGCGCATTCACCTCCTCCTCGAGAACGAAAACTCCTGCAACAGCGTCAGCTGCGAAGAGACCGCGGAGCAGCTCAAGCTGATCCCGTCGAAATTTGTGGGCATCAACTGGGATGCCATGAACGGCATGGGCCTCGACGAAAAGCCCTTCCCGACGGGCTACCAGAAGCTGCCCAAGAAGCGCGTTTGGAACGTCCAGATCAAGGGGAAAACGTTGCTCGATTATCCGGAGCATCTCGACTGGAAACAGATTTTCGCCGCGCTGGAGAAAGATGGTTACGCCGGACAGGTGGGGCTTGAAACCCACATCTTCGGCCCGCAGCTGTTTGATCATTCCCATACCTGCTTAGAGACATTGAAGCGGATGTTCCAAGCGAGTTAGTCCCGTGTCGCGCCCCCTAATTATAATTTCTGGGTTATGTATCCTCGGCTTGTTATTAGCTGGAGCATTCTATATTCAATGGGATGCTCACATGGAGCTGACGGGCCGAGTAATGAAAGTTCGGACCCTGAATGCAGTCCCGGAAGCAACGATTGTTATACTCGATGTGCGTCTGACTAATACCTCCGGCTACACCTACATCGTGGGGGAAACCAAGGTGGAATTAGAGAACGCCAATGGCGAGCGCATGGAAGGCTCATCCATCGCCGAAATGGACGCAGACCGCCTATTTGAAGGCTATCCAGCGTTAGGCGGGCGCTTCAATCCGAACTTAAAAGCACGTGATAAGTTGGCTCCTCACCTGACCACCGACCGTCAGTTCTCCGTCCATTTCCCCCTCCGCCAGAACGAAGTTGAAGCTCGAAAACGACTTGTAGTTACTGTCCGCGAGTTGGATGGTCTCGAAAGTCGGCTCGAAGAAGTTCGCTAAATCGATTTAATCCCATTGAAATTTGCGCACCGCTCTGATAATGTCTTGCCCTATAAGTGTCCGCTTAAGTGTGTGAGTAGCGGGAGGGTACCGATGAAAGAGTTGTCAGAGCTGGAGTATCAGCGTTTTTGGCGCCGGGTCCAGCAGATCGGCCTTAATGCCTATGAGTCGCGCTCCTATTTGGTGCTGGTGGGGCACCCGAAGTTCAAAGCGCTGGAACTAGCGGCCCGGGCGCACGTGCCGCGTCAGAAGATTTATGAAGTTCTGGACTCGCTGGTCGAAAAGGGATTCGCCCAGGTGATTCAGGAAAAGACGAAGCTTTTTTCCGCCGTGGAGCCGGAAATCGCCATCTCCCACTACCTGGCCCGCCGCTCGCAGGCGCTGGAGCGCGAGTTGCACGAGCAGTCGAGACTGGCGCTGGGTTTGGTCGATGACCTGAACTCGGCGTACTCGGAAGGGCAGGAGGGTAAAGGCGGGCTCGAGCCCCTACGCATCGTCTCGGACCCCGGTCAGATCGCTGCCCACTACCGGCGCATGCTGAGCGACGTTGGGAGTGAGTACCTGGAGTTCGTCGGACCGCCGTATGCCATTGACCCGCTGGAGGACCAACTTCTCGCCGAAGCGCGCCAAAGAGGAGTCTCCTGCCAAATCCTGGTGGCCGCCTCCGGCCCCGAGCAAAGTTTCCAGGAGCGGGTCGAGGCGTATCAGAAGCAGGGAGTGGACGTCCGCACCCTGCCGACCTTGCCGATGAAGCTCGCGATTGTCGACGGGCGAAGCGGTCTTTTTGCCATGCTCGACCCCGTTGTCACCCGGCCTAGCTGGACGGCCGTGGTCTTCGAGCACGCCGGCATGGCCGAGGCCATGACGAATCTTTTCCGCCAGTACTGGCATCAGGCCGGCGCGGATACCTCACCGCACCCCAGCTTGGCGGCAGTAAGCGAAGTCTTCCAGAGCGTGGACCACGCCTAGCCCCTCGCCTCTCTCGGAAAAGCAAAACGGCACCGCTTGCGCGGTGCCGTTTTGCGTATCGAAGGACTGAATCTTCTTAGGCAGCCGTAACGAGCATCTCTTCCATGTCCTCGTTGCCCATTTCCTGATTGCGATCCGCCTGCTCCTGGCAGGAGATGCAATAGGGGGTCCACGGAACAGCATTGAGACGCTTCGGCGAGATGTCTTCTTCGCAGTGCAAGCAGACACCGAACGTCTCGTCCTCGATCCGGCGCAGGGCGCCACGGACCTGGGCGAGCAGCTTCGACTCGCGGTCCAGATTACGGATCGCGAGCTCGCGCTCGGCAGCATGCTGCACTTCGTCGAGGGCGTCGGGGCTCTTCTCGATCACGATGCCATCGCGGTTGCGCACCACTTCGGACAGCTCAGACTCCTTGGCTTCGAGGATGTCCCGGAACTTGTTGATTTCGCTCTTAGTCATGTCAAAACTCCTCTATCTTGTTTTGTTTTTGTTGTTTTTCTCTCGTCCATCGTATAGACGCTGAATCAGAGGAAAGGTTGCAAACATTTTAGTGCATGCCGCTCAGGTCTTCTGAGCACACCTTGTCTATAGGTGTCACCGTCAGTGAGAGAGAATCCCTCTTTTGACACCCGACTGAAACCGCGTCACTCAAGTTTTCAAGCAACCATCGGTCACCGAATCCGGCTGACCCGGCGAAACATTCCCGAACCACTCGGGACTCTTTTTCTTCGCCTCACCTTCGATTAGTGTCTGCTAGCTCGCAAGGCACCAAGTATCGTAGCACACTAGCCAAGCAATTTCATGGCCAATAATGCGGGGGCATACCCACTCATACGAGTTAGAAGCCCAAACGGATCGCTGAATGGTACTGCCCAGTCCGCCTAACCCAGTGATTATCGGCACCGTTAGCTTCCTCATTAGCCTTCCGACAACATTAGAACGACAAATCACCACAAAAGTTTCAGGCCTCAGAGAATTCTTTATATTTTTTCATTTTGTGTGTCATTTTCAGGCACACTGTGGGACAGATTGGCACCAGTGACTCAGCCGGCTCACTACCGGATCACGATTTGACGCAAAATTAGCGAGTGCTCGCGATTTCGCTCACGATGAACGCGAGAAAACTCGAGCCGGAGGCTCATTTCTTTCGCACCCACCAGATTTTTCGGCAGCGGAACGGCTTGGGCGACCGGTGTGTCGCCGCCGGAAAGCGTGACGGGCGGCAATTTTTGCCCGTTGGCGGTCACAGTGAGCACTTGTGGACCGTCACGCACCACTGTCGCCGGCAGAAAACCCTCCAGCCAAAGGGCTTGTGACTCCGACTTCGGCCCGCCAATGCGGAGTTCTGCCACAGAGCCGGCCCAGCGTGCCCGGTTCGCGATTTCGTGCCACCCCGCGCCCAGCAGATCCGCGTAAGCCGTCTTCCCCAGGTCGATGAACCGAGGAAGGCCCCCAACCGGCTCGCGCGCCTGATCCATTTGATACGCACGAGTAATATTGCGCAGCGGACCGTTCCCCACCCGGTAGACCTGAATCGCCTCCCGGTCGAGCAGAAAACGGGTATCTTCCTCCGGAAAAACGAACGGCGTGAAGTCGTCCCCGGCAATCGAGCGGCTCAGCCGCCCCTCCGACCCCGGCGTCAGGTAGACGTCGAAGACCAGATACAGACGGAAGGGGTCATCCATTACCCCGTCCCAGAAGAGGGAATTATCCACATTGTCCAGCAGGATGACGTCGTTCGGATGCAGACGACGCGCTTCCACCACTCCGCGCACCATCTGCTCGGTGGCCTGCGAGTGTGAGCCATACCACCCCACCGTCGTCGAGCCCACCTGCCAGCAAACGAAACCGAGCGCCGCCAGCGGTAGGGCTACCAGCGGCGCCAGCAGCCTCTGATGGCGGACGCACTCGCTCAAGGCTGTGGCTAGAATCAGCGCCATGCCCACCGAGGCCGATGCCAGGTAATAGTCGGAGAAGTGATTGCGCAGTGGGAGCACCGGCAGCAGCAGGGCGACGAACCACACCAGCCCGAACAGCGCCAGCCGGCCGTCCATGCGCTGGCGGACAGAGTTCCACGCCCCCCAACCGAGGCTCCCCACCCCGACCAACGTCAGGATCGGGCTGCCTAGGCGTTCCCAGATCACCGGCGCGCCGACCAGGTCCACGTAACGCCAGAAGCCGAAGCCCCATTTCCAATAGCGGAAGAGACGGCGGGGGATGTCGAGATCCCAGAAGAACTGATAGGTCGGGTCCTGGCGATTCTTCGGAATCACCAATAAATGGATGCCGACGAAAAGGATCGTGGGAATGGCAAAAGGCCACACTTCCCGCAGACGGTCCCGCTGATAAAGCCAAACGTAGGCCGCCACCAGCAGCGGGAACATGATGTTGATCTCGAGCGCGCCAAAGCCCAGCAGGAAACTGATCCAGCATAGCCACATACGCCGCTCGATAAAGCTGAGCAGAGCGGCCAGCAGGAAGAAGACCACCAGCAACTGATTCCACGTGGAAAGCCAAGTCATACTGACGAACGTGCCGGGGTTGATGATCCACAGAACCGGCGCCAGAGCGGCGGCAATCCAGGACCCGCTCAGCCGCCAGGCGAGCCGCCCCAGTAAGGCGATGTTGGCCAGTTGGATCAGAAAGACGACGATGCGCATCGGCTCCGGATC
Organism: Bryobacteraceae bacterium; assembly: GCA_044226365.1. Taxonomy (GTDB): domain Bacteria; phylum Acidobacteriota; class Terriglobia; order Bryobacterales; family Bryobacteraceae; genus JALHNI01. Next base: position 7,439 of record JBGAHE010000068.1, read on the forward strand.
ATTGCCGAACCACGTCGAGAAGAGGAGGAAGAAGGCGCGCTCGCTCAGAAACCTTACCGTCCCCTGGGCCATCGGCTGGAATAGGGCGGTGAGCAGGGTGGAGAAGTTGTGAACGGGAAGGCGCAGCCCCAGCCAGGCGAAGTCATCCGCCCGGAACCACACGTCCCAAATCGGCCGGTACGCCAGAACGAGAACCAGGGCAGGGAGGAGAAAACTGGCGGCCTGCCGGGCGCGGAGACGGGAAGAACTCATGAAGAACGGGTGAAGTTACGGGCGGCGGCTAGTATCATAGAAGATCGTAGCAAGTTTCCTTCTGAGCGAGTTCTGAATTTGGCAATTTCCGGCCCCATGACGGTGTCTTCCGAGTACACGGTCGCCGACCAACAGCGGATGACCAAGGCGAAGAACTACTTCTCCTGGCAATCCGACCTGTCGAAAGCGCAATTGGGGCGTCGTGTGCTGGAAGTGGGCTGCGGACTGGGGAACTTCACCGAACGCCTGCTGGACCGCGAACTGGTGGTGGGAATCGACATCGATGCCAACTGCATTCGCCATCATCAGGAACGCTTCGCCGCCCACCCCCACATCCGCTCGCGCGTGATGGACGCGCACGACCCAGAGTTTCTCGCCTTGCGTGACGAGCAGATCGACTCGATCGTTTGCCTCAATGTGCTCGAGCACATTGAACGCGACGAGTTCGTCCTCCAGCAGATGCAGCGGATTCTGCCTTCGGGCGGGGTGGTCGTCCTGATGATTCCCGCCTTCATGGCGCTCTACGGACCCATCGACCACCACCTGGGCCACTATCGGCGCTACACGCGCGCTGGCCTCGCGGAGACAGCGCGGCGCGCAGGCTTGCGTCCGCGTCTGCTTCACTACATGAATACGGTGGGTTTCTTCGGCTGGTGGCTGAACGCGAAGACCGGCCGGCAAGAGCAATCCGAAGGGCAGATCGCCACCTTCGACAACTACGTTGTCCCGGTGATGTCGACCTTGGAACGCTGGGTGAAGCCGCCGTTCGGCCAGAGTTTGTTTGCGGTGCTCGAGAAGCCCTGATGCGAATCTCCATCATCATCCCGGTCTACAACGAAGTGAACATCCTGCCTGAGGTGTTGACGCGGGTGATGGCGGCTCCGCTGCCGCCGGGCTGCGAGAAGGAAATCATCGTGGTGGACGACGGGTCCACCGACGGCACCACGCAGATGCTGGCCGGATACCGGGACCTGGTGCTGGTGCATCACTCGGTGGTGAATTTCGGCAAAGGGGCGGCCACGCGGATTGGCATCGCTAAAGCCACCGGCGACGTAATTCTGGTGCAGGACGGCGACCTCGAGTATGACCCGCAAGATTATGTGAAGGTCCTATCGCCGATCGTCGAAGGCCGGGCCACCGTCGTCTACGGTTCGCGTTTTCTAGGCCGCTTCGAAGGTATGAAGCTCGCCAACTGGGTAGCCAATCGGCTGCTCACGCTCACGGCAAACGTCCTCTACGGCGCGCGGATCACCGATGAGGCCACCGCATATAAGGCCTTCAAGACGTCTGCCATTCGCGGCGTCCGGTTGCGTTCGATGCGCTTCGAGTTCTGCCCCGAGGTGACCGCCAAGATGTGCCGGGCTGGGCACCGCATCCACGAAGTGCCGATCAGCTACAACCCGCGCGGCATTCTGGAGGGCAAGAAGATTCGTTGGCAGGATGGCTTCCACGCTTTGTGGACGCTGGTGCGCTATCGCTTCGGCCCTCTGGAAACTGCGTCGGCGGGCACTTGGGAACTCGTGTCCGGACCGGCGGTGCGTCGTCAGGGCGCCGGCGCCAACCACTGATGCGCCTCGCCTACGACTTGCCTCACTGGTGGGAGCGCACCCTTCCCCAACTTGCTCACACAGATCTTTCCGCTTGGCTCTTGCTGCGCTGGAGTCTGCAGTTGCTGGTGCCCACGCTGCTGATCCTGCTGGTGGACTTCCTGGTGGGCTCGGTGGTTCTGCGCCTGGTTCGGCGCCACACTTCCCTGCGCTTGCCGGCGATGCTCGAGTTCGCCCTCACCTTAGGGCTCGGCAACGGCATCGGCGGGCTGCTCATGTTCCTGCTGGGGGTCACTCGTCTGCTGCGGCCGTGGGCGGTGGTCGCCGTCGTAATCGGCACAGGCTTGGCCGCCGGTTGGTGGCTGTGGCGCGATGATTGGCGCTGGCGGCGTCCGCGCGTCTCAACGCTGGCGCTGGTGCTGCTTCTACTTTTCCTGCCCTTCCTGGTGCTGCAGGAACTCGACCTGCAAATGCCGGTGATCGAAGGCGACTCGATGCTGTATCACATGGCTTCGGCGCGCTGGTATCTGGACCATCACCGCCTCGCCTACCACCCGGGCATTCGCTTCAACGCCCAGCCGCAGCAAACCGTGATGATCTACCTCCGGCAGTGGATGGTGACCGGCGAGGAGACCGCGATCAAGCTGGCGAACTGGGAATACCTGCTGATGCTCGCCGCGACCGTGGCCGGCGGTGCGCGTCTACTGGGCGGGGCCCGCCTGGCGCCGCTGGCCTTGCTGTTTGTGCTCTGTTCCCCGGTCTTTTGCTGGACATCCAAGGTGGAGATGGCCGACGTTGGCTTGTCGGCGTATCTCACGCTGGGCGTGGTGCTGCTCCTTCGCGCTCTTCGCCAACCGAACTTGGCCTGGTGCGCCCTGGCCGGCGTGATGCTCGGCCTGGCCGGCGCGAGCAAACTGCAGGGCCTGGTGACGGTGGCGGGCTTCCTGCTCACGTGGGTGCTGGTCGCCTGGTGGAGCCGGCTCGGCACCTTGCGCGACCTCCTGCAAGCGCTGGTCGCCATGGGTGCGGGGATTGCGGCGCCCGGCCTCGGCTGGTGGCTGCGGTCCATGTGGTACACCGGAAGCCCTGCCTATCCGTTCTTCTCCGGGAATCCCGAAGCCAAGGCGCTGTTCGCGGCGAGTGTGCGCTATGGCTTTGGGCATGACGCGATGGCTCTCCTGCTGTTGCCCTGGCGGATGATCACCGGTTCGCCCTTTATCTTTGCTGACTCGAACATCTTCGGGGTGCCGCTGCTGGTGCTGATCGTCTTCGGGCTGGCGGCCGTGCTCCGCCAGCGCGGCCGTGCGTCGTCGCTGGTGCTAATGCTCCTCGGCGGGTTCCTGATCTACTTCAGCTTCTGGTTCATGACCGGGCAGGTAACGCGTTATCTGGCCAGCCTGCTGCCCGTGATGGCGCTCCTGCTGGTTTCGGCGCTGGTGGCGTTGGGGCTCCGGCGCGTGCGCTGGTGGGTGCTGATTCCGGTGGTGCCGCTGGTGATGCTGTCGGTGGCGACACCGAGCCGCGTGCTCCTCCACGGGGTTTGGCCGCCGGTTACGCATCGGGAACAGGAACTGGTGCAGGTCACCGCGTTGCCCTTCTATCGGTCCGTGCGCTCGCTGAATCAGGTAGCGCATCGCCGGGAGCGCGTTTATCTGTGGTTCTGTGAGGACACGCGCTTCCACGTCCGCGCCACCAGCTATGGCGATTGGTTCGGCGACTACAGCTTCGGCTGGTTGGGTACGGGCGCGCAGACGACGCAGCAAATGCTCGACCGTCTGCGCGGCGCGGGCTTCCGCTACGTCGTCGTGGACCGCGAGCGCGCCAAGGTCGGCGGCTCCATCTATCGCAACGACTTTCTGCAAACCGCGTTTGTGAAGGATGAGGGCTCGATGGGCGACGCCCAATTGATCATTCGGGACGGACGCTATCGGGTATTCAAGCTAGACTAACGTCCATGAGACTTCGTAACGCGGCCTTGTCGGCGTTGGTGATTCTGGCGGGATGTGTCAGTAAAGAAGAGCGTGCCGAGCAGAAGGCGGCCCCCCTCCACATCGATCAGCTGATGCCGGATAAGACGATGGTGGGCGTGGGCTTCAACCTCCAAGCCAACCAGGAATCGGCCATGAGCATTGTGGGCACGAACTTGGGCGCGGGCAGCCGGATCAAGATCAACGGCGAGCCGCTGGAGACCACGGTCGGGGCCGACGGTAAGAGCGTGGCCGCCCTGGTTCCACCGCGCTTTTATTCGAAGGAAGGCACCTTTGCCGTCTCGGTCGACACGCCCGATGGCCGCAGTTCCAACACCTTGCCTTTCGTGGTGCTCCCCAAGACGGGCCCCGCGCCCTCGATCACGCAGTTGTTCCCGGATTCGACGACCGCCGGCACCGCCTTCAATGTGCAGGCAAACGGCACCAGTGCCATGGGGTTGACGGGAGCGAACTTCCTCCCCGGCGCCCAGATTCAGTTGGACGGCGAACCGCAGACGACGAACTTTGGGGACATCGATAAGCTGGGAGCCACGATTCCGGCAAAGTTTTTCGCCAAGAAGGGTGTGGTGAAGGTGACCGTGAAGAATCAGGACGGTAAGGTCTCCGCGCCCGCGAACTTCGTGGTGAAGTAGTCAGGGCGCGCGCCGAATCCAGCCGAACGTGAAGCGCCACAGGAGCGCCGGCAAACTGCGCATGTCCTCATGAAAGGCACGCTGCCCATGACCCACGAGAAACGTGCCTTCGCGCATCGCGTACCAGTTGAAGAGCGACGCCCACACCGTAATCGATGAGGCGATCAGGAGGCTGAGCCCCAAACGCGGGGTGCCCTGCCACCAATGAACGAGGGCATCGAGCCCCTGATTGGTGGCTGGCAGCACCAGCAGCACGGCCACCATCGAGACCCGGCGCGGCTCCACGCGGCTGAGTAGCTGGATCAGCGAACCGAAGAAGCCGCTGGTCACGATCCGATAGGCGAACTCAACGCCCACCGCCGTCCAGGCGGCGCGCGTTCCCGCGGAACGGTTGGTGAAAAAGAACACAATCGCCCGGAGAAACGCGCTGAGCGCAGCCGCTTTCCAGTTCCATTGCCGCAGAAACAGTTGGACCGGATGGTCGCGCACCGTGCGGATGGCTTCACTCAACGTCACGACTCATAGTAACCGCACTGGTTGCGCCGGCGGGCGGTTCCACAGTTTTCGACAGAATTCGACACTTCGACGGGCGTTTAGACTTCGAAGGTCTGCTTGTGACTCCACGACCACAGTAGATGGATGAGGACCGCGCAGGCTCCCCACACCTGCCAGTGCGACCAAATTCCGTCATCAATGGCAAATCTATGCCCTAGGCGAAGCTCATAGAGAAGCCGCCAGCCGGCCATCGTGTAGCAGATCAACATCACCGGCCGGCACAAACCACTCACCAACGCGGCGGCGGAGCGGTCCGCCTGCCGCGACAGGCTCGGCCGGACGCCACCTTTCATTCGAATTCGCACCTGCATCGACCGTTGTTTTGCACGCCAAGCGCCAATGCGCTTGACGCTTGCGATACACTCAGCGGAGACCTATGAAACGCATTCAGACTGCTATGCTCGGCACCGGCTTTATGGGCACGGTGCACACGGAAAACGTCCGGCGCCTCGGCTACGTAGACGTAGTGGCCGTGGCCGGTAGTTCACCCGAAAAAGCGGCGAAATTTGCCAAAGCGCACGACATTCCCCGGACCGGAACCTGGGAGGAACTTTGCCAGGATCCCACCATCGATGCGGTGCACATCTGTACGCCAAACGTCTTGCATTTTCCCCAAGCGAAGCTGGCCATGGAGAACGGCAAGCACGTTCTCTGCGAAAAGCCATTGACGATGAACGTGTCCGAAGCCAAAACGCTGGTGGCCTTGGCTGCCAAGAAGGGTTTGGCGAATTGCATTCAGCACAATCTGCGCAATTATCCGCTCGTTCAGAATGCGAAGGAAATGATCGCCGCCGGCGACATCGGCGAAGTGCTGGTGGTGCAAGGCACCTACTCGCAGGATTGGCTGCTCTACGACACGGACTACAACTGGCGCATCGAGAAAGAACACAATGGCGTGCTGCGCGCCATGGGCGACATTGGTTCGCATTGGATGGATCAGATCCAGTTCCTGACCGGTCTGAAGATTACTGAGTTGTGCGCGGACCTGACGACGGTCCACACGACTCGCAAGAAGCCGAAGATGTCGATCCAAACCTTCGCCGGCAAGAAGCTCAAGCCGAGCGACTACGAAGCCGTGCCGATCGATACCGACGACTTCGGCATGGTGATGCTCAAGCTGGGTGACCGGGCGAAGGGCTGCTTCACGGTGAGCCAGGTTTCGGCGGGTAACAAGAACTCGTTCCGTTGGGAAGTCTACGGCACCAAGGGTGGTTTGTCCTGGAACCAGGAGCGGCCGGACGAACTGTGGATCGGCCATCGCAATTCGCCGAACCAACTGATCGTGAAGGACGGCTCGCTGATGAAGCCGGCGGCGGCTTCCTACGCGGATCTGCCCGGCGGCCACAGCGAAGGCTATGACGACTCGCACAAGCAAATGTTCAAGCACTTCTATGCGCACGTGCTGAATCCGAAGGGCAAAGCCGACTACCCGACGTTCGCCGATGGTTTGCACGGGATGACGTTGCTGGCGGCGGTGCTGAAGAGCCATCAGAAGCGCGCCTGGGTTAAGCCGTGACGCGTCGCGGGCTGTTGACCCAATCGGGCGCCGCGATGATGATGCAGGCCGCGGGCGGGCCGAAGGTCCGCGTGGGGTTACTGGGGTCGGGGCACAGTCATTTCGCGGGTAAGTTGAAGGCGATGCAGGCGTCGCCGGACTACGAGGTGGTGGGGATCGCCGAGGGCGACCCCGCTCGCCAGCCGCCGGCCGGTTTGCCCGTCCTGACGGTGGACCAGTTACTCGGCGATCCGTCGATTCAGTTAGTGGTCGTAGAGTGCCGCGTGTGGGAAGCCTTGCCGTGGGGCAAGAAAGTCATCGACGCCGGCAAGCACTTACATCTCGAGAAGCCGCCCGGCAATGACTGGGCGGCGTTCCGCAGCTTGGTGGAAGCGGCACGGCGAAAGCAGTTACTGCTCCAGACAGGTTATTTGTGGCGCTGGCATCAAGGTGTGGAAGCGGCGCTTGACGCGGCGAAGAAAGGTTGGCTGGGCGAGGTCTATCTGGTGCGGGGGACGATGAATGCGGACCGCGGGCCCGAAGAACGTGCGCTTGAAGCTCACTATCGCGGTGGCGGGATGTTCGAACTGAGCGGCCATCTAATCGACCGCGTGGTGGAGTTACTCGGCCGGCCGAACACCATCAAGAGCTGGCTGCGGCACGATACGAGCGTGCCGGACAAACTTGCCGACAATACGCTGGCCGTGATGGAGTTTGACCGCGCACTCGCGGTGATTGCGCAGGCGGACAAGATGTCCGGCTCGGGCGATCACCGGTCTTTGGAGATTATCGGCACCGACGGAACGTTTATTGTGCATCCGGAGAGTGCGCCGCCGCGCATGCGCGTGAATTTACGCAAGGCTCGGGGGCCCTATCAGGCCGGCTGGCAGGATCTGACGCTGCCGCCGCAACCACGGTTCGTGGCGGATTTCGCCGAACTGGCCAAGGCAATTCAGACGAAGCAGCCTCTGCGCCATTCCTATGACCATGAGTTACTGCTGCACGAGACGCTGTTGCGGGCGGCGGGCGAAACCGTCTAAAGCGACTCCACCAGCCGCCGGACGTCGCGCAAAGTCTTGAGCGCGTCTTTCACTGGGACATACTCCATGGCCACAAAGCCCTTGAAGCCTGCGTCCCGCAGGGCGCGGAAGACGTTGGGGTGATGAATCTCGCCGGTGCCTGGCTCATGGCGCCCGGGGACATCACCGACGTGGATGTGCGCGATCTGATCGATGTGTTGGCGGATGGTTTCGATGAGATTGCCGTCCATGATCTGGGCGTGATAGAGGTCGTAGAGTAACTTCACGTGCGGGCTGCCCACCTGCCGGATCACCGCGAGTGCCTCAGGGATGTGGTTCAGGAAGTAGTCCGCGTGGTTGTTGCCTTTAGGGTTCAACGGCTCGATCCTGGCGAGGGTATTGATCGGCTCGACGATCATGGTGACGCCACGTGGTGCCACGAGGTCGTGGGCGCGCTTGAGTCCTTCGACGATACTCGCCAACTGCTGTTCGCGTGAGAGGTGAGGCACTTTGAAGCCGCTCAAGACGACGATCTGTTTGGTCTCAAAGCGCAGGGCCGCCTCAGTGGAGGCCGCGATCTCGGCAAGAAACCCGGGACGTTCGGCGGGATCGCAAAGGCCCATGCCCTTCGGGTTGACGCTCTTATTGCCGACAATGCAGGCGCACTCCAAGCCGACGCGGCGTTTGACGGCGTTGATCTGCTGCGGGTCCACCGCGCGCCAGTCGCCGAACTCGAAGCCCTGGTAGCCGGCCTCGGCCACCTTCTCGATTTGCTGGGCGAGCGAGAGGCCGGGAAAGAGCGGTTCGACGCGCACCGAAAGCCGTAACGGCAAGGTGCGCGCGGCGAAGGTGACGCAGGGCAACGCGAGCGCGGCGCGGCGACTGAGAGGGAGTGTTATATCATTGCGAAACCAGGCCATGCTTCATCGATTGTCTCCAATTCTGCTCCTGGTGGGATCTGTTTTTGCGGAGGTTCGCGTCGTTCGGTTCGCCGATAGCGTGCCATTTCGGATGGGCGAAGTGACCTCGCGGCGGATCATTCATCCGGGCCTGGGGGCGAAGAAAACGACGCTGAATCTTTCGGTTTCGAAGCCGGGCAACGAGTTCGCGCAACACGTCCACGACTATTCAGACGACACGATTCTGGTGTTGGACGGCGAGGTAAATCTGAAGCAAGGCGAGACGCTGCACTTGTTCAAAACGGGCGAGTGCGCCTTTGTTCCGACAGGGCAGATTCATGGCACGGTGACCGCCGGAACGGGTGAAGCGACGATGATCAGCTTTCAGAATCCGCCGGACCTGATTCTCTATAGCGGTGCGCGGGATTCGAAGAAGTCCGGCATTGCGCCGAAGGGGCTGATTACGCCGGGTGCGGTGAAGTACGTGAACTTTCGCGCGAAGAACGGCGCCTTTACCGATGCCAAGCTGGGCTCGATGCGAGCTTCCGGCGTGCACCGCAAGCTGAAGGCTGGCGAGAAACTGACGGCCAGTGTGGTGGGCGATGGCGAGCAGGTGTTGTTCGTGTGGAAGGGCGGTCTGCAGGTCGCTGAAGGTTCACAGACATGGACCGCGGGCGAGCGCGATGCGGTGTTCGTGCAAGGTGCGGCGACGCTGACAGTGACGGCGTCCGTCGATAGCGAGATCATTCAGATTCAGGCTCCGGCCACGAAGAACTAAGCGGATGACGCGCCGAACTTTTGCGACGACTTCGATGGCGGCCTTCGCCGCTCCGTCGAAGATCCGAGCGGCGATGGTGGGCACCGGACATGGTCATGCGGCGAGCAAGGTGAAAGCTTTGCTGAGCATGCCGGAGTACGACTTTGTCGGCGTGTGTCGTCCCGATCCCGCAGATCCGGCCGAGAGCGACGTCTTTGCCAAAGTGCCCGCGCTCCCTTACGCGGAGGTGCTGCGTGATCCGAGCGTGGAACTGATTGCCATGGAGGGCGCCGACGCCGCGCAGAACCTAAGTTGGGCGACCCAAGCGGTGGCAGCCGGGAAGTGGGTGCATCTCGATAAGCCGCCCGGGGCGAATCTGCAGGGTCTGCGTGACTTACTCGCCGAGGCGGCGCAGCGGAAGCGCGTCGTCCAGATGGGCTATCAATGGCGGTATCATCCCGCGATGGAAGCGGCGATCGAAGCTGCACGGCAAGGCTGGCTGGGGCGGGTGTATCGCTTTCGAGCCTCAATCGATAAGCCGATCGGCGCGGAGGAGCGCACGCATCTGGCCAAATATCGGGGCGGTATGCTGTTTTCCGAAGGCTGCCATCTGATCGATCGCGCCACCGCGTTGCTGGGCAAGCCCACGAAGGTAACAGGGTTCGTGCGCCATCATGGGCTACTGGACGACGCGCTCGGCGACAATGCGCTGGCCGTGCTTGAGTATCCCGCGGCGATCGCGGAGATTTCCATGGCTGGTTTCGACCCGGACGGCAACAACCATCGGTACGTGGAGATTCTGGGCACGAACGGTTCGGCGAAGGCGCAGCCGTTTGCGCCGGTGCGGCTGCACGTCCAATTGAAGGAGGCTGCCGGTCCGTATCGGGCGGGCGGGCAGACTCTCGAACCTCCGACCCCTCCCGGCTTGGCCTATACCCCGGACTTTGCCGAGATGGCCGCGGTCATCCGGAAACAAGCAGCGCCCACTTACAGTGCGGCCCACGACTTAATGACGCACGAGGTGTTACTTACCGCGTGCGGAATGCTCTAGGAGAAAGTATGTCCCCCTTAACTCGCCGAACGGCTTTGCAAGCGGCTTCGCTGGTTTCCCTTCAAGCGGTGCGTGGCAGTGCGCAGAATAGCGCCCTGCGGATCGGGCTGATTGGTGTCGGCAATCGTGGCAGTTACACTGGTACTTTGGTCAATAAGGCGCCGGGCGCGCAGGTGGTGGCGCTGTGCGATGTCGACGACGCGCAGGTAGCCAAGGCCAAGGCGAAGATCGGCGTGCCGGACGCGAAGGCCTACCAAGACTATCGCGATTTACTTTCTTCAAGCGACATCGATGCGGTGCTGATCTCGACGCCGGTTTATTTGCATCCGGAGCACTTCGAGGCGGCAGTCAAATCCGGTAAGCACATCTACATCGAGAAGCCGGCGGGCGTGGATGTGGCCGGCTGCAAGCGCGTGATGAAAGCCGCCGACAGCGCGGACCGCCGGATCAACATTTCCTTTGGCTTCCAGCAGCGCTACGGGGGCGTCTACGTCAAGGCGAAGCAGTTTCTCGAGAGCGGTTCGATCGGCAAGATTCGCGAGATTCATGGCGAGTTTCTGAAGTTCGCCTTCGTTGGCGACGAGCCGGCCTTGCCAAAGCCGCGCAATGAAAAAGAGAAGCTCGAGCAATGGAAGCTGTGGCGCAGCACTTACGGCGAGATCATCGTGGAGACCTATGTCCACAACCTCGACGCCATCAATTGGTTTGTGGGGGCGCATCCGCTTAAGGCCGTCGGCACCGGGGGACGGACGGTGGAGAAGCGGGGTGACCTGCTGGATCATTTGAGCGTGACTTACGACTATCCGAACAACGTGCAGATGACGTTTGCCGGCTCGCAGATGACGCCGAAGTTCTTCCGGTCGAACCGCGAGCGATATATCTGCGACAAGGGCTTTCTGGAAACGGCGCGCGAATATTGGACTTACAACACCGGGGATGGGCCGGTGACGGAAAAGTCCGGACGCGACATCACGGCCGATGCGCTCGAAGCATTCGTGAAGCGCGTGCAGGAAGGCAAGCCCGAGAACGTTGGGGTGCGCGCGGCGGAAAGTACGTTGACATCGCTGTTAGGCCAGATGGCGATTGATGCGAAACGCGAAGTGACCTGGGAACAGATGATGAAGAGCGCCTAAAGCGCTCGCAGGTGGAAGCCACCATCCACGTGCAGCACCTGGCCGGCGCAGTAGTCCAGATGGCCGTCCGCGATGGCGCGGACGGCTTTCGCCACGTCCGAGCCTTCGCCCATGCGTCGCTGTGGCAGCAGGCCGTTGGCGATCTTCTCTTCGTAAGTCTGTTCTACGGCGGCGATCATGTCGGTGCGGATGACGCCGGGTTGGATCTCAAACACCAGGACGCCTTCCGGCGCCAGGCGCTGAGCGTAAACTTGCGCGCTCATGCTTAAGCCGGCTTTCGAAACGCAATACTCGGCGCGGTTGGTGGAGACGGCGAAGGCGGAGATCGACGAAACAAAGATGATGCGGCCGGCGGTGTGCGTGGCAACCATGTGCCGGGCGGCTAACTGCGTCAGAAAGTGGGCGCCCTTCAGGTTGACGCCGATGATTTCGTCGAAGCTTTCTTCGCTGGCCTCGAGTACGTCGCGACGTTCGCGCTGGGCCATGCCGGCATTGTTGACGAGGAGGTCCAGGCGCCCGTAGGTGGCGAGGGTGAAGTCGAGGGCGGCTTGCCGGTCAGCGGCTTGGGAGACGTCGCACTGGACGATGGCGGCGCCGGTTTGAGCGGCGAGAGACTCGGCGGCGTCGCGGCGTCCGCGATAGGTGGCGACGACGCGATGAGTTCGAGAAAGGTCTTCGGCAATGGCGCGGCCGATGCCACGGCTGGCGCCGGTGACGAGGGCGACGGGTTGGTTGGAGTCAGTCATTTCTTGGTTTGATTCAGGGCTGCTTGGATTTGTTCAGTGAGCGCGTTCGCGGAGAGCGGGTCGGCCATGATGTGCTGGCCGATGACGAAGGCTGGCGCGGCACTGACGCCGAGCGTCGCCGCGCGAGTGGCGTCCTTTTCGAGGAGCGCGGCCACGTTGGGGTCGCGCGCGGCGTCGACGGCCTTGACCGGGTCAACAGCAAAGGTCCGAGCGAAGTTGGCGATCCAACTGGCGAGGGCTTCGCTGGTGAGTTGGGTTTGGCTGGCCAGCACTTGCCGGCGGAACTCGAGGCCGAGCTTGGGATTCTGTTGATCGAAGTAGCGCGCGGCCATCGCGGCGCGGCGAGCCCATTTGTGCGAAGGGGCGGGCAGGTCGCAGCGCTCGAAGGCCACCTGCGAGCCAAACGCGGGCAGGATCTTGGTGTCGAGAAGGATTCGCAATTGGGCGGATTTGGCGTCTTCGAGGTCTTCGAAGACGATCACGCGAATGCGGCTTTGCGGGTTTCCCTCGATAAGGGCCGCGTGCAAGACAGTGATGGCGAGCAGCAGCGAAGCGAGAAGGCGCATTAAGCTCCATTATGCCTTTGCCGGCGGACGGCGCCGAAGACGGCGCACCAGGGAGGAATGACGATGGAGGCGGTGCCGCGCGCCTGCGTTTGACAGGCCAGGCGGATCAGCGGGCGGTCCGCTTCGGCCTGGGCGAAGCCCGAGTCCCAATAGCCGTGATACTCCATGCGCTTGCGTTCGTAGGGAGTGACAGGTGAGAGATTCTCGTTGCCGCCCAAGACGCCGACCCAGCAGGTGCCGCAGGAGCCGGAGCGGCATTCGACGGGGATCGGCCCCATGTTCTCGAAGCAGCGAGCGTCCGTGAGGTGATAGGGCCGCTGGTCGGTAGCGGCGGCGTTGGTGAGGTCCTGCGTGGGTTGCAGGGCGAAGAAGGCGTCGGGCTGTTGTTCGTCAAAAATGACGCGGGGCGTGGATGGACGGGACGTCCAACGGGCGAGCCAGCCGGTGCGGCCTTCGCGGCGGCGCAACCAGTCGTCCGGAGTCTGGTTGGATAACTTGGTGGCGGGCGGGTCCGAGGTGCGCATGGCGTCGGGGGCCTGCCGCAGCGTCATCACGGCTACGGAAGCGATGCCGAGCGTCAGGTCCACGGGGCTGCCGGCAATTCGGGCAACGGAGGCGATGGTTTCCGCGAGGGTTGGCTGAGGAGTGGCTTGCAGGGCCGCTTGACGTACGGCCGGCCAGTAGCGGTGCCCGTAGAGGAAGCGATGCGACGTATGGATCTGGTCCGCCAGGCGATAGCGGCCGCGGAGCTGATAATGGGCGGGGCGCGTGGCTAACTCGTCCATCAGGAGCGGATACAGGCTGAACCAGATCGGCGTGGCTTGGCGATCCACAGGGTGGAGTTGCGGTTGCAGGCTGGCGATGGTGGACGGCCATTCGGCGTCCACGGTGCGGAGGTAGGTTTCCATCATGTGCGCGATAATCGAGAGCGAATGAACCGGTGGGTCCTGTGCTTCTGCTATTGTCGCCTGCGGGCTGATGGCGCGAGAAGGAATGCGATTTTCGTGTGAGGTTATCCAGCCGATTTACCTGGCAGTCGCAGCCGAATGCCTTGGCTTTGGCCAAAGCGGAGCGGCGGGCGGCGGGACTGCCGTTGATCGACTTAACGATCTCGAACCCGACGCGGGCCGGGATCGCCTATCCGCCTGACTTACTGCAGCCACTGGTCGACCCGCGCACGCTCACCTACGAGCCGGAAGCCTTTGGCTTGCGCGCGGCGCGCGAAGCAGTGGCGGCATACTATCGGGATCACGGAGCTGACGTTTCGCCCGAGCGGATCGTGCTGACGGCCAGCACGAGCGAGGCCTATCACTACCTCTTCCAACTGCTGGCCGATCCTGGGGACGAGATTCTGATTCCACGGCCGTCGTATCCGCTGTTTGAGTATCTGGCGGGCCTCGATTGGGTGAATACGCACGCTTATCGGCTGGGCCGCGAGACGCCGACCGACCTGGCGACGAACCGAACGCGGGCGGTGGTGGCGGTGCATCCCAACAATCCCACGGGCAAGTATCTGCGTGACGGCGCCGAAGTCGCGGCCCGTTGCGAGGCCCTGGGCATGGCCTTCCTGGTGGACGAGGTGTTTCTGGACTACCGCCTGCGTTCTGGTGGGGCGGGGACGCTAGCGAAGCTCGACGACTGCACGACGTTTGTCCTCAGCGGGCTCTCGAAGATTTGCGGACTGCCGCAGATGAAGCTGGGATGGATGGTCCTGCCGGCGCGTTTGGAAGGGCCAGCGCGAGATCGACTGGAACTGGTCGCCGATACGTACCTATCGGTGAGCGCCCCGGTGCAATGGGCGGCAGCGAGTTGGCTGCGGCGGCGCCATGAGGTTCAGGCGGTGGTCCTGGAACGGCTGCGGGCGAATGTCAGTCTGCTGAAGGGAAGTTTCCCCAGGATCGACGTGGAAGGCGGGTGGACCGCCGTCGTGGAGCTTCCCAGTACGGTGGACGAGGAAGTCCTGGCCGTGCAACTGCTGCAGGAGGCCGGAGTTCTGGTGCAGCCGGGATATTTTTATGACTTTGACCCGCCGCCGCGGCTGGTGCTGAGTCTGCTCACGCCGTTGGAAGACATGGAGCAGGGAATCGCCGCGATTGCGGCGATCCTGGCGCGCGAAATCTCCTAGGTAAAGAAAAACTTTCGTTCTGGTCCTCCGCCCGTACCTCCTTCCTAAGGTTTCGCCTTGCCGTTTCGGCACGTGTTTTGCGAAGCGGTAGAGCTAAGTCTCGTTGAGTCAATCGGTGGGACGGACAGTTAGAAAGTTACTTACTTAGGTCGAAGGGCCATTGAGCACTCCCCTCGAGGCCGAGCGGCGTTCTAGAACAGTACCTTCGTTCGATTGTTAAGGAACCCAGTAACCCGTAGGATTCTCGTTGAACCCTATGGTGAAGCAGTATTGGCGAACCTTAGCACTTTGCCTGGCGACGTTGGTCCTCACGAGCAGTGCCTTGATCGCGGCGGATCAGCCGAGTCAATTCAGTTCGCGGACTCCCCGCTACCGTCTGCAGACGAGCGACGTGATCGAGATTCAGTTCAAGTTCACGCCGGAGTTCACGCAAACGGTGACGGTGCAGCCCGATGGCTTCGTCCCCTTGCAAGTGGCGGGGGAGCTCAAACTGCAGGACATGACGCTGGAAGAAGCGCGCGCGGCGATTGCGGAGAAGTACCAGGGCATCCTGCATGAGCCGGTGATCATGCTGACGCTGAAGGAATTCAATAAGCCCTTCATCATCGTGGGTGGGGAGGTGGCGAAGCCCGGCAAGTTGGACTTGCGGGGCGAAACGACGCTGACTGACGCTGTGACGATGGCCGGTGGTTTCACGCAAAACGCCAAGCAGGATCAAGTGCTGCTGTTCCGGCGCGTGAATCCCGAGATGGTTGAGGTGAAGCGAATCAATGTGCGCGACATTCTGGGCAAGGGCCGCCTGGGCGAGGACATTCGTTTGCTGCCGGGCGATGCCATCTACGCCGGGAAGTCCAATATGGCGAAGTTTGATCGCTTTATGTCGGTGACGCGGTTGGGATTCTTCTTCCCGGTGAGCTACCGATAAGGAGGCATGATGGACCCGAATCAAGAATCTCGGTATTCCGGCGACCTCGGCCTCGAGCGCTTCAGTGACCGGCGGATGGGCAACCTGCCCTCCGCGGATCGCGTGCCTGAGGTATTGACTCCGCTGGTGAACCGCATTCCGTCGCCGATGGTGACGCGCAACATGATGCGCCGCCAGGCGGATCGCGGTTTGAATCTGGCGACCATCATCGCGTTAGTCCTGAAGCGCCGCGTGCTGGTGGCGTGCCTGTTCGCCCTCTTTTTCGCGCCGGCCTTGGCGCTGATTCTGACGATCCCGAAGAAGTATGACGCAGAAGTGAAGCTGATCCTGAAGAAGAACCGGGCGGAGACGGCGGCGGCGTCCAATGCCGCTGCGAGTTCGGTGGGGGAAGCCGAGGTCGCAGCCGAGATCGAGTTGCTGAAGGGCAGGGAACTGTACGAGCAGGTGGCGCGCGAAACCGGTCTGGTAAAGGGTCGCGACCGCCGGGCCATGGCTGAGGCGGTGCGAGCGCTCGAAGGCTCCGTCAAGATTCAGCAGATTGGCAAGACCAACCTGATTAGCGTGAAGAACACGTCATCGGTGCCCGAGGTCGCGGCGAATGTGCCGAACCGTCTCGCCGAACTCTACCTGCGCAAGCACATCGAGGTGCACGGCAGTGGTGAGGCAGCCAGCTTCTTTAATGAACGGACCGCCTACTATCAAGACCAACTGGAGCGTGCCCAGAAGGCCCTGGCTCACTTCCGGCAGACGGGTGACGTCTCCTTGCTGAACGAGCAGAAACAAGCCTATCTGCGGCGGGCAACTGACCTGAAGGCCGCGCTGGAAGAGGTGGAAAGCCAAAGCCGCGATGCTGAAGTCCGCTTGAAGGTGCTGGGTCAGCAGCGCAGCGCGCAGCCACTACAGGTGGAGACCGGCAGCCGGACGACTCGGACGAGTGCACTGGCCGAGCGTTTGCGGGGAACACTGCTGGAGTTACAGAACAAGCGTAGCGACTTACTCACTAAGTATGACCCGCAGTATCGGCTGGTGAAGGAAGTCGATCAACAGATCGCCGATACGCGGGCCGCCATCGAGCGCGAGTCTCAGCCGCAGTTGGCGGATACTTCACAAGCGCCGAATCCGTTGCGCCAGTCGCTGGAGGCCGAGAGTCTGCGTTTGGAGAGTCAGGCGGCCGGTTTGCGAGCACGGCGCGAGTTGCTGACGAGTGATTTGAACGAATATCGCACGCGTCAGGCGCGCCTCGAAGAACTGACGGCGAATCACAATGATCTGGAACGCTCGGTGAAGCTTGCGGAAGAGAACTACTTACTCTATCAGCGGAAGCTGGAAGAAGCTCGTTTGGGCGATGCGATGGACCAGCGGCAACTGCTGAACGTCGCGATTCTCGAGAAGGCCGAGGTGCCGGTGCTGCCGGCGCCGCAGCACCGGACATATCTGCTGCTGTTTGGGTTCTTTGCGGCGGCGTTTGGCGCCTTGGGCGGCGCCTTTGTGACCGATTATCTGGAGCGGAATCTTCCGGCCAAAGCGCCGGTGGGCGGGCAGCGCGCGACGGATCGCGGCACGACGATGGATGCCGGGTCTCTTGCCGCCGCGGTGAATGGTCCGCAGTATTATCGCCGGCGCGACCCGGCCCCCGCCATGACTGGCGCGACCGTCGTGGAAGTGGAGTCGCACCCCGTGTCTCTTTCGTCGGACGCGTGGAGGGAACTATTCGATCGTCGATCGCAGGAGATCAAGAATGGGACGCGGAGTTAACCGTCCATGAGCAAACGACAAGTATCCGTGACTCAAGTGGCGCCTGCGGTCTGGCGGCTCCGTACCGTGGCTTACCTGGCTTGCCTTAGCGCAATGTCCCTGGTGGTGGCGTTCTGGCTGCGCTTCGACCTTCACCTGAATCAGCAGGACCTCCGCCAGTTGGCGGCTGCTCTACCACTGGTGATTGCGTGCCGTCTGATCTCTTTCTACTACTTCCGGCTGGACCGCCGTCCGCTCAGCACGGCGAGTTATGCGGACCTATCACCGATTGCGGGTTCCGTCGCGACGGGCACAGTGCTCTACGGCGCTCTGCTGGTGTTGCTGCTGCCGGAACTCGAGTTTCCGCGGTCGGTGTTGTTAGTCGACGCGCTGGTCCTGACGGCGATGGTGTGCGGCCTTTACTCCTGGGCCCGCTTGCTGGCCGAGGCGCGGCGGCGCCGGGGTTCGGGAGTGCGTCGCGTGCTGGTTGTGGGCGACGGTCCGGCGGTAGTGGGCGTGCTGCGTGACGTGAAGGCTTCGCAACGGTGGCTGCCAGTGGCGGTGCTGACGGCGGATCCGCAGCGCACGGGTACGGAGCTTTTGGGGGTCAGCGTGGCGGGGACGATTGGCGATCTCGGACGCGTGGCTCGCCAGACAGGAGCTGACCTGCTTTGTCTCGTGAATCCGGGGCTGGGGCGGCGGGGACTGATGGAACTGACGGCTCAGTGCCGGCGCGAGGGCCGTGACTATGTCTTGCTGCGGAGCCGGAATTCGGTTCGCGAAAGTGCCCAAAGCTGGGTGGATGACGTTTCGATCGAGACGATCCTGCAGCGCGAAGAAGTGCAGATCGACTTAACCGCTGTGCAGCAGTTCATTCAGGGCCGCCGGGTCCTGGTTACCGGGGCGGGCGGTTCGATCGGTAGCGAACTCTGCCGCCAGATTGCGAGCTTTCAGCCGGAGTCGCTCTATTTGTTGGAGCGCTCGGAGAACAATCTCTTCTTTATCAATCGCGAGATTCGGCAGCAATGTCCCCAGTTGAAGGTGATTCCACTGCTGGTGGATATTACCGACCAACTCACTCTCGAGCATGAGTTCGAGACGATTCGCCCGGAGATCGTCTTCCACGCCGCGGCGTTCAAGCATGTGGGCATGATGGAGGATCGTCCGCACGAGGCGATTCGGAATAACGTCATCGGAACGGCCAACGTGGCTCGCGCAGCCGCGCGCAGCGGAGCGGAACGCTTTATCAACATCTCGACCGACAAGGCCGTGCGTCCCAAGAGTTACATGGGCCTCTCCAAGCGCCTCGCCGAGATGGCCGTGCAGGAGATGAACCAGAAGGCGTCCACCAGCTTTGTCACGGTTCGATTTGGCAATGTCGCCGGCAGCGCAGGCAGCGTGGTGCAGTTGTTCCGCCAACAGATCGAACAGGGCGGGCCGGTGACGGTGACCGATAAAGAGGCTAAGCGCTTCTTCATGTCGATTCCGGAAGCGGTGCGACTGGTGTTGCAGGCGGCGGTGTTCGGTGAGTCCGGCGGCATCTTTGTGCTTGAGATGGGCACGCCGGTGGTGATCCATGAACTGGCGCGGACCATGATCTCGCTGGCCGGTTACTTGCCGGACGTAGACATTCCGATTGTCTACACCGGACTGGGCGCGGCGGAGAAGATGACCGAGGAATTGCAAGACGACGATGAGGTGACCGAGGCAACCGGCCACGGCCGCATTCACATCATTCGCAAGACTCGATCTTCGAGCCGGAGCAGCATCCTCGCCAAGATCGAAAGCTGGCGCGAGTTACTCCGCGCCGGTGACCGCGAAGCCGTTTTGAGTGAACTGCCGGAAGTGTGGCCGGCCACCACTCAGGTCCGTGATCTGAACCTGACTGCGAAACGTGATTTGGTGAGCGCGGGAACCCGAGCGGTCTCGCGAGGAACTGGCGCCCGGCGCTAAAGGAATTGAACGATGAACATTCCCTTCTACAGACCGTCTGTTGGTGTTGAAGAACGAGAGGCCGTATTGCGCGTCCTCGACTCCGGCTGGTTGACCACGGGCAAGGTGGCGCGCGAGTTCGAGGAACGCTTCGCCGAGTATGTAGGCGCGCGCTTCGCCGTGGCGGTGAACTCGTGCACCGCGGCGCTGCACCTGGCACTGGAGGCTTACGGCATCCGCGAAGGTGACTTAGTGCTGGTGCCGACCATGACCTTTGCCGCCACGGCGGAGGTGGTCCGTTACTTCGGCGCTCATCCGGTGCTGGTGGATTGCGATCCACAGACGCTCCTGGTGAATCCGGACGCGATGGAAGCCGCGGCCATCAAGGCCAAAGCCCAAGGGCGGCTAAAGGCGATGATTCCGATGCACTATGGCGGGCAGATGTGCGATATGGACCGCATGGCGGACATTGCCAAGCGTTACGGGATCTCGCTGCTGGAAGACGCGGCCCATACCTTGCCGGCCTACTATCGCTCGCATGGCAACGCGCCGTGGCGAAGCGTGGGCGAGACGGCTCCCATGGCGTGTTTCTCGTTCTACGCCAATAAGTGCATCACCACCGGTGAGGGCGGCATGTTGACCACCAGCGACGAGAAGCTTGCTGAGCGGGTGCGGATGATGTCGCTGCACGGACTCTCGAAGAATGCCTGGTCACGCTTCGAAGCCAAGGGCTCCTGGTATTACGAGATCGTTGAAGCCGGCTTCAAGTACAACCTGACGGACGTGGCGGCCGCGATTGGCCTGGCGCAGTTAGGCAAAGCGAACGACTTCTGGCGCGAGCGGCAGGCCATCGCCGCCCAGTATCGCGAGATGCTGAGCGCGAGCGAAGTAGTGGAGACTCATCCGGAACTGAACGATCGGCAGTCGTCCTGGCATCTGTTCCCGATCAAGCTGAAGCTCGAAGCGATGTCGATTGATCGGGCGCAGTTCGTGGAAGAGATGAAGGCGAGGGGGATCACTTGCTCGGTGCATTGGATGCCTTTGCACTTACATCCTTATTACATGCGCCAGTACGGTTGCCGGCCGGAGGATTGTCCGCAGGCGACATCCGTTTGGCCGCGCCTGGTATCGCTGCCCATCTTCCCGGGGATGACGAGTGAGGAAGTGAACTATGTAGCGGAGTCCGTTCTGTCCATCGCTGCGCGCCACGCCCGTCAGGCGGTGGCTGTCTAGTGCCTTGGTGGAAGCGGGCGACTGACCTGGTTCTGGTCGGTTCCGCTCTGGTCTTCCTGGGGCCCTTGATGCTCCTGGCGGCGCTGTTGATTAAGTTGAGCTCGCGAGGGCCGGTATTTTACGTGGCGCCGCGAATGGGGTTGGGTCGTCGTCCGTTCGGGCAACTGAAGTTTCGCACGATGCACGTGGGCGCGGACCGTCAGGGTGCGTTCACCGCGCACGCTGATCCGCGAGTATTTGCGGTGGGCCGCGTGCTGCGCCTGTTCAAGATTGACGAACTTCCGCAGATATTCAACATTCTGCGCGGTGAGATGTCGGTGGTGGGTCCTCGTCCCGAGGAGATCGCGACCGTGGAGCGGTGCTATTCGGCTGAGCAATTGAAGGTTTTGGAAGTGCTGCCGGGGCTGACGGGCCTTCCGCAGGTCCGCTTCTTCCCGGAACTTTCGGTGATCGATCCGGGCGGGATGAACCCCCAGGAGCACTATCAGCGCGTGATTCTACCTGTACGTCTGGAGATGGATCTGGAGTATGTGCGGCGCCAGTCATTTCTCTTTGATGCGGGCCTGATCGGGTGGACGATCTATCTCATTGTGGTCAAGGCACCGATGCTGGCGTTGGGCATGAAGCAGCGTCGCGTCGAGTTGCCGGCGCTTGAGGGGAGCCGGTCCCAGGCATGACGGCTACGCTGCAGGCAAGCGCGGATGGATTTCTGGCCGGAGCCCGCTTTGACGGGCTGCGCCGAGGACTGTTGGTGCTGGCTTGCGCGTTGTTTCCTGTCTCGAAGGTCGTTAATTCAGGCGGTAAGCTCATCAACTTCTCGGTGGCCGATGTGCTGCTGCCCGTGGCGATGCTCCTGCTGCTTTGGCGGTCCATGGCGGTGGGGTTTCGCTGGCCGGTGGCTTCGATCTTCTTCGCCAATGTTGCGGTGCTGGCCGCAACGGCTTGGGCGAACTTGAGCCTGACGGCAGACTACAAAAGTCCGTTGAGCGCGGTGGTAGAAGTGGCGAAGGCGTGTTCGCTGTGGCTTTATTTCTACCTTGCGGTGAATTTCATCGAAGAGCGGCGCGATGTGATGCTGGGGCTGCGAGCGTGGGTGATGTCGAGCGCAGTGGTTGCTGCTTTAGGGATCGCGGGCTCACTGCTTTATCAGTACGCGGGTCTCGAGACGGTGTTCGCGCTGCAGTTCCGTGCCCAGGGAACGTTCGAAGACTCGAATTTGTTTGCCGCGCATATCGGCTTGAGTTTCTTCCTGACTTTACTTTATTGGTTCCTGCTGGATCGTCAGGTGCGCTGGCCCCTGCTGGTACTGCCCTTGCAGTTGCTCGCGATTCTCCTTTCGGCGTCGCGCGGCAGCCTGATGGCGGTGGGCGCCGCGTTGGTGGCGCTCGCTTTCTTCTTCAGTCCGGCACGGGTGAAGTGGGCGCTGGGGATCGGCGTGTTCATGACGGCGCTGCTCGTGATGGCTCTGCCAAATCGCGACGAGCTATTGGCCGGCAACCCGATCACCGCGCGCCTGACCACCACCACCGTCGACCTGGACAATCCTGAGGCGAAGCAGCGCCGCGAACTGTGGGAAGCGGCCTGGCGGACCTGGCAGGCGAATCCGTGGCTGGGCGTTGGCCGGGGCAACTACGGTCTGGGAATGGGTGGGGAGGCACAAGCGATTGGCTTCGCGCACAACACTTATTTGGGACTGCTGGCGGAAACCGGCATCTTTGGCTTTCTGACTTATCTGCTCGGTACGGCATTGATCGCGTGGCCGGCGATCTCTCTTGCCATGCAGCCGGGTTCTGCGTCGGCCAGTTTGTTGGGCGCGGGGCTCATGGTGATTGCCTTGGCGGGCGTCACGATTAACATCGAGAACTATCGTGGCCTCTGGTTGCTGCTGGGGCTGATGGAAGCCTATCGACGAGTTTGGGTAAGTTCCGCGGAGGTACCGAATGCGGATGCTGCGTGATGCCCGGATGATGAGCGCCAGTGCGGCCATCGGTGTGGTGATGGCGGTGCTTCGCTCACTGCTCGTCTTGCGAATTCTCGGGCCCACGACGATGGGTATTTGGAAGACGGTCATGGTGATCTACATGACCGGCGAGTTCTTACGGCTGGGGATTTCGAAGGGCCTGGCCATGCGCCTGCCTGAGTTTGCCGGGCAGGGTAAGGATGAAGAAATCGAACGCGATTTGCGAAGCGCTGGCGGCTATATTGTGCTCGCCGGCGTTGTGTTCGCGGTGATCCTGGGGGTGGCGAGCTTATGGGCGACGGCCGACTATGCGCTGGCCCTACAGCTGATGGCGGTGGTGATGCTGCTGGCGCAGCCGCATCAGTACCTGCGCGAGTTGGCGGCGGCTCGCCAGCGGTTCGACGTCCGCGGACGGGAACTGATGCTGGCGGGCGTGGTGGACCTTCTCGGCGCGGTGGTTTTGAGCTACTCGTTTGGGCTGGTGGGGATCGGGCTGGCGACGATCCTGGGTATTGCCGTCCCGGTGACTTACTTGTGGCGCAGCCAGCCTGACGCTTTCCGCACGGGTCTGGAGGTGGCGCGGGTAAAGGCGCTGATTCAGGCCGGGATTCCGATCTCGTTGGCTGATTCGATGTTTGGGCTGTTGCGATACATGGACTTACTGTTACTGACGCCGCTGATGGGGCCGACTTACGCCGGGTATTACGCCGTCAGCATGATGATCAACGAGTTCTCGGTGTTCGTGGCGAACTTCGGAGTCTCGCAGGTGATCAGCTCGCACTTACTGACCGAGTATGGCCGCGTCGGCTGTGTGAAGAGCGTGGTGGTGTTCTATGAGGTGCCGATCCGGCTGTTCAGCTACCTCTTGCCCCCGATTCTGGCCCTGGGCACGCTGTTCGTCGCCCCGACGGTACGGCTGGTGTTGCCGCAGTATACGGCCGGAATTGAGGCCGCGGAAATTACGGTGTGGAGCGTGTTCTTCGTCTCGATTCACTGTGCGGTGACGCCGTTCTTCCGGGCGGCGGGCCGGTTCGGCGTGGTGCTAAAGCTGCTCCTGGTGATGTTGGGGCTGGCGGCGCTGGGGCAATGGCTGGTGCTGAAGAACGGTGGCGACCTGCAGGCGGTGGCATGGACGAGCCTTGCGGCGCTCGGGCTGCTGGTGAATGCCGAACTCTACATCGCGCGGGAGGCGGCGGGGGAGAAGGTTGGGCAGATCGTGAGCTTTCTGGCATCGATCAATCTGCCGTTGATGCTGATGGTGGCCCTGACGCAGGTGATGGAGGCGGCCGGGGTCGGGTTGCTTACGCAAGCGGGGGTGGTTTTTGCCGTCTATGCGCCAGTGTTGGCGATCTATGAATGGCGCTTCTCAATGTTACGGATGGTGAGACAAAATGGTTGAGTTAGAAGAGAAGGTCGTCGTCCGGGAGGCTCCGCGGGCGGAGCGGCCAGGCGAGCGCTTGGCTGAGCTGCTGGAACGCCGTGGACGCCGCGTGGTGGAAGCGGCGGGCGTCTGGTGGACGAGCGTCGACATCGGCAGCCGATACTATACGAGCCTGCCGGATCAGCTGATGATCGAATGTTCCCGCGACGAAGCGCATGACATGCTGCGTCGCTCTGGAGGACTGCTCGCACGCTATCCGTCCAACGAGAAGGCGGCACTGCCTTGCGGCGCTTACGTTATCCAGGATCGAGGTTACGCACTCCAGAAATTGCAGAAGCGAACGCGAAACTTCGTACGACGGGGTTTGGAGAGCTGCACAGTCCGTCTGGTGGAGCGGCAGGAGTTACTAACTCAGGGAATCGAGCTGAACCTGGACACGATGGCCCGCCATCGGCGCAAGCGGCCGGAGTTTGGTGATCCGGCGGTGTGGGCAAAGACGGTGGACGCGGTTTATCGCACTCGCGGCTCCGAATGCTGGGGCGCTTTTGTCGGCGACCGTCTGGCGAGTTATGTGATGTGCTGCCGGGACGCGGGCTGGGAACACTTGCTGATCCAGATGTCGCGGGCGGAGTTATTGAAGAGTTACCCGAACCATGCGATTGACTACTTCCTGATCGAACGGGCAATGGCGAACCCGGAGGTGGAAGGCGTGTGTTTGGGCTCGCTGCCGCTCCGGCACAGCGAAGGATTGCATAACTACAAATTGCGCATGGGCTACGGGGTGCTGCCGCAGGGCGCGGCGTTGGCGATGCATCCGTTGATTGAGCCGGTGGCGAAGTCCCGGCTGACGGCGGCGGTGGCTCGCCGGGCCTTGCGCTGGCCGCAGTTGGCCGCCATGGCTGAGTCGGTTGAGATTCTGTCGACGGGTGTGCGGGTGTCCGCTCTCGAAGACGAGAAGATGATTGCCCGCGAATTGGCCGCCTGGGCTGAGCGGCGCGGAGGACGAGCGGATGAAGGAGACGACAATGCTTAGTCAGCAAACGGGCCGGGGTTTGGCTCAATTCATGGCCGCTCGCGGCAAGCGGATCTACGAGTCGCAGAGCGGGTTATGGCACTCGACTGACGGCAAGATGCTGATGAGCCTGCCCTATCACCGGGCGCTGGACCCTGAACAGGGCGAGATGGCGGACCTGCTGCGGCGCACGGGCTCCTTGGGGGTGCGTTTCCCCTCGATCACTCGGCAGGGCTCGCCGGGTGGCCTCTATGTTTGCCGCGAGAAGGGCTATAGCTTGAAGTGCGTGCAGTCGCGCATTCGAAGCAAGGTGCGCCGCGGACTGGAGCACTGCGAGGTGCGTGCCGTTCAGCCCGACGAGTTACTCGGCCAGGGGCTGCGTTTGAATCAGGAGACAATGGCGCGCCAGGGTCGTTATGACTCGGAGTTCGGCGAGTTGGCGAACTTCAGCCGGCTGGTGCAGGCGATTGAAGTCTCGCGGCACATTGTGGCCTACGGGTCGTTTGTCGAAGGGGCGTTGGCCGCGTACGCGGTGACTTACGAGGAAGACGGCTGGTTTCACATCCTTCATCAGATGTCCCGCGTGGATTGCCTGGAGCATTATCCCAACCATGCTTTGGCGTTCACTCTGACGGAAGCTGCGCTGGCCAAGCCGGAGATCGACGGCATGAGTTATGGCCTGAAGTCGCTGGTGAACACCGCTGGGCTCCACGATTTCAAGCTGCGGATGGGCTTTGAGTGCCTGTCGCAGAACATGGTGTGCGAGTTACATCCGTGGGCTTCGGGGGTGCTGACGAGCGGCGTGGCGAATCAGGGGGTGCGGCTGGCCCGGAAGTGTTTTCCGCGCGATCAGCGGCTCGAGCGGGCGCAAGCCGTCATCAGTTCGGCCCGGGCGGCCAAGGGCCTTGATTTCCATTTGCCCGCGCTGCCGACTTCGGCTGAAAGCGAAGCAGCCAACCAGGAAGAAACCGCATGAAAGCCTTGCAAGTCCTGGCCGGTGGCGCCTGGGGCGGCGGCAGCGTCGTGGTGCTCTCGATTGTCAAGTCGATGATTGCGCGCGGCGATAAGGTTTGGGTGGTGGCGCTCGATCCGGAGACGGAGCAGCATTTCCGCGACGCCGGGGCGATCCCGGTGGCGATCCCCGGCTGGCGCCGGGCGGTGACGCCGCTCGATGTGGTGCCGTTGTGGCATCTGTTTCAGCTTTGCCGCCGCGAGAAGTTTGACTTGGTGGCGACGCACACTTCCAAGGGCGGGATGCTGGGACGGTTGGCGGCGCGGATGGCCGGCGTGCCGAACATCGTGCATTACGTGCACGGGTTCGGTTTCCATCAGTTCACGCCGTGGCTGGTGAAGCAGGTCTATGTGGCGTTCGAGAAGATCGGGGCGGCCTGCGAGGATCTGATGATCACGGTGGGCGAGGAGCATCGGCAGATTGCCATGCAACTTGGGATCGAGAGCGGTGACCGCATCCGCACGATTCTGAATGGCATCGATATCTCGCGTTTCCTGGGAGTGGATCGGGTGGCGGCGCGGCGGACGCTGGGCCTTTCGCGCGACGAGATCATCCTGGGCAGCGTAGGCCGGTTGGCGACGCAGAAGGGCTTTGAGTACATGATCGATGCGATGCCCGCCATCCTGGCGCGGCATCCGCAGGTGCGCCTGGTGCTGTCTGGCGAAGGCGAGTTGGAAGAGGCGCTGAAGGACCGAGCGGCGGAACGCGGCGTGGCGGAGAAGGTGAGTTTCCTCGGTTTCCGTCGTGATGTGCCGACGCTGCTGGCGGCGTTCGACATCTTCGTCCATCCCTCGCTGTGGGAAGGCTTGTCCATCTCGCTGATGGAGGCCATGGTGGCCGGGTGCCCGATCGTCTGCAGCCGCATTCCGGGCAACGTGGAGATGATTCGGCACGAGGAGACGGGCCGCTTCGCGGAGCCGGCGCAACCGGCAAGCCTGGCGGAGCAGGTGTGCGCGATGCTTGACGACCGCGATGCAGCGGTGGAGTTGGGTTTGGCCGCGCGGCGCGATGGCCTGGCCCGCTTCTCGGTGGATCGCATGGTGACTGAGAATGTCGCGGCCTACGACTCAGTGGTTCGGCGGAAGACGCCGTGGCTCCTCGATAGCCGGGAAACATTTGCCGGAGGGCGTGTTTGAAGCATTGGTGGCTGTTCCTGTTGGCGACTTGCCTGGCCGCCGAAGTGGAGACGGGGACGCATTGGCCCACCGTCTCGGACTTCCCGCGCTTGAAGAGCCTGGGATACAGCTTCGTGGTGATGACCGTGGACGGCAACCCGTCCAACTGGGCCACCACGTTTGACGCTGCGGATCGCAACGGTCTGAAGCTGATTATCGGCGTCTACAACCCGCCCTATACGCTCTCGAATGGCGCGTGGACGATCTCGCCCACGGGGCAGAGCTTCATTCGTTACGCGCAGTCGCGCGCCAGCCTGGTAAAGGGTCTGTTCGTTTTCAACGAACCCTACTGGGTGAATCCGTGGACTTACGAGAATAGCTTGTGCGGCCAGATCAGCGCGGCGGACCTGCGCACGCTGCGCACCGAGATTCGTAAGATCTGGCCGGAGGCGAAGGTCTTTCACGACATCGGCACGCCCGATTCGTGGGCGCCCGGCGGCACCGTACACAAGGACAATGCCTGTATCGCCAATAAGTACGCCGATCAGACGGGCGTGGCCGATTTGGTGGGCGTGTGGTTCTATCCGTTTGAGCGCAGCGGTTATCTGAAGGACCCGGGGCTGACCAATCTGCGCCGTTCGCTCGACTTCGTGAAGACACGGATGGGCGCCGAGGCGGTGATCGATGGGCAAGCGTTCCGCTGCCGGAATTGTGGCGAGGCGAGCCGCTTTCCTACCGAAGCCGAGCTCAAAGACTGGAACTGCGCGTTGCGCGAACTGCAGCCGAACGCGATCAGTTGGTACGTTTGGCGCCAGAGCATCTACGACGACTATCTGGCCAATTACCCGGCGTTGTGGCCGAGCACGAGTCCGTCGGCGTGCGGCTTGACGGTGGGGAAGACGCCGTTCTTGGACAGCGTGGCGAGTGCGGCGACCTACGAGTCCGCCTTGCCGATGGCGCCGGGATCGATCGTGGCGATTTTTGGCGAGGAGTTCGCCGAAGGTGTGAAGGTGGCGGGCGGTAACCAACTCCCGCGAGAACTTGATTCCACGTCGGTGCTGTTGAACGGCAATGCCTTGCCGCTGTACTTTATTGCGCCCACCCAGATCAACGCGTTCCTGCCGTTCGACCTGGCGACTGGGCAGGCGGCACTGCAGATTCGGCGGGGCGACCAGGTGAGCAATCAGATCACGCTGCGCGTGGCCGATCAGGCGCCCGGCATTTTCACGCTGAACGAAGGTGGTTCGGGACCGGCGGTGGCCGTGGACGCGCTCAGCAATCAGGTGATCACCGAGCGGAATCCGATTGCCGCGGGCAGCTATGCCGTGATCTACACGACGGGCTTGGGGCGGCTGCGCCGGTCGCTGGCGGGGGGTGAGATTCCGAGCACAGCGAATGAAGCCTTGGTGACGCCGTCGGTGACGCTGAATGGCGCCACAGTTCCTGTCCTTTACGCCGGTGTGACGCCGGGTTACCTGGGGCTTTACCAGGTGAATATTCAAGTTCCCTCCAGCCTTCGTACTGGTACTTACTCGCTACTGATGACCCAGAACGGCGTCGCCAGTAATGCCACCACGCTGAGCGTCCGCTAAGCGCTTCATCACCCTGTATTTGCAGGCATATCTGTGATATTATGCTCGCGTTCGACGGCGAGGTGCGTGCATGAAATTTGGCTGGTGTTCGGGCTTCATTCTGATCTGCCTGGGCAGTGCATTGGCGGCGGAGGCAGAGCGCAAGGACTTCACCCTCGCGCAGAAGCGCTGGTGGGCGTTCCAGCCAATCCGCGAGCAGGCGCCGCCGTTGCCGAACTTAAGCCGTATCGATTCTTTCGTTCACGCCAAGCTCCAAGCGAAGGGCATTAGCCCGAACCCGTCGGCCGATAAGGTGACGTTGCTGCGCCGGGCAACGCTCGACCTGACGGGCGTGCCGCCGACGCCGGAGGAGACACAGGCCTTTCTGTCGGACTCATCGTCGCAAGCGTTTGCCAAAGTCGTGGATCGGCTGCTGGCGTCGCCTCGCTACGGTGAACGTTGGGGACGGCACTGGTTGGACCTTGCTCGCTACGCGGATAGCGAAGGCTTCAAGGCCGATGAGACGCGGCCCAACATCTGGCGCTATCGCGACTATGTGATTCAGAGTCTGAACGCGGACAAACCCTATGACCGTTTTGTGCAAGAGCAGTTGGCGGGCGATGAGATGTTTCCGGGCGATGCGCAGGCGTTGGTGGCGACCGGCTTCAATCGCCATTTTCCCGACGAGTACAACGCGCGCAATCTTTATCAGCGCCGGCAGGAGTTACTGAACGACATTACCGACGTGGTGGGCTCGACGTTCATGGGACTTACCTTTGGCTGTGCGCGCTGCCATGACCATAAGTTCGACCCGATTCTGCATAAGGACTACTACCGGCTGCAATCTTTCTTCGCCGGCTTGCACATCGACGATGCCGCGGTGCTCTCGTCGCAGCAGCAGCGGAGCGCTTACGAGAAGCAACTGAAGGTTTGGGAGACGGCGACGGCCGAGGTTCGCGGGGAGATCGCGACTCTGCTGAGGGCGCAACGGGAGTACCGCGTGAAAGAGAACTACGACAAGTTCCCCGAAGGCATTCAGCAGTCGGTGGACACCGAACCGGCCAAGCGGACGCCGATGCAGTGGCAGATGTACTACAAGGCCATGCCGCAACTGACGTTCGACGATAAGGAAGTGGCCAAGGGCTTAAAGGGTGAGGCGAAAGCGACCTACGCCAAACTCGAGGCGAAACTCCGGACGTTCGATGCGCTAAAGCCGACGGAGTTGCCCATCGCGATGACGATGGTGGAGGATTCGGCCGCGGTGCCGAAGACGCACATCCTGCGCGGCGGGGCTTATGATGCGGAAGAAGCGGAAGTGCAACCGGGCTTTCTCTCGATCCTCGATGCGAGCGACATTTCGGTGACGCCGCCGATGGCGGGGAAGAGCGGACGCCGCACGGCGCTCGCCAAGTGGCTGACGGACGCGAAGAATCCACTGACGGCGCGCGTGATCGTCAATCGCGTCTGGCACTACCATTTCGGACGCGGCCTGGTGGGGACGCCTTCGGACTTTGGGGTGATGGGCGAGCGTCCTTCGCACCGGGAATTGCTCGACGACTTGGCGTTCCGCTTCATGCGCGATGGCTGGAGCCTGAAGAAGCTCCATCGCGAGATCATGCTTTCGCAGACTTATCAGCAGAGTTCGGACACGGTCGCCGTCTCGGCGCAGGCCGATCCGGAGAACAAACTGTTGTGGCGCTACAATCGCCGCCGGTTGGAAGGCGAGTCGCTGCGCGATTCCATGCTGTCGGTGAGCGGTTTGTTGAATGCGAAGATGTACGGCCCGGGCGTGTTCCCGCCGCTACCCGCGGGCGTGGAAACGCGCGGAGGATGGAAGGCGAATGAGACGCTCGAGGAAGCGCGCCGGCGCAGTATCTATATCTTTGTGCGCCGCAATACGCGCTATCCGATGTTCGAGGCCTTCGACATGCCGGATACGCATGAAAGCTGTGCGCGGCGCAATCAGACAGTGACGCCGTCGCAGGCGCTGGAACTGATGAACAGCGATCTGGTGCTGGATTGGTCGAAGGGCTTGGCGGCGCGCGTGCTCAATGACGCCGGTCTCTCGCGCGAGGCGATGGTGGATCGGGCGTATCGTCTGGTGTATTCGCGGCCGGCGAGTGCGGAAGAGAAGACGCTGGCGCAGGAGTTCTTCACGCGTCATCAGGGCGTGCTGGAGTCGCGCCTCGGCGCACTCACTTTGCCGGACAAGTTGCCCGAGGGCGTGAAGCCCGTCGAGGCGGCGGTGCTGGTGGACCTTTGCCACGCGCTGCTGAACTCGAACGAATTTCTGTACATCAACTAGCCATGCTTGAACGACTGCAGCATCATTGGCCC
This sequence comes from Bryobacteraceae bacterium, assembly GCA_044226365.1. Lineage (GTDB taxonomy): Bacteria > Acidobacteriota > Terriglobia > Bryobacterales > Bryobacteraceae > JALHNI01. Next base: position 38,416 of record JBGAHE010000068.1, read on the forward strand.
GTGCGCTCCCGGCGCGAGTTCTTCACGGCGGCCGGCAGCGGCTTAGCTGGCTTGGCTCTTTCGTCGCTGATGGCCGAAGCGGCACCGACGAAGGGCGACTTGCTCGCCGCCCATGCCCCGCACCATGCGCCCAAGGCGAAGAGCGTCATCTTCCTGTTCATGGAAGGCGGCCCCAGCCACATCGACCTTTTCGATCCCAAGCCGAAGCTGAAGGACTTACACGGGCAGCCGATGCCCGCCTCCTACGGCAAGCTGATCACCGCCATGGGAACCGGCAACAACGCCATCATGGCGTCGAAACGCGAGTTCAAGCAGCATGGCCAATCCGGCCTGTGGGTTTCGGACTGGTATCCGCACATCGCGCAGCACGCCGACGAACTCGCCGTCCTGCGCAGTTGCTGGGCGAATGGTTTGAACCATGTCGGCAGCGTTTGCCAGATGAATACCGGGGACATCCTGGCGGGGCGCCCGTCGCTCGGCGCGTGGACCACTTACGGTTTGGGGACGGCCAACCGCAACCTGCCCTCATTCGTCGTGATGCAGGACGACAAAGAACCTCTCGGTGGAACCAAGAACTGGAGCGCGGGTTTCCTGCCGGCGACTTTCCAGGGCACGCAGTTCCGCACGGGCGATACGCCGATTCTGAATCTGAAGCCCGGTGGCGGCGCTACCAGCGACCAGCAATTAAGCAAGCTCGCTTACCTGAAGCAGTTGAATGCGCGCTTCGGGGCGGGGAAGGAAGACGACTCCGAACTCGATGCTCGCGTTCGCTCCTTTGAGCTCGCCTACCAGATGCAGGCGGCAGGGCCGGAGGCGGTGGATCTTTCCCAAGAGTCCGAAGCCACGCGTACGCTTTACGGGATGGACGACCCGGCGACGTTGAATTACGGCCGCAACTGTCTGCAGGCGCGTCGGCTGGTGGAGCGCGGGGTCCGGTTCGTGGAGTTGTACTGCGGGTCAGGCTCCGGTTGGGACGCCCATCAGAACATCGAAGCGAATCATGCCAAGTGGTGCCGGGCATCGGACAAGCCGATCGCTGGTTTGCTGACGGACCTCAAGGCCCGGGGGCTGTTGGACGAGACGCTGGTCGTTTGGGGCGGTGAGTTCGGCCGCACGCCGTTCAATGAGAAAGGCGATGGCCGCGATCATAATCCTTGGGGCTTTACGATGTTCTTTGCCGGCGCCGGCATCAAGCCGGGGCAAGCCGTGGGGACCACCGATGAGATCGGGCTGCGCGCGGTGGAGCGTCCGGCGCATGTCCATGACATTCACGCGACGATCCTGCACTTGCTGGGGTTGGATCATATCCAATTGACTTATCTCCACAATGGGCGGGCCGAGCGCCCCACCATCGTGGGCGGCAGCCTGATCAAAGAACTGTTGGCCTGATGCAACCTTGGATCTGCGTCACCTGCGGCACTCAGTATCCTGCTACGGGGGCGCCGCCGGCGTCGTGCCCTATCTGTCTCGATGAACGTCAATATGTAGGCCTCGAAGGTCAGCAATGGCTGACGGATCTGGCGGAGTCACACACGAATCGCATCTTTGAAGAGGGCCCGGGCGTCTGGGGCATCCACACCAATCCCAAGTTCGCCATCGGTCAGCGAGCGCTGTTGATCCAGCACCCCGAGGGCAACGTGCTTTGGGATTGCGTCTCTTTGCTGGACCAACCGACCATCGACCGCGTCTACGAGCTTGGTGGCCTTTCGGCCATGGCCGTCTCGCATCCGCATTATTACTCGGCGATGGTCGATTGGGCGCGCGTGTTCGGCGTGCCGGTGTATCTGCACGAGCGTGACCGCGAGCATGTGCAGCGGCCGGACCCGTCGCTCCGCTTCTGGGGCGGCGAGCAACACCGGCTGAACGATTGGGCCACGCTGCTACGACTGGGCGGACACTTTGCCGGCTATCAGGTGCTGCACGATGCGCAGCATGCGGCGTTGTTTGCGGGCGACTTGCCGCAGGTTTGTGCGGATCGCGAACACGTCAGCTTCATGTACAGCTATCCGAATTACCTCCCGCTCTCTCCGGGGACGGTGGAGCGGATTGCGGCCACGCTTGAGCCCTGGGAGTTCGATACGCTCTACGGTGCATGGCCCGGCTTCGTCCTTCGATCCGAGGCGCAGCGGGTGGTGCAGCATTCCGCGCGCCGTTATCTGAAGGCGCTCGAGACCGAGCGCTAGGGCGCGAAGTGCGTCGAGAGGTAGTCTACAATCACGCGGACTTCGTCGTCTTTGGCCGTCGCTCCGCGCGCCAGCATGCTATCCACCATGGCGGTCCACGCCTTGCGATCGCGGCGTAAGCCGGTGACGGTGGCGACGTTGTGGCACGTGCTCCCGCAGGTTCGCAGCACCACGGCCTGACCAGGACCCGCGGGTAACACGCTGGGCCCTTGCTTCGCGGTGGCAATCGCGGGGGGCGTGCGCTTCGGGGCGCTGGAGATCGCGGGCGCCACCTTGTCGCCCAGGGCGAACGCCATCAGGCTATCGCTCGGCGTGCCGCCGAAAAAGCCGCCTCCGCCGGTCGCCATGATGGCGACATATTGCTTGCCGTCTTTGCCCTGGTAGGTGATGGG
>JBGAHE010000069.1:0-40544 GCA_044226365.1 Bryobacteraceae bacterium
GAGCGCGTGCATGGACTCGAGGTACGGCAACGCCATCGAGCAGCCGGCTCCGCGCAAAATCGCGCGCCGGGAGAGGGGCAGGGCAAGCTTCTGGCTGGGGCGGTTCATGATTTGGCCTTTTTGGATTTTACTTGGGTCTCGGAAGTTTTGGGGGCCGAGGTTTCGGCGGGCGGTACCCGCCGGTTGAGGAACTGCGGGCTGGTGACAATGGCTTCAATCAGCGACTGAATGCGGTAGCCTTGCGCCGGCGCCTGGGCCACCATGCGGTCGACGACGACTTCGTCCGAAAGCTGCAGCGAGCGGTTCAACGCGTAAGCCAACAGCTTACGGCTGAGGTTGGTGACAAATTCCTTCTGCCGATGATCGCGGATGAACGCCTGCAGACCGGCGACGCCGCTACCCTGCGTGCCGCCCGGATAGACGACCAGCGTATCGACGGCACGTCCGGCCAGGTCCTTCGTACGGGCCGAGCCGACGGGGCTATAGCCTTCGAAGGCCAAGCCAAACGAGTCGATCTTCTGATGGCAGGACGCGCACGCCGCATTCTCGCGGTGCTTCGTCAGCATGGCGCGGACGGGCAACTCCGAAGCGGCTTCGTCGTGCGGGAGCTCCGGGACGTTCGGCGGGGGCGGCGGCACGATTTCGCCAAGCACGCGCTGCACCACCCAGTTGCCGCGCTTCACCGGACTGGTGCGCAGGCCCGGGGAGTTCTGCGTGAGGAAAACGGCCATGGGCAGCACGCCGCCGCGGCCATATTGCGCGGCATCGTCAACACGCACCCAAGTGGCATTGGTGCCTTTCACTTCCGGCATCCCGTAGTGCTTGGCGAGCACGGGATTGACGAAGGTGTGCTTGCCGTAGATCAGGTCGAGCACGGAGCGATTGGTCTGCAGGGCGTCGGCCACCAGGCGGACGGGTTCCTGGAACATCGCCTCGCGCAGGTCGTTGGTAAAGGTGGGGAAGCGCTGGCGGTCCACCGAGTTGTTGGTTTCGAAATGACGGAAGGTGAGCCAGTTGCCGGTGAATTCGGTGGCAAAGCCCATCACGCGCGGGTCCTTCAGCAGACGGCGGGTTTGCGCCAGCAGCACGTCGGGACGGGTGAGGTCACCGGCGGCGGCATGGCGCAGCAATTCTTCGTCCGGACTGGTGGACCACAGGAAATAGCTGAGGCGGCTGGCGAGGTCATAGGCGCCCAGCGGACGCGTGCCGGCTTTAGGAGCGCCGGCGCTCGACGAAACGCGGATGCCGGAATCCTGCAGGTCGAGCCGGTAAAGATAGTCCGGCGCCATCAGGATGCTGACGATGGACTCGCGGATGGCGTCCTCGTGCGAGAGCTCATTGTTCTTGCGCAGGTTCGCGTAGTAGGTGAGCAGTTCGTCCTGCTCGGTGGTGGTGAGCGGACGGCGATAGGCTTTGGCGGCAAAGGCGAGCAGCGCTTTGCGGTGCTTCGGTTCAGCATCCTTTTTCTGCTGTTCCAGCGAACGGAGGATGCCGTTGATGCGGTTGAAGTGCTCGGTGACGGCGGCGGCAGCCACCGGGTCATTGCCAGGGTCAGCCGCGGCCTTCAGCAGGAACTTGTCGCGCATGCCCATGATGGCGGCCGGGTCGGTGATGGCCATCCCGACGGGGCGCTCGGCGGCGGCTTCGGCGCCCTTGCCGTCCACGGCGCCGGCCTGGTTGAACCAGAACTGGGTCCAGGTGCGGTCGGTGGCTTGCGCCATGTAGTCGAGGTTGTTCCACAGGCGGTCGAGTTCCTGTTTCTCCTTGTCGCTGAGGATGAGTTCCATCAGCGGCGTGTCGTCGCGCCAGAAGCCGACCACGCTGTGGTAGCCGGCGCTCAGCAAGCGGCCCTTATCTTCGGAGTCGTCCGGGAAGTAGCGGCCGCGCTCCGAGACGTAGAAGACGTCGGGGAAGACGCGGGCGAAGCGAGAGAAGGCCGCTTCATAAGCGGGTCGTTCGGCTTTGGGAACCACCAGGTCCATGTCGTCGAAGCGGGCCTTCTCCATCAGCGCGGCCCAGCGAGGGGCAGCTTCCTGATGCAGGCCGGGATAGCGCGGAATCGTAGGGGCGACGCGCGGCGGATCGGTGTCGTTGTGCAGCGCGGCAGGGTCGCTTTCGCGGCGATGGGCGGAAAACTGCTTCAGCTTCCAGTTGAGCAACGGCTGCGAGCCGGGCGGCAGCCCCTTTACCTTCGGAGCGGCGAACTGCATCGAGGTGTGCGCGCGAATCCTGGTGACGAAGGCCTGCATCTCGGCCGTCTTGGCGGCGCGCTCGTCGGCGTTGGCCGGCAGTTCGCGAAACATCTTCTGCAGCTTGGCCATGGGGCCGATCGGCTCGGGCGTCGCGAGCGCCTGCCAGACAATCGGCAAGTATTTCGGGCTGATCCTGGCTTCGGCGGCCAGCGAGGCGAGCGTCGCCGTGGGCTTACCGAGGGCGGCACGGTTCTTGTAGCGATAGGCCGCTTCGAAGTAGTCGGCGTACTTGGTGGGCTGGCTGAAGTAGAACTGGACAATGCGCTGGACGGCGTACTTCTCGCGGTCGGTTTCCACGAGCATCGGGTGCGAGGAGAACTCGATGCCGTCGGTCGCCAGCACCATGTGGTTCGCCACCGTGCGCGCAGCCTGCAGATACTTGTTCAGCAGGGCGGGCGACATGGTGAGCGATTCGCCCGAATTGTCGAAGCCGGCGGGGTTGGCCGGGTCGATCGGAAACTCTTTGGTGACTTCCAGGTCGCGCCCGGTGAGTTCGCGGATGGTGTAGTTGTACTCGGCGTTGCTCAGGCGGCGGGCGGTGACCAGGCCGGGATCTCCGGCGGTGCGCTTGATTTCGGCGGCGCGGAGGCCTTCGATCCAGTGGATGATCTGATGGCTGGCTTCGGCCGGCGGCTGGGCCATCGGCTTGGGCGGCATGTCCTTGGCTTCCAGGCGCTCGCGGACCAAGGCCCAGCGCGGATAGTCGCGTACCACCTGTTCCAGGCTTGTGTAGGCTTTAAGGTCAAACTGCGCCGCCGGCGACGCGCCGCTGTGGCAGCCGTTGCAATTTTTGGCGAGGAACGGCTTCACCGTCTGCTGGAAGTCGCGCTCCAGGGGCGACTCGGCCGCAAACAGAGGAAACGACGCGCAGGCGAGCGCGGCGACAAAAGCTCGGAAGTCCATCAAAACCCTAACTTTCTTTCTACAGGGCGCAAGCTATGGCAGGGCACCCGGAGGGAACCCTGCCTAATTTTAATCCCGGCAGCGGAATTTCGCGCCGATTTTACACAAAATCGCCGTGCTCCGGTACCAGTTTGGGCGTGCGCCACCGGCATCCGGTTACGTCGACTACTTTTTCGGCACCGAAATCGTGATGTTGCGGTAGCGGATGATGCCGTGGTGGTCGCCCTGGAGGAAGAACGGACCGGGCTCAGCCTCATTGCTATCGAGCGCGCCGCCGGTGGGGCCAGGAATCTCGACATTGTTGTGATACATCTTGCCGTCGCGCAGCACGGTGACGTGGCGACCGACGAAGGTGATGTCGAAAGAGGTCCACTTGCCTAACGCCAGTTCGGCGCCGGCGGGCGGCGGATAGTGGCTATAAATCGCGCCCATTTCGTGGTCCGGCAGCTTGCCACCTTCGGTGCCCACCTGAATCTCGTAGCGACCGCGCAGATAGATGCCACTGTTGCCGGTATCGGGGCAATTCACTTCGATATGCAGCTTGAAGTCCTGGAACTTGGCCGTCGTCTTGAGGTTAGCGGCGCCGGGGTTGCGTACGCCGGGGACTTCGGGGTTGTCGTTCACCAGTTCGCCGTCGCGCGCCACCCACTTATTGTTGGCGACATTGCCGATCGGCTCCCAGCCGGTAAGGTCCTTGCCGTTGAACAGCGGCTCGGGCTTAGTCCACGCCTTCGGCATCTTGCGGTCCAGCTTGGGAGCACGCACGCCCACCAGCTTGGGGCCGTCTTCGGCGCCGCGTTTTTCCACGCCGTTCAGTTGATCCTTCCCGGCGCTGGTCAGTTCCCAGTTGATCGTGGGCAGGCGGGCGGCCGCGGCGACGTTCACCACCAGTTTGCCGCCGTCGACTTTCGCGCCGAGAATCGGCTTCCAGCCGCCGCCGCGCGGCTGCACCCGACCTTCGAGCTTGGCGTCCTTGGCGACCAACTCCATCCACTGCGGATAGGGCTTGCCGGTAGCCGGCGTCACTGTCATGTCCCAGCGGCCGAGGAATTCCTTGCCTTCCTGCGCGAGGGCGGTGAGCGGCAGCGCGGCCGCCAGCAGAAGCATCAACGGGGTTTTCATCCCTACCAAGTTACGCCAGAATGTCTTGCGCAACCACGCCGTGGACATCGGTCAGGCGGAAGTCGCGGCCGTTGTAGCGGTAGGTCAGCCGCGTGTGGTCGAGCCCCAGCAGGTGCAGGATGGTGGCGTGTAAGTCGTGCACATGCATGCGATTCTCGACGGCGTGATAGCCGTAATCGTCGGTGGCGCCGTAGGCGAAGCCGCGCTTGACGCCGCCACCGGCCATCCACATCGTGAAGCCGTACGGGTTGTGATCGCGGCCATCGCGCTCCATGAAGGGCGTGCGGCCGAATTCCCCGCCCCAGACGACGAGCGTGTCGTCCAGGAGGCCGCGCGATTTGAGGTCGCGCAGCAACCCGGCGATGGGCTTGTCGACGCTGTTGGCGTTTTTCGCGTGCAGGCGGGCGAGTTCGGTGTGCTGGTCCCAATCGTCGGCAGTGCATTGCACGAAGCGCACTCCGCGCTCCACCAGGCGGCGGGCGAGCAGGCATTGCCAGCCGAAGTCCGCCGTCTGGGGATTGTCGAGGCCGTAGAGGTTCTTAGTCGCTTCGGACTCGCGTTCGACGTCGAAGGCTTCGGGCGCCTGGGCCTGCATGCGAAAGGCGAGTTCGAACGTTTCGAGGCGCGATTCGAGGCGGTCGTCGTATTCGCGCAGACGGGCGTGGCGGCGGTCGAGCTTGGCGAGCATGTCCAGTTCGTAGCGCTGTTCGTCGGTGGTGCGACCGCGGGCGAGCAGGTTCTCGATGGCTTCTTTGCGCAGTTCAGAGACCGGCGTCCGCGACGTACCGATCGGCGTGCCCTGGTAGGCGCCCGGCAGGAAGGCCGAACTCCAATTGCGCGCTCCGCTATGACCGGCGTGCGGCCGGATGGTGACAAAGCCGGGCAGATTCTGATTCTCGGTGCCCAGGCCGTAGAGGGTCCACGAACCGAGCGACGGCCGCGTGAGGTTCACGGTGCCGGTGTGCATTTGCAGCAGAGCGCCGCCATGGTCCAGGCCATCGGCCACCATCGAGCGCACGACGCAAAGCTCATCGACGCATTGCGCCACTTCCGGAAACAGACTGCTTACCGGCAAGCCGCTTTGCCCGTAGTTCTTGAAGCTCCACGGCGACTTCATCAGGTTGCCGAAGTAGGCGAGCGACGGCTGAAACTGCTGCTCCATCTTGAAGGGCAGCGGCTTGAGGTGGTCGCGATCGAGTTTGGGCTTCGGGTCGAACGAATCGATGTGCGACGGGCCGCCGCTCATGAACAGGAAGATGACGCGCTTGGCGCGCGGCGTAAAGTGAGTGCGCTTGGGCGCGGTGGGGCTGACGGTATCGGCGGCGCCCAGCAACCCGGCAAGGCTGAGGGAGCCGAAACCGCAGGCGGCGTCGCGAAGCAGGGCTCGGCGGGAAATCGGAAGTTTCATGGGCGTACCTAGTCGATGTAAAAGAAGTTGTTGGACTCAAGCAGCAAGCGGCCCAGCGCGGCCCAGCCCGCCTCGCGGCCCTTCGGATGTCCGTTGACGAAGGCGAGCAGTTGGCTGGTTTCTTCGGGCGCGGCCGGACGGCCCCAGGCCTGCAGAACGCCCTGCTCGATGCGTTGTTCATCGCTGCCTTCGCGCGCCTGCAGATGCTTGGCCAGCACCGCAGCTTGCTGGGCAAAGAAGTCGCTGTTCAGCAGAAACAGCGCCTGCGGAGCAATGTAGGTCTCACCGCGCTGACCGGTGGCGGTGGTGGAGTCGGCGAAGTCGTAGAGCACCATCGGCGTCGCCAGACCATTGCGATCCACCGGCAGATACAGCGTGCGGCGGAAGTGCTCATCCAGCTTGGTGCGGCCCTTGCGCGCATCGGTACGCGAACCGGCCACCGGATCCAGATAGCTGCCCATGCGCAAGTCCAGCTTGCCGTTGACGGCGAGCCAGCCGTCGCGCATCTCTTCGGCCGAAATGCGGCGGCGCTCGAAGCGCGACCAAAGACGATTGCCCGGGTCCTTTTGCCAGGCCTCGGGCGAGGTGGTGGAAGCCGAGCGATAAGTGGCCGACAGCATGATGTACTTGTGCAGATCCTTGAGCGACCAGCCGCGCGCGACGAAGCGCGCCGCCAGATAGTCGAGCAGTTCGGGATGCGTCGGCGACTCGCCGCGCAAGCCGAAGTTATCCGGCGTGCGGACCAGGCCCTGGCCAAAGTGCCATTGCCACACGCGATTCACGGCCACGCGCGCCGGCAGCGGATTCTTCGCATCACCCAACCACTGGCCCAATTCGAGCCGTCCACTGACCGACTTCACCGGCGACTGCTGGTCGCCCGCCAATACCACCGGAAATTGCTTCGCCACCGGCTGACCCAGGTTCGTATGGCTGCCTCGCACAAACACGCGCTGCTCAAACGGCTGATCCTCGGCGACGGCATGTGTCACCAGCGGACGCGCCGGCGCCGTCTTTTTCAGTTCGGCAAGCTGCTTTTCGAGCGCGGCGATCCGCGTACGCGTTTCGGCGCTCACGTAGCGTAAGCGTTCCTTGTCCGGAATGGCGAATGCGCCGTCTTCGCGGTCCTTCTCGTTGAAGGTCTTCGCCAGAAACGAAATGTCGCCGAAGAAGCGTTCGGACTCCTGGCTGAACGCGAAGCCCTCAAACCGTACCTGCGGCTGCGGCTTTTTCCCTTGCGCCACATCCGCCAGCACCCCGGCCGCCCACTTGTCGAGAATGCCGCGCCAGCGTTCGGCGGGCTCACGAATCAGCGCCGCGTATTCCTGCGCCACCTGCTCCACGTTCTCCGCCGTGGCCGCATGCCACTTGGCCAGAAACGGCCGGAAGGCGCCATCCGGGCGCAGATACTTCGCCAGCTTCTCGACGATCCTGGCGTCGAGTTCGGCGGGAACGGGTCGCTGATGATTGACGCCCCACGCCGCCACCAGGTAACGGGCGAGCTTCGGATGCAGTTCGCGATAGACGTAAGCCGTCACTTCCGGCTCGAGAATCGCTTCCATCTCGAGTTGCTTGGCGGCAAGCTCGTCCTGGCGGCGCTTGAACTTGTCGAACGCCTCATCCGACCCGAGCGACGCAAAGTAGAGCGTCGAACTGCGCCCCTCGAGCGTGTCGTAGAGCTTGGTGCTGCGGAAGATAGAAGCGAGCGAGTAGTAATCGGCCGTGGTGATGGGGTCGAACTTATGGTCGTGGCAGCGGGCGCAGGACACCGTCAGCCCCAGAAAGGCCTTGGAAGTCGTGTCGATCTGTTCGTCGATCACGTCGTAGAGTTGCTTGGTTTTGTCCTGCTCGACGATGGCTTTGGGCCCGAGGGCGAGAAAGCCGGTGGCGATGCGGCCGCGCGCGGAGTCCTTCGCGGCTAGGTCGCCAGCCACTTGCTCGAGCATGAACTGGTTGTAAGGCAGGTCGCGATTGAAGGCGTCGATGACGTACTCGCGATAACGCCAGGCCTCGCGATAAGCCTGATTCTCGTCGATGCCGGTGGATTCGGCGAAGCGCGCGACGTCGAGCCAATGGCGGCCCCAACGTTCGCCGTAGCGGGGCGAGGCGAGCAGGCGATCGATCAGGCGCTCGTAGGCGTCGGGCGACTGGTCGGCCAGAAAGGTCTGAATGTCTTCGGGGGAGGGAGGCAGGCCGTGCAGGTCAAAAGTGGCGCGGCGAAGCAGGACGATTTTGTCCGCTTCGGGCGCGGGGGTGAGTCCGTTCTGTTCGAGCTTGGCGAAGATGAAGCGGTCGATTTCGTTGCGGCCGGCGGGGCGGCTGACTGGCGGAGTCACCGGGCGGATCGGCTGGAAGGACCAGTGCGCCAGTCGACTTTTCCAGTTGGCTGGCAGCGCCGGTCCGGCGCCGGCCGGCAGCGAACCGCCCCCACGCACCCAGGCTTCCAGGGCCTCCAGCTCGCTCTCGGTGAGCTTGCCCTGCGGTGGCATCTTCAACTTCTCCTGCCACCGCACGGCTTTCATCAGCAGACCGCCCTTGAGCAAACCGACCTCGAGATCGGCCGCCCGCAGGCCATCCGGCGTGGTGAGATCCAAGCCGCCCGTTTTCGTCTTGGGGTTGTGGCAGCCGCCGCACTTGTTCACCAGCAGCGGTCGAACGCTTTTTTCAAACTGCTCATCCGCGGCCAACAGGGCGCCGGCCAAAACGCAGGCCAGAATCAGAAATCGGGACATGACCTCCCCAGCATACGGACTCGCAAATCACCGCATAAAGTAGCGTAGGGTTACGGTGCGGATACATTCCGGTAACCTAAGATCGTTCCTGATAGGATGATCGAGTGCCCAGTGTGCTCCAGCAGGACTTGGTTCGCCGACAAGTGGACCATGTGTTGGCCAGCGCCGCTTTCCGCAGCTCCACCTCTCTGCGCCGCCTGCTTGAGTACCTCACCGACCGCACGCTGAACGGCGAGGCGAACGATCTGAAAGAGTATCGGATCGGCGTGGAGGCCCTGGGCAAGCACGAGTCCTACGACCCTCGCGTCGACCCCTCCGTCCGGGTACAGGTGGGCCGGTTGCGCTCCCGCCTCGCCGAGTACTACCAGGACGAGGGCGCCAGCGACCCGATTTGGATCTCGGTGCCCAAAGGCGGTTTCGCCGTCACCTTTGACGAACGTCGCCCGGAGGCCGAGCCCGCGCCCGCGCCGGTGGAGGTCGAGCCGCTGCCTGGCCGGCGTCTGCGCCTGCAATTGATTGTTTTCACAGCGGCCGTCCTGCTCGCCACCCTGCTCTTCTTCCTCTATCGCAGCCGGAATCTGCCGGTAACGGACTCCGCCGACGCCTTCCAGGAAATCTGGAAGCCCTATCTCCAAGCGGACCGCCCGACGCTCATCTCGCTCGGCGTTCCCCTCTGGATGCACGTCGTCCTGAAGGGGCAAAACGACACCCTCACCGGCGAAGTGCGCGACGGACGAATCAACGAATGGACCGCGCCGCCCGACTCGGAGAACGCCAAAGTCCTCGAGGAATGGCGTAAGCTGTTGCAACCAAGCCAGATCGAGCCGCGTTACATGTACGTCGCGGTGGGCGAGGCAATGGGCGCGGCGACTCTCAGCAAGGCACTGGGCCGCTACATCAACCCGACGCTCGTCCGCAGCAATCTGCTTTCCTGGGATAGCGTCAACGGCTCCAACGTCATCTTCGTCGGCGCGCCCAAGTTCACCCCGCATTTTCGCAACACGCCGTTTATCCGCAACTTCCGGATCGGCAGCTTCTATATCTATAACCTTCACCCCCAGGCAGGCGAGCGTGCTGAATATCCCAACGAATCGAAGCCCACTGACCGGCGGGGAGCGGCCCTGATCGGCCGGTACCGCAACCCCGGCGGCGGCTGGATCACCCTGGTCGGCTCGGCGAACAGCATGTGCACCTGGGCGGCCATTGAATACCTCACCCGGCCGGACTATGTAGTCCAGCTGAGTGCCGCGCTCCACCAGCGGTTTGGCAAAATCCCCGACTCCTACGAAGTAGTGGTCGAGGCTACCTTTGATCAATCTAGTCCTGTTGAAGTTCACCACGTTGCATTGCGCGAGGTATCCATTAACGCTCAGTAATGCCGGGCGGTAACGGGTTAGCAACCTTCCGTTACTTGCCGCCCGCCCTTTTGTAAGTCCATAATTCTGAAAAGTTTTAGGTGCGCGCGCCGTATTGCGCGTGAATAAGGAGTCTTCGATGCAGAAGTTTGGCACAATGTTTGTGCTCTCGCTATGTTTGGCGTTATCAGCCATCGTTTTTGTTTCCCCGCGGGCCTTCGCCCAGGCCCTCACCGGCACCCTGGTGGGCAGCGTGACGGACCCAGGCGGCGCCGTCGTCCCGGGCGCCACCATCCGGGCTCTCAACCTCGACACCAACCAGGAAACCCGGACCGAAGCCGGCGCCGACGGGTCCTTTACCCTCGGCTCGCTGCTGCCCGGCAATTATGACGTCACCGTCGGAGCCACCGGGTTCCAGACGGCCCGCCTCCGGAAGCTCACCGTCACCGCCAACACCACCGTCCGCGCCGATGCCAAGCTCACCGTCGGCCAGATCACCGAAACCGTCGACGTCAGCGCCCAGGCCACCGTCCTCCAAACCGATAGCGCCGTGGTCCGCAACGAACTGCGGTCGGCGGACCTGCAGAACGTCCCGGTCCCGGTGACCCGCAACTACCAGAGCCTGCTGGTGACGGTGCCCGGCATGGCGCCCCCGGCCGACGCCCACTCGATCTCGGCCAACCCGTCGCGCGCCCTGCAGTTGAACTCGAACGGCACCACCGCCCAATCGACGGCCGTGCGCGTGGACGGCGCCACCAGTTGGAATAGCTGGCTGCCTCACATCGCCGGTTACGTGCCGGCGCTCGAAGCGATCGAAGCCGTCAACGTCGAAACCGGCAGCTACGAAGCTGACCTCGGTTTTGCCGGCGGCGCCGCTATCAACGTCCAGATCAAGAGCGGCACCAATGCCATCCACGGTTCCGGCTTCTGGTATCACAACAACCAGCACATGAAGGCTCGCGCTTACTTCCTGCCGGCGACGCAGGAGCAGGCCAAGCGCATCCTGAACCAATACGGCGGCACCATCGGCGGCCCGATCGTCAAGAATCGCCTTTTCTACTTCTTTTCCTATGAAGGCACGCCGGACCGGCAGTCCTCGTTCCGCCTGGCGAACGTCCCCACGGACCTGATGCGCGCCGGCAACTTCTCCCAGTCCGCCCAGCCGATCTACGATCCCCGCACCGGCAACGCCACCGGGCAGAACCGCACGCCCTTCCCCGGCAACATCATCCCCTCGAACCTGATCGATTCAGCGTCCCGCCAGATCGCGGCCCTCACGCCTTCGCCCAACATCGGCGCCGCCGGCGCGCTGGGCGCGAACTACTTCACCAACGGCGCGTTCGGCTTCGACCGCACCACCTATGACAGCAAGCTCACCGCGCACGTCACCGACAAGCTGAACATCAACGCGCGCATCAGCTACCTGGACTGGAAGTTCGACAATCCGCCCCAGTTCGGCCAGTTGGGCGGCCGCGGCATCGAAAACCGTGGCAGTTATGACGGCCTGGGCTTCGGCGACACGCTCTCGATGACCTACTCGGCCATCTACACGGTGAACCCGAACTTCATCATCGACGGCTACTTCGGCAACACCATCATCAACAACCTGGTGGAGAACATTCGCCTCGACGAAAAACTCGGCCTCGACCTGTTGAAGATCCCCGGCACCAACGGCCCCACCCGCAACGACGGCGGCTGGCCCGGCTTCGTGGTGACAGGCTTCGACGCCTTCGGCCGCGCGCAGAACAACTCGCCCTGGGGCCTGAAGCTGCCGCAATCGCAGTACGTCGTCAACGCCACCGTGGTCCGCGGCAAGCACGACATCAAATTTGGCTGGAACGGCCTGCAGGTGAAGATCGATAGCAACGAGCCTTCAGGCAATCCGGGCTTCTTCAACTTCAGCCGCAACGTCACCGGCAAAGCGGCCGATGCCAGTGGCCCGGCGTCCACCACCAACGACTTCAACGCCTATGCCAGCTTCATGCTGGGTCTGCCGAACTCCATCGAAAAGCGCCTGCGCTCGGAGCCCGGCATCACCCGCAACACCTCGAACAGCTTCTACGTCAGCGACCGCTGGCGCGCCACCAGCAAGCTCACCATGACGCTGGGCCTGCGCTGGGACTACTTCGGCGTGCCCGTGCGCGATGGCGACCGCGGCCTCGAAATCTACAACTTCACCAACAACCAGCTCACGCTGTGCGGCGTCGCCAGCCAGCCCCAGAACTGCGGCTTCAACATGAGCAAGAAGCAGTTCTCGCCGCGCCTGGGCTTCGCCTACCGCGCTTCGAACACGCTGGTGTTCCGCGGCGGCTACGGCATCGCCTGGGACCCGGTCAACATCGGCCGCAACCCGGCGCAGACTTATCCGCTGATCAGCACCGTGACGATCCCCGGCGCCAACGACTATACGGCCGTCGCGTCGCTCACCGGCACCGTCAGCGGCTTCCCCGTGGGCATCCCCGCCGTCACCGCGCCGAATACGTCGAGCGGCGTGATCACGCCTCCCGCCACCGTTTCGCTCGAACTCGCCGACCCCAACTTCCGCCGCAACTACATCCAGAACTGGAACCTGATGGTCCAGAAGGAATTTGCCCAGAAGTGGGTGCTCGAAACCGGCTACGTCGGCAACCGCTCCACGCGCCTGCAGAACCGCTGGAACGCCAACTACGGCTTCATCGGCGGCGGCAACGCCAGCCTCGTGCTGAACCGTCTGTTCGGTCGCACCGCGGCGACCAACATCCACTCCTCGGCCGGCGGCTTCCGCGGCTACTACGACTCGTGGCAGACCACGCTGCAGCGCCGCTTCAGCCTCTACACGGTCCGCGCTTCTTATACCTGGTCCAAGGCGCTCGGCCCGAATGGCAATGCCAACGGCGTTGACGGCTATGCGAACAACACGCCTGACTACTGGGCCATGATGGCCAAAGTGCCCACGTCGTTTGACCGCACGCACAACTTCAACGCCGCCGTCTCGGCGCAGTTGCCGTTCGGTAAGGGCAAGTCCATGCTCACCGACGGCGTGGGCGCCGCGATCCTCGGTGGCTGGCAGTTCAATGCCTTGTTCTCCGCCTACACCGGCGCTCCGTTCACCGTGAGTGCGGACGGCGGCGCTCTGAACGCTCCGGGCAACAGCCAGATCGCCGATCAGGTGAAGCCCAGCGTCGACATCATCGGGTCGCGTACGGCCTGGTTCGACACCACGGCTTACCGCCCGGTGACCACGGCGCGCTTCGGCAACTCGGGCTACAACCAGCTCCGCGGGCCCGGCATGATCAACGCCGACGCCAGCATCTACCGGGCCTTCCAGATCAAGGAAGGCATCAGCCTGCAGTTCCGCGCGGAGATGTTCAACCTCACCAACACCCCGCACTTTGCGGGCCCGGCGGCGAACGTCAGCGGCTCGAACTTCGGCGTGATCACGGCCGTGGCCAATACGGGCCGTGAAGGCATCGACGAACGGCTGTTCCGCGTCGGGTTGCGCCTCGGCTTCTAAGCCGGCTCGTCTCCTTTACTGGCCGGGTCACTCAGTGGCCCGGCCTTTTTCTTTGGCTAACGCTTCAGATAGCGGTCGAACCAGTCGACGAACGCCCATTCGTCGAACACGAGGGTCAGCCAGCCGTGGCCTCCGCCCGGATGCACCACCACCGGAACGTCACGACCCACTTCGGCGGCGCGGGCGCGGAAGCGCAGCGATTGCTCGAGCGGCACCAGCGTGTCCGCATCGCCGTGATAGATGAGAATGGGCGGCAACTGCGGCGTCACGTAGTAAATCGGCGACGTGTCATGACCGATCTGCTTCCAGATCGGCATGTTCATCGAATCCGGCCCAAACGCCTGGCGAAAACTGATGGGCGGCCCACCATCGCCAGGGTTCTCGGTCGAAGGACCAAGGTTCAGCAGATCGGTGACGGGGTAGAAGATGGCCGCCGCCTGCACGGCGCTCGATTCGCGGTCCACCGGATCGGCCGCCGCCGGATCGCCGGGGCCGCCGCGCGTGGCCAGCATCAGGCTCAGGTGGCCCCCGGCGCTGCCGCCGGAGATACCCAGCCGCTGCGGATCGACGCCGTACTCGCGCGCATGATGCCGGATGAAGCGCACGCCGCGATGCATATCCTCCACGATCTCCATCACCGTGGATTGCGGCTGCGAGATGTGGCACACGGCAAACACCGTGTAGCCGGCCCGCACCAGCGGCGCCACCAGCCACAGCGGCGTTTGCCCCGGGCCTTTGGAACGCCAGCCGCCGCTCACCATCAACGCGATCCCCAGCCCGTTCGGTTGCGACGGTCGCAGGATGTCCATCGTCAGCGGCCGGCCGTTGCGCTGCCCGTAAACGATGCCGTTCCGCCGGTCGATGCCGGGGTTCAGATAGAGCCACAAGGCTCCCGCCACCAGCAGTAGGACGGCCACGATACCGGCCAGAAGGCGGAGCGTACGGCGGAACCAGGGGCGCAAGGTCATCTTGCTACGTTACGTCAGCCGGGTCGCTTTGGATCTGCCTCAGCGAGCAAGGCCTCGAGGTCGAGCGGGGCCGTGATCATCTGCAGTTCGCCATTCGCGTCACGCGGCCATTCCGCCGGCGGACGGTCGCGGTAAAGCTCCAGGCCATTCTGATCCGGGTCGTTGAGATACAGCGCCTCGCTCACGCCGTGATCGCTCGCTCCGGTGAGCGGGATTCTCGCCTCAATCAGGCGGCGCAAAGCATCGCCCAGTTGGGCCCGGTCCGGATACAGAATCGCCGCATGAAATAGCCCGGTGGCGCGCGGCGGAGGCGGTTGGCCTCCCAGGCTCTGCCAGGTGTTGAGCCCGATGTGATGGTGATATTCCCCCGCCGCCAGGAAAGCCGCCTGCTTACCGTAGCGCTGGGTGAGGCGAAAACCGAGGACGCCGCAATAAAACGCGAGCGAACGCTCGAGGTCGGCGACCTTCAGGTGCACATGGCCGATGGATACGGCGGGGTGGATGTCCGGCATTGCGATCTCCGCCACCGAGGTTCGGAGTAGGGCCCTTTGCCTTCCCCCATCTCAGGTGTTTCGCTTGGGTTAGATTCGCCACACCCTGACGATGATTCACCTGTATGACAAGCTCTCGGGTCGCACGCTTACTCCTGCTGGCCGGTTTCACCTTGGCCACAGTCCAAGCGGCCTCCATCACCTACTCGGGCGATGACCCGTACCGGTCTTACGACATAACCTTTAGCGCAACCTACTTCGCCGGCGACCAACTCCTGAACGGCCAGATCGCCACCAGCACCCAGACCATGGACGTCGACGTCATTGCCGGCGTCGCCAATCTGCTGATCGACGGGCTCTACACCGTGGACGCCGTCTGCGTCGACTTCTTTGTGCTGATCTCCGACGGCACGTACGACATGAATCTGCTGGGTCCGAATGGCGTGGGCGCCGGACGCCGCATCACCTGGATGCTGCGCAACACGCTACCGACCATCAATACGCAGTCTGACCCGCTGTTGAAGCGGCAGCAGGCCGCGGCCCTGCAACTCGCCGTCTGGGACGTCGTGCACGACAACGGCGATGGCTTCCTCGCGGGCCGTATTCAGCAGGGGCAGCAAACCCCGACCGACGCGATCGTCCTGAGCTGGGCCAACGCCTACCTGACCGCCAGCGTGGGGCGTATGATCATGTCCGGCACCGTGTATCAGAACGTCGCTGGAGCCACCGTCACGCAGCGCCTGATGAGCGACACCGTGCCGGAGCCTTCCACGTACGGCATGCTCGCGTTGGGCACGCTGGCGCTGGGTCTCGCCGGCCGTCGCCGTCGCGTTAGCTGAGCACGGCCTTTACGCGCTCAGCCATCCACAGCAGGTCTTCTTCAGAGATCACCAGCGGCGGCGCGAGGCGAATCACGAAGTCGTGCGTTTCTTTGCAGAGCACGCCTTCCTGCATCAGGCGTTCGCAATAGGGACGCGCCGCCTGCGTCAGCTCCAGCCCCACCAGCAGACCTCGCCCGCGCACTTCCTTCACCAGCGGACCTTCGAGCGGCTTCAGCGCATCGAGCAGCTTTACCCCCAAGCCCGCGGCCCGCTCCACCAGACGTTCGTCGCGCAGGACGTTGATCGCCGCGCGCGCCACCGCGCACCCCAGCGGATTGCCGCCGTAGGTGCTGCCGTGGCTGCCGGGCGTGAACAGCTCCATCACTTCGCGGCGGCCGATCACGGCCGACACCGGATAGAAGCCTCCGGAAAGCGCCTTGCCCAGAATGTAGATGTCCGGCTCCACGCCTGCGTATTCGCAGGCAAACCACGAGCCGGTGCGGCCTAAGCCGGTCTGAATCTCATCCGCCAGAAACAGGACATTGTTCTCGCGGCACAACTCCGCCGCGGCTTCCAGATAGCCGGGCGGCGGCATGACGATGCCCGCTTCGCACTGAATCGGCTCCACCAGAAACGCGCAGGTGCGGGACGTAATCGCCCCGCGCAGGGCTTCCAGATCGCCATACGGCACGTTGACGAAGCCGGGCGTGAACGGTCCGAAGTCCTTCTGATAGCCAGGTTCGGACGAGAATCCCACGATCGTCGTCGTGCGCCCGTGGAAGTTGCCGTCGCAGACGATCACTTCCGCCTGGTGGGCCGGAATGCCTTTCACCTGATAGCCCCAGCGGCGCGCGGCTTTGATCGCGGTCTCCACGGCTTCGGCTCCCGAATTCATCGGCAGCACGACGTCGAGGCCGGTGAGGTCGGCGAGTTCCTCGCAGAAATGCGGCAACTGGTCGTTGTGAAAGGCGCGCGAGGTCAGCGTCACACGTTGCGCCTGGGCGATGAACGCCTCCAACAGCTTGGGATGCCCGTGCCCCTGGTTCAGGGCCGAGTAAGCACTCAGGCAATCGAGATAGCGGCGTCCCTCGGTGTCGTACACCCAGACTCCCTGGGCACGCTCCACAACAAGGGGCAGCGGATGGTAATTATGAGCCCCGAATTCCTCCTCGATCTCGAGGAGTTCGGCGGCACGAGGGCTGGCGGTCATCAAACTGGCGATTCTATCAGGTCGCCGCTAGGGTTTGCGCAAAATCGCCAAACTGCTCAGGAACGCGCCAAAGGCGCCGAAGACCAGAAACGCCACCCAGTAGAACTCAGTCGCATCGGTGAAGTGGAACGGCTGCCAGAAAAAGCCGCGAAACAGCAGAATGAAGAGCGCCAGGCTGGTGAGCGGCAGCAGATACGGGAACTTGCCGCTGGCATGCAACGCGCAGGCCACAAACCCGATCACGCCAATCGCCAGCAGCCACTTGATCAATTCCTCGCCGGTCCACGGCAACATCTCGAGATTCACGGTCGTCGTACCCGATTGCAGAGCCAGAAAGCCGATCCCGCCTAAGAACCCGGTCACCATCAAGTGAAACGTATTGGCAAAGGCCGTCAACAGCAGGCGCAGGAACTTCATCGATCTTCTCCTTGGCGTACCCCAACCGTGAGCACACCGTTAAACGAAAACACCTAGTCTACCAGCGGCTTTGGTATGTTGGGGAACAGATCGACGGAGTGGTGACTAGGGTTCCGGCCACCGGAGAGGTGGCGCTGGTCCAAGCGTCACAGAGAGCTGGGCGAATCGCCCGGCCTGCACCCCAGGGACAAAACCCCAGAGGCGGAAAAGTCGAGTGCGCCGCGCTCGCGCGTCTGTGGAGGTCTTCCTTGCCCATCGTTGCTCTCAGCCTCGTCCTCGCTTCCGGACTCATTCACGCTACCTGGAATCTCCTGGCCAAACGCTCCTCCGGCGGCAGCGACTTCGTCCTCCTGTTTGCCGCCCTCAGTTGCCTGGTCTACGCGCCGGCCGCCATCTGGCTCTGGCCCACCCTGCCGCCAATGCCCGCCCAAGCCTGGTTCGCCATCGGCCTCAGCGGCGTCATCCATCTGCTCTATGCGCTCTGCCTGCAGCGCGGGTATCAGGTCGCTGACCTCGGCCTCTATCCCATCGCGCGCGGCACCGGCCCGCTGCTGTCTTCGCTCGGCGCGATCGCCGTGCTGGGCGAACGGCTCACGCTCGGCACCTTGTGCGGCCTCCTGCTGATCGTCTCGGGCATCGTCGGCCTCACGCGCCGTCCGGCTTCGGAACCTCGCGCCCAGGAAGATCCGCGCGTGCTGAAGGGCGTGGGGTACGGCCTGCTCACTGGCGTGCTGATCGCCTGCTACACGCTCGCCGACGCGTGGTCCGTCCGGCTGGCCAAGGTGCCGCCCTTGCTGCTCGATTACCTCTCGAACGCCGTCCGCACCGTGCTGCTGCTGCCCCTGCTCCTGGTCCGCCGGCAACAGCTCGGCGAAGCCGCGCGCCGTCATGGCTGGGCGGCCTTGGGCGTCGCCGTGCTCTCGCCGCTCTCCTACATCCTGGCGCTCTCGGCTTTGCGAATGGCCCCGGTGGCGCATGTGGCCCCGGCGCGCGAAGTGTCGCTGCTGTTTGGCGTCCTCTTTGGCGCGGCGTTCCTTGGCGAAAGGCTCAATGCCGCGAAAATCGCCGGCGCCGTCTCGATCGCCGCCGGAGTCCTGGTGCTCGCGTAAGTAGCCGCTGCGAGTAAAATCGTGGTAGGCTCAGCTACTTCCCGGATCCTGTATGGCGGCACACAAAGGTCTCGGCACGCGTTCGATTGAGGTTCTTCATTCGATCGTTCAGCACTACATCGAGAACGGTGAGCCGGTTGCGTCCAAAAATATCGTCTTGAAGAAGGATTCGCTCCGCGCCATCGGCACCGGCCAATCCCTCAGCCCGGCCACCATCCGCAACATTATGCAGGAGTTAACCGAAGAAGGCTACCTCGCCCAGCCTCATGCTTCGGCCGGCCGCATCCCCACCCGCAAAGCCTTTCAGCACTACGTCGAATCGCTGGCCACCGGCCGCGTGATGAACGCCGAACTCGATCGTCTCCGCGCCGACCTCCGCCGCGCCCAAACCGTCGAAGACCACGTCGAGCGCACCTCGCACGTCCTGAGCGAGATGTCGAAAACCATCGCCATCGCCGCCGCCATCCCCGCTTCGAGCCAACGCCTCGAAACCATCGAACTGATGCTCCTGCCGGACCGCCGCGTGCTCATGATCATCGTCACCGGCGACCGCATGGTGCGTAACCGCATCGTCTCCATCGACGGCAAAGTCTCGCAGGACGACCTTCAGCGGATCCGCAACTACCTGAACCAGCACTTCAACGGCTGGATGCTCGACGACGTCCGCCGCGAGCTTGAAAAACGCTTCGACCAGGAACAGGCCACCTACGACGCCATCCTCAAGACACTCACCCAGCTCTACAACAAAGGGCTTTTGGACTTGACCCTGGTGCCCGAAATTCACCTCGAGGGCACCGCCAACCTCATCGGGCTCGACGTCAACCTGACGCACGAAACGCTGGTGGAACTCTTCCGCGCGCTGGAGCAGAAAAAGCGCATCCTGCAGCTCCTGGACCGGTTCCTCGAAACGCCCTCCGGCGAGGTCGCCATCCAGGTGGGCCTCTCCGACGTCCACCCCGCCATGGCGGACCTCTCGCTGATCGGCGTCACCGTCACCCTGCCCAGCGGCATGGAAACCAAGCTCGCCGTCCTCGGACCTCTTCGCATGAACTATGGCCGCGCCCTTCACGCCGTCAAGCACGTCGGGCGCGCGCTCAACGAACTGCCCGAATAGCGGGTTTGCCGAATCCGCCAAAGTTTCGCACAATAGGAACTAGGATTTGCGCGTTCGCCCTCCGGGTGATAAACGCGCTATTTCGAACGAGGATCACAACTGGAGTGAACGAAGATCAACGGCCGGACGACCGGGGGGCGTCGCCTGACGCGATTTCCCTGGACGACCCTCTTTATCAACTCACCGCGCTCACCGAGGAGCGCGACCGCCTCTTACTCGAGCGCAACGAACTGAACGACCGGCTCGCGCGGCGCGCCGCCGAGTTCGATAACTATCGCAAGCGCGTCGAGCGGGAACGCGTCGAGCTGTCGCAGTATGCCGGCATGAACACCGTCGGCGACCTGCTGCCCATCCTCGACGACTTCCAGCGCGCGCTCAAGATCGAAACCCACGACCGCGAATATGCCAAAGGTGTGGAGCTGATTTATCAGCGCTTTGCCGACGTTTTGAAGAAACTCGGCCTCGAAGTCATTCCCACCGACGGCCAGCTCTTCGACCCCAACATCCACCAGGCCATCGACATGGTGGAGACCGATAGCGCCCCTGATCAGGCGATCCTGGCTGAGTATGCCGCCGGTTACAACTTCAAAGGCAAGCTGCTTCGCCCCTCGATGGTGAAGGTCGCCGTGCGCAAGTGACGCAAGAAGGGGATCGCCGTTGAGTCAGCAGGATTATTACGAGGTGCTCGGCGTCTCTCGCGACGCTGACGACCAGACTCTCAAGTCTGCCTATCGCAAGCTCGCGATGAAGCATCACCCGGACCGCAACCCGGGCGATGCCGCCGCCGAAGAGAAATTCAAAGCCGCCGCCGAAGCCTATAGTGTCTTAAGCGACGGCAATAAACGCGCGGCCTACGATCGCTACGGCCATCAGGGCGTCTCCGGTGCAGCCGGCGCCGGCGGCTTCGATCCGAACGCCTTCACCGATTTCAGCGACATTCTCGGCGACTTTTTCTTTGGCGGTGGCTTCAGCCAAAACCGCCAACGGCGGTCCCGCAATGGCGACGACCTCCGCTACGACCTCGAAATCAGCTTTGAAGACTCTATCCGCGGCACCCAGGTCGACATCCAGGTGCCGATCCTTGAGCCCTGCGGCCGCTGCGAAGGCACCGGTGCGGAAAAAGAGGATGGCCTCACCACCTGCCCCACCTGCCGCGGACGCGGCGAAGTGGCCTACCAGCAAGCCTTCCTCACCATCCGCCGCACCTGCGGAACTTGCAACGGACGCGGCAAAATCGTCCGCCGCCCGTGCAAAGAATGCAAGGGCGAAGGCCACCAGCGCGTCAATCGCAAGCTGAAGGTCACCATTCCGGCTGGCGTTTCCGACGGCATTCAGCTCCGCGTCTCCGGCGAAGGTCAGCCCAGCATGACCCCCGGCGGCGAACCCGGCGACCTCTATGTCGTCCTCCGCGTCAAAGAGCATCCGATTTTCGAGCGGCAGGACTACGACCTGCACTGCACCGTCCCGGTGAACATCGCCCAGGCTGTCCTCGGCACCGAAATCGACCTGCTCACCTTTGACGGTCTCGAAACCATCAAGATTCCCGAAAGCACCCAGCCCGGCACGCAACTGCGCATCCGCGGCAAGGGGGTTCCCCGCCTCACCGGCGGCACCCGCGGTGACCTGTTCGTGCACATTGAAGTCCGCATTCCGGACAAGCTCACGCGCGAGCAGAAGAAGCTGTTTGAACAGCTTGCCGAGACTTTGCCGAGTGAAAACGACCCGGAAGAAAAGGGTTTACTCGATAAAGTCAAAGACTACTTCATGTGAGCCCGGTATAATCGGGTCACATGCGCTTTTGGTTGGTCATCCTGGCTTCGCTGCTCCTGCTGTTCGCGCAGGACAAGAAGCAGGACAAGAAGAAGCAGCCTAAGCCACCTGACATGGAGGTGGTCTCCGCCTCCGCCCGTCGCTCCGGCGACATGATCCACTTCGACGGCACCATTCGCAACAGCGGCACCAAGCCGCTCGAGAAGGTCCAAATCCTCGTGGATGTCTTCGCTCCCGGCCATAAACCCATGGTTCAACGCCGTTCCGCTCTAGAACCGGAGTACCTCGCTCCGGGCGATGAGGCGGACTTTCGTTTGGCCATGCCCGACCCCGGCCAACTCGTGGAATTCGAATTGCAAGCAGAGGACGGCAAGGCCCGGGAACTGCGTGTCGCCAAAAACGGCCCCTTCCCGATCGAATAAGTCTCGTGCTTTCAGTCGGATACCGTAATTGACGACAGTTTACAACTCGAAATCCAGTTTTCTGAAACGGGTTTCCGAGTTCTATACGTCTGAGGGCACATGACGAGCGGAGCGACTCTCATGATCACAACAACAACAACGAACACCGAAAACACGGTTCCTCAGGTCTACCAGGATGAACATCTCTCGATCGACTCGAATCACGAAGCTGTGGTTCTCGATCAGGAGAAGTTGGTTCTCACCCGCAAAGAGTACCAATTGCTAACGATGCTCGCCGCCAATGCCGGACGGGTCATGCCTCGCGAGTATCTTCTGGAGAAAATCTGGAACTACGGCAAAGGCATCCGGACGCGCACGCTCGACGTGCACATCCGCCGGCTTCGTCGCAAGCTGGGCAACACCGGCGATCGGTACATTGAAACGGTCTTCGGCGTCGGTTACCGCTTCCGTGCTTCGCACGAACAAGCGTTCTTCCGGCACCTCAATCCCGCGTTTGCCGCTGGCTTCTAACTGAACCCCGCATTTTAAACTCCGATCTAAGAGCAAGCCCCCGCGTGAGCGGGGGCTTCGCCGTTTTCGGACGCTAAATCCGGCCCGCACCCAGCCCGCCCAACCGGCAGGACCGGCAAATGCCGAACCCACTGCCGATCGCGTTGATGTAGGTGCACGATGAGGTCAGGCGCGTCCGTTCCTCCTCACTCAGACTCCCCGGCGAAAAACTCGTCTCCGTCACCGCCGCACTCCCCGTCAGCCCCACATGCAAAGCCGTTCCCCACGCCAACAGACCCGGCGTGGCCTCGCCCGGGCCCGACGACGACGATGCGCACGACCCGCCCACCGGCACGCTCCCGTAGATCTTCACCACAATCGCCGTCGGCACCGCCGGCGTCAACGTGTTCGCAATCAGATCTTGCCGCACCGAAAGCGAAACCAGCCCATTCGGCGTCACCGGACACGAGCAACAGGCCACCAATTGCTCGTCCGGCGAAAACGCATAGACATTCGCGCAAATCGATCCCACTGTGCTCGCGCTCGTTCCCGCGTACACGCTCGCGCCGCGTGCCCCCGTATTTGTCAGGTTGATCACCGAATCGCCCACGTGCAGATTCGCGAAATACCGCGCCTGGAACGGCGTGTCCATGGTCGATTGCCGCGTGATCGCCGTCACCGTTACGTCGTCGAAATCCACCGGAGTGTGAGTGGCCCGTAAAGCCACGCCCCCCGTCGGCGCCATCGACGGCAAGGGACCGCTGATCACCGCATTCAACTCCACGATCTCGCACGTAAACTGCGAACCCACCACCGTCGCCCGGATCGTGTACCATTGCCCCTGCACCACATTCACGTTCACCGGCGAACCTAACAGGAACTCCCCGCTGCTCGCCGCGAATAACTGCACCCCGTTGTACTGGACCACTTGGCACCGCGTGTTATTCGCCGGCGATTGATACCGCACAATCAACTGGGCGTCCGAAGGCGTGTAACCGCCCTGAAACGAAAACCGCACCGTCGCCACATAATCCGTCCATGTCGGCAGGAGGTTCCCCGGCGCGTAATAGCTCTCCACCGGGATGTTCGGCGTCGTGTTCGTCCCGTGATAAATCCCACCTGACACAGCCCATCCCGGATTCCAGGTCTGCCAACCGTCGGCCACTCCGTCGTTGAAGTCTTCGTTCAGTAACTGGGCGCGCGCCGGAAGCACCGACAAAAAAACAATGAGAGCAAGATAGCGAAGCATGATGATTCCCTCGTCAGCAAATTCGAACTCATCGATCATGCCTTCCAACCCGCCCAAGTTCGAGCGCAATGAAGCGCAAGTAAACGTAACTGCCTTTATTTGTTACCAGTTAGAAAGTTGCGTCCTGGTCCCCCGGTACTAGCGCCGCTTACCTCACCATGGTACAGTTCTGTCTGCAATGGCTAGGTCGCCTGGGTCGGAAGATCTTACTTCGTGGAAAGAGATCGCCAATTACCTTCGAATCAGTATCAGAACCGCCCAACTCTGGGAGCGCGACCGCGGCCTGCCCATCCGCCGCCTCCCCGGCCCACGCGGGTTGGTCTCCGCCAAGCCCAGCGAACTCGACGACTGGCGAAACTCCGCTCCCCCGCCCGAAACTCCCCACCAACCCTCTCACCCGCCCCCGCGTCAGTCACCCCGCTGGTGGTGGGCTGCCGCCTTGCTCCTCATCGTCGGAGGACTCGCTTGGATCATTCTCCTCCGCGCGCCCGACCCGGTCTACGTCCGCCTCAACGACGATACCCTGATCGCCATTGGCCCTCAGGGCGACGAGCTCTGGCGAGTCAATCTCTTCGCCTCGCAAATTGCCCTCCCCATCGAACCCAGCCGCACGCGACTTTGGGTCGGGGACCTCGACGGTGACGGGCACCAGGAAGTTCTCTACGGCCGCCGCGACAATGAGCACCGCGAAAAGGACGGCCTCTATTGCTACGGCAGCAACGGCAAACTTCGTTGGACGTTTCAGCCGCGGCGCACCGTCCGCACGAGCACCACGCCTTACCCGCCCCCGTACGGCTTCCATGCCCTGGTCGTTCTGCAACACCCTACCCGCGTCGCCGTCAGCAGTTATCACTACCCGTTCACCCCGGCTCAGGTCGCTATCCTCGACCCGCAAGGTCGGGTTCTCGGCGAGTACTGGCATTTCGGACACCTCTCCGACTTGGTCGCCGACTCCCGGCAAGGACAGGAGCGCCTCTATCTCGGCGGTATCGATAATCGCAAACAGGCCGCTACTTTCATCTCCCTCGACCCCCGCCGCCTTACCGGCGTCACCCAAAGCGGCGACCGTCCGTTCCTCGACTTACCCGCCTTTCCCGGCGAAACCAAATTCCTCTTCCCGCGCAGCGAAATCAACCAGGCCTATGAACTCTACAACGGCGTCCATCGCATCGACATGCTCGCCGAAGGCCCGCTTGTCCACACTTCCGAACGGCTCCGCCCTCCCGTCACCTCATCCGTCCTCTACCAGCTCGATCACCAACTCCATCTGCTGCGCGTGGGCCTAAGCGACCGCTTCGTCAAAGATCAACAACAACTCCACGAAACAGGACCCGTCCACCTCACCCCCGACGCCGAGGCGCAACGGCTTGCCACCGCATACCGGCAAACCGTTCACCCTCACGCCCGCCAACCGGACGCCGCGCCTCGCAGCGAGCACCCTTGAATCCTCCAGAAAAAAAATTCGATAGCATGGTCGAGGAGGTATCTGCCCATGTCCTCGCAGATCAACAGAAGGTATTTTTTCTACGGATCGCTTCTGGCAGGCGCCGTCCCCGCCGCTGGTTTCGGAAGTTCGCCCTCGCTCAAGATGCTGGGCTATAAGAGCCCCAACGAAAAGCTGAACATCGCCGCGATCGGCTCCGGCGGCAAGGGCGCCAGCGACATCGCCGGCTGCGCCTCGGAAAACATCGTCGCCCTCTGCGACGTCGACGAGAAGCGCGCCGCCGTCAAGTTCAAAGAGTACGCCTCCGCGCCGAAGTACAAAGACTATCGCAAGATGCTCGACGAGCAGGCGAAGAACATCGACGCCGTCATCGTCAGCACCCCGGACCACATGCACGCCACCTGCGCCATCGCAGCCATGGAGCGCGGCAAGCACGTCTACTGTCAGAAGCCCCTCACCCGCACCGTGTGGGAAGCCCGCCAGATGATGGAAGCGGCGAACAAATACAAGGTCGCCACCCAGATGGGCAACCAGGGCTATTCGAACGAAGGCACGCGCCAGGTCGCCGAAATCGTCTGGTCCGGCGAACTCGGCCAAGTGAAAGAAGTCCACGCCTGGACGGACCGTCCCTGGTGGCCTCAGGGGCAAACGGAAATTCCGCCCCCCGAAGAAGTGCCGAACACGCTCGAATGGGATCTCTGGCTCGGCTCCGCCGAAAAGCGTCCCTATACCTCCGGCGGCCCGAACTTCAAGAGCCCCTACGGCGGCTTCTATCAGCCCTTCAACTGGCGCGGCTTTTTCGACTTCGGCGCCGGCGCGTTGGGCGACATGGCTTGCCACATCCTGGGCGCTCCGAACATGGCGCTCAAGCTCGGCTCACCCACCAGCGTCGAGTGCATCCAGAAGGAAGGCGTCAGCAAGTTCCAGTTCCCGCGCAAGTCCGTCACGAAGTTCGAATTCCCCGCCCGCGGCAACATGGGCCCGGTGACGATCTACTGGCACGACGGCATGAAGGAAGCTCCCAAAATCGCAGGCGTCCCCGCCGGAGAAATGCTCGGCGACCTGCCCACCCGCCCGCAACCCCGCGGCCAGGGCGGCAATAACCAGCGCCCCGTCTACAACGGCATGACCGGCCGCGTCTTTAACTACGAAGACTACCAGTCGCTCAAGATGGCCACCGACCTCCGTCAGTCCATCAACGGCAGCGTCTTCGTGGGTGACAAAGGCCTGCTCACTACCGGCACCTACGGCGAACAGACCCGTCTGCTCCCCGTCGCCAAAATGGCCGACTACCGCATGCCCGAGCCCTTGCTCACCCGCTCGCCCGGCCACTACCGTGACTGGCTCCGCGCCTGCAAGGGCGGCGATGCCGCTTGTTCGAACTTCAACGTCGCCTCGCCCTTCGTCGAATGGATGCTGCTCGGCGTCATCGCTCTGCGCGTCGAAGGCAAGCTCGAATGGGATGCCGCCAGGATGCGCTTCAGCAATAACAACGAGGCGAATCAGTACCTGAAGCCCACGCTCCGCAAGGGCTTCACCATCAGCTAGATCACGCTCGCTTCAATCAGGCACAATGGTGACGCGGTCGGCGTGATGCTTTCGAGCATCAGGCCGGCCGCGCACAGCAGTTCGCGAAACTCCTGCTCGGTCCGTTCCTTCCCGCCCACCGTCGCCACCAGCATCTCGATGTCGAGCAACTTCGCCGGCGACGGCTGATTGTCCTGCGGCACCATCATCTCGAACAAGAACACCCGGCCTTCCGGCTGCTGCTGCAATTGATCGCGCATCAGCCGCAGGATCCGCACACACTTTTCGTCGTCCCAATCGTGGATGATGTGCTTCATCAGATACGCGTCGCAGCCGCTCGGCACATGGTCGAAGAAGTTGCCGCTCTCAATCGTCACGCGCGCTTCCACCTGCGCCAGGCAGCCGGAACCGAGCGCTCCCGCCGTCACCTCGGGCAAGTCATAAAGCAAGCCTTGGAGTCGCGGCGTTGCTCGCAAAATGTGGCCCAACAACGTGCCATGACCACCGCCCACATCTGCGATCCTCTGGAATCGCGAGAAGTCATACGCTTGTACCAGCGCTTTACCCGCGACATTCGAGAGGTTGGTCATGGCCTGATGAAAACGCTGCGCTTGATCCGGAATCTCGCGGAACAGGTCGAACGCATTCTTGCCGTAGGCCTTGGTGATGCCGTCGCCGCCCGTCCGCAGACTGTGCACGATGTTCTCGTAGCCCCGGACGATCCAAGGGTCGGTGAACATCATCGCCATGGCGCGCATGGAGTTCGGCGCGTCGCTGCGAAGCAGTTGGCTGATCGGCGTCAGCGCAAAGCGGCGCGGTTGCGGCTCGGCAAACACGCCCAGGCTGGCCAGCATCCGCATCACGCGGTAGAGGCTTGGTGCGTGCGCGCCGGTCCGTGCGGCCAGATCTTCTACGCCGGTCGGTTCGGTCCCCATATGATCGGTGACACCCAACGCGGCGATCGCCGAGAGCGAGAACGAGAGCGTACGGCCCATCAGCAGTTGAAAGATCTGCGCTTCGGGCGGCAGCGTAGCAGCCTGCATGGGATTGGACTGCGCGGCGGGGGGCGTCATCGTGTTCGTCATATGTTTCCTTGGACTACTACGCGCGATTCACCCCGCCGGATGGCTCACGCTCGGCAAATTTCTGCGACCATCAAGCATGCTCAAACTGGACTGGAACTACCATCGCAACAGTTGCACCAGCTGTGCCTGCACCCAGGAGTTCCTCACCACCCACGGCATTGGCACCACCCAACAGGTCGATGCCCGCAAGCAGGCCATCCCCCCTGCCGAAGCCCTCGCGCTCGCCCGTTCCGTCGACCATCTCTACGTCATCAAAGCCCAGAAAGTCGTCCATTATGACCTCAAGAACCACCCGCCCTCCGACGACGAACTCCTCGCCGCCATCGTCGGACGCAGCGGGAGCCTCCGCGCCCCCGCTGTCCGCCGCGGCCGCACCCTGATCGTCGGCTTCGACGCCGACACCTACCGTGACGTCCTCGCCTAAAATCGAAGTTTGACCGAAGATCAAATCTACTCCGCCATCGGCGAAGAGGGCTTTGCCCGCCTCGTCGCCGCCTTCTATCGCCGCATCCCCGGCGACGACATCCTGGGACCCATGTACCCCGCCCATGACCTCACCGGCGCCGAAGAACGTCTCCGCGACTTCCTCGTCGGCCGCTTCGGCGGACCCCTGCGCTACATCGAGCAACGCGGCCACCCGCGCCTCCGCATGCGTCATGCCCCCTTCCCCGTCACCATCGCCGCCCGCGACCGCTGGATCCAGCTCATGACTGCCGCGCTCGACGAAGCCCAACTCCCCGCCGAAGCGCGGCAGATCCTCGAACCCTTCTTTGTCCACACGGCCGACTTCCTCCGCAATCGCCCGGAGTGACCCCGCCTACTCCCCACCCATCAGATCCTTCCGCAGCCGCAGAATGTGCCGGGACACCCGCAACGTCATTGCGCCCACCGCGTCGTTGAACGCCGGATACGCCTTGGCGTCCAGCACCCGTTGGGCCAGGCTGATCCCTTTGTCGAGCTCCGCCATCGATCCCAGCGGCGACGCGAACCGATACTCCAGTTCGCCACCCAACGTCACCCGCCACGCCGACACCGTCAACCCCGCCTTCTTCACCGCCGGCAGCACGTCCTTCTTCCACAGCGCCTCGAACGTCGCGCGCTGCCCGGGCATCACCGTCATCGTCTGCACCATCAGCAGCGGACTTTCCTTCGGCATCTCCGCATACAGGCTCAGGTCCTCCGCGCGGCGCAACACCACTTCAACCCGTTCATCGATCATCTGCGCCCGCTGCGCCAACATCGCGGCCGCCGCCGCATCGCCTGCCCCTTTGCTCAACGTCGTCTTCCCGTCGAACATCGCGAACGAATCGAGTGGCCGCGTAATGATGAATTGTCCTGAATTGCCGCCCGCCGGCGCCGACGAGTAAATGCGCACCGCCGCTCCGCCCTTCTTCATCGCGGGCACCCACCGATTCTTCAGAAAATCGGCAAAGTCCGCTGTCGACGGGGGCTTCACCTGATAGTGCGTCACATAGAGGAACTTGGACGTATTGTCCTGCGCCGCCAGCGGCACCGCGCCCAGCAAAGCCAACCCGGCCGCCAACGAAGGAAAATGTCTCATTGCAGTCGTCTCCATTTCTTTGAAGCTCACCGAGCCTCAATGTCGAAGCGGAGACCACCGTCAGAAACGGCAGTCCGTTAGCTTTTTTCTTTCCAGCCGAAGAAACGGCGCTTCTTGATCACTTCGGCGATCGCCGGCGGCACCATGTTCTCCCAGGAATCGTCCTGTTCCTTGATCCGCCGCAGCACGTCGCGCGAGAAGATGTGCAGCACACTGCGGTCGAACGTGTTCAGATTGCGAATCCGGCCGCGCTCGATCAAATGCCGGTACAGGCTCTTGAGCTCCGGCGGCATCTCCATGTTCTCGCCGGTGATCAGTTCGCCCGTCGCCGTATCCAGCAGCGGATAAACATACAGCCGCAGATCCTTCGTAAACAGCCGTCCGAACGCTTCCAAAATCCCGCCTTCGAGCCCCGTGTAATAGTCTTCGGTAAACAGGTCTCGGACGCTTTGGGCCCCCATCGTCACCGCGATCGGCTCATTCGTGTAGCGCCCCAGATACGCCGCCAGCCGGTAGTATTCGAAGTAGTCCGAAATCAGCACCGTCTTGCCGGCCGTCGAAAGCAGATCCGCCCGCGCCAGAAAGTCCCGCAGATCGACGTCGTCGCCGCCATTGAGCAGATTGCGCATGGTGATCTCCATGAGCTCCACCACTTCTTTGCCCTGCACCTCCGGCTCCTGGGCGAACTGCGCGTGCGCGCTTTCGATCATGTCGATGTTCACCTTGGTCACCGGCCGGAAGCTGCCGCGCTCCACCAGAATCGGCCGCTTGCGCAACGCCTCGGCCGCCTGCAGCACTTCGCCCTTCGGCCCGAACATCGCCGCGCCGCTCAAACCCAGCTGCACCAGCTTCAGGCTCATCACGCGATTGTCCACGCGCCGGAACTCGATGCCGCTGAAATCGATCATGTCGATTTCGATGCGGTCCGTCGTCAGGTTATCGAGCAACGACTCCAGCATCTGGTTCGGCGTGTGATGCAGGAAAAACGCGGCGTAAAGCAGGTTCACGCCCAGAATGCCCAAGGCTTCCTGCTGCAGCGGATTCTCCTTGTCCAGCATCCGCATGTGCAGAATGATGGTGTTGTCCGCATCGCCCGGAAAGGCCTGATACTTCACGCCCATCCAGCCGTGGCACTCCGCCGTGCCCTTATAGCTTTGGGCTGATACCGTGTCGGCAAAGGTAAAGAACGCCGTCTGATCGCCGCGCGACGCCCCCAGCCGCTCCACGTTCAGACTGTGCTCGTAGTCGAGCATCCGCTCCAGCCGCTCCCGCGACACATAACGTTTGCACTTGCCGTAGATGGCGTCGCTCACCGTCATGTCGTACGCCGAAATCGACTTCGAGATCGTCGACGCCGCCGCCCCGACCTTGAAAAACCAGCGCGCTACTTCCTGGCCGGCTCCGATTTCAGCAAACGTTCCATACCGCGCCGGATCCAGATTGATGCTCAGCGCCTTCTGGTGCGTGCTGAGCCGCGGCCGCTCGGGAGTTAAGTTCGTTCCTGAAGTAGCACCCATTGATCAAGTTTAGCCGCCTCCGCGGCCCCGCCTTTCTTCGCATACTAAGTGATTGCGCACATTCGTCTTGTTTTTAGCCAGTTCGACGCTCTGGGCCGAACCGTTCCTCGCCGGCGCTCACCAGTACCGCCCTAGCGGGGTAGACGCACGCCGCGCCACCCTCGATGCGCAAGGCTTCCTTTGGGTCTCCGGCGAAAATGGCACCTCCCGCTTCGATGGTTTCCGAGCCTTACCTGCTTATCGGCTGGGACTCCCGATTCATGGAGAGACCCGCGTCGCCGTCACCGCCGACGGCACCCTCTGGGCCCAGACCTATGACCAGTTCTTCCGCCTCGAAAACAACCGTTTCCGCTCCCTTGGCTCCCGTAACCCGTCGCAAATGCCCATTGTCGCCGCCGGCGAGCTTCTCTATGCCCCCGAAGGCCCCCACGCCCTCCGCGTCTGGTTCCGGCAAGGACCGCAATGGACCTCAGCGCTCACCCCCGATGGCCCCACCCCCGGTCTTTCACTCCACGGCGAGCCTGATGGCCGCCTCTGGTTCGGCCCGCCGCACGCCGCCCAATGGATCCGCTGGACTGGCTCGTCCTTCGAACGCGGCTCTGGCGCCTTCCTCCCCCGCCGTCAAACCACCGACCCCGCCGTTTGGGAATCCATCGCCGGCCACCAGGCCGCTCTCGTCTACGATGCCTGCGGAGTCTGGGCGTCCAGCACCGGCCCCGCCTTCCGCCTTCCTTTCGTCCGCGAAATCCTGCCCGATGGTCACGGCGGCTTCTGGGGGACAGCGGGCGGCTTAGGCCTGTTCTTTGCCAGTGCCGCCACTTCGCCTCGCATCCTCTCCCACCCCCAGTTCCCCGATCGCCCCGCCTTCGGTTCTTCGAACTCGCCGACTCACCGCTATATCGCCCGGCGGGACCGCATCTATACCGACGCCCCCCATACCGCGAAGCTCTGCGACGGCTCCGATAGCCGTGTCCGCCTCCTCGAACCCTGGGGCCCCCCTGACACCCTCGGCCCCTTCACCGACGTCGACGTCGACCCCGACGGTTCCGTCTGGGTCCTCGCTCGCAACGAAGGAGCCCTGCACTATCGCGCCGACGGTACTTTCCTTGAAAAAGCGCCCCCGCCCGCGCCCGAACCGCTCTTCTTCCCCACTATGCGCGAGATGACCTTCTCCGGCGACGGCCGCCTTTGGATCGCCTCCAAGCGCAACCTCATCGAAGTCGTCCGCCAGCCCACCCTCCACTACCGCAAGCTCTTCCCCGACTATCGCTACGCCTCCGGCTTCGTCCGCGACCTCGACCAGCGCCTCCACGTCATCATGGAAGGCGGCCTCCTCCGTTATCAGGCAGGCCAATGGGTCGAAAGTGCTTGGCCCGCCTGCATGCTCTCCTTCCGCGTTCGCACCACTGCCATCGCCTCCGAAAACGACCTCTGGATCGGCTACCGCGATACCGACGGCTTCACCCACGCCACCCGCCCTCCTGGCGGCGCTTGGACCTGCCGCCACTTCCGCGCTCCCGATGGCTTCCCCGGCGACACCCAATTCCTCACCTTCGATCGCGAGCGTCGCCTCTGGCGCGGCTCCGAAGCCGGACTCTTCTTCGCCCGCGGCAACCCCCAGCAGCCCGCCCACTGGACCCGCATCCCCCAGTCTGCCGGCCTCCCCGAAGGCGAAATGCGCCAGCACTTCGCCGAACAGCCCGATGGCTCCTTCCTGCTCTCTCTCGGCGACCGCCTCATCCAAATCCCCCCGCGCCTCCTCGACCGCCAACCCCTTCAGCCACCCCAGTTGAGCTACCTTGAAGCTGCCGGCGCAGTCGAACTGGCACCCTCCCGCCTCAACATCCGCCGCGGCGACCATGCTGAGCTCCACCTCGCCGCCCTCCCCGAACGCGGCTTGGCCGCCCCTGCTCCGCTCGAAGCCCGCTTCGCCCCCTCCGGCGACTGGGAGCCCGTCGCCGGCCACCGCCTTCCGCTCGACGACGCCCCTGTTGACGCCACCCGCCTCGAAGTCCGCTACGCGGGCGCCGCCTCCGTTCTTACCCTGCCGTTCCGCCTCTCCGTGCCCTGGTGGCATACGCTCTGGTTCCGCCTCACCGCGGGCGCCGGACTGCTGCTCGCTGCCACTGCCCTCGTCCGGCAACTCGTGCAGCGCATCCGTCAGCGACGCTTTCTCGCCAGCAAACATCGCTATCTCGAAACTGCCCGCGCCACGCCCGACTCCGGCACCTGGCCCGCCGGCACGCTCGTGCATCACGCCTATCGCATCGAAAAGCTGCTCGCCCGCGGCGGCTTCTCCGATGTCTACGCCGCCACCGGTCTCGACGGTCAGTCCGTCGTCGTCAAGCGGCTCCGGCAGGGCGAACTCGCCGTCGACCAAATGCGCCGCCGCTTCTCCCAGGAAGTCGCCGCCGTCAGCATGATCCAGCACCCCGGCGTGCTGCCCATTCTCGACACCTGGATCGACGAGGACGGCATCCCCCACCTCGTCCTCGAACGAATCGAAGGCCCCACCCTCCGTCAACGCCTCGCCGCCGGACAGATCCCCCGCCCCGATGGCCTGCAACTTTTGGCCAGACTGGCCGACATCCTGTCGGCCACTCACGCCCGGGGTGTCGTCCACTCGGACCTCAAGCCCGAAAACATCATGCTGAACGCCGCGGGCCAGCCCGTCATCATCGACTTCGGCACGTCCGCTCTGCACATGCAATCGCCGCTTTCGGAGTACACCCGCCCCGCCGGCTCCGTGCAATACATGGCGCCGGAACAACTCCTGGGGCGTTACTCCACCGCCACGGACGTCTATGCCTTTGCCTGCCTCGCGCTTGAGATCCTCACCGGCCGGCGCTACTCGCAACTCCAGCTTTCCTTCGACGATCGCTGGGAATCCGAACTGCTGGCCGCGCTGGATCACCTCGGCCTCCCGCCTGCCGCCGCCCGATGCTTCGCCGATGGCCTGCGCTTCGATCCGGCCCGCCGCGCCTCCGATGCCGCCGCCTGGTTCCGCCAGCTCTCCGCAAGTCTTTGATATCGTCTTAGTTAGGAATGACGGACGAAGCCCCCCTCACGCTTCTGATCGCGCGCATGCAAAGCGGCGATCGTCTCGCGGGCGACACCCTCTTTGCCGCCGCCGCCGCGCGGCTCCGCCGGATGTCAGCCGCCCTGTTGGCTTCGGAGCGCACCATCGGCTTCCAGGTCTCGGACCTTGTCCAGGAAACCTACGCCCAAAAAGCCAGCCGCCTCAAGACCCCCGTCCTCAACCGCGAGCACTTCTTCTCGATCATGGCGCACGGCATGCGCCAGATCCTCCTCGACCGCGGCCGCCACCGCCAAGCCCAGAAACGACAACGCCCCACCGCCGCCGAACTCCCCCAAGCCCTCCGGCCGGACCGCCGCCTCATCGACCTCTCCACCGCCCTCCGCAAGCTCCAAAAGCTCGACCCCGCCAGTTGCCGCATCCTCGACCTCAAACACAACCACGGCCTTACCTGGGACGAGATCGCCGCCCAAACCGGTCGCAGCGTCTGGCAAGCCCGTGCCGAATACGACCACGCCCTACACTGGCTGCGGGCTGAGATCGGCCCCCGGCGCGACGCCTAGCGCCTCCACCAGTTTCAACGCCACTTCCTTCCCGCGCTCCCCGACCTCGCCCAACGGCCCCACACAACTCGGGCAGCCGCTCTCGCACGGGCACTCCACCAGCAATTGCCGCGTCGCCGCCAGCAGACGGTCGCGCATCGCAAACAACGGCTGGCTCTGCCCGATGCCGCCCGGATAGGCGTCGTACAGGAACAAATTCGGCTCAAACCCCATCGGCGTCGGCACCGTGTCTTCAGTCACCGCCACGCCCAAGTCGCGCGGATCGCACATCAGCAGCAAACTGCCAATCGTCCGCATCGCGTTCGCCAACCCGATAATGCCCGCTTGCCGTTCCGTCGGCGTATAGTGCCGGAAGCGGCTGAGGAACGCCGCCGGAAAGTGCAGCCAGAACGCCGTCGAATGCATCTCCTGCTCCGGAATCGACAGGTGCCCCGAGCCGACGTTCTCGTTCGTGTAGAACTTGATCTTCTTGAAGCCCACGATCTGCGTGTTCACCCGCACATCGCCCCACAACGCCGCCGCTTCCGCCGCCGGTGACCGGTCAAATTCCTCCAGCGCCTTCACCTGCGTATGATCGATCGCATCGGTGTAATAGTCGCAATCCACGCGCCGCACATAGGCCTTGCGCTGGTCGTAATCGAACTTCTCCACCTGGAACATCCGCGCTTCATGCAGATAGATCGCCTTCTCATGCAGCGTCACCAACGCGGCCGGGAACGACACTTCGGCAATCACCTTGTTCTCGGACGTCGTGTCGATCACCACGAAGTTATCGCTGGACACCGCCCGCAGCGAAATCGCATCCGCCGGATAACTGTCCGAAGTCCAATGCCACGCGCCCGCCGAGTGATGCAGAAAGCCGGCGTCCACCAGAAACTCGCACATCTCGCGCGGCTCGTGCGGGCCGAACTTCTCGTCTTCCCGCAGCGGCAACTCAAACGCCGCGCACTTCAGATGCCCCAGCAGAATCTCGAGATTGTTCGCGTTGATATAAGCGCTCTCCGGCGGCCGCCCGAAGAAATAATCCGGATGCTCGATCATGTACTGATCGAGCGGCGCTGACGACGCCACCATGATCGCCAGCGACGGCCGCTGGCGACGCCCGGCCCGGCCTCCGCGCTGCCACGTCGCCGCCACCGTCCCCGGATAACCCGCCAGAATCACCGTATCGAGCGACCCCAGATCAATCCCTAACTCCAGCGCATTGGTCGCCACCACGCACTGAATCGACCCGTCGCGCAGCTTGCGCTCAATCTCGCGCCGCTCCCGCGGCAGATAGCCCCCGCGATAGCCGCGTACCGCTTCCGCCGGCACTTGTCCCCGCTCGCGCGAATCCTTCAGATACTTCACCAGGATCTCGGTCGCCAGCCGGTTATTGCAGAACACCAGCGTCTGCTGCCCCCGCTCGATCGACTCCTCCGCAATCCGCCGCGACTCATGCAGATAACTCCGCCGAATCCCCAACTGCTTGTTCACATACGGCGGATTGTAGAAGACGAAAAACTTATCGCCCGCCGGCGCCCCGCTCTTCTCCACCAGCTCGAACGGCTGCTCCGTAATCGACTCCGCCAGCTGCTTCGGATTCGCAATCGTCGCCGAACAGCAGATAAACTGCGGCGACGACCCATAGAACGCCGCAATCCGCCGCAATCGTCGCAGCAGATTCGCCAAATGGCTGCCATACACGCCGCGGTAATAATGCAGCTCATCGATGATGATGTAGCGCAGATTCTCAAACGCCTTCGCCCACTTCGTGTGGTGCGGCAGCATGCCCGCATGCAGCATGTCCGGATTTGTCAGCACCAGTTGCGCCCGCTCCCGGATCGCCCGCCGCGCATCCTGCGGCGTATCGCCGTCATAGGTGAACGCCTTGATGTCGCTGCCAATCGTATCGAGCGTCGCCTGCAGCTCATGCAGTTGATCCTCGGCCAGCGCCTTGGTCGGAAACAGATAGAACGCCCTCGCCGCCGGGTCGCTCAACAGCGTCTGCAGCACCGGCAGGTTGTAGCAGAGCGTCTTGCCCGACGCGGTCGGCGTCACGATCACCGTGTTCTGCCCGGCGGCGATATGCTCGAACGCCTCCGCCTGATGCGAATACAGTTGCTCGATGCCCCGCCCCGCCAGCATCTTCGTCAGCCGCGCCTCCAGCTTCTCCGGAAACGGCGCATACCGCGCCTCCTGAGCCGGTATGTGATGCACCGCCCGGATCGGCGAATCCGGCTTCTCCATCAACTCCCGAAACTTCGCCACCGCCGCTTCCAGCGTCCCCCGCCGCACCGGCAGTTGCGCCCCCGGGTCTTCAAAAGGATCAAGCGTAAAGCCGAGTTGCTGCTGTGCCATATTCGCCGTTTCTTCACTTGTACCATTTCCGGCACGGCCAGTCAGTGATGCAATGCACATCACATTTCGATGCATTACACATCATGCTAGAGTGCTGCTCTGCGAACCACTGTGGCGATTGACGACCCCCTTCTCGCCGCAGCGAAAGAGCGCGCCGCCTTCCAAAAGATCACCTTGAGCGCTTTGCTGGAAGACGCCTTGCGCGCTCACCTCATGAAGACGGACCCTGCCCTGCCGCGAGAGCCATTCCGCCTCATCACGGTCAAAGGCACTCTGGTCGACCCCACCCTTGATCTCGATCGCCCCTCTGCACTCCTTGCCGCTGACGACGAAGCCTCCTACCGCGAGCCTCGCTAGGTGCTCCTTCTCGACGCCAACATCCTGGTCTACTCACACCGTGAAGACTCACCCCATCACGCGCGCTACGCCCGCTGGCTGACGGAACTGGTGGAAGGCGTCCAACCCTTTGCCCTGAGCGCTCCGGCTCTCGAAGGCTTCGTTCGCATCGTCACCAACCCCAAGATCTTCGCGCCCCCTACCAGTGTGGAGACCGCCTTCCGCTTCGTCGATCAGCTACTCGACCTCCCGCACTGTACGCTGGTCCGTCCTTCAGCTCGGCATTGGGCAATCTTTCAGGATCTCTGCTCGCTTCCCGGTATCCGCGGACCCCTGGTCGCGGACGCCGCTCACGCCGCCCTCGCCATTGAAACGGGCTGCGAGTGGGTCACCGCCGACACTGATTACGCTCGGTTCTCGCCCCCGCTTCGCTGGCGTCACCTCTGACCCACGGCCCCCACCGCCAAGGCTTCAGGACGCTTTTCCCGGCGTCCCCCCTCCAGCAGAGCCTCCAACAGAAACGCGCTCACCCGCCCCTCCGACGCATAGTCGAAACGCGCAAACATGGGTGACGTGTTCAGCTCGAGGAAAACAAGTTCCCCCGTGGCAGGATCCGTTTTGAAGTCCGCCGCCCCGAAGTCCATCCTGAGCTTCGCCATCAGCCGGCGCAGACCGCCCACTTCCTTCGCCGGCACGTCCTCTAACAGAATCACGTCCGCATCTTGCCGCACCCGATAGTCCAGCGATGGACTCCTCA
Source organism: Bryobacteraceae bacterium (assembly GCA_044226365.1). Lineage (GTDB taxonomy): Bacteria > Acidobacteriota > Terriglobia > Bryobacterales > Bryobacteraceae > JALHNI01. The sequence goes on from JBGAHE010000069.1 coordinate 37,490, forward strand.
TCTCGAAAGCCATTGCCGCCCCGCCGATGACATAGATCCGCACCTCCGGAGCGCCCAGTCGCTCTTGCAGAATCGCCGGCATCGGCGCTCTCGTGCCCCCGGCGTCCGACGCCCGAATGGCCTGCCCCAACTCCACACAAAACCCGCCGCCCGCTACCGGCTTCGCGATATGGTCCGACCTCGCCTCCACCTCGAAGTGTCCTAGATCGTTGCTCACCACCGTAGTCGGAATGCGCAAGCCTTCCCGCGCCGCCAGCATCAGCGCCGCCGGCTTGTTGTAAGCCCGCGGCACAATCTCGCGATTGAGATGAAACACCCCCTCCGCCATGAGGTAGCCGCTCACCGCTTGCTCCCAGCCCAGCGCGCGCCTGCTCACCTCGGGCCGACCGTCTTCCATCGCCGCAAAAATGTCCAGCCGCGTAAACGCCGCCACCGGACTCACCTTTTGTCCCTCCAGCGACAGCTTCCCCGCTAGCAAGTCCCAGTGAAACCGCGGACTGCTGCCCACCGGCACCCGAAGATCAATCACCGGCACCCTCAGCCGCTCCGCGCTGGCGATCAGGGCGGCGAGATTGGGATCCCTCTCGCCGCCCGCCATCAGAATGGCCATCGCCTAGAACCGCCCGAACGGACCTGCGGGATCGTCCAACTGCGGATTCGTCGTCGGCCCTTCCTCGCCAATCGCCCGCGTCGTCACACCTTCCTCGCCCGCCCGCCAAGTGCTCGCATGGCCCTCGCCGTGGATGAACGTTGGATGCGTCTCTTCACCCAACATCAGCGTCGTGTAAGGCGGAAACTCCTCCCCATAACGATGCGTCGTGAACGGCCCACCTTCCTCGCCCACCGCTAGGGTCGTCATCACCACCCCCGGCTGTGGCGTCGGCGACTGGAAGTTCGACACATGCACCGTCATCTGATTCGTCCGCGCGATTACTGTCACTGCCTCGGCTCCATTCGGGGGATCCACCTGCAGCGCCGCGGAGATCGGAGTCAGCATCTGCAGTACGATCCCCGTCGGCCGATCCGCTTCGAAACTGAACTCGAGAATCGCGTCCGCGGGGTTCGGATCGCCGCTGCCATCCAAACGCGGATTCTTCCAACCGGTCGTCGACGCCAACCCGTCGGCCTGGATGAACAGCCGGAGCGGCTGCTCGCTCACCTTCGTCACCGAAACCTGAGTCACGCTGTATAGCTTCATCTCGAGGTCTCCTAAACGCGCGCCCGCACGACCGTCACAAACATTCGCCGCAAGCCGACAATGCCGCCGAACTCCGCCCCGCTCGCGCTCACCGTGACGCGGACCAGTTCATCGGCCACGCCCCCCGTTTGTCGCGGCAACTGGCTGATGGCATTCTCGAACGCCTCGTCGAACGAGAACTTCGTCGAGTAGCCCGTCGCCGTTTGTAAACCGTCGTTATGCGCGGCAACCGCCTCTGGCATCGGACAAACCGGGATCGGCAAATCGGCAATCGGCACCGCTTGCATGCCGTCAGCCGTCAACACCTGGAGCGACTTCGTCGTCACCGGAAAGATAAACGGCTGGCTATGCACCGCATAGGGCGTCATCACTTCCGGGCAGAAGCCGGCCTGCTTCCACACCACTTCATATCGCGGCGGAAAGATCAGTTCCGGCCGCTGCCGAATATTCACCTCATGGCAGGGCGTCGGCTTTTCGCCGCTGGCGGCGATAATCACGTTGCCTTGCAGATCGCGGACCGCAAGCAGTCCGCTGGTTTTTGCGAGTTCCCATTGCGCCATTCGTTGCTCCGTGCGGCCACCTTGCCGCGTCACCTCGAACAGCGTGAAATGTCCCCCACGAGTGACAAAGAATCCAAGCTCAATCCGGTTGCTGCGCCACCGGCAGCTTCCAACGATTCCGGATCGCCATCAGCCGCAGCACCACGCACACCACGCCCCCGACGGCCGCCACCGGCACCGAGTCCGGAAACAGCATGTTGCCGAACACCGCCACCGACGCCCCCGCCAGCGCCGCCACCGCATAAAGCTCCGCCGTAAACACCACCGGCACTTCGGACACCAGCACGTCCCGCAGAATCCCGCCGCCGATCCCCGTCAGCATCCCCATCAGCACCGCCGCCCACGGCTCCAGATGAAACGCCAGCGCCTTCCCCGACCCGGCCACCGCCACCAGCCCCAACCCCACCGCATCGAAGATCTGCACCGGACTCTTCATCTTCGCGATCAGCGGATGCCAGTAAAAAGTCACCAACCCCGCGGCCATCGAAAGCGCCAGATAACGCCAATCCCGCATCGCCGCCGGCGGAATCGCCCCAATCAGCACATCGCGCATGATGCCCCCCGCCGTCGCCGCGGCAAACGACAGCACCAGCACCCCGAACAGGTCGATCCGATGCCGCACGCCCGCCGCCGCTCCGCTAAGCGCGAACACAAACGTCCCCACCAAATCCAGCACCTTCACGAACTCACTCACCAGCACCTGTTGGTCAACGACCATAAAGTGCCTCAGTGGCAGGCGAGATGCAGCTTGAACGCCGCCGCGCCACCTCGACGAGCTTCCGGCCGGCGGATTCCCACCATCACCGTATAGTTCCCATCCTCCGGCAGCACCCCTCGCAGCTTGGCCTCACCATTGATGTAGTTCGAAACCACGTCCGTTCCTTCCGTCTTCTGGGCCGGGAATAGCCGCAGCACCAGCCAGTTGATGCGCGTCGAAGTCAGTGTCAGTTCCACGGTCTGCCCCTTCTTGCCCGCCAGCGTAAAGGTCTTCATCTCAAACCCCTTCAGCGCCCCGCTCCAATCCGCGCTCGGGCACTTGGCCGGCGTCTCCGCGCCCGCCCCGCTCCCCAGCACCGCGCTAAGCATCAGCCACCGAACCGCCTGCATCATCCCTCCTGAGTAACACACCCGTGCCCCGCTGGACCATTGGTTACAATAAATCGTTCGCCATCACCATTCCCGCTACGCGTCAAAGCCGGTTCTTTGACCGTAGCCAGTTCCATTGACATCCCAGACCAATCGCCCCGGTGGTTCGCTGAACCCGCCGGCGCCAGCGACTCGTTTACCGCCCTAGAGG
>JBGAHE010000070.1:0-42178 GCA_044226365.1 Bryobacteraceae bacterium
CCGCCCAGCGACGTGCGCACCTGACCGGTGGCGGTGGCTTCGAGGTCGCGTTCATGCTCGAGCCGCATCTTTGGCTCGGGGATCGCGGTCGCGGCCGGCCGGCCTAGCAGGTGCTGGCCGAACCAGCCATAGGTGCGTTTCGCGCCGGGGCTGGCTCCAGCCGTGCGTATCGTCGAACTCAAAGAACCCGACGCGATCGGGCACGTCGAGCATCCGGTAAACCTGGCTCGCCTCGGCGAAGGCCTTGCGCGCGCCGACAATGGGGAAGAAGTCGCGGGATGGCAGCGTGCATCTACTGGCCGGGGGGCGAAGGCAATCAGTAGTCCGAGAAGTCGAGACCCGCCGCCAGAAAGCCTGCAAAGATCTGCTCGGCATCCTGTGGGCCGGGCTTCGCCCAAAGCTGATCCCAACTGGTGAGGTAGCAGACGGCGCCGCCGCGGCAGATGAGGCCCATGGCCATCAGATAGGCCGTCTGGGTGCCGCCGCCCGAGTTGCCCGCCACGCCAATGCGTTTGCCATCCACATCGGGCCGGGTGAGCAGGTAGTCCACTGCCCGGATGCCATCCACACTTCATAACGCGCCACGTTGCTGCCCGCCAGCAGGCATTGAGGCCGGCCATGGACAGGTTCATGCGCCGGCGCCCACCAGGGACCGTCCGTAGGCCGCATCGAAGTACTCCGCCTTCGCCCTGGCCGGGCGGGTCGATCGCGATCACCAGCAGGTTGCTCTTCACCATGCCGATCCAGGCATGTTGATATGCGCCGATGGCTTTGCCGTTGTCCGAGTGCCCGGCCACGCCGACGGCGGCGGGGAAAGGCCCTGCGCCATCCGGCACATAGACGTTGGCTGTGACGTAGAAGCGCGGGAGGCTTTCGTAGATCAGCTTCTCGACGCGATAGCTTTCGCGGCGAAGCGTGCCGGTGATCCGCGGGTTCAGCGGCGTCTTCGTCGCCGGCAGCCCGCCCAAAGCTCGCAACACGCTCTCTCGCACGTGCTGCTGCCGGGCATGAACCTCTGCCGGCGACGAAAGCGCCGCTACTTCCCGCTGATGGCGGGCGAACGCTTCATGCGCCAGCCCTTCGAACGGATCGGCCTGCGCCAGGAGGAGAAGCGAAATCAGAACCACGCTTCACTCTACAACCCCAACTTGCCGCCGAAAACCATGTCCTGCAACTTAAACTTGCGCTTGATCTCGAGCGGACCCATGCGGGTGACGAACTCCACTTCCTTGTCTTCGAGCGTGATGGGCTCGGTCTTGGGGAACAGGTAGTAGACGGTCATGGTCTTTTCGCCCATCGCCAGCTTGACGTCTTCGGGCTTCAGCGGCTCTTTGCCTTTGCGAACCAGCGAGGTGGAGCGGGCCATCATCTGGCGCATGCGTTCGGGGTCGCCGCGACCTTCGCCGCGGCTCTCACTGCCTGGGCCTTCCGCCGCGGCGGCGCGCGGCCGGCCCATGCCCATCCGCGGCAGATGATCGACGGCGATCACGTAATAAGCTTCGGGGTTCTCGAGGATGGACTTGGCTTCGGCGGCCGAGGCCGCCTCAATTGCCGAACTTGCCTTCACCAGGGCCTGCTTGACGGGCAGTGCACTTTGCCAGCGCACGAGGACCAGCGTTTGCGGCGCACCGCCGCCTCCACCCATTCCGCCGCCCCCGCCCATCCCACCGCCACCGCCCATCCCGCCGCCGGGACCCCTGCCGGCGCCGCCGGCGCTGGTGTCGATGTCACCGCCGCCCCCACCCATGCCGCCCCCGCCGCCGCGCATTCCTCCGCCGCCACGGCCTCCGCGACCGCCACCCATGCCGCCGCCCGGTCCACCCATGCCGCCGCCGGCGAAGCTCGCCGACGTCTCCCTCGCCCAGGGAGAGGCGTTCAGCATGCGGTCCACGTCCTTCGCGGACCAATCCGTAAAAGGCTTTTTGTCCCAGACATCCGCGGCGAGCAGGGAGAAGACGGTCAACAGTGGCCAGAAGGGCTTCATGCCCACAGCGTGTCACGGGCCAACGACGCGCTCTCCAAAGTTTTGTAAAGGTGCCATGCTTCGGGCCCTCACTTTTAACTTCGTTGTCAAATTAGGCAAACATCCCTCCCAATGTGGCCATAAACTCCTCGTTTTAGGGTCCTGAGGCCCAGGCCTCAAAGGTAAACATGTTTTAGCCTAGCGTCACAATTTTGCAACCGTTTTGCATGACCCGAGTTTAGACTGTAGTCAAACAAAGCGAGTTCGAAGCGGCATGATCTTGCTCGAACCGCGTTCCCTGCCTGGAGGATGATTTGTAATGATTCACGTTCTTGGAGTAGCTCTCATCGTTGCCGGAAGTCCCACTTCCCTGATGGCTTACACCGATCCTGGAACCGGTGTCCTCGTCTGGCAATCCATCATGGCTGTTTCGGTCGGCTTTCTGTTCTCCACGCGGCGCCTGTTGGCGCGCGTGTTCAAGCGCAACCAATAACTGATGGCGCAAATCTCGTTCCGCGACCCGGAGGGCTTTGTGGTCGCCGGATCGGCTGCTAAGCCGGTCTACCGCGTGGTTCAGCATGAATCCGCCGAGCGGTTGCTACACCTGCTCGGATCTCCTCTGGGTCGACAACTGATGGATCAGGGCGACTTCGTCCGGACGGCGCCCGCGTCGCCCCTGGACCGCGCCACGGTGCTGGACCGCGCCGGGATCACCGGCACGGCTACGGTGCTCGAGCACGAGCGGGTCTGGTTTCCAACCTATCCGAGTGAGTGGACGCGCGGGATGCTGCGCGAAGCCGCGCTGCTGACGCTGCGCCTGGCCGAGAGTCTGCTTCCGTCCGGATGCGGCTTAAAGGACGCGACGCCATGGAACGTTCTCTTCCGCGGCGCCAAGCCGATCTTCGTCGACGCTCTCTCGGTGGAGCAGCGCGATCCTGGCGACCCGTTATGGCGGCCGCTGGCGCAGTTCCTTTCCACCTTTGCCTATCCGTTACTGCTGGACGAGTGGAAGGCCGTGCCGGTGCACGAAGCCTTTCTGGGCCGGCGCGAAGGCTGGCGGACGGAGGAGATCTACGCCCGGCTGGGCTGGAGCCATCGGCTGCGGCCGCGGGCCCTTTCCTGGATCACGGCGGCGGAGTGGATGCGCGACGAGGCCAGGGAAGAGTCCTATGGACCAGCCAGGTTGCGTGATGAAGAGGTGGCCCGGTTCATTCTGAACCGCCTCTTCAAGCGGCTGCGGAAACTGATCGAAGCAAGCTCCGACGGGCTTGAGCGCGGCACCAATTGGAGCGGCTATCAGACCTATTGCCACTACGATCGGGCGGACCGCGAGGCGAAGCGCGTCTTTGTGGCGAACGCCATGCTCGGGTCGAAGGAACTGCTCGACCTGGGCGCGAACGACGGCGAGTACTCGCGGCTCGCCGCCGAGCAAGGGGCTCGCGTGGTGGCCGTGGAAGGCGATCCGCAGGCGGCCAACGAGATCTGGCGTCATGCCCATCGCGCCAAGCTCAACATCCTACCGGTCGTCATGAATCTGGCGCAGCCGACGCCGCCTACCGGCTGGCGCAACCGCGAGAACACCGCGTTCTTCGACCGGGCCGCGGGCGAGTTCGACACGGTGCTGATGCTGGCCCTGCTGCATCACCTCACCATCACCGAGCGCGTACCGCTCTCCTGGATTCTGGATCTGGCGGCGGACCTCACCCGGCGCACCTTGATCATTGAGTACGTCAGCCCCGAGGATCCCTACTACCGGCGCTTACTGCGCGGGCGCGAGCCGTTGCATACCGGCGATACCCGCGAAGCTTTCGAGGCCGAACTGGGCCTCCGCTTTGCGATTCGCCGCCAGCAGCCCATTCTCGAGGGCCGCCGCTATTTGTATTGGTGCGAGAAGCGACATCTCTCGTGAACTCATCGGCCGTCCGCACATTCGTGGCAGCTTTATCGCTCGCGAATCTGCTGCTGGTTCGCCTTTGGGTGGAACTGCTGGGCGATTTCGCCGGGGCCATTCCCCGGGTGCGCTATGGGGCGGCGCTGCTGGACCTGGCTCTGTTGACGGGCGCGATCTGGGCGGCGGCTCGCTGGGGCGGGCTCGCCGCGCGCCTGTTGCTGGCCGTGCTGTCCACCGCCTTGATCGCCAAGGAAGTCACCATCTCGGTGGGGCAGGATGTGGCCGCCTGGAAGATGGGCGCGGCGGGCGTGGTGGACACCGCTCTGCGGCAAGGCTGGTTCTGGCCGGTGGCGCTGGCTGCGATCGGCGGGCTGGGCTGCGTGGCCTGGCGAACGGAACTGCGCTGGGCGTCCGGCCTGCTGGTGACCCTCAGCCCGATCGCGCTGGTGACGGCGGGGCAGGTGGCCTGGCGGTTGCTGATGCCGACGCCGCCCGCCATTCTGGCCGATTCCACTTCCTTGCGCCGAACTGCGACGCCGCCCCGGCCGGCCCGGCGCGTGGTGACCCAGCCGGGCGCGCGCGTGGTGTGGATTCTGTTCGACGAGCTCGACGAACGGGTGGCGTTCTCGCAACGGCGCGAAGGATTGCGGCTGCCGGCGCTCGACGCTTTCCGCGCCGGGTCCATCGTGTATCGCCAAGCCACCAGCCCGTCGAACGCGACTTCGGATTCGGTGCCGCAGATCCTGGGCCAGGTTTTTGAGCTTCCCGGCCTGCGCGCGGGCGTGGTGGGCTGGTACATCCCGTACTGCGACGTCTTCGCGGCGCACCTGGTGGATTGCCAGGACTGGGCGATGGACCGCCAGATCAATTCCTATGGCGACACGCTCCCCCAGGTGACCGTCAACCACTTCCGCAGCCTGCTGGAATCGAGCCTTTACTCGCTCTTGGGCCAATCGCTCGCCGTGCAAGCCCATGTCCGGACGGTGCAGGCCATGGAGCGGGAGGCGGGCCGCACCGCGACGCGCCCGGACCTGCAACTCGTCTTTCTGCATCTGCCCGCGCCCCATACGCCCTTTGTCTACCGGCCCGCCCAGAAGGACTTTGGCGCGGCGAACCAGAACTCCAGCGGCTACTTGAACAACCTGGCGTTGGCGGATCGGCTGTTTGCCGGCGTCCGAGGGCGGCTGGAAGAGGCCGGTATGTGGGCGACCAGCCACGTGATCGTTACCGGCGACCACGGCTACCGGCAGGCGAACCGGCTCGGCTATCCGCCCTTTGACCGGCATGTGCCGTGGATGTGGAAGCCGGCTGGCCAGTTCCGTCCCCAAGCGGTGGACCGGCCGTTCGAAACGCGCCGGGCGGCCGGATTCGTGCACCGCCTTTTGGCCGGCGACTCAACGGAGGCAGTCCTCGCGGGTTATCCTTGAGTTCGACCCGCATGGCGAAGCCCGACCAGACTCCGAATCCTCAAGCCTCTCCGGCACCCGTCTCCGAGCCCGTGGTGATCCCGCTGCGGGTGTCGGTGATTCTGATTGCCCGTAATCAGGTGGAGGGGGTGCGCCGGACGCTCGCGTCGGTGGAACGCTCCGTACCGCGGGAGATGCTGGAAGTGCTGGTGGTGGACCCCGGTTCCGAGGACGCGACGCGCGACATCGAGACTGATTTCCCGGCCGTGAAGCTACTGCGGACGCCCAAGAACTTCGGGTGGACGAAGTCCGCCAACATCGGCACGCGGACCGCGAAGGGCGAATATCTCTTTTTCCTGCCCGCCGGCGTGGAACTGGAAGCGGACACCATCGCGCGGCTCGCCGACCGGCTGGAGCAGGAACCCGACATCACGGCCATCTGCCCGCTGGAACGCAGCGGCACCGGTGAGAGCGTCAGCCAGTCGTTCGTCCTCCCCACCCCCGCCGACCTCAGCACTCGCGTCTCGCAAGGCCGCTGGCCCATGTCCTCCGGCCCGGACTTCCCCGCCGGCGCCCCCTTCATGATCCGGCGCCAAGCCATCGTCCAGATCAACTACCTCGACGAGAAGAGCTACGGCCAATTCGGCGCCGACCTCGACCTGTTCTTCCAACTGAAGCGCGGCGGACGCCGCGTCGTCTTCGCCGAAGACATTCCGGTCCGCGCCTCCACCCGCCCCACCGAACTCGCCACCGGCACCGACCCCGTCGACCTCGCCCACGGCGCCGCCACTTACGCCGGCAAATGGTTCGGTTTCGGCACCGGCTTGTCGCTCCGCCTCAAATTCGCCCTCGCCCGCCTCGGCTCCCTCGACTTTCCCGGCGTCTTCGGCGTTCTTTCGGGTTCCAAAACCGACGGCCAGTAGTGCGCGTCGCCACGCCGGACGTGCGGGGGGCATGGTTCGATCGTTGCTCCTTTCCGCGGTGAGCAAAAAGACCGTCGAGCGCGGAGTGGGCGGCAGTTCTCGCTCCGGGGTGTCGCTTTCTGGGATTGGCTTCGATGGGATAAACGGGTTGGGGGCTGGGCATCCTCGGCCGGCGCCGGTCTTCGTCAGTTCTCTTCGGCTGTCGTCGTTAGCAATATTGTTAATCTCGCCTGAGAAGCTGCTAGAATTGCCGCGAAGAGCTTCACGGCTGATCCTCAGGAACGCGCTGACCATGACCGGCACCAGCAAAGAGACGATGGCGGATTGCCAGGCCGGAGCGTCGGTGAGCAACACATTGAGAATCCCCAGAGTTGGAACCTGTACATGTATGGGAGCAACAATCCTCTTCGGTTCGTTGATGACGATGGGCTTGGCGCGAAGGAGTTCGTCTTTGGCGTGATGAATGCCGTCAGTTCGAATGGCGGCGTAACACAGAGAGTTCGCGGCAGCCACGCAGATGTCCGCTTAGGACAGAGGCTTGGTGATGGCCTGTCGATAGTCGGCGGTTTCGTTGAAATGGCTGGTGGTACGGCGATGACCGGCGCCGGGGCCGGCGCATGCGGCACCGCTGTTCTTTGTGTTGCCGGCGCACCGGCGATCGTTGCCGGTGCGGCCGTTGCTGGACATGGCGCGATGATGACCGGAAACGCTCTGACCAGCTTCATGAAGGCCTCCGACGATGCTCCGGAGGCTTCAGGGGGATCGAGCCCGGAGAAACTGCCAGAACTCATTACCAATCCCAAGCACCACCCGAATTCGGCGAGCCCGCAGCCGTCTAATGTCAACGACCTTTTCACGAATTCGGTGGTCGTCAAAAACGTGTCAGGTGGGCGAAGGACGTGGACGGGACGATCCATCGATTCCGTGCGCCGAGTAACGGCCAAACGCACTGGAATGGCTCCACGGCTGGCAAAAGGCTGATTCGCACCGAGGACATTCCTAATGAGATACGAAAGCAGTTTCAATGATTACTGGTCACGCTGACCTATTCGCGATCGAGTCTTACATCTCTCGTGCATATGCGGAACTAGGTTTAAGGGCTCTGGGCTTCTTCACGCTGATCATCAAGGGCCGGCGGTTCGGCGTTCACGAGGAAGACGCAACAATGTTGGCGAATTCCTTCGATGAGGTATGCCGGCGGATTTCGAACCGTGGTCAGCATACCGCGCCTTTTGCTGCCGATGGAAGCCAGAGTGACATCGCCGCCTCGGTGGTAGGCGCCCTTTATGGCGACTTGCCTCGAGAGGGTTGCGCCTTAGGGATAAGTCACGACGAATTGGCCGAGTTGGTTCATCAGCACCAGCTAATATGGGCGCCGGACGGTGACGCGGCGTTTGACGACCGGAGCTATGTAGTGCAACTTGACGTCGGTGATCAGGTGAGGTTGATTGGGTTCAAGCGGGGCGACGAAGGCCTTTTCGAGGCCGGTAGCCTCGTTGACCATCGACTTCCGATTGATGAGTTTTACTCGATTCTCGAGAAGTGGAGGGACGACTTCGTTTGGGAATGGGAGCGACATCCTAAGGAGCCGAGAGTGACAAAGGAATGACCGCGGCCGGCGGCATAAACCGTGTCCGGCACCAGAAGGGCATAGGCCATGTCCGGCACCAGCGCCATAGGCCATGTCCGGGACATAGGCCAGGTCCGGCACCACAGAAAGGACGATCGCAGCGATCTGCCTGGCGAAGTTCTGTATCCGAGCCTGCGCCGCGTGGTGACGTGCGCGGCCGGGCTACTGCGGCCGGTGTGGGTGAGCGCGGGGAAAACGATCGCGGATTGCCAGGCGGGAACTGCGTCGTCTCCGAATTTCGCTGACAAGATTGTACTGGGCTGCCTCTTTCTCTCCGGCTCCGTCGTGCGGCAAAAAGGCACTCAAGCTGTACCATCAGCCGCGAAGGTAAGATCCCATCGCAAATTACCTGCGGTCCACGGAAGGCCATGAAAGGAACTTTGAAACGGCCTATGCCCCCCGGACACGGCCTATCCCCGCCGGCCAGGGCCTGCCGGCTGGAGGGTCTTCGCCGCACCTTCTCATCAGACGCCTCTAACTGCCGTCGGTCACATCCGCACTGAGATTTCTAGCAGCCCTGCTTAGAAGACCAGGCAGAACAATACCACAACAACGGCGAGCGCAGAGGACAGACCTTGCCAACTGAAAAGATATGCCAACGATGGCCAAGCGACATCTTCTTTTGGTGAGAACGCTCTCCAGTTGATGTACAAACAACACAGACCAATTGCTAAATAGACAAACACATAGTAGGTGTACAGATTACGAGGAAGACTGGGAGCGAATAAAGCGCTCGCGAGGGCGCAGAACAGCGCTACCAAACCGCCCGCCCCCAGGACTATTTTTGCTATGGCTCGCATGTTGAATCCGGCCTGCCGTTGGGACCTGCTACCGTAACGCACCCTCGAAGCAGACGATTAAGCAACATCCACATGTATCGAAATGTGTCATTTGTACGAGGATTTCCATACTCATTTCCTAGTATAGGAAGGTCAACGAAATAGGCCGTGTCCGGCGGAATAGGGGTATAGACCGACTACATAGGTAACAGAACAATCCAAGCACATCGGTAACAAAAATGGGGGATGCCCTGGAAAGTGAGCGATGTGATGGAGCAACGATATCGGTGCATAGTGGACTGGCAGGAAGGCGAGTCAGTAGCGGAGTTGGCGCGGCGGGAGGGGGTGAGCCGCAAGACGATCTACAAGTGGATCGGGCGGCATGAAGAGTTGGGGCTGGAAGGGCTGAACGAGCGATCACGGCGGCCCTTGAGCCAGCCAGGGCGCACGGCGCGAGAGATTGAGGAAGCGGTGGTGGAACTGCGGAACCGGCATCCGAGCTGGGGTCCGGAGAAGCTGAAAACGTGGCTCGAGCGGCATGCGCCACAGCCGGACTGGCCGGCGCGGAGCACCATCGGACTGATCTTGAAGCGCTGGAATCTGAGCGGCAAACGCGGGCGGCGACGCTATGCGACCCCATCCACGGAACCGCTCGCACATGCGACTGGACCGAATCAGGTTTGGTCGATCGACTTCAAGGGTTGGTTTCCGTGCGGCAACGGCGAGCGCTGCGATCCGCTGACGATCTCGGATGCGGCGACGCGCTATCTGTTGTGTTGCCGGGCCGTGGAGACGACGGGTTGCGAAACCATAAAACAACAAATGGCGCGCGTGTTTCGGGAGTATGGCCTGCCGGAAAGAATACGCAGTGATAATGGGAGTCCGTTTGCGTCGACGGGAAGGGGCGGGCTCACCAGGTTAAGCGTTTGGTGGATTAAGTTGGGCATTCAACCGGAACGGATTGAACCAGGTGAGCCCCAGCAGAACGGGCGCCATGAAAGGATGCACCGCGTGCTAAAGCAAGAGACCGCGAAGCCACCGGCGGCGAGTCTGCGCCAACAACAAAAGCGCTTCGATGAGTTCGTGCGGACTTACAACGAAGAGAGGCCGCACGGAGCACTCAAAGGAGCGACACCAGCCGATCTATATCATCCGTCGCGGCGCGAGTTTCCTGAGAAGCTTGGCGAGATGGAATATCCAAAAGGGGTGGAGGTGCGACGGACTGATCAGGATGGTCACTTTCGCTGGAAGCAGGCTCGCGGTCTCGCCGGTAAGGCGCTGGGGAAAGAGTGCGTGGGAATCGAACCGATCGAAGACGATTTAGCGCATGTGTGGTTCGGGCCGGTTCTGCTGGGCGTGCTGGATGAGCGTCGTGGCTATACGGCCACGGATGGCAAAGCCACGGCTAGCTGGCCAACCTTGTACTTGCCTTCTGACCTCCTTCCACGGCGGTCGGGCTAGGCTGAAGTCGAATAAACTGTCACCCATGTGCTTGGACGTTTCTGTTACCCATGTCTCGGTCTGTACAGGGAAAGGCCGTGTCCGGCACCAGGAAAACAGTGGATCTCAGCCTCTCGGGAGAACGGGTGAAACGCGTGCTGGAGCAAGTGGTGAAAGAGTGTGGCGAGCGGCCGGACGCCATTGTTCTGGACAACGTGCTAAATGCAAGGAGTAATTTGCGCGTTGGCACAAGAAGTGGCACGGCCGCGCGAGGCGCGGTCTGGCCGGCCGACAAAGCCTTCGAACGCAAGTATCCAGTGGCTTCCACGAAGCAAAGGGTCCCCGCTCAACATAATGAACACAAGGTCAGCGACGCTTTCGCCGCAGCCTTCACCGTGCTTGAAACAGCGTAGGGTCCCAGTGGAAGGTCCGAGCATTATCTACGAGGTCACCGCAGGCGCCTCAACGGCCCGTACAGAGAGGGATCGATCCACTGGGTAATCGTTGCTCGAAAAAGCATTGGTAATCGGTACCATGCTTAACGACTGCATATGCGACCCGGCCCATCTTCGCGGCCACGGCGGTCAGCGCTTTGCGTTTGCGATCGGCATCGAAGGGAGTGGCGCGCAGATAGCGTTCATATTTGTCGCGGAACGCACTCTCCCGCATCCGGATGGCCACTAAGCCAGCCATCCAGAATGCCAGACGTAGCCGCTTGTTGCCGCGCTTCGAGAGAACTTCTTGTCCTTTCGTCTGGCCCGACTGACTCTTGGCCAGATTCAACCCGCAATACTTCAGAAACTGGCGATATGATGGAAACGGCGGAGATCGCCAGCCTCAGCCAGGATCGTTAGAGCCGTGATCGCACCGACACCAGGCAGTGTCTTGAGGCGCTTATAATCAGCGTTTCCGGCCAGCAGTTCTTGCGCTCGCAGGTCCAGTTGCTGCCGTTGTCGATTCAGCTCGAGATAGCGGTTGAGCTGGAGCTTGAATGTCTCGATGGCTGGTGAGTCAATCGGTACGGGAAGTCCGATGCTTTCCTTCGACATCTGATAGATCGCCTCGAGCTTGGCACGTTTGGCGACGTGTCTTCCCACGACATCCCAGGCCTCGGCGATGAATGTCTCGCGCTCCAAAGTATGAATCGCGGCGGGCGTCGGAAAGCGCAGGAGGAACTCGATAAACCAATCGGCTCGCGTTGAGTACCAGTAACGGGTGAACTCCGGGAAGTAGAGGGGCAACTGATGCGTGAGCAGACTGTGCTGCAGACGCGTCCGCGCCAGAGTGACCTGAAAGTAGGTATTGGAGAGTTCCTGCCAATCATGGCAACCGCTTGCGAGAGGATCCCAATAGACCTGAACCAAGCCCTGCTGCATCATGCTCAGCATGACTTGTGCGTCCTTCGGATCGTTCTTGTCCCAGTTGCCGAAGCGCGCTTCGCGAGTTCTGGCGAGTGCGAGCGACGAGATGGCTACCACCTGAAAGCCTTCGCGCAGTAGCCGGTTGGCTAGCGGACGATGATAATCGCCAGTCGGCTCCAGACCGATCATCGTTGAACCGGAAAGCGAGCGTAAGTACTGCACGAATTCTTGATAGTCGGCATGACGGTTGGCGAACTTGAAATGGCGACGCTGTCCGGAAGCTTCCTGGGCCAAGGCTACATTCCATTCCTTGGCAATGTCGATTGCCACCAGATTGATGGCTGCGGTAGCGTGCGATTGGTCAATCATCGAAGTGTGCTCCTTGGAGAGATAACCGTTTCCAAGAATGCCGCGCTTTTCGATGGTTGACCACCTGGGTCGCTTGGGGACTCTGTCCCCAAACCCCTGGGATTTATCGCTTTTGGGCCAGAATCATAGCGCCGCCAGGGCGGCTCGCACCGCCCCGAGCGATTCCGGCGTCCGAGCCGGCGCTCCGGTCGCATCCCTGCGTTGCCGTATCCTCCGCTCGGATGCTTACACCCTACCATCTCCATCGCAGCTCCATTCTGCATGTACTATGGTCCCGAGTTCGTCTCGCACGTGTTGACGGAGTGGTGTCAGTCGCAGCAGATCGAACTGAGTTACATTCACCCGGGCCGGCCGATGCAGAACGGCCACGTGGAGAGTTTTAATGGTAAGTTCCGCGAGGAGTGTTTGAATCAGCATTGGTTCGTGACGCTCGCGCAGGCGCGACTGATAGTGGCGGCCTGGCGGCGCCACTATCACGAAGAACGGCCACATAGTTCACTCGGGAACCAGACACCCTGTGAGTTTGTCGCGGGGCTGTCCTTCGCCCGGCGAGAGTCTGATACCGCAGAACCGCCACCGGCTCAAGGCAACCCTTCGAGCGAGCTCCGCTCGGCCTTGACCCGCCAGCCGTTCTGCAGACCACGAGGTGAGATATAGGGCGAAGGACAGATCTGAAGGTATGCTGGAGTTTCCAGTTTAGGTGGACGGAGTTTTCGGACAGGTCACTAGCAGCGGCTTCGACACGTTCATGATCGAAGGTTTCCAATACGCCGGCCTCGACCGCAACATCGACCAAGGCCGCGTGATGGCCGCCTACCCGTTCGAAATCCTCAACTGGCCGCGCACCGACTGCCGGTACCTGATGGGCCACTTCAACGTCGGCTGGCCGTGGCAGCGGGATTACCTAGCCGCGCGGCGAGCACGCAGCCCGCTCGTGAAACTCTGGGCGTATGACCACCTCTGTCTGTTCAGCCGCGATCTGCCACTGCCAATAGAGGCGCGCACGCATCGCTGAGTAGATGGCCTGTATCTGCCGATCACGGCTATGCGCACCTCGCAATCCCCGCCCACGCTTACGTGGGGCAGTTTAGGCGCTTGTGCACGCCCGTTGGAACACCCGAATGATGTCTTGCTGGCTAAATATAGTCCGCAGGTCTCCTGATCACCGTAAACATGTTCATAGGCGAAACGGACAGGTCGGGGTAACGTGTCAACAGCAGACGCTCCACGTCCAGATAAGCCTGATTTTGGGTAGTCCACAGCGGGTGACAGGCGACCAGGATCTTTTTGCGGCGTTTGGAGACAAAGCAGGGATGTCCTTCAGCTGATAGAAAAGAAAAACCGAATTGCGCCATCGTTCGGCTCACTGGAGCCTGCTCGCTACCAGCGAGCGGTTTCCATGGGTTGTGAATAGTCGAACTGAGGTCGGACGCGAGATCTAACGCGGCTGATTGGTCGCGTGCAAGCCGAGCCATGTCGAAAGCCAGTCGCCAGTCAAGTAACCCGTGGTATTGCATGCTGTAAAAATCACGGAGGCAATCATTGCAGGAAGTGTCACATCTATTGGAATGGTCTGGCAGCACCCACTTCGACGCCACAAGTCCGTTCGAAAGATCACATGCGACATCTAGCACGCGGTCGAAATTCTCAGCACTTGCGAGCCATCTACAATACCCGGCGCCGTTCTCCAAGGTGTCGCTCATAAACGCCTGCCCACGAGGCACTCCGGACACCTGCAACGTTCGTATGCCGGCTTGCAGTTCCTGTACGTCTACGTCCAACAGCGCAGCCGCAGCAGTGCGAAGCAAGAAAGCGAAGGAATACCATGCAGCGCGACCCGCGACTGTGCGCGGATCAGCATAAACTCCCTGAGGCCAAGCCTGAATGTCGGCCACCATTACGTCAGTGTGCCGACGGGACAGCAAGGCGATTCGATAGGACGGACTGGTCAGGCGATCCCAAAAGTGAGTATCCACTGCATAGGTTCCTGTGCCTTGTGCTCGCTGCAGCGCGACCGGATGAAAATCGAAGCCACCTTGTCCGCCGTTGTCATTAATCGAGATCACTTCGGTGGCTGATGAATTCATGACAACGTTGGTCTTCGGTATCGGCTTAGGCGAGTCGGTGTTCACGCACAACATCGGCCGGGTGGCGCGCGGAACCCAGTCGAACGACCCATCGAAATCGCCGCTGAAGCAACAGAAGAAGCTCCGGGGCTCCCGAGCGTCCAGGGCGCGCATCTCCATCTCCTGGCACACCGGACAGACTTGCGGATCTGGCTCGATGCCTCCCGGTGGCGGAGCTGCACTTCGATCCAGATAAACCACTGCCTGGCAGGAACGGCAGACCCCGATTCGACTGTTGCCGACTGGGACATCGTTCTCATCTTTGAGAGCCGGCGTAAAGCCAGGGCGGACTCGGACTGTGTCGCCTGCCGGGAAGAAATCAGTCACCCCCGCCGCCCGGTAAACACGCTTGTCTTTGACAGTCTCGGACCCTGGGGCAAACTGACTAATGGCAATATCAAGATCGCGATCAACGGTTCCTCTCTCAGGTGGCCAGGGAAATCCGCGATGAGGAATGTTGGTGAACAAGAGGCGAACGCGAGTCGGGAATCCGAACATCGGCAGGATCCCAGCGCTTGCCAGGCGTTCGCTCAATGCCGTCTGAGTAAACCGTGGATCTCCGAATACCTGGTCGATTTGCGGGATCAGATCCCGATGCACATAACTGAGCATCTGCTCCTGCAGGTGGCCAAGTACTGCTGGGCTGTCGCCCCAGTAGGTACCCACGGCCAGCCACCCCACCACCTCAGCGACGGCACGTCGGCCTTCTTCGCATCGAAAGAATGAATCGATGAAGGGCCGCAAAGTCGGCCACGTCTCGGTGAGACCAAATTGACCATGGACGCTTTCGGCAACAAGGTCACCCTGGGCAATCTGCTGGGGAACTCCCCGAAATGCTTGGCGGAGCACCTCCTTGATCAATACTCGCCTCAGGATCTCAGGCTGGCGAACATCGATGTACGGAGAAGGAGGAGGATCTCCAGTGATTGCTTCAGGGCGCCGGTAATAGAACTCATCATGGCTTCGCCCCCGGCAGAAGGTCACAGCCAGCGAGAGCCCAGTTCCTCGTCGGCCGGCACGACCGACTCGCTGCTGATAGTTGAATCGTCGCGGAGGCATGTTCGCCATCATCACTGCCAGCAATGCTCCGATGTCAACGCCCGCCTCCATTGTGGTCGTGACGCTCAACAGATCGATGCCATGAATTAGGGGGATTTCCTTTTCATCGGGCAGGAAGACCTCCTGGAACCAACGCTGGCGATTGGGTTTGTCGATGGTATCGGTTTGGCCAGTGAGCTCCTCACTATGAAATCGGAATCCGCCGCCTGCTTTCTCAGCGAGGTAACGGTAATAATCGAGGGACTTATGCGCCAAGCCTGGACGAAGTTCCAGGTTGCAGTCAGCGCATCGTCCCCCCGCTCGATGCATGTAGAAAGCAGCACAGGTGGGACATGTCCATCCACCGCGCACTGAATGCCGTCCAAGCTCGACAGCTGGGATTTCCAACCAAAGATTATTAGAATCGATTCCGGGTTTGTTCGCACCGTTGAGCCAGACGCCAGCGTTGGTCAACTCTGCCTCGACGTCCGCTGGATCTACTCCGACGGTCGCGAGGTACAACTGCAGCTGTTTCTGTAGCGCCTGCCGCTGACCACCGGGATCAAGAACAAACGTTGGCCAAAATAGGAAGTTCTTTCTCTCGCAAAGGCTCCGAATCACGGATTGGCAAGCTTCGATTAGGGCGGGCGCAGAATCCTTGAAGCGATACGTGGCAAACCCTATGCCGAGGCTCTCAAACGTCCGGGTTGCGTGCGGGAACAGGCAGCGTACTAATTCGCCCATTAGGTCATTCTTCATCTCGACAACGTGCTGGCTCTCGCCCGGCGTCAAGGTCGTCTTCAGCCTCGGTGGAGACGTCGACCAATCAAAGCAATCCCACCACTGTTTCCTATGGTTGTCATCATCGAACGAAAGCAAGTGGGCTTTTGTTCCTCCAGGACAGATGCCCAGTGAGAGAAGACGATCCCAGACGATATCGCGAACCACGCGGAGAGGGACCCTTGATGGATAGCCCCAAATCAGGTCGCAGTTCTCGGTGCTTAAAGGCATCCCCATCATGCCTGCCTGCATCAGGTTTAGCGCCAACGCTGGGTTCGAGGCGTTAAAAAAGGATATGAACGTTTGGTCAGCTTGTTTCGGAGCGGCCCCCGAGAGATCGGCTGCCAATACGCGATTGATCTTTTCGACAGCCGAGAGCAGCGTTGGCGCCACCGCGATCAGCGTACGAAGCACATCTGCGTAGCCGCGAACGAATGAATCGTGTGCACCCACCAAGCAGACCCGTACCATGTCTCGGAAGTGGTCGAGTTCCATGCCGGCCGAAAGCTTAGCTGCGTCCTGTCGGCTGTCGGAGAATATGACCAACTTCCGTGCACGCCGCTTCTGCACAACTTCGGGCATCTCGCGTGCGAGAGCACTAGCTAGAACCTGACAAGATCGCTGAAAGCCTGTGCGGTGCTGCCGGAGCGGAGATCCAGCCGCACTGCGACGAAAGTCGGTGTCACAGCGCGGGCAGACAGGAGGAAGAGCGGGGGCGTCGCCATCGCTTACTGTGTATATTCGTCCTTGGACAGCGTTCGGCGCCGGCGCAGCTTGGGCGCGAACGATACCAGTGAATCCATCCAATACAGCCGGATGCCAACGATGGGTCGAGCCGTTGTGCTGGTATGAGTCCTTGCCAGGCGGGTCAGCAAACGGCCAGAACACTGCGTAATCCTTGTGCTTCTTGTCAAATCCAGACTGGTCCGGTAGGTTCTCGAGATTCGGCTGATCGGGAGTCAGTATCTGGGACGTCTGTTGATTCAATGTGATGGTCTTCGTAAAACCAGCAAAGAACACTTCGCCGCAGCTGCTGCAAATGACTAGATCTAGTACACGAGCGCCACAGGAGCAGGTTAGCCGGTGCTGAGGCTGCAAAGCACCGCAAATTGGACGCGGCTGCTCAGCCTCCCGTGCAACGGGGTCGCACGCCGGATCGGTGCACTGGGGGTTTGTGCAAACCCAAAGGTTCTCTAGGTTGCGAAAAAACAGATGGCCTCTTACTGGCTGGGGGGCCTGCCCACCCGGCTTACGAGAGATCCCCAAGGCGAGCAGCAGTCCGCGCATGGCGTCCGACACGGAATAGTGGGCCTGGATTGGATTCTCGAAGAGTTTTCGATCAAGATCGGACAGGCGCGTCGCGCGAACCGATCCGTTTACGACTCTGCAAGCATCCCTCAATGCGTCGGTCGCGTTCGCCGCCAGCAGCGCCCGACCTAGCCCTTCATCTGGCGTTTCATCCACCTGTAGGGTTGTTCCTAGAGTACTCACAAGATTTCGCACGGCCTGCTGTATCGGAGGCGATGCTAAGTCCGGAGGGGCCATTGTTTCTAATGGGTCTGACTGCACGATCGACGCAAATCCGGCAAATGCATCTGCGTGCTTTCTCAACTGTTGGTGTGCACCCTCAATCGGCTGCAGTTGCGCGCCACTGATGAGTTCGAACCGATCGCTTCGCCCGAAAAACTCCCTGAGGAACTGGCGTGATTTGGGCCCTTGGTCGACGCTGGCGGACGTAGCCAAAATGCGCAGCTGATCGGATGACGGCGAGAGTCCAATCCGTTCAAGCAGTAAGCGCAGAATGTATGCCACCTCCGTTCCCGGTGTTCCTCGGTACGAATGCAGTTCATCCACCACTAAGAAGAACACGTGCTCGGGGCTGGCTCTCAACCAGTCACGTGTCTGCGTGAAGATCGCCTCCTCAATGTCTCGCATCAACATGATGTTCAGCATCGAGTAGTTGGTAATGAGGATGTCTGGAGGCGTTTCTTGCATGTCCCACCGCGACCACATTTCGCCGCCATCCACTCGCGGGAAATGGTACCTAATGTCAGTGTCAGCGCCCCCTTGGATCGCACTTTGAATGCGGAGCCATGCCGCGTCCATTTGCTGAAGTGATCTCCTCAGTCTGCGGACCGCCGCGGTCGTCGTGCTTTTTCCCGGAACAGCCGTCTGGCCCGTATAACGACCAAACGTGACCCGGTTGCCTCCGCGCCGTGCATCCAGCCATGCGTGGGCATCAGGGCTGTCGAGTGTCATCCGAAGACGTCGCAACTGGTCCTCAACGAGGGCATTCAGTGGATACAGAATCAACGCTCTAACCGCGTGAGGGCGTCGAGTATGTTCAAACTGCGAAGACCGCTCATTCCCTTGGCGCCACCAGAATCGATCTGTCGCGCTGCCGCACGCACGCCACGCCATAGATTCCCGAGCAAGCTCGGCAAGCAGCGGCAGGAGGAAGCACTCCGTCTTGCCTGAGCCTGTTCCGGTCGTGACGACGATGTCCTTCTTCCCAGCAATAACCGCATTCAAAGAATCCCACTGGTGCTCGTAGAGGTTCGCACTCGGGGCCAGCAGGCCAGCGGCCAAGCATGAAAGGCCCGTGTAGTCGCCGCCAAGCCGATGACCAGCTTCTGCGAGCGTGCAATTGGCGAGTGGGTACATGGGGACGGGTTCGATGAGCGGCTCCTGAGCAAGCACGTCGGACTCTCTGAGCGCCCGTCGGCGCTCAGCATCCAGCGCAGGATATCGGAAAGGAAATGCGCTCTCCACGTAGAGCCTGTAGATTTCGCCCAGCCGGGCTTGGCCGCCCACTAAATCGAACATCACAAGGCCTCCAATTCAAGGTCAAGCAGGGAGCTCAGTTTCTCCGCCAGCGGCCTCGTGATTCCCTGATAGGAAAGTATGGTGTCTCCCTGGTCAGTTTTGATTCGCTGCGGTAGAGCGCCACTGGCCAGAACCAACGCCCTTTCATAGGGCAGGGGCCATCGGTCAGTCAGAGGAATGACCAGCTGGTTGGTCTGAGAACGTAAGGCAGCTCTGCACTTACCGTGCCGCAATCGAGCAAGAAACCGCAGGCCGTAGTAATCACCACAAATCCAGCGGCCGGCGCGATCATCAAACAACCCGAGAGTGACGATTCGATGCTGCCTGAAGGTGAATCGGTACAGGCAGGATGTAGAGCGTTCATCAACCCTCGATACTTCATGGAACTGGTCGAACTGAGGTTCGTAGCGCTCAATATCGAACCGGCCAAAGTCCTGCTCGTCCCATGTAGGGAGACGAGACGCCCACTCGTTTAGATTCGGCAGCAGGTTGCTCAATTCCTTCGCGGCACATCCCGCTTCAAAGGCGCGGCGACCCGGCCTGTAGAAAACATCTCTCCGAGCCTCGCGAATGACGATGCGGGGCGGGCCGTCGGTCTGGGGTTGTTCCTCGATGGAGAAGCGACTTTGCAGAAAGCTGATCATGGCCGGCGTTCGTTGGCCCACCAAAATTACATAGTCGGAATCATCGTTGGGGGTGATCACCGTTGGCGGGATTACGCTCCAGCGCAATGAGCTGCCAGCATACTCAAGATGGCCCAGAAGGACGAGCCGTCGCAGAACGGACCAAGCGCCACCCCAGTCACTGGAGAAACCCAGAGATTGGCATGCTTGTTGAATTCGCCCAAGCTCCCCAGATCCCACCGCACTACACCACTCAAGCAGTCGACAATGCTTCAAAGAATCGTCGGGGTTCGGTTCGGTCCGGAGCGTGTCGGCCGCATCTACTTCCGCAAAGAGTTGATCTACTGACGGACCATCGGCACTAGCCGCAGTGTCAAAGGGGATGGGGATAGTGAAGCTGTCACATTCGAGAGTCCCACTGAGGAGGCGCTGAACTTCATCCGCTTCAACGACGAAACTGAACTGAGGATTCTTGGCAATACTTACGCCGGCGTCCACCAGAACATGTCTTGCATAATCAGCGGCGTCACGTCCGTCGGAAACTGAATTGCCGTCAATCGCGATCCCTAAATAGTATTCTTTCTGCCTGCCACGCTCATATTTTACGAGGGGCAGGATATCGGACAGACCCTGTTGCTCAACCTGCTGTTTAATCCGAGCGCACGTTTGCTGCCGCTGAAGTGGACCGCCAAAATGCTTAACGATCAAGAATTGCCACTTAGGCACCTGTGACCTCCGTCGCCTCTAGGGCGCCACTCAATATCCGGGCACCGCGAAGCGCAAGACCCGCCGTCGCAGCCGGATTCGTGTTTATGATCTCCTCGGGTCCGGGGTGCTCTTGGATGCTGGACCATGAGATGATGCGAAACATACGCACAGCCGCACGTTTCCGGTTCCACCTGACTTCGATTTGGTAGGTGCCGGGCTCCAAGTCTGGGTCCAAGGGTACCTCGTGCTGCCTGGGCACTTCTTTTCGCCAAGAGTATCCTTGCGAAGAAGTAATGACGAGTTCGAATTCCCGGTCGAAACCGTAGACTTTTACTGATGGAGAAAACCCTTCAAGCCACGCATTCTGATTCGGGTCGCGGAGGCCTCCGACGAGCGAGACTCCGGCCATGGAGCGGGGCGCCAGCGCGTCAGCGAGAGCTCGGCACTCCGGTCGGGATATGAAACCACCCCAGTCGTAGGACAGCACCATGCAACCCTGATATTCGATGACTCCGTCGGCCTCCACGCGAGCAGTCCAATCCACCAATTTCGCTTCTTTGAACCGTGCCATCTCGTTGTCCATCGCCCCGGTTCGGCAGAGGAGTAGAAGTGTTTCTCCAAGTTCCAGATAGGGCTTCCACGTCGCCCACACCCCTTGCTGGTTTTCCGGATCTCGCACCAAAACCCAGAAATCGCGCCTCGGAAACAACATCTTTCGGATCACCGGATCGCCGACGACATCGAATTCAAGCGGTTGATCTCCGAAGGGTGCAACCCGCCAAAGGGGGCCGAAGAAGCCTGCGCGGATAGGGCGGAGAGGGGTGGCACTGCCACCGATTGTTTGCGTGGTCGCGAGTTGGCTAGAGCGGGTACGAGCGGGTTGCTTCGGGAAGAGCAAATACTCTGCATCACCGAGCAGATCCACGGTGCGATAAACGCCACATTCGATACTCCGGCCCCGATTTCGCTCGGAGGGTTGGTCCGGTGCAATACCAAGGGCCCAATCGCCAGACTCATAGACGCGATGGGCCGCTTGATAGAACTCCCATACGCGAGCCGGATCCGAGTGGTGTAGCCCCTCTTGAAGGTGCCGACGCATCAGTGTCTGTCGCGAAAGCCAGAAACCGAGCTGGTCGGAATCGAACTGGAGAGGAAGGTGAGCGTCGTGGAAGCGCTGCCGCAGGAACTGTTTGTCGGACTCGCGCAAGATCGCCTGCGACAGCACGTAACGCAGGTAAGTCTGGGGTCCAGCCCCGCGCTCTGCTGTGGGCTGAAAGCCTGCGGATGTGAGATGGTCATTCCATTCTTTCCACAGGGGCTCTTCAGCTCCGGGAGGCATGCCATCAGGCCTGCCCTGAAAGTGGGGTAGCCCCAAAACCTCCCGCAAGCGAAGAAAGTAGTTCGATTCGTCGACGCCCTCCTCCTCTTGCATGTTGTAAGCGGCGAAGACCATCAGACCAAGAAACGCGACTCCCGCAGGAACTTCACCATCCTTGCTTCTCAGCGTATTGAGGTTTAGGTGGTCGCCAGAAGATGACACACATCGGCGACGAACCGCTCTGGAGAAGTCGAGCAGGGGATCGCCGTAGACACCCTCGTCCACGAATCTCGCGGCAATATCCTCAATCGCCTCCAAGTCTAGGCTGAGAAAGATTGGAGAACCCTTTGCTGCTCCTGCTGTGAAATAAGCTGCAACGGCTTTATTCCATGCGTCAAATTCCGCCATCGCTGGCCCCCATGATTGCTAACGGTTGTGTTGAACCTAACATTGTATATAGGCTCATTCCGGCTCGCGCCGCTTCTGGCCGGCCAGGTCGATGTCCATCGTTGGCCGAGTGACCGACGCGTTCCATGCAGTCAGAAGGAGCGCGCCATTCAGAACTAACAGATCGGCGAACGCTGATTTCGCCAGGCGGTAAAGGAGGCGCTCCACGGCGAAATACTGGAGCGGTTCCTGAAATGGCCGACCTTCGGCGCGGGCGCGATTGAGCAGTCGCTGTTGGACGGATGCGCCGATGTCGCGGCCGCTCACAGCACCGCCTCCAGGTAGGGCCGCATGACCTTCCCGACCCGATTCAGGGCAGCACACTTCGAGATCAGCTTCAGGTCCGGCTTTCTTGATCGCTCGCGGTATGTCCGTAGCGCTTGGATGGCAAGATCGAGGCCGATCTTGTTTCAGTACTTGAAGCAGTCTGCGATGGACTTCTCCGGCGAGTAGATCCTCACGTCGACGCCATCAATCGAGAATAGGCCGTGTCCGGGAGAATAGGCCGTGTCCGGCACCAGGAAAAAAGGCGCCAACGCGGGGCCCGAAGTTGTGTGCGTCAAGTTCTGCAAACAAAAACAGACGTCCGGCACTGCAAACGAAAACAAAGAAAACAGAGGAAAACAGACGTCCGGCACGAAAACAGAGAAAACAGAAAAACAGACGTCCGGAAAAACAGACGTCCGGAAAAAACAGACGTCCGGAAAAAACAGACGTCCGGAAAAACAGACGTCCGGAAAAACAGACGTCCGGCACCAGAAAAAAGACGCCAACGCGGGGACCGTCAGAACAAAACCGTCGAAAAAAAGACGCCAACAGCGGGGACCGTCGAGAAGCGGGGGCAGCGACCGCCCCCACGGCCCATCCGCCGCCAATTGTCCACCGACTGCAACCCTAGCCCGCCATCACCACATCCACCCGGCCACGCCTCCAGAGCCCGAGCCCCAAAAACTCAGCCCACCGCTCGCCCCGCGACCTCCTTCGCGACCAACAATTCCCACGCCGGCCGATTCCACACCGACCCAGACCGTACCCGCTCCCAAGTCACTGCCACCTTCTCCGCCTCAATCGGCGCCCGCAAAACGCCCCCAATCCAACGACCACCGATTAAACTGGTCAAAACACAACACGCCCGTCGGATCCACCCCCGTCACATGCGCCCGCGCGCTCGACCACGCCCACCTCTCCGCCGACCCCACCAACTTCGCTCGCACCGGGTTCAACTCCACATACCGCAAAACGACTTGAACCCCAGGTCATCCAACAACTGCGCATCGAACCGCGGCGACCAGTTCGTCGGCCCCGCCCTGAGGTAGCGAGTCCACCCCCGTTTGCGTCTCCGCGATCCCCCAACGACCCAAACAACAACCACGGCGCCCCCGATACTTCTGATTCAGAAACCGCGAAAACTGGCCCTGCATATCCCGCATCGCATTCGAAATCGACTCGGCATCGGAAGCCTCAAAATCCAATGACCATGGTTATGCAACATGCACCAACCATGCACTTTAACGCCATACCGCGCCGTAGACTTCCGCATCAGTTCAAACGACCGAGCGAAGTCCTCCTCATCCCGGCAAACCCACTGCCCCTTATTGCCCCGCTGGGTAATCCCATATAACCGTCCAGGCTGAAAGTTACGCAAACCACGCATACCAACTAGTGGATTCCCACCCCCAAAAATCTCAACTCTTTTGCGGGCAAAACCCACCCCCGATGCGGGCCAGTAACCCAGTCCCTCGTCACCACAGCCCGGCCCCCGCAGCGAATCACTTGAGTTGCAGTTTTCTTCTCCCACAGAATCAACCACTTCCCCCAAAAAACGGGCCCGAAGCTTGCGACCAGCACGTACAGTGAAATCGGGAAAGCCGACATGTTGCATCAACCACGACACTGCTATCAGCTCGTCACCTGCTCCACTTACTCGGCTTTCTCCCTTCCGGAACCCGTCGCCGAAAGCAGTTACCACATCCATCTGGTCAAATGCGGCGACGAAGACTACATCCCCGAGGACATGGAAGTCTGGCCCGTCTATCACAGCGCGATCATCCTTGCGTTGCGCGACTTTCCCGACGCCCATCAAGCCGCCGTCGACGCCGTGCTTGCCCTTCAGCAGCGCCTCAAGGGCTGCCGCAATCGCGACCTGCCACGTCACTAAGTACACCGCTCACAAGGAGTAACTCAGATGTCCCGCAAATCTTCCGCTCGCCGCCTCCGGCCGCCCCCACTAAGGCCAACCCCCGGGACCCTCCACGCTCCATCGCAACCCCCTCCCGCCGGCTGCTTTCTCCGGATCGAGGACGAACCGGCCTTCAAAGGCATGCTCGACGAGTATGTCGCCACTTACTGCCCCCGTCATCGCGACGAGCTCGACTTACTCACCGAAGCCGTCTACGCCAAGTTCCGTCAAACTCGCGTCTGGCTCGCTGAAACCGGTCAACTCGAAATCGCCATCGCCCTCCACGAAACCGAACTCCGTCGCCAACTCCCCACCGCCGGCGCCCACGGCCACCTGGCGAACGGCTTCGCCCACTCCGAGAAACTCGTCCAGCTCTATCTCCGCTACAGCAACCAGCTCCATCGCCACTATCTGCGCTGCCTCAAAGAACTCCGCGACTTACAAGCCTCGCGCCGCCTCGAACCGCCCAGCCATCCGATTCAACCAATCGAAGCCAATCCCAAAATCGAACACCCCGCTCCCACCGCCAGCGAGCCTTCCCCAGAGCCTTCGTTGGAAAGGTTGATCGGTGTCCAGCAAACAACAGACTCCCAGGTCAGCCCTTCTGAACGGCTTCTCCGGCTCGAGGCGCTTCACGCCGAGATTGCGGCACAGCTCGCGCAACAGCGTAAGCTCGTGGACGGGTAAAGTGCGGCATCTGCCCGGAGCGATAGCTTCTTTTTCGCTGCTCGAAGATGACGCGGCCCTAACGCTGACCGGCACCAGGGGCGAGACTGTAGCCGAGGCAAGCAACTGACCGGCTGGCCGAGAAGAGTAATTAACTGGGCCGTGATCGGGCCTTCGAAGCGAGCGGGCGTCTAATAGCGGGCGGCCCGGTAGAAAGCGGCTGCGCCGTAAAGGTAACCGAAGTCGAGGCCGGGAGCCGTGAAGGATAACCGGCTGCCAATGGCGACGACACCGAGATAGCCAGAGCCCGACGGCAGGGCCATCAGAGTGGTCGCCGGAATCGTGAACTGACCTGGGGCGACGGGGGCGCGGCAGACAAAGCGGGCCGAGGAGTCGGTGGAATCGGCACTACCGGTGATCAGGATGTAGGCCGCCGTGGTGCCGCCGCTCCAGGTGACCATGGCGCCTTGCCGGTCGGCCGTGGCGAGCGCGGCGGAGTTGGTCCAGGCGAAGTTCGCCGGCACCGACAGGATCGTGCTGAAGCCCTGCACGTCCGTGCCTCCGGAGAAGTTTGTGAAGACATAGTTTCCGCCCGCGGCGGTCACGAAGCTTTGCGGGACAGTGGCCCCATAGTCCGTCGTGTCGGACACGGGCTGTTGATTGAGGAGCAGAGCTCCCTGCGGACCGGTAAGGTTGAGGGCGAGACCGGCATCGATCGGCGCGGTCGGCGAACTCGCGATGCCGCCGCCGCTCACCGAAGTGACGCAATGGCCCAACGAGGCTTGATCCTCGCCCGCAGTCAGCGCGGGCCCATTGGTGCTCTGAAAGCTGCCGGTGGCCGATACGTAGGTGACCGAGTTCGTGAGATCGGTATAACGGCTGACGAGGAGCGCACCGGCGCGAACCGTGGGTTCGCGTTCAGGCTTAGACCAAATGCGACGACGGTGAGGGCCAGGGCGGGACGGATCAACGGCGGACTCCTTCGGGACCACTGTATCCCATCGATGGAGTTCCGCCGGATAGCGGGTGGAGTTTACCGCCGGTGGTCACTAACTGCCTGGCGGCAAGGCTGGCGTCCGGCGGGAGATGGTTGAACGGGTAGGGCCATGGCTCGATCCTCTCTCCATCAGTTACTGCGAAATGATCTGCTGCGCCTGTTGCAGTTGGGCGGCCGTGCCGCGGACGGCGATGACGCGCGACCCGTTGTAAGTGAGTAAATGGCGGATCTTCGCCTGGCGACGGATGGAAGCCGCGATCTGCTGCAGTTGCTGAACGGTGGAAGCTTGAGGCACCGGTAAGATTCGCACGAGGTCGTCAGTCGCGCCGGGGATGGGGAACTCAGTCGCGGAAGGTACGGAACCGCGGTCGAGTTGCTCCACCAGCCATTCAGCTAATTGCACCTGGCCGGGAGTGCCGCGGGTCACCAGGGCGGACTCGGCATGGTAGACGAACACGCGGGGGACCTGAGTCAAGGCTCGGACCACGGTGGCTAACTCCTGGAGTGTCTGGGCCGTGGCTGTGTGGTGGAGATAGAACATTTTCACTGCGGGGTCCTGATCAAACTGCGCCTGGAAGACGGGCGGACTCGGTAAAGCGGAGGTGCGCTTGTCGAGGTTGATCATTAACCAATCGGCCAGCGCGCCTTGCGCCTGTGACCCCGAATAGGCCAGCGTTTTCTTGTCGGCGTCGACCAGGAGTTGGGGAACGTCCGTCATCGAGCGCACGATCGTCGCGATTTCATTCAAGCTCTGCGGGCTGCTGGTATTCGAGAAGTGATAGACGCGTTCGAGATCGGCTTGCGCGAAGGCCAACGTGGCGAGCAGGAGTGAATATTTCATGCAAAGGTGGACGCAGCGTCGAGAGGATGCGTGCAGGAGATTGAGGAGCCATTTTTTCGACACCTGAAACTGCGGCCTCTACCAGGCGGACGGGTGAACGAGCGTGGCTGATGGATGGGCAGGGGGCGCCTCTACGCGACGGGCTTGGCGACGCGACGTCCCGTAAGGCGTTCATACTGCTCTTCCACCTGGCGTTTCACCTTGGCGATGCTGGCGCTCTTGATGTGGTCGTAGCCGCGGATCTGGTCGGGGAGGGAGAGCAGTTCGAGGAGCGCGGGCTGGGGGAGGATGTCCCACTGCTCGGCGCATTCCTGGACCCAGCCGCGGTACCAGAGGATGAGTTCACGCTCTTCACGGCGGTGGGCGGCGTAGGTGAAGATGTCGAGCGGGCTGCCACGGAGGAACTTAAAGGTGGCGAGGAGTTTGAGGCCGCCGCGGCTCCAGCCGCCGAGGGTGAGTTTCTTCTTCCAGCCCAAGGCGCGCAGGAGTGGCGGGTGGAGCAGATAGCCGTGCGAGCGCGGCTGGGCGAAGGTGCGGGCGATCTCGTCGGTGAATGAGAGCTGGGTGAGCAACCGCGCGACTTCGTACTCGTCCTTGTACGCCATCAGTTTGTAGAGATAGCGGCCGACGACGGGACGCATGCCTTCGGGCTGCCGGTCGACGAAGTCCTGCCACAGTTGGGCGTAAGCGCGGTTCTGGTAAGTGACGAGTTTGGCGAAGTAGTCGAGGGGGCCGGTTTCCGCGCGGGGCGGGGCAACGACCGCCTCGACCGCGGCCGCGTCGACGAAGTAGCGGCGGCCCCAGAGCAGAGCCTGAAGGTTGCGCGCGACGTCCACGCGATTGAGCTCAATGGCGCGTTCGAGCGAGGCCAGGGTGAGGGGGATCAGCCCCGCCTGCCAGGCGACGCCCAGCAGAAAGACATTCACCGCGAGATGGCTGCCGAACAGGTGTTCGGCCACGCGGGAGGCATCGACATAAACGTTGCGCTCGCGCCGGGTGGCGGCGGCGACGCGGTCGACGTTGGCCTGGGGGCCAGGCATGACGAGACGCTTGCGGACGAACTCGCTGGTGGGCACGACGTTGGTATTGAGGACGGCGGCGGTGCGGGCGGCGTCGGCGCATTTGAGGTTGTCGGGGGAGACGGCGCCGAGTGAATCGAAGCCGAGGATGAGGTCGGCGTTGCCGGTGTTGATGCGGGCGGCGCCGCGCCAGGGCTGACGGCTCAGGGTGAGATGCGAAACGACGGCCCCGCCTTTTTGGGCGAGGCCGGTTTGGTCCAGCGTGGTGGCGTGGAGGCCGTCGAGTGAAGCTGCGGTGGCGAGCAGCGCGTTGATGGTGATGACGCCAGTGCCGCCGATGCCGGGCGAGAGGATGCGGTAGCCGCCGGCGGGCAGTTCGGCAAAGGTAGCGGGCTCGGGTACGTCGTCTTTCGACAGCGGTGGCAGGGTTTGCTGCGGAAGGCCGGAGCCCGGGGCGATCTCGACAGTGACGAAGGAGGGGCAATCGCCGAGGGCGCAGGTGTAGTCCTTGTTGCAGGAGGACTGGTGGATGCTCATCTTCTCCCCCAGCGGTGTGGCGACGGGCTGGAGGCTCATGCAGTTGGATTGGGTGACGCAATCGCCGCAGCCTTCGCAGACCTCCTGATGGATGATGAGGCGCCGGGTCGGCTCGACGGCTTTGCCGCGGGAGCGCGCGCGGCGCTTTTCGGCGGCGCACTCCTGGTCGTAGATGAGGATGGTGACGCCGGCGATGGTGGGGAGTTCGCGGAGGGTGCGTTCGAGTTCGAGGCGATCGCGGATTTCGGCGATGGGGGCGAAGCGGTCGCGGGCACTGCTGTAGGCGGCGACGTCTTCCACGAGAACGACGATCTTCTTCACCCCTTCGGCGGCGAGTTTGCGGGTGAGCTCAGGAACGGGGAGAACGCCGGTGGCGGCCTGGCCGCCGGTCATGGCGACATGTCCGTTGTAGAGCAGCTTGAAGGTGATGTTGACGTTCGCCGCGACGCAAGCCTGGATGGCGAGTGAGCCGGAGTGGAAGTAGGTGCCGTCGCCCAGGTTCTGGAAGATGTGTTCGCGATGGCTGAAAGGCGACATGCCGACCCAGGGGACGCCTTCGCCGCCCATCTGCGTGGCGTACTCATAGCCGCGGGCGGTATCGGGCATGAGGATGCCCATACCGTGGCAGCCGGTGCCACCTCCCGCGGCCTGGCCGGGCAGCAGGAGCGTGGAGCGATTGTGCGGGCAGCCGGAGCAGAAGTTCGGCAGGCGGACGGGGGGCAGGGTATCGGGCGCGGGGCGGACGAGGGCGCGGACGCGTTCGGCGAGACCGCTGGCGGTGAGCACGCGCTCCAGAATGGTGGCAATGAGGTCGGGGTCGAGCTCGTTGTAGTTGGGAACCAGGGTTTGGCCCTGGGCGTCGTGCTTGCCGACGATGACGGGCCGCTCGGGCAGGCTGTAGAGCGCGTCGCGGAGTTGGGTCTCGAGGAAAGCGCGCTTTTCTTCGATGACCAGGATGGTGTCGAGCCCGGAGGCGAAGTCGCGCGCAAAGGCGGTCTCGAGCGGGAAGGTCATGCCGAACTTGGCAATGCGAATGCCGGCTGGTTCGAGTTGGCCGTCGAGCCCGGCGTCTTTGAGCGCTTGAAGAAGGTCGTAGTAGGCTTTACCGGCGGTGGCGATGCCGAGCTTGGCGTTTGCGGCGCCTTCCACGCGGTTGAGGCGGTTGTGGGCGGCGAAGCGTTTGGCGGCTTCGAGGCGGGGGCCGAAGGCTTCGTGCTCGGCGGCGATGGTCCAAGGCGCCAGCATGCGGGTTTCGCTCTTCTTGACGTACTGGTCGGGGACGCGGAAGCGATGGCGCTGGAGATCGAGGTCGACGATGCCGCCGGCGTCGCAGACGTTGGTGACGAGCTTCAGGCCGACCCAGGAGCCGGAATAACGGGACATCGCGAGACCGGCGAGGCCGAGGTCGAGGATCTCCTGCGGATTGCCGGGCACCAGAATCGGCATGGCCCAATTCATGAGGCTGAATTCGGATTGGTGGGGAATGGTGGAGCTTTTGGAGGCGTGGTCGTCGCCGGCGAGCACCAGCGCGCAGCCGAGGACGCTGGTGCCGGCGAGGTTGGCGTGGCGGAAGATGTCGCCGCTGCGATCGACGCCGGGTCCTTTGCCATACCAGATGCCGGCGACGCCATCGACTTTGGCGGGGCCCATGGTGCTGAGCAGTTGCGCTCCGTAGATGGCGGTGGCGCCCAGGTCTTCGTTGACGGCGGGCCAGTGGTGGATTTCGTGCTGGGCGAGCAGCTTTTTTTCTTTGCTGAGGGCGAGGTCGTAGCCGCCCAGCGGCGAGCCTTCGTAGCCGGAGATGAGCGTGCCGGTATTGAGGCCGGCCTTCCGGTCGAGCCGCATCTGATCGAGCGCGAGACGCACGAGGGCTTGAATGCCGGTGAGGTAAGCTTTTCCCTCGGTCCGGGTATATTTGTCGCTCAACTCCAAGCACCTATGATGCCACCGGCGATACAATGACGGCGATGGCTCTCCCGCGTACCGTCCTCGTCAAGCAACATTTTCCTGACCGCCGCATCGCCGACATTCCGGCGGAAGTGCAGAAGCAGCTTTCCGGCTCCTCGCTCGGCGCCAATCTAAAGCCGGGTTCCCGCGTCGCGATTGGCGTGGGCAGCCGGGGCATTTCCAACATCGCCATGATCGTGCGAGCGGTGGTGGACTACTGGAAGTCCCGCGGCATGCAGCCGTTCATCTTCCCGGCGATGGGCAGCCACGGAGCCGCCACCGCCGAGGGTCAAGCCGACGTGCTGGCCCATTACGGCATCCATGAGGCGACGATCGGCGCGCCGGTGATTTCGCATTTGGACGTGGTGAGCGTCGGCAAGACGGCCGACGGCATTGAAGCCTTCCTGGATAAGAACGCCTTTGAGAGCGACGGCGTGATGCTGATTGGCCGCGTGAAGTGGCATACGGACTTTGCCGGCGCCATCGAGAGCGGGCTGTTCAAAATGATGGCGATTGGCCTCGGCAAGTTCGCCGGCGCCCAGAACTATCACACGCACGCCTTTACGAAGGGCCTGGAGCATGTGATCCGCGGCGTGGGCCGGCAGGTGCTTTCGTCCGGCCGGATTCTGGGCGGGTTGGCGATTCTGGAAGACGCCTATCACAACACAGCGAAGCTGGAAGCCGTGCCCGTGGAGAACATGGAGAAGCGCGAAGAAGAGCTGCTGGCGTTGACCAAGAGCTGGATGGCCCATGTGCCCTGCAACCTGGACATCCTGATCATCGACGAGATCGGCAAGAACATTTCGGGCGCCGGCATGGATACCAAGGTGGCGAACCGTTCGGTGCAGGGCCTCTACAATCCGTGGCCGAACACGCCGCACTTCCAGCGCCTGTTCGTGCGTGACGTCTCCGACAATACGTACGGCAACGCGGTGGGCCTCGGCTTGGCGGACGTGCTGAACAGCCGGATGCTGCCGAAGATCGATTGGACGCCGACGCGGATCAATTCTCTGACGGCATCGACGCCGGCGGCGATCCGCGTGCCGGTGAACTTCCCGACCGACGTGGAGTGCATCGAGCGGATGATGCCGACGGTGGGCAAGCACAATCTGGACGATGTGACGATTGGCCGCATTCGCAATACCCTGGAGCTGGGTCTGGTCGAGCTTTCGGAGAATCTGCTGCCGGTGATCGCGGGGCGGAAAGAGATCGAAGTGCTCACCGAACCGAAGCCCATGGACCTGGACGAAGAAGGCAACTTCCGCTCGAAGCTGTCCCCTTCGCACGACAGCGAGACCGTCTCGGCTCACTAAAGGTTTCCGTTTCAACTCAAGGCGGGCCTGCGGGCCCGCCTTTTGTTTTTGCTCTATCTTCCCGGCCGGCGGGCGGACCCGCCCCCGATGCTCACCTGTGCGCGTGCCGCACACTTTTCACCTTCTTTAAGTCTAGCAATATCAATCGTTTATAAACTGGCGATCGAGTTGCAACCGTTTTGGGCAATGCCGCGTAACATCTCTATGCCCTGGCTGCCGCGCGTCGTTCTCCTGGCTGTCCTGGCTTTGGCCTCTCTGGCCTTCGGTCAAGCACCGCCGGGGGATCTGAACGTCAACAGCAAATATGTCGTGGAAGCTGTCGAGTTTCGCTACATCCGCAAGCCGAACGCGACACCGAAGCCGGGAGTCGACATCCAGCAACTGGCCGATCGCGAAGTGGGGCAGAACTTCGCCCAGGACCGGATTGAGGGAATCTTCCGGCGGTTGAAGTCCGAGTACCGGTCCTACAAGGTGACGCACCGGATGGAAAAGGGCTCCAAGCCGGATCACGTGAAGGTGATCTTCGAACTGGAGCGCCGCGGGATCGAACTGAATGGTGAGTCCAACGACTTCAAGCTCGTCTACCACTCCAAGAACAACTTCAGTTTCGGCGGGACGGCGGAATTCGACATCGGCAAACAGGGCGGGCTGATTGTCGGCGCGCTGACGGACAACGACCTCACGGTGGAGCGGACGTCCGGCGTGCGGGCGGGCTACCGGTATGACGTCTTCAACCGGCACGTGCGGCTCGCGATTGTCGGCGAGAGCTTCCGCGCCCAATGGAATCCTTCGACGGAGGCCGCACTGGCGGAGCGGCCCGACGTGCCGGGGCTGTATCGCCGGCGGCAGACGCTGGAGCCGTCGGTCACCTTGCAAGTTCTTCCTTCTTTGCGCTTGAAGGCGGGTGTGAGCCTGCAGCGCATCGAAACTCAATTTCCGGTCGCACGATTCGAGGCATCCCATGCCGTGATTTCATCTCTGCGCTACGAACAGGGCTGGGACCTTGGTACCTCCACGAAAAATCTCGTGGGGGCAGGTTACGATCTGCGTGCG
Source organism: Bryobacteraceae bacterium (assembly GCA_044226365.1). Classification (GTDB taxonomy): domain Bacteria; phylum Acidobacteriota; class Terriglobia; order Bryobacterales; family Bryobacteraceae; genus JALHNI01. The sequence continues at coordinate 32,181 of JBGAHE010000070.1, forward strand.
GCCGCCACTACCTTCGGTTCGGATTTCTCTTACACGCGCCAGGCGGTGGACGTGACCGAGAACCTGGTGCTGCCTCACCAGCAATCGGTGATTGCCACCTTCATTGGCGGAACGTTGAACGGCCGGGCGCCGCTGTTTGACCGCTTCGTGCTGGGTAACACGCAAACGTTGCGCGGTTGGAGCCGGTTCGATGTAGCCCCGCTAGGCGGCAACCGGATGGCGCATGCTTCGGTGGAGTATCGGGTGCGCGGCGTGCGCCTGCTCTACGACCGCGGGGCGGTGTGGGACGACGGACGAGAAAAGAAGGTGCGTCAGTCTGCTGGCATCGGGTACATCAAGGATGGCTTGACCTGCATGGTGGCTTTTCCCCTGCGCGATGGCAGCGTCATCCCCATCGTCCTACTGGGGTACACCTTCTGACAAAACGCCTGCTCATCCTCGTCACGTTGTCCACAGTGGCGCTCTGCGTCGGACTGTGGGGGGATGAACTGCGTCCGCGTTTGGCCGGCGACACCTTACGGGTTTCGACCGGCAATTTGCGTCTGCTCTCCGGGCGTCCGCTCGAGAATTTGAAGAACGGCTCGACCGTGGCTTATGACTTTCAACTGACGGCTTTGAACGATGCCCGCCTGATCCAATCGCGCACGGTCGAACGCTTCGTCTTCTCCTACGATTTGTGGGAGGAGCGGTTCTCGATCGTGCAACTGACGGCGCGCGATGGCCGGCAGCCGCGCGCCGCCGTGGCCAACCTCCTGCCGGATGCGGCGGAGCAATGGTGCATTGAGCGCCTGGCGCTGCCGGTGACCGGGCTGGACCGGAATCGGAATCTGCGGCTGCGGCTTGAGATCCGCGCGGACGAGCCACGACGGGCCCATCGCGCGGCGGATGAACCGCCCGTGTCGCTGGCGACGCTCATCGATCTGTTTAGCCGGCCCGCGCGCCGCGAGCAGCGATTCTGGGTGCTGGAGACGCAGTCCTTCCGTCTGGATACGCTGAAATAAGACTGCCATGCACCGTCTGCGCACCAGGCTCATCGCTGTCTTCCTGCTGGCGACTCTTGCTCCGCTCACGCTGACCATTCTGCTGGTTCGCTCGCTGCTGGACCGGTCCTTTGACCTGACGTCGACGCGCGAGTTGGACGAAGTGTCGCGGTCGCTCGAGGTGACCGGGCGGGAGCTGTATCGGCGGGCGCGGGTGAGCTTGAAAGCGCGGCCCACGCCGGATCGCGTGGTGCAGGCGCCCTGGCCCGATGACCTCCGCGAGTTTGCCCAAAGCCAGGAGCCGGAGCGCTTTGAGCGCGTGGGGCCGGATGGCGAGCGGTTGCGGTATCTGGTGCGGCAGGGGACGGCGATCGCGGTTTACGAAGAGTCATTGGCGCCGGTGGGCTTGACGCGGGTGGAGCGGCAGTATGCCGAGGCGCGCGCGGTGATCGAGAAGTCACGCGAGCGCGATTGGCGCGGGGCGTTTTTCAATGTCTTCCTACTGCTGACCTCGTCGGCCTGGCTGATTGCCCTGGGGCTGCTGATCTACCTGACGCGCCGCATCACGGACCCGATTCAGCAACTGGCGGGCGCGCTACGCCGCCTGGGCCGCGGCGAGTCTCAGGTGCGGGTACCGGTGCATCGGCAGGACGAGATCGGGCAAGCGATCGACGGCTTCAACGACATGGCGCAGCAATTGGAGCAGAACCGTGAGCGCCTCTTGTTCGTAGCCCGGCTCGAGAGCTGGCAGATGCTGGCGCGCAAGATGGCGCACGAGGTGAAGAACTCGCTGACGCCGATTCGCCTGACGGTGGAAGAGATGGTGGCGCGCCACGGCGCGAGCGATCCCGCGTTTCTGAAGCAGGCGGCGCAGATTGTCACCGACGAGGTGACGGGGCTTGAGCGGCGCGTGCGGGCGTTCTCCGCGCTGGCGTCCGAGCCTCCGGTGCATCCGGCGCCGCTGGACGTGAACGCCTTGCTCGCTGAGCGCATTGCCTTTCTGCGCTCCGGACATCCGTCGGTGGAGTATCAGAGCCGGCTCGACGCGCTTGCGCCCCAAGCGTGGGCCGACGAAGACCTGGTGCGAGGGATTCTGACGAATCTCATCGAGAACGCATCCGACGCGGCGCCGGCAGTGCTGGGGTTGTCGCAACGGCTGCCCGACGGGCGCGTAGCGATCGAAGTGCATGATTCGGGTCCTGGGCTATCGCCGGCGGCCCGGGAGCGCCTCTTTGAACCGACCATTTCTTTCAAGAAAAGCGGCATGGGCCTTGGCCTCTCGATTGCCCGCAAAAGCGCGCTGCTCAATCGCGGCGACATTGAACTCATCGATAGCGAACTCGGCGGCGCGGCTTTCCGCGTCACGCTGCCGGCCGCGGAAAGTCACGCCTGAACCTTATGGCTAATCGCATCCTGATCGTCGACGACGAAGAGAATATCGGACGCAGCCTGCGCCTGATCCTTGAGCGAGAGGGCTATGCTGTCCTGCTGTGCCATTCGGTGGCCGGGTTTCAGACGGCGCCCAAGGCCGACCTCTATTTGCTGGATGTCCGCTTGCCGGATGGCAACGGCATCGACCTGTTGCGGTCACTGCGGCAGGAGGGGTCGAATGCGCCGGTGATCATGATCTCGGGGCATGGCACGATCGCCGATGCGGTGGAAGCGACGCGGGCGGGGGCGTTCGACTTTCTGGAGAAGCCGTTATCGCGCGAGCGGGTGTTGCTCGGCGTGGCCAATGCGCTTGAGCAGCGGTCTTTGCGCGAGGAGAACCTGCGGCTGAAGGAGCAGTTGGGTGCCGGGCCGAAGATGGTGGGCAGTTCGCCGGCGTTTCTGCAGGTGATTGAGCAGGCGACGCTCGCGGCGCGCAGCGACGCGCGGGTGCTGCTGATGGGCGAGTCCGGCACCGGCAAGGAGCTGATTGCGGCCCATATTCACCGCGAGAGTCCGTTTGCGGCGGGCGCGTTCGTTAAGGTGAATTGCGCAGCGATTCCGAATGACCTGATTGAGAGCGAGCTGTTCGGCCACGAGAAAGGATCGTTCACGGGGGCGACGGCGCTGCGGCGCGGCAAGTTTGAACTGGCCGACGGCGGCACGCTGTTTCTCGACGAAGTGGGCGACTTGCATGCGAACTCGCAGGCCAAGCTGCTGCGCGTGCTGCAGGAGGGCGAGTTCCACCGGGTGGGCGGCGAGCGGCCGATTCAGGTGCAGGTCCGCGTGCTGGCGGCGACCAATCGCGACCTGGTGGAGATGGTGGCGCAGGGCAAGTTCCGCGAGGACCTGTATTATCGTCTTTCCGTGATGCCGCTGCGCGTTCCCAGCTTGCGCGAGCGGCCGTCCGACATCCCGGCGATCGCGGCGTACTTCCTCGAAGAGTTTTGTGCGCGCAATAACTTTCGCCCGAAGCGGGTGGCGCCGGAAGTCTTCGAGCTGCTCTCGGCTTACCACTGGCCAGGCAACGTGCGCGAACTCCGCAACATCGTGGAGCGCATGGCGATCCTTTCGCCGGGCGACTCGATCGAAGGCGGCATCGTGCCGCTTGAGATTCGCGTGGCGCCGGGCGCGAGCGCGCCGAAGTCGGCCTTGCATGAGGCGCGCGACACCGCCGAGCGGGACCAGATCCTGAAGGCGCTGGAAGCAGCGTCGTGGAATGTATCGCAAGCGGCGCGGGCATTGGGGATGGAGCGGACGAATCTCCACAAGCGGATGCGGGCGCTGGCGATCGAGCGAGTGACGCATGCGCGAGTGTCTTGATATGATATCGAGCGCTTGATATGATATCGCCATGACGAGAACGGTGATCGCGCTCGAGCCCGATCTCAAAGCCTGGTTGGACCAACAGGCGGCTCGCGAGGGCGTGCCGATGACGGAGTTGGTTCGGCGCGCGGTTCGTTTGTTGCAAGAGCACGAAAAGAAGGGTGTAGCGGCGATTCTGGAGGAATCCAGGGGAATCTGGGCGGCGGGTGACGGCTTAGAATTCCAAAACAAGCTTCGCGATGAATGGGCCCGCGATGAAGATCTTGCTTGATTCGGTGATCCTCATCGACCATTTCAACTCGTCTCCCCGTGCGACGGCATATTTGAACATCGTGCAGCCGCAAGCTGCCATCTCCGTGGTCACACGAGCGGAAGTATTGGTCGGCATCGAAGACCAGCAGCGGAGGTATGCGATTCGGACCCTGGAGTTGTTTCCGCTGCTCGACGTATCGAAGGAGATTGCCGACTTGTCCGCGCAACTTCGGCGCCAGTTTCGCTGGCGCCTGCCGGACGCCTTTCAAGCCGCGATCGCCCAACACCATCGGCTGCAACTGGCCACCCGCAATACCCGCGACTTCGACCCCGCCAAACATTCCTTCGTCGTCGTGCCCTACTAACCGCGCACCGTGTCCAGCGTCTGTTGGAGATGCTGGCTGACCTGCGCTTCGCCCTTCGTCTCTTCCGCCGCTTTCCCGCCCCCGTACTGCTTTGCATTCTGGCCCTCGCTTTAGGCATTGGGGCCAATACGGCGCTCTTCAGCGTCGTGCGGACCGTGCTCCTCAAGCCGCTGGCCTATGCCCAGCCGGACCAGATCGTCGTGCTGGCCGAAAAGCCGTTGACGGCGGAAGAGCCGGGCGAAAGTGCGTCGCCGGCAAACTATCTCGATTGGCGGCGTGAGGCGCGCAGCTTCAATCAACTGGCTGCGGCTGTCGCCTGGTCCGCGACGCTGACCGGTTCGGGTCAGCCGGAGGAGTTACCGGGCCTGCAGGTCTCGGGCAATCTTTTCCCGCTGCTGGGTGTTCGGCCGTTGCTGGGTCGCGGCTTCGATGCGCGAGACGAGGCGGGCAACGCGCCGCGGGCGGTGGTGCTTTCCTACGGCCTATGGCAAAGCCGGTTCGGCGCGGATCGTCAGATTGTCGGCCGCGCCATCACGCTGAACCGCGAGCCGTTCACCGTGGTCGGGGTGATGCCGGCGAGTTTCCGCTTCGCACCTTATTGGGCGACGCGCGCCCAGCTGTGGGTGAATCTGCGCTTCGATCCGAACTTCGCCGGCCTCCGCCGCGCCCGCATGTTACGCATTTTTGGCCGGCTAGCCGATGGCGTCACCCCGCAGCAGGCGGCGGCGGAGATGACCGCCCTGGGCGCCCGTCTTCGCGAGGCTTATCCGGCCGACAACGCCCAACTGACGATCAGCGTGACTCCGCTGACCGAGAAGGTCGTGGGCCGGATTCGCACCGCCTTGCTGGTCCTGATGTCGGCGGCGGGTCTGGTGCTGCTGATTGCCTGCGCGAGCGCGGCGCATCTGCTGCTGGCACGGGCCGCGGCCCGACAGCAGGAGATTGCCGTACGGCTCGCGCTCGGGGCCAGCCGCAGTCAGATCCTGCGGCAGATGGTGACCGAGAGTCTGCTGCTGGCGCTGACCGGCGCGGTGGCCGGCGTTGCTTTCGCTCAACTGGCGATCAACGGACTCCTCGCCGGGCTGCGCCAGGCGCAGGACTTCAGCCTGTTGCCGCGTTATGACGAGATCGCGATCGACCCCACGGTGCTGGCCTTTACGGCGATGCTGGCGCTGGTGACGGGCGTGCTGTTCGGGCTCGCGCCGGCTTGGTTTGGCGTTCGCACCGGAACCGAACCGCTGCAAAGCCGGGGCGTCGTGGGGCATGGCGGCGGCCGGAGTTGGACGGTGACCGCGCAGGTGGCTCTCGCGCAGATCCTGCTGATTGGTGCGCTGCTGTTGGTGCGCAGCTTCTGGAACCTGCAGCAACTCGACCCCGGCTTTGCGCCGTCCTCCGTGCTGGCGGCGTCCGTGCATCTTCCGCTCAACGCGCGCGCGGCCACGCCGCGCTTCGTGCAGATGGTGGAGAAGGTGAGCCAGTTACCGGGCGTGCAAGCGGTGAGTGCGACGAACCATCTGCCGCTGGCGGGCGATGTGTGGACGCTCGACCTTTCGATTGAAGGTCGGCCGCCGGCGGTGCCGGGCCAGGAGCCCGCCGCGGTGTACCGCCTTTCGATGCCACGGTACTTCGAGACGCTGGGCGCGCCCTTGCGCCGGGGGCGGGACTTTACGCCGGCGGACCGCACGGGGGCACTGCCCGTCGCGATCATCAACGAAACGATGGCGCGCCGCTACTGGCCCAACGAAGACCCGCTCGGCAAGCGCTTCCGCGTCGGCACCCGTCCCGAGGCGAACCCCTTGTGGCTCACCATCATCGGCATCTGCCCGGACCTCAAGCAAGGGAATTGGGCATCGGCGCCGAACGCCGAGATGCACCTTTCCGCGCTGCAGCCGCCCGGCATCGGATCGGACTCCGGTACGTCGTTCACGCTGGTGGTGCGCTCGCCGGTAGGCCCCGCCGCCCTGCTGCCCGCCTTGCGCTCCGCCTTGGCACAGGTGGATTCCACCGCGCCGCTCTCGGAAGAAACCACCCTGGAGCAAGCGATCTCCAGTTCCACGTGGCGCCCCCGTTTGAACACGCTGATGCTCGGCGCGTTCGCGGGGCTGGCCCTGGTGCTCGCGCTGATCGGCGTGTACGGCGTGGTCTCGTTTGCGGTCACCGAACGACGACCGGAGATCGGGATGCGCCTGGTGCTGGGCGCTGGCGCGAGCCGTGTGGCGGGCATGGTGATCTGGGGTGCCGCTCGCCTGGTGGGCCTGGGGCTCGTGCTGGGCTGGGCCGGCGCGTGGGTGGCCGCCCGATATCTGGAATCGCTGTTGTTTGAGGTGCGAGTGCATGATGCGGTGATCTTTGCCGGCGTGCCCGCGTTGCTGTTGCTGGCAGCGCTGGTGGCGGCGGCTTGGCCGGCTTGGCGCGCCGCGCGGCTCGACCCGCTCGCCTGCTTGCGCTGACGTGCTACGTTTCGATCATGGCCGCGCCTTCCGCTGCTGAGTCGAAACGGCTCCATCAATTTGTTCTGCTCGGCCTGGGGCTGGTGACCTTCGCCTTGTGCGTCTACATCGCCCGGCCTTTTCTGCCGCCGCTGATCGCCGCCACGGCGTTGACGATCCTTTGTTACCCGTTGCACTTGCGCCTGCTGCGCCGGCTGAGGAATCCGAATCTGGCCGCGGCCTTGTCTCTCGCGTTTGTCACCGTCGTGATCCTGGTGCCGGCCGCGATGCTGGTCGTCGTGCTCACCAACGAGGCGACCGACCTCTATCGCGAGCTTGCGCAACGCAGCCAAGCCGGCGGCGGCTGGGCCGAATGGTCAGCGAGCGTGCTGCACAAGACCATCACCTGGTTCGGCGTGCGTTCGGTGGAGACCGAGGAGCAGATCCGCAACACGATCATTGACCGCTTCAAATCCCTGGACAGCCTGGTGCTCCGCTGGGGCCAGTCGCTGGTGACGAATCTGGTTTCGTTGATCGTGACGTCGGTGATCACGCTGTTCTCGTTGTTCTTTCTGTTTCGCGACGGTCAGCGGCTCAAGCGTGAGTTGGAGCGGATCCTGCCGCTGGACCCCGGAGTGGCGCGACGCCTGTTCAGCGAAGTGGGACAAAGCGTTATTGCGAACTTCTACGGCATCGGGGCCGTTTCGCTCACCCAAGGCGCTCTCACCGGCCTCATCTTCTTCATCCTTGGTTTGCCGTCACCAGTGTTGTGGGGCGTGGCCGCGGCCTTTTTCTCGATGATTCCGCTGGTGGGCCCGGCGATCATCTGGGCGCCGGCGGCGCTGGTGTTGGGCATCGGCGGCTCATGGGTGAAGGCCGCGATCATGGTGGCGTTCGGCGCCGGCGTGATCGGCCTGGCGGACAACTTCATTCGCCCCTATGTCATCAGCGGCCGCGTGAACATGCATCCCCTGCTGGTGTTTGTCGCCCTGCTGGGCGGGGCGCAAGCCTTCGGCTTCCTCGGACTCTTCATCGGCCCGGCGATCCTCACGCTCGCTTCGGCCGTGCTCAAGCTGTTGCATCCGCCTGCGGAGTGAAGCAGCGGGCACAATGGGTAGATATGCCGTCCGCTCTCTACCTCGAAGACCTGCACCCGGGCCAGACCTTCACCGGTGGCGAAGCCGTCATGGAGCTTGAGCGCATGAAGGCGTTCGCCGCCGAGTTCGACCCGCAGCCGTTCCATCTGGACGAAGCTGCCGCCGAAGACAGTATCTTTCGGGGCCTCGCGGCGAGCGGCTGGCACACGGCCTGTGTCGCGATGCGGCTGCTGGTGGATAGTCTCCCCTTCGCCCGCGGACTGGTGGGTTTGGGCGGCGAGATTGCCTGGCCGATGCCCACGCGCGCAGGCGATACGGTGCGGATCCAGAGCGAGGTGCTAGAGATTATCCCGTCCCGCTCCAAGCCGCAGCAGGGCATCGCTGTCGTGCGCTGCTCGCTCACCAATCAGCACGGCCAAACCGTATACGTGTTCACCTGCAAGATCCTGGTTCACCGCCGCCCCTCCACTTAAGCAGAGGCGACTGCATGCGAGGATAAGCTTTGGCTTCTCCCCTCTCACATGCCGGACTGACCACCGCCGAGGCCGAAGCCAAGCTCGCCCGATTCGGCCCCAACGAGCTTTCTCGCACACCCCGCGCCTCCACCTGGCGCGAGTTTCTGGATGCGTTCGCCAGCCCGCTCATCCTGCTGCTGATCGCGGCCAGCGTGCTCTCCGCCTACTCCGGCGAAATTCTCGATACGGCTCTGATTCTCTCGATCGTCATCATCGGAGCCACGATCACGTTCGTGCAGACGAATCGCTCGCGGGTGGCGGCGGAAAAGCTCAAACGCAGCATTGCGGTGACGGCGACAGTGCGGCGCGATGGCAATTGGCACGAGATTCTGCATCGCGACGTGGTGCCGGGCGACATCATCCGCCTGTCGGCGGGCGACTTGGTGCCCGCGGATGCCACGCTGCTCGAAGCGCGCGACCTGCATGCGCAGGAGTCTGCCCTGACGGGCGAGTCGTTGCCGGCGGAGAAGGCCGTCGGCGGTGCGCCCGCGGGCCGCGTTTTTCTGGGGACGTCCATCGTCAGCGGCACCGCGATCGCCGAGGTCACCGCCACCGGCAGCCGTACAGAGTTCGGTCAGGTGGTGACGCGTCTCAACGCCGCACCGCCGGAGACGGCATTTCAGCGCGGCTTACGCGAGTTCAGCTATCTCATCCTGCGCACCACGATGGCGCTGGTGATTTTTGTGTTTGCCGTCCGCGTGTATTTCCACGAGGACATCTTCCAGTCCATTCTTTTTGCGGTGGCGCTCGCAGTGGGTTTAGCGCCGGAGTTCCTGCCGATGATCACTTCGCTGACGCTGGCCAAAGGGGCGCTCCGCATGGCGAGCGAGGGCGTGATCGTGCGCAATCTCGCGGCGATTCAGGATCTCGGCTCGATGGACATTCTGTGCAGCGACAAGACCGGCACGCTCACCGAAGGCACCATCACGCTCGAGCTTCCGCCGGATCCGCCGGCGCGGCTGCTCGAACTCGCGTATTGGAACAGTTCGCTCCAGACCGGGGTCCGCAGTCCGCTCGACGCCGCCATCCTGCGGCAGATTGCTCCGCCGGCGCTGATCGCGCAATCGGTCGACGAGATTCCTTTTGACTTCGAGCGGCGGCGGCTGTCCGTGGTGGTAGAAGTGGCGGGTGAACGTTGGCTGGTGACTAAAGGAGCGCCCGAAAGCGTCCTCTCGCGCTGTACCGCTTTCGCTCCGCCCCTGACTCGCGAAACAGCGGTGCGGGTGCACGAAGAGCAAGCCAGTCAGGGCAAGCGCGTGCTCGCGGTGGCGGAACGCCGCGTGGATGCGGCGCCTCGCTACTCGGCCGACGACGAGACCGGCCTCACCCTGGTCGGCTTTCTGGCCTTCACGGACCCCATGCGCCCGGAGACGCCGGCCGTCATTGAGGAGTTGCGCGCCTCCGGAGTCCACATCAAACTCCTGACCGGCGATAGCGGCCTGGTGGCGGCTCACCTTTGCGACCAGATCGGCCTTCCCGGGGCGGGTCTGCTGACGGGCGATCAGTTGGAAGCGCTCAACGACGTGGAATTGCGGCAAGCGGCCGAAGCCCATACCGTCTTTGCGCGTCTTTCGCCGTCGCAGAAGACGCGTCTGTTGCTGGCGCT
>JBGAHE010000071.1:0-38709 GCA_044226365.1 Bryobacteraceae bacterium
AGGATAGCGCAACTCCTCTATCGAACTGCCGGCGGCCAATGCTCGATCAAAGTACTTGAGTGCTTCCTCTGGCCGGCCGAATTGGATAAATCCGTTGCCAACGATACTCAGCCATCGGACCACGGATGAAAGGTCCTTCGACTCCTCCGCCTTCTTCAGCGCACTGGCGATCAAGAATAGGCCTTCGCTTGTTTTCCCTTGTAACGCGGCCACTAGACCCAACTCGCCGTTAGCACGATTCATCCAAAGTTGATCGTTCAGGCGCTTGGCAATCGAAAGTGCCTCGTTCCAATCCTGTTCGGCCAATAGTGCATCAAGGTCCTCGTCGGTCTCTCCCTTTAGAACCAGGCACCTCAATCGGATTCGATCATCCGACGTGGCCAATGGTGATTCCAAGATGTCAGCCAACTCTTGCGAGACTTCCGCAATCGAGCGTCGTGGCAACTCCCCGCGAATGCGGCCAAGTTTGGCGTACAAGGCGTTGCGGGAGTCCCCGGCCTGGGTGAAGCCTTTTTCCGCATCAATAAAGAACGGTTCCGCCCGAGCCCAGGCACGAAGGTCGGCTAGCCGATCTGCTTTTGCCAAAGCCTCGGAAGGCGAGAGGGTCTGACCCTGAATCGACGAAGTGAGAAGTACCAGTGAAACAAGCAGGCACACGCGCATCGTTGTCCTCCGAACGGCATTGCCGCAATTCTTCATAGATGCGTCCGGATCGTGAGGTGTGACAAAAATTGCACCACTTAGATTGCAAAATCTTTCCATGATGCCGGACTCCCCCTTTCTCCCGCCCATGGGGGCGGCGCGGTCGGACCAGCCCAGACTTTTCAACATTTCAACAACGTTACACCAGCCGACTACTGGTATCCCCTACAGGCTCTATAGGATAAAGAGAGCGCACGCAAAGTCCCGCGTTCACGCACGTAAGGTCCCGCACGTCATTGATGAAAAGCGCACGTAGAAACCCGTGGAAAACTAGAATTTCCACAGGCGCACGTAAAGTCCCGTGCCATGGATCCGATGGGCTCGAGATTTATCGCGCACCAAACTGAACCACATGGCGCAGATGTTTTGACGCGGCGTGAAAGTGCGGCGGTCGTTTATGCAACAGGCTCTTTCAGCGCTCTTAACAGATCGGGCTTCTGAAGGGCAAGATCACCCGAATCGATCTCGTCGCTATGGCGTTGGGCAAATCGGGCCCGGCCGATTTGGCCTTGGGGGCGATGGACTCAGCTGATCGATCTCCGAAATTGAACGAAGGCGCGCAACGGTTGCGACACATAGCCCCGTTGTGAGCTGATAAGGTGGACATCCGTCGAACTTCAGGCTGTGGCGACCTACACGCGCGCGAGGTCGTGAGGGTGCGCAAGCCTTGCCATGTACGCCGCATAGTCGATCAACACCCCCGTCGAGTGCAACTCCGCCACGCGAGATGTCCGCGTAAGCTTGAGAGCAAAGACCCACGTTGGCGGCACCGCGGTGGACTGAGTGATCTCAACCTCGAATGGCGATCCGAGCGGAATTCTGCTGCAGCTGTGTACGAGAGCCGATTTGTCGATTGACTCATCAACGACCTTGGATGCAACTGAGACAATCGCTTTAGCTCGATCCAGTAGTATCGGAAGACGAGTTCTCCAAGGCGAGATCAGGAGCGATGTTGCCGTTTGGTCGTCTCGCAATGAGCACTTGCCGTCCTCATTCAGGACAGCCATGTCGAGTAGCCAGATCGGCAACTGGTAAATCTCATTCAGCTTCACCGACCACCGCTCTTTGGGGACAAAATGCGGCAACTCATATTGGTCCGAAGGTAAGCCTTGCTTTTTGTATTCCGAGGAAACTTTGCTCACTAATGCCATAGGCGCCATCTGGCGTGGATCTCGTTCTTTGCGGCGCAACCCATCGCTGCGAACCATCAAATCACAAGGCTGGGCGAGAAGAATATACTGCTGTCCTTGAGCATCTTTAAAGATGTCCCCTGCTGCAATCGGAACGTGAACGCCGTTGATTTTTTCTCCGGGCTCGTAGATCTCGTCCTGCTGGAGACGCTGCGCTTGCGTAGTTACGCTGTCGGTCTTGGTGGTCTGAACCTCGCAGATGGGATCGATCTCTCTTACGGCCAGATGTAATTCAGCGTCCTTGCGGATGTTTTGCCTGATGTGCTGTTGTTGGTAAACGCCAATTACGCGAACTAACGTCTCCGGAGACCATGCTCCTTCAAACCGAGACGTACCGAGGATGATTCGCTCAAAGGACTCAATGCCAAGCTTTTCGATTTCGCTGACCGCGAGCGTGCTCGCCTGCGCTGTTTCGTGCGTGAGCTTTCGCTTCAACAGTTGAAAAAGTCGATAGAGAAGTAACTGCTTCATGCGTTCTGCAAAGCGATCACCATTGTCTGAGAGGCGGCTCTTGGCAATAACCAGCAAGTACTCAGCCAGCGCCGGCTCGTCTTTCGCGATGTCGTTTTGCAGGGACAATTCCTGATCGTCGTTTTGAGCGTTGTGCGTCAGCAGAGCGTAGACGAACTTATAGCCGGTATTCACCGTGTGAGTCTCGCCAATCAGGCGACGCCCATGGGTCTTGCTTTGGCCTTCTAAACTGAAATCTTCGTCGAAAATGAACAGCGTTGGTTTTTCCATCGCCTCCGCCAGCAACGTGTCCTTATGTTTTTCCCATTGCTTCAGGCTGAAATAAAGCGTCTCTGCCGCCTCACCCACAATTCTGTTGAAGTAGGTTCGGGCGCTCTGATCCCTTTCAGAGTCACCATACTCGTACCTAATGGCCGCCATCTTGTCGAACATGAGTTCGAGGTCCGGCGGATTCGCAATGCCGATGGCTTTCTCAATCAGTCCACGGCGGATGTCTTCGTTATCGGAGCTGAAGTCGACACCTGCGAAGGCTCCTGATTTTTGAAGATCCTCGATGGATAGCTCGTTGGCATCCGCCTGTATGCGGTCAGGCGTTATGCCAAAGCGATCGTCAACGAACACGACACGGATGATACCGGCAGCTTTGAATAGCTGATTGAGAATGGATGGGGTAGGGCTACTTGTCGGTTCCGGCATCTATCATCCCTGAGAGGTCTAGTTCGAACTCGAAATGGCGTCCCTGACTATTGCGGGAGCGAGAGAGCCGGATTGTGCTTCCTTCGGAATCAAGAAGCTCTCGGACGATAAACAATCCAAGTCCACGCCCTCCTTGGCGGGTCGTTACAAACGGTTCGAACAGAGTGGCAGCCACTGCTGGATCTATACCGCGTCCATTATCGGAGAACATTACAAATGGTGGCTTCAGCTCAATGGTGATTTGACCCGGTGCCTTTTTGCCGCGGCGAAGGCTCTCCTTCAACCAATATTGACTGTTGAGGATGAGGTTATCAAAAATCTGCGTGAGCTTGCCACGATTGACAGAAACTGCAAACTCATTCGCTGATGGAGCAAGTACTACCATCTCAAGGTCGCCGTCTCTCCAACGAGACTCATGATAGGACTTTAGGCCTTCGAAGAATTCAATCAGATCGATCGTCTCTCGGCGCTCCCTAGCGTACTTGAGAGAGGGGTCAAGGTGGCCCAATTGTTTACGAAGGGCCGCGATTGAGGTGTCAACGTGTCGAACGAACGTTTTGGCCTTGGCTTCGATTTTGGCTGGGTTGTCGAGGTGCTTCTTCAGTTCAGACACCCGCTCCGCCAATCCGTCTGCAATGACACTGATTTCATGGACAAGAGCTTCCGCCGTGAGACCGAGGCTCATTGTTTCGTACGCCTCACTCAGGCGTTCGCTGAAGCGGTGCATCTGACTTGAGATCAGCTCATAGGTGCTGCGCATCTCCGGTGCCTGCGTTAACAGACCAGAAAGGTCCGTCAATGCAACCTCGGATTTGGCTACAGCCTCTGTGACGTTTTTAACTATTGCCTCAGTCTCGGCGCGCTGCTCGGGAGCCAGCTTGAGGGACTTTCTTGCAGCTTGCCCGGCTTCGACAGCCTGCCGATTCGCCAAGTTGAATGACGTGCGTAGCGCAGTCACTTTGGCCTGGAGAGTAGTGGTCGAATCGAAGTACCGAGCGACCTTAGCTGACAACTCCTCGGTTGTCATCGTAGGTGGAACATTGGCTGCTTCGTGAACAAACTGATCGCAGTACGCCAGCGTCTCTCTGCGTGCGAATTCAAGCGTGTCGTGCGTGAATCTCACGAATCGCTGGAGCAGCGCCTCGAAGTTAAAGAAGTGAGGCGTTCTCTTAAAACCCTCGCGGTCGGTTGTCTCGACAAGATTGGCGTTGTCACGAGCAGAAATCGCAATGTAGCCGATGGTGTTGGCGGGCTTGAGTCCGTACCACGAACCCCCTCCCGTCCACGCCTTGCTCAGTTTTAGGAAGTCTCGGTCGACCCTAACGCCAAAGCCGTCTCGATACACTCGGACGCCGGCGAGCGTTTTGACGACGGCGCGAAACTCCTTGAGATTGGAGAATGCCGCCATATCCGGCTGCCTGCCCAGGTCGTACGAATCCAGTTCTGCGCGGAAAGGACCTGGGTTGATTACTTGCTGTTCTCCATCGACGGCGATTTTATCCAGGTCGCCAAGCTCTATGGACTGATGGAACACCACGAACCAAGCGGCCGAGGACGCCGACCCAACTGAGAAAGGATGCCCTTCCGCCTTGCCTTGAAGACTTATGAGCAATTGGGTGCCGTTATTGGCGGACACGTGATCCTCGAAAATCATCTTGCGAGCTTTCTCCGACGGCTCGAGCTGGCGTAGCTTAGCTCGCCCCTGCATCGTCATCGTCGAACCTTTGAACGTGAGCCCGAACGTCGCATCAGCCTGTTGGCGCAGCTTCTTCGCAACTGTCGCCAGATCGAGTTTTACGCCGTTGACAGAGATTAGGAGTTCGAACGCACTGATGCCCTCAAATGGTGAAACGAGTTCCGCTAGCTGCTCTTCGAGTAATTTCTTGGCGTCCGGTCCTTCCCATCTGGTGGGGTCAACGAGGCCGGACAATATGAGTGTTGTCCCTGAGCGACGACTGGCCGGGTACTCAAATGGCCCTTTGATGGGCACGTCAGTGAGTCGAGAGGTGTTGCCGAAATCAGCCCAGGAGAAGCCTACGTGTCGCTCTACTTTGTCGTCTGTGGCCAGGGAGATCAATTCTACATTCTTGGCCAAACGTTGCGAACCAAGACGCCCAAGCCCTTTGTCTCCGAGTGGCGTCCTCTTCGTCGAAGCCGCGCTGCCCGATTGCTTCAGTTGCCTCTTAGCTGAGTTCGAAACAACGAACCACCCATTTCGAATCGAATCAAGTCCCATCCCGTCGCCGTCGTCCGTGATTTTGACGAAGCCAACTGCTCCGGGATAGAGGGTCTTGAGGAATCCTGAGCTCGGCGAATCTTTGGTGTCGACCTGTACATGCGCATAGGTGGCATTCGCGTCGTAGGAATTCTTAATCAGTTCGATAAGAGCCTGAACGTCATCGCTGATGAGATCTGCGCCAAGCTGAAAGATGACGGATGGATGGACATCGAACGATATTTTGGTTTGGCTCATCGCTAATCGCTGTCCTTCCGAAACACGAGAACCGCCTCATTTGCCATCGTTGCAGTTATGCTGTTTCTCGACGCCATGCGCTTGGTAGGAATTGCTCTGTCAATTGTGGCAATCGACACCACCTTCTTGTGATTGAGGAGTTCCGTTAGGATGGCGTCGAGGGGAACGGGGCGCTTTGCTACTTGGCGGTTGCCAACGGTCCAGATGAGATACGCGTTTCTACGGAGCAAACTAAGGATCGGGTCGAGAGATGCGCTGAGGTCGCCAATGAAGGCCGCGACCCGTGTCGTTCGATCGATGGGCTCATCCACGAGAGCATCTAGCGTCGCGGCGAATGATGGTGAAATCTCCTTCAACTCTTTCGTTTTCTTCACAGCGTCCCGCCTACTTCCTCCCAGGCTGCGCGCGTCTATTTCGTGCGTGGTTTTGATGAATTCCTCATTGACGTCATCGTCAATGTCCGACAGCTCGATCCATTGAAGCGGCAGATAAGCGTGCTGTCCATATGGCACGGTCGTGACGTTGTCTCCGTAAGGAGGGGAGGTCACGAGAAGATCGTACAAGGCGGTGCCGTTCGACTTCTTGAGTCTTGCATCTCGAAGTTGAACATCGACGGTGCCCTTGTAGTGGCCGCGGTAAAGATGCTCCTGTTCAAGCAGCTCTTCGGTCAGAGCATTAAGGCTCGCTAGATTCCCTTTCAAGACTTCAGTGAAAGTCTCGACCGGATTGACACTGCGAGTCTGTCGTTCCGACTCCGGTCGCATGTGAAGCTTGAACGTGGAAGTACGAGAATTGCTCGTCTTCCGAACCGTTTCTGCCAAAGCAATCCAGAAAAAACGCCGCGCCCAAATCGCCGACTCAGACTCGATGGATCGCCGAATCTTGCTGAGCTCGATGGCGACCTCGGTGGTGAACCATTTGTCCCTGCCTGGAAAGCTGACCTCAATGCTTTGCTTCTGATCAGCTTTGATGCGCTCAATGAGGCATTTGGCCTTCTCCCGCATTGCGTCAGGAAAGAAGGGGCCTCGCTTGACCTTGCACAAAAGGATCGCCAAGGGATTCACGTCGCGGGCTAGGAAGTCACGGCCTTGGAGCATTGACTCGGTCAGAACAGTACCAGACCCAGCATAAGGATCGAAGACGGCTTTCGTGGATGGCTTGACGTCGATGATGCTGCTGATGAGCTCGGAGATCATCTCCGGAACCATCATCGCGGGGTATTGGAAGTAGCCGTGGATGTGTTCTCGCGCGCCATTTCCTCTGAAAGACCAGTAATCGGCGTCTTCCTGCGTGTAGGCGCTCACTCGACCACAAAGTTTAGCGTCGATGCTTGTGGCGATGCCAAGTGGTTGGGCGAGCGACAATGTCATTCTGAGTATAATTCTTCAGGATGAGTCTATCGTATCCTATTGACCCAGCGCAACTTCTCGTTCTAACAGGTGCTTGTCCCAACGGGCCATTGTGACCGAGAAATTCAGGCAATAGGCGTCTTTGAATCCATACGGGTTCCATGAACGAAGTAGTCGATGCTAGCGGCCAGAGCGACCGAAGGGAGAAGACGAGCATCTTGCGGGTTGGCAAGGAAAGCTGCAAATATCGCAGCATGAAGTTGCTTCGCAACCCGCTCTATCTCAAGCCTCGCCAAACTCAGCGGAACCGGAGCGCACATTCTTGCTGCGGAATGACCGCCTTGGAATGATTCAATAGCAGTGACCCACCGTCCCTCGAAACAACGGCCGGGCAATCTGGCCACAGCTTGCGGATCGAAGCCAACCATTGGTCCAGCATGGCCTTGAAACGCCGCGGTCGCGAGTACTCCACACAGCCTAGCTGCTGGGCTAGCCCATAAACGCCGAAAAGCGGAATCCGCTCTGGGCCCTTAGCCGAGAAGCACCGATAAGTCAGCCAAACGAACAAATCGAGCACTGCTGGTGCACACGCGAAGACTTTGACGGCCTCAAGGTCGGCGGGGATCGGATGCTCTGAAATCTCCCGATAGAATTCCTCGCTGAGCACCACCACGTTGGCGAATTCTTCTGACAAGGGCACCTGGTCTGGGTCGCGGTTGTACCAAATCTGCGCCTCGGAAAGGAAGTTGAACCGAGAGCGGTGGATCACCTTAGCAACGGATCGGTTTGATTCTGTCCCGAAGAAGATGGTCGCGCCGAAGATCCGTTCGAACGCAGAAATGAGACGCCTGTACTCCTTGCCACCCTTCGAAAGTCCGAATGTGTCGAGAAGCTCAGCCGCCGATTCAAATCGCACGATCCGGCTCTGCTGCCGGACAGCCATCGTCGCCAAGAAGATTGGCACAAGACGATCCTGGCCAAAGGGAAGGCCAAATTCAGGGTGACCCGTGACTTGCAGCGTGAAATGCCCATTCCGACGTTCAAAAAGAAGTTGGTCGGCTGGGGGGCGCCGAATCGGCAGTCCACAAAGCACAAACGGCCGCGCGGTAAATCCGAGCGTTTGAGTAGCCGTTTCTCGCTTCTCCCGCACCAAACAGATGCCTTCGGCCTTCTTCAGCTTTTGTTTTGAGACGACGAACTCACCGAAGTCTCGGGCGATAACCTGCCCTGCATGCTCAAGGGTGCCCCTCGGTTGCCCAGAGGTGCTCAAAGAGCTGCCTCAAGCAGGCCAAAATCCAAAAGTGCACCAAAATTGGTGACAGTTTTGGTGACAGTTGGCTGTTTTTGAAGATTTTTGGGGGAGTGGCCGGAATGGCCTAAGAGGTTGAAGCTAAACCAACTTTTGGCTGGTTGCGGGGGCAAGATTTGAACTTGCGACCTTTGGGTTATGAGCCCAACGAGCTACCAGACTGCTCCACCCCGCACATGTATGGTAACAATCGGATGAGGAGAGGTCAATTGCTCATGGCCACCAAGAAGCGAAAAGCCGCGAAAAAGTTCGCCAAAACCAAAGAAGTCAAGGCTTTGGCCCGCGAACAGGTCGGCTTGATCAAGAGCGTCCGCGTCCTCGACGAATCGCCCAAACGCAAGAAACCCAAATACCCCGAACGCTTCGACTAATGCAACGCCGCCATGTCGATCGCGGCATTGCGATATTCGTCGCAGCTGCGGCTCATGTAGGCGTGATAGCCCCCGGCCGCGCCCCCGATCACCACCCCCGCGCTGCCGATGATCGCCGCGACCACCGGATGTTTGCCGATCAGCAGCCCCGTCACCCCACCAATGGCGGCGCCGTAGATGGTGTCCCGCAGAATGGCGTTCGCGCAACGCTCCGCCGCTTCCTGCGCCAGGGAGTCATCCACCCCGTGCGTCACCAGGTGCTGATAGATATGCGCTTCAAGCCCCACCGGCATCGCCGTCTCCTCCGATGATCGAGCGAACTTCTTCCTGAATCCGCGCCTCGCTCCAACCCAGATGCTTTCCTAACCGTCGCGCCAGCGGTTCAAGGGAACCCTCGTTCCAGCGCTTCTCATAGCCCCAATAGGTGGAAACATGCAGCAGATCCGACAGGCGCATCACCCATTCGGCTTCCACCGCCTCGGCCACCTGGGCCGCTTCGGCGGAACCCAGCTGCTTGGCTCGATCCAGAACCCGCGGGGTGCGCACACCGTACATCTTCACTAACGCAGGATCGAGCGATTTTTTCAGCTCTTCGATCGTTTCTCGCGAATTTCCATTCAAAGGTACCTCCGCCGTCCGGTGCACCTCGCGCAACTCTGGCGGCGCCGCGAGATCGGCCGCCTCTTCGCTCATCGCCCGATACGTCGTGTACTTGCCGCCCGCCACATGGATCACGCCGTCGTCCGACGCCCAGATCCGATGCTCCCGGCTCGTCGACGTCGCCGACGCCCCCGTCGCCTGCACCAGCGGCCGCAGCGCACTGTAGCTCGCAATCGGCTGCATCCCCCGCGACTCCGGGAAAATATCGGCCGCAATCTTCAGCAGATACGCCGTCTCCTCCGCCGAGATCCGTACCTCGTCCGGCGACCCGTCATGGTCCACGTCCGTCGTCCCGATCAGCGTCAAATCGCCCCGGCTGCCCCAAGGAATGAAGAAGATGATCCGGCCGTTCTCTTCGAAATACGCAATCGCGTGATCGCTGTGATTCAGCCGCGACACAATGATGTGCGAACCCCGCACCAGCCGCAGCGAATTCTCCTTCGGCCACACCTCGCCCGCCCACGGACCCGTCGTATTCACCAGCCGCCGCGCGCGCACCTCATACTCCCCGCCCCCCAGCACCTCGCGCACACCGACCGTCCACACGCCGTCCCGCTGCTCAAACCGCACCGCCTCGGCATAGTTCATCGGCACCACGCCGTTCGCCTCAGCCTCGAACAGATTCTCCAGCACGAATCGAGCCGAGTGCACGCGCCCATCCCAGAACACCGCCGCCGAAACCAGCTCCTCGCGATTCAACCCCGGCTCGAGCTTCGCCAGTTCCTGCAGCGGCACGCTCCGGTGCGGCGAGATGTTTCGCTCGCCGGCCAACGTATCGTACAGCCACAACCCCGTCCCGTAGAAGTACTTCGCAAACTGGCTGTACATCGGAATCAGGAACGAGAGCGGCTCCACCAGATGCGGCGCAATCTCGAGCAGCGTCGAACGCTCCCGCAGCGCCTCGCGCACCAGCCCGAACTCCATGTACTTCAAATACCGCAGACCGCCGTGGATCAGCTGCGAATTGCGTCCGCTCGTCCCCGATGCGAAATGGCCCTTGTCCACCAGCGCGATCCGCAAAGGATGCCCGGCCGTCTTGGCCCGCAGCGCCAGGTCGCGCGCAATGCCCGCGCCGTTGATCCCGCCCCCTAAGATGAGGACGTCATGAATCCCCTCCGCCAGAGCCTCGCGGCGTTGAGCTCGCGTCGGGTTCACGCCACTTTCGGATGGCGCTTGTGCCAGTCCGTCCGTTCCTGAAACGCCTTGCCGATCGCCAGAATCACGTTCTCGTTGAACGCCCGGCCCACCAGTTGCAGCGCCACCGGCAACTCGCCCGCAAAACCGCACGGCAGCGAAAGCGCCGGCAACCCCGCCAGATTGCCTGCCGGAATGATGCCCGCAAAGCCGCGCTCGGCCGGCGGCGTCACGCCCATGCCCGCATCGAGCGGCTCTGAAATCCGCGACGCCGGCCCATTGCGCGAAATCGTCAAAATCGCATCGTACTCCGCAAACAGCTCGTGGAACGCCTGCCGAATCACCGACCGCACGCGCATCGCCTTCAGGTAATCCGTTGCCGGAATCTCCAGCGACGCCTTCAAGCCCGCGATCTGCTTCTTATCGTCGAGCTGATCCACCTTGCCGCTCCGAATGAACTCCTCGAAGACCGACGCCGACTCGCAGCTGATCACGGGCCCCAGCACCGCCCCATACGGGAAGTCCGGAATCTGCGCCGGCTTCAGCTTCACGCCCATCGACTTCACCACTTCGAGCGCCGTCTGAAACGCCGCCCGCGCCGCCGGCTGCGCCCAGCCTTCAAAATCCACCGGCGCATACGCGATCGAAAGTTCATTCAACGGCCGCGCGAACTGCGGCGCATAGTAAAAGCTCTTGCCCGCCGAACCTGGATCCTTGCCATCGCCCCCGGCGATCGCCTGCAGCACCCAGCCGCAATCCTCCGCGCTCCGGCACAACGGCCCGATCTTGTCGAGCGTCCAGCTCAACGGCATCGCGCCATAACGGCTCACCAACCCGTAAGTCGGCCGCAGCCCCGTCACGCCGCAAAAAGCCGCTGGCGTCAGAATCGATCCGCTGGTTTCCGAACCCAGCGCAAACGGCACCAAACCCGCCGCCACCGCCGCGCCCGACCCCGACGAAGACCCGCCGCTCCAATGCGACCGGCTCCACGGATTCAGCCCCGGCCCCGACATCGACGCCGCCGGAAACCGGTATCCGCCCCCGCCCGCCAACTGCACCATCGCCAGCTTCGACGTCAGCACCGCGCCCGTCCCCGCCAGCTTCTTGATTACCGTCGCGTCGTAGTCGAACACCTGCCCGGCCAATGGCCGCGCGCCCCACGCCGTCGGCTGACCCTTCACCGCCAGCAGATCCTTCGCCCCGAACGGAATGCCCTGCAGCATGCCCCGGAAGCGCTCCCGCTTCAAATCTCCATCGACGTCCTTGGCCTTGGAAATCGCCTGCTCCCGCATCAGCAGCGCCACCGCGTTATAGCGCGGCCCGAATTTCTCCAGCCGCTCCAGATACGCCCGCGTCAACTCCTGGCAGGAGAACTCCCGCTTGCGCAGGCGCGCATTCAACTCCGTAATCGGCGCGAACAGAATATCGTCGGTCACGGCTTAAAGGCGAATGCCGGCTCCACGCTCATGTCGAGCTTCACATTCTTCAGGCGCGTCGAGTTGCTCTGAATCTGATTGCGCGCGAGCGCGTCCACATCTTCGCCAGCTGCGGGCGCCGGAGTAGCGGGAGCCTGCGCCGAAGCGGCGGCCGGCACCAGCGCGGGAGAGGCCAACAACGCGGCGAATTTCCGGCGAGAGGTTTGCGGCATCTTCGAACAGTTTACGACGTTCTCGCTCCTCACCCGTAAAATGAAGTATGCGCCCCTTCGCCTCGTTGCTGTTGGCCGCGGCCCTTGGCGCCCAAGCCCCGCCCCCACAGCCCAGCGAACTCGCCACCATTCAGGGCCGCGTGACGGATTCCGCCACCGGCCAGCCCGTCCCCAAAGCCACCATCACCTTCATGGTGCGCGGCCGCGTTCAGAATCGCCCCGGCGTTGCCGCCCTCGGCGAAAACAACCGTGTCTTCGCCACCGGCCCCGATGGCGCCTTCCGTGGCACTCTCCCCGCCGGTTCCTATGCCGCCATGGTCGAGCGCAACGGCTTCGTCCCCGTCGACGCCGCCCACATCTTCAACTTCACCTCCGGCGACGCCAACGCCCCCGTCGAACTCAAGCTCCAACGCCAGGGCGTCATCACCGGCCGGATTGTCGACGAAGACGGCGAGCCCCTGGTCCATATCAACGTCACCTGCCTCGCCTGGGCCCGCTCGCCCCAACTCGGCGAACGCATCCTCGTCCAGCGCCAAACCGCCCTGACCAACGACCTCGGCGAGTACCGCCTCTACGGCCTCAACCCCGGCCGCTACTACATCCTCGCCCACACCCAGCCCGGGGGCTCCCGCGTCCGCACCTCGCCGCAGCGCGTCTATCCCCGTACCTACTTCCCCGGCGTCACCGACCTCACCGGCGCCCAGCCCATCGAAGTCGCCGCCGCCGGCACCCGCGCCGGAGTCGACCTCCGCCTCGTCAAAGTCAACGCCGTCACCGTCCGCGGCCAGGTCACCGGCGTCGACCCCGCCGCCACCGGACTCCGCCGCGCCGGCGGCAACGTCTGGCTCCAGGCCACCGACCGCTCCGCCTTCGGCGTCCAGCTTCACAGCACCTCCATCCGTCCCAACGGCGACTTCGAACTCCCCAACGTCACCAGCGGCTCCTACGTCCTCCACGCCATGGCTCCCGGCGCCAAAGGCGTCCGCTCCGGCCGTCTGGTTCTGAACGTCGGCGACCGCGACGTCTCCAACCTCTCCCTCCAGCTCGAACCCGTCTTCGAACTCCCCGTCACCCTCCAGGCCGACGATCCGACCCTCTTCAAGAACGTCATGTTCCAGCTCTATCCCCTTGAGCAAGGCGCCGCCAGCAACGCCGCCGGCCGCGTGGAGCCGGACGGCAAACTCGTCATCCGCAATCTGCAAAAAGCCGGCTATCGCGTCTTCGTCGCCAATCTCCCCGCCGGCTACTACCTCAAGACGCTCCAACTCGGCAGCCTCACCTCCACCCGCGTCCTCGACCTCACCGCCGGCGCGCCCGGCGAACTCACCGCCGTCTTCGAAGCCGGCACCGCTGAACTCACCGGCCAAGTCCTCCGCTCCGGCGAACCCGTCCCCAACGTCCAGGTGATGGCCGTCAGTGGCCGCGAGGTCGTGGCCGAAACCCGTTCCGACGCCACCGGGCGCTACACCCTCCGCGAACTGCCCCCCGGCGACTACCGCCTCGTCACCACCACCAACCCCGACCTCGCCGACCCCGACACCATCGATCGCCTCGCCGCCAGCGCCGAGCGCATCTCCCTCGCCAAATCAGCCCGCGAAACCCGCCAAATCGACCTCCGCTAACGTGCACCCCTCCCGCACCGATTGACGCTACCCTGAAGCCAACATGAAAGCGACCCTCATCGGCGGCCTCCTCTGCGGCATCCTTGACCTCGCCGATGCGTTCCTCTTCTTCGGCGCCCGCGGCGCCTCCCCTGCCCTCATCCTGCAATCGATCGCCAGCGGCCTCCAAGGCGAAGCCGCCTATCATGGCGGAGCCCCCAGCGCCATCCTCGGCCTGATCCTGCACTTCGTGATCGCCCTGCTCGCCGCCGCCGGCTTCGCCGTCCTCTGGCAGAACATCCCCTGGTTCCGCGAACACTGGATCCGCGGCGGCCTCGTCTACGGCCTCGCCTTCTACCTGCTGATGAACCTGATCGTGGTCCCGGCGTCCGCGTTCCCGCATCCGGTCTTTCCCCCGCCGGAAAAGATCGTCCTGATCAACGGCATCTTCGCCCACCTGTTCTGCGTCGGCCTGCCGATCGCCTGGGCCCGCAAGCAG
Source organism: Bryobacteraceae bacterium (assembly GCA_044226365.1). GTDB lineage: Bacteria > Acidobacteriota > Terriglobia > Bryobacterales > Bryobacteraceae > JALHNI01. The sequence continues at coordinate 14,104 of JBGAHE010000071.1, forward strand.
TTCTAACCGACGCCGGTTGAACCGAAGCCGCCCTCGCCCCGCTGCGACTCGGCCAGGTCGCCCTCCACCCATTCCGCCGCCGCGTACTGCGCGATCACCATTTGCGCAATCCGGTCACCCGCGTTCACCTGATACGTCGTCTTCCCCAGGTTCAGCAAAATTACCTTGATCTCGCCCCGGTACCCCGGGTCGATGGTCCCCGGCGAGTTCGGCACCGTCAGCGCATGCTTGAACGCCAGCCCACTCCGCGGCCGGATCTGCGCTTCGTATCCCGGCGGCAGCTCGATCGTCAATCCCGTCGGCACCAGCGTCGGCTGACCCGGCGGCAACAACACGCTCTCCACCGAGCACAAGTCCATTCCGGCATCCTCATTCGGACCATGCGAATACTGCGGCAGCACCGCGGCAGGATGAACTCTTTTGATTGGGATCTTTGGCACTAGTCGCTAGAATAGCCTGAGTGTCTCTGAGTCGTGTGATTGCCATTGGCCCGATGCCGCCCGAGAAGTCAGCCTACGCATTGGCCCGTTATTCCCGTTCCGCTGATTCCATCCGCCAGTCGATCGATTGGGTCCGCACCCACGACTCTGCTAAGTTCCTCGACAGCTTCTACTTCCAGTACGGCCATGCCTCCATCGCCGACCTCGGCCACCTCGCCCTCTGCTTCGAAGGCATCTCCGAACTCGTCGCCACCGAAATCGAAGACGAACAGCTCTGGGATGGCCAGGCCAAGTCGAGCCGCTACCAGGACTTCTCCCAACTGGGCGTGATCACGCCCCCGGAGTTCACCCCCGACGAAGCCGCGCGCTATCAGTCCGCCGCCCGCGTCCTCATCAACGCCTATCAGGGCGTCCGCCAGACGGCCTTCGCCGCCCTCACCGAACGCCTGCCCCGCCCCGACGCCATGTCGCCCGCCGCCTATGAGCGCAACCTCACCGCCCGCGCCTTCGACATCGCCCGTTACCTGCTCCCGTTCGGCGTCCCCACCAACATCGGCCAGGTCACTTCCATCCGCACGCTCGAACGCCAGATCCGCCGCATGAAGGCGAGCGAGTACGCCGAACTCCGCCAGCTGGGCGACGAAACCGCCACCGCCTGCGCCCAGAAGCCCGAATGCCTCTGGGACGCCGCCTCGAACGAACCCATCGCGCCCACCCTCGCCAAGTACGTCAACCCCGACGAGCACCTCGCCCAATCCCGCCGCGACCTCGCCCTCTGGGCCCGGCAGAATCTCTCCGCCCTCCCCGAAGCCACCGACGACATCGACCTGCTCCGCCCCACTGAGCTCGCCGCCGACATCGTCGCCACCCTGCTCTACCCGGTCACCCACGCTCCCTACCGCTCGCTCTATGAACTGGCCGCCGGCTGGTCCGCCGCGCGCCGCGCCGAAGTCCTCGAAGTCGCCCTCCGCTCCCGCGGCAAACACGACGACCTCCTCACCAACTTCCGCGGCGGCCTCTACGTCTACGACATCATCATGGACATCGGCGCCTACCGCGACCTCCATCGCCACCGCCGCTGCCAGCAGTTCCGCCAGCCCTACGACGGCCGCCTCGGCTGGGCCAAACCCGACGGCGCCCCCGCCTTCTACGACGGCGTCATGGAAAAGGCCTGGGCCGTCATGCACACCCTCCCCGAGCCCGGTTCGCATTACCTCTTACCTTTTGCCGCCCGCGGCCGATTCCTCTTCAAGATGGACTTCGCCGAAGCGCAATACATCGCCCGTCTCCGCAGCGGCGTCAAAGGCCACTTCAGCTACCGCCGCGTCGCCTGGGCCATGAAAGAGCGCATGGAGAAGCTCGAACCCGAACTCGCCCACCTGATGACCGGCACCCCACCCTGGGAGGAGGACCCCCTGACCCGATGAGCTGGGATTATCTCGAGGACGCCAGCGGCGTCAAAGGTCACGCCGACCGCATTTGCCTTCCCGAAACCGAAGCCGAACTCCTGGCCATCCTCGCCGAAGCGCGCGCCCAACAAATGCCCATGACCATCGCCGGCGGCGGCAGCGGCGTTACCGGCGGACGCGTCCCCCATGGCGGCTGGGTCGTCTCCCTGGAAAAATTCCGCCGCCTCGAAGTCCAGCCCGGCTGCGCCCGGGTCGGCGCCGGCATCGCCCTTCAGGAAGTCCACGCCGCCGCCAAAGCCTCCGGCCAGTTCTATCCCCCGGACCCCACCGAAACCATGGCCTTCATCGGCGGCACCATCGCCTGCAACGCCAGCGGCTCCCGCAGTTTCAAGTACGGCGCCACCCGCCGCTGGGTCCAACGACTTCGCGTCGTCCTCTCCACCGGCCGCATCCTCGACGTCAAGCGCGGCGATCCCATCGACTTCGACGTCCCCCTCGTCCCTCAACCCAACGTCCGCAAGCACTCCGCCGGCTACCCGCTCAAACCCGGCATGGACTGGATCGACCTCTTCGTCGGCTCCGAAGGCACCCTCGGCATCGTCCTCGAAGCCGACCTCCAGCTCCTCCCCACACCCCCCTCGCTCCTGAATGGCGTCATCCTCTTCGCCACCGACGACGACTGCCAGGATGCCCTCGAAGCCTGGCGCTCCGTCCCCAACCTCCGCATGCTCGAGTACGTCGACGAAGCCGGCCTGCATCTAATCGCTCGCCGTTACCCCGAACTTACCGGCCGCGCCCGCGCCGCCCTCATCATCGAACAAATCGACGACGGCGACCTCGACTCCTGGACCGAACGCCTCACCCAACAGCGCGCCCTCGAACGCGACTCCTGGTTCGGCACCTCCGACGCCGACCGCGAACGCTTCCGCCAGTTCCGTCACGCCCTCCCCGAAACCGCTCTCGCCATCTCGCGTCGCAACGGCTTCGCCACCCTCCTCACCGACTTCTCCGTCCCCCTCGACAAACACCGCGAAATGCTCGCCTACTACCGCAAGAGCCTCGATGCCGTCATGCCCGGCGAATACTGCATCATCGGCCACTGCGGCGACGCCCACGCCCACGTCCTCATGATGCCGTCCACCCAACAGCGCTACGACGCCGGCGTCTGGCAGCTCAGTGAATTTGCTCGCAAAGCCGTCTCGCTGGGTGGCTCCGTCGCCGCCGAACATGGCTTAGGCAAAACGAAATCGAAGCTGCTCTCGCTCCAGTACAAGCCCGATCAGGTGGCCGCCATGCGCGCCGTCAAACGCCGCCTCGACCCGGACTTGCTCCTCGGTTCCGGCACGCTCTTCCCGCCCTTCTAGGGCTTCAACCGCCGAAACAGCCGCTCGTAAGAGTCCGTCACCGCGTCCCAGGAGTAGCGCTCGCGCACCCGCGCCACGGCCTTTTGCTGCCAGCCCGCTCGCTCCTCCGGCGACATCTCGAGCGCCCGCTGCATCGTTGCCGCCAGCGTCTCCTGCGTAAACGGCAGCCCGATCCCCCCCGCCACTTCCTCGTTCTCCGCTGTCCGCAGATACAGGATCAGCGCCCCCCGCCCCATCGCTTCGATCAAGGCCGGATGCGTCCCACCCACCTCGGTCGCGTGGACATACGCATAGCAGTGCGATTGCAGCTCCGAATACCCATCGCCGTAAATTGCCCCCGGCAGCACCACCCGCGGATTCTTTGTGTCGCGAATCCGCTGAATGTACTCGGCCGCGTACGGCGCATCGCCAATCAGCGCCAGCTTCAGCGGCGTATCCAACGTCTCGAACGCCTCGCGCACCAGCAGCGGATTGTTCTCCGGCTCAAAGCGCGTCACGTACAGAAAGTAGCGATCCCGCTCCAGCCCCAACTCCCCCAACACCCGGTCCGACTCCAGCCGCGCCGGTTCCGCCCCGTAAGGAATCATCGTCGATTCCTTCCGGTAAGCCTCCCGGTAATACTGCTCGATCGCCGCCGCGTCCGTCACAATCGCGGTCGGGCAAAACGTCGCCAGCCACTCCGACATCCGGTACCAGGCCTTCGCCACCCGGTTCCACTTCTTGCGATGCCGCTCCAGGCCATCCACATTCAGCGCCACCGGCATTCCGCACAGCCGCGGCAGCCAGCAGAAGATCGCGTTCGCCGCATTGCAGTACAGCGCCACATCTACCCGATGCGCCAGCAAATGCGCCGTCGAAAAGCCGGTATGCGCAATCGTGTCGAAGTACTTGTGCTTGATCGTGGGCAGGTAGCGCAGTTCGCTACCCAGGTAGGTGGGTTCGGAATGGCGTTCCCGGCAGTACACCGAAACGCGGTGGCCGCGCTCCACTAAGCGCCGGGCCAGTTCGTCGGCAAAGGTCTCGAAACCTCCGTAGCGGCCGGGGATGCCGCGCGTTCCGACGATGGCAATGTGCATCGAACGCTGAACGACTTAGCCGCGAACCGCGCGCGCCGCCATTTGCTTTGCGCCGCGCACCGTCTGTTTCGAAGCCGGCCAGGCCTGCGGCTGGAAATGGAACCATGCCGACATATAGGCATCGCTCACCCGCTTGTTGGCCATAATCCAGCGGCGCTTCTCCATCAGCCGCGACCAGTTCTTCGCCACCAGCCAGAAGGCCCGCAGCGACGAATGCTCCTTCAGCAAACAGGCGCCAATCACCACCAGATCGCGCGACGTGATCGCCGCCCAATGCTGCCGGTACAGGTCCGGGCTGATGTTCTTGATCCGCATCAGGAAGCGATTCTTCACTGAGTGCATGTTGATCACGGCCGGCAGCGCATGCCGGTTCATCGGGAGCACCGCGCGCACGTGGTAGCCGCGCGCATAGGGCGTATAGAGGCACTTCCAGCCCAACAACTGCGCCCGCCACGCCACATCGGCGTCCTCGCGATAGACGAAGAAGTCGGGGTCGAAAAACTCGCCGGCCGCGGGACGGTCGCCGGTGCCCGGCACCGAGATATCGTCAATCATCTCCCGGCGGTAGAGTGCGGCCGCGGCGGTCGCGCCGAAGACGTACTCGTAATTCATGTACTCGCCGTTGTCCACTTCCTGGCTGCCGCGATCCAGGTGCCGCAACATGGGGTTGAAGTAGATCCCCGTCGAATCGACAATCGGCGTTTCCGGCAGGTCGAACGTGGCGCTCATCGCCAGTAGCTTCCCGCACACCGTCCCGATCTTCGGATCGCGGTTGCCCGCGTCCACTAACGCCTGCAGGAAATTCGGGAGTAAGAGGACATCCGGGTTGAGCGTCAACACCCACTCGCCGCTGGAGAGCTGAATCGCTTGATTCTGAGCCGCGGCAAAGCCGATATTTGTGTCGTTGTAGTAGATGCGGACGTCTTTGAATTTTTCCTGGTCATCAAATAGATCCAGGATGTCGACCGTACCATCCGTAGAGGCATTATCGACGACGACGATTTCTTTTAGCGCGTATTTCTGGGCGAGTACTGACTCAAGACACCGTTTGATAAATCGTCCACTGTTATAGGTCACGATTGTGACCGAGACTAGGCCGTTTTGAGTCATGAATCCCTATTTACTGCTGCCATTCCGCCCGTTCCGAGCACGTTTCCAAAGAACCCGCCATGCCTGAATAGCTAATTTCCCATACACGGCCAGAGGCTCCAGGCTTTGGAGTCCCCACGCCCCGATCACCCCTCGCGGCATGGACACCAGGAACAGAGCGAACGCAACCCGGCGCTCACCGCGCCCGCTCCAGTGCTTTTCCGCGTACTTTAGCAGGCTACCATACCAGTGCATCTGCTTGCAGGACCACGACAACTTGTTCACCGAGTGGCCCCCGGCGTGGGTACCCCGTACCCCCGGCGTGTACCGGATTCGCCACCCCGCCTGCTTCACCCGGTAGCAAAAATCCACGTCTTCGAACCAAACCGGGTAGAACTTTTCGTCGAATCCCCCCACCTGCTCCCAAGCCGTCCGCCGCACCATCAGCAACGCCCCGGCCGGCTGGTCCACGTCTTGTTCACAATTGAGGTCCCGGTCCAGGTACCGATACCCGCGATTGAGGGGGTTCCTCGCCCAAAGGCGATTGAGCCCCGTGAGCTCGGCCACCTGGTTCTGCCATGTCGGGAAACCCCTCACCGTAAACCCCACTTGTACCGTGGAGCCCGCTGGCCGTGCTCCACCCTCATGGAGCAACATGCCTCCGGCAGCCCCCACTGCCGGATCGTTAAACAGCGCCGTCATGGCCTCGAGCCCACTCTCTAACCGGCAATCCGGGTTTAGAATCAACACCAAAGGCTCGGTGGTCGCCCGAAAACCCTGATTGACCGCCGCCGCAAAGCCGCGATTCTCCCCGTTCGCGATCGTCGCCCATTGCGCGCTCCCGTCGCTGGACGCATTGTCCACCACCGCGATGGTGGCGACCTTTTCCCGGCACGCCTCCAGGCACTCGGCCAGATGCTCGGCCGAGTTGTAGGTCACGATCACTGCCGCGACGCCGCTCATCCCGGCGGGAACAGGCTGAAGTACATGCGCCAGTACCAGTCAAAGCCTGTCTCCTTCTGGAGCCGGTACAGCTCCCGTTCGCTCTCCTGCAGAAACCGCTCGACGCGTGGCGGGTCCTCCGGTTTGCCGGTCGCCGGCAAATCTTCCCGCCACCCGTTCCACCACGCCGCCACTTGGCCATGGCGGATCGCGAGCATCGCCCATAAGAGCTGGGCGGCAATTACTCTGCATCTGGTGGGCCATGTTAACTGGCGGCCTAAGTGCTTCTGAATCAACAGGCGGTGATTGCGGGTCAAGAGGCGCACCGTGGCCGCACGCCACGCCCCGAGTGTGGCACTGCCCGCATGAAGCGCCACCGCCTCAGCCACATATTCCCCGTCGATCCCTGCCAACGCGCACCGGAGCCCGAAGTCGACGTCCTCGTAATAGGAGCCGAACGCCTCGTCCAACAGGCCCACCCGCTCGAAAACCTCCCGCCGGTAGAAGACCGCGGTCCAGGAAGCAATCGAGGTTCTATTATTGTAGATTACGGGGGCCACATCCGGCCGCCCGCTGCCCGCCCTCCACGGCATCATCGCCCGGGAGATGAGGTCGAAGGTTCCGTCCAGCAGCTCAGGCTTTCTCAAATCCAGCAATTTGCCGGTAACAAACATCGCCTTTGATTTAAGTAGTAATTCGAGCCAGTCTTCCCGAGGCTCAATGTCGTTATTCACCACCCCGATCCAGTTCCCCTGCGCCGCCGCGATCCCCCGATTCACCGCCGCCGCAAACCCCAAATTCTCTGTAAGCCGAATCACAGTCGCACGTTTTGACACGGCGTCGGCCGTCCCGTCCGTCGATCCGTTGTCCACCACGATGACCTCGTAGGGGGGTACCGTCTGCCTCTCCAGCAGCTCCAGCAGGCGCAAAACAAGCTCCCGACGCTCCCACGTCGGGATCACAATCGACACTGTGACCTGCGCTTCAGATCCCATCATCCGGGCCGTTCCGGCACCATTCTACCGGGTCGAACGGCGAAGTAGTTGGATTGCCTGTGGATTACGCTTGGGAAGTCTCGTCCCGGGACGGAAAATCGCCCGTCCCGCGCATAAAAACGACAGTTATAGAAATTTGTAAGTGATTGATACCAAATCGCTTAATTTTTCCTGGCCACGTCGCTTGCAATCTTTAGATTTATGCTAGACTCATGAATCGCAGGGCCTTTAGAAAAGCTGAGATGAGCAGTTCGCCGACCCCCCCTCCCGAACGAGTCTGCTAAAAGGGAAATTTCCTACACAGTCGAAGTGTACCCCCTTTTTCCACAGTTCTGTGGAAAAACTGTGGGTATATTGCGCCTGTCAAACGGCGGGGAACAAGGCACTTGAACGAGGGAGATCCGTTTCGACGCAATGAACGTTTGGGACCAAATTAAGCAGGCTTTGTCGCTCCAACTGAGCACCGACGGCTACCAGAACTGGATTCAGCCGACGGTCCAGGAGGCGGTGGAAGGCGATGTGCTTACGGTTCGCGTCCCCAATGCCGAAACGGCCGAGTGGATCGAAAAAGAGTACTCGGACGCCATCTGGACCGTCATTCGCGATTCGCGCCTGCCCCTCCGCCGCGTGCTCTACCAGCCGGGCCTGCGCGCCGCGGCGGCGGAAGCCGCCGCCGGCAGCAACGGCGGCAGCGATGGCTCGCTCGAAGCCCTTTTCTCGGCCCCCACGGTCCACCTGAACTCCAAGTTCACCTTCGACACCTTCGTGGTCGGTAGCTGCAATCAGTTCGCCCACGCGGCCGCCAAAGCCGTCGCCACCACACCCTCGAACTCCTACAACCCGCTGTTCATCTACGGCGGCGTCGGGATGGGCAAAACGCACCTCATGCACGCCATCGGCCGCCAACTGATGGATAGCTACGGCTCGCTGCGGCTCATCTACACCACCTCCGAGCGGTTCATGAACCAGATGATCAACTGCATCAAGCTGGACCGCATGGCGCAGTTCCACGCCCACTACCGCACCGCCGACGTCCTGATGGTCGACGACGTCCAGATTCTGGCCGGCAAGGAACGCACCCAGGAAGAGTTCTTCCATACCTTCAACGAGCTGTTCGACCACCAGAAGCAGATCATCCTCAGCTCGGATTCGCCGCCCAAGAACACCCCCGGCCTGGTGGAGCGTCTGCGTTCCCGCTTCGAATGGGGACTCATGGTCGACGTTCAGCCCCCGGACCTCGAAACCAAGATGGCCATCCTCGACAAAAAGGCCGAGGCCGTGGGCATCCATCTGCCCGAAGATGTTCGCATCTTCATCGCCACCAAAACCAAGAGCAACATCCGCGAGCTTGAAGGCGCCCTGATCAAGCTGATTGCTTACTCCTCGGTGACGCGCGCCAACATCACGATGGAAATGGCGCAGCACGCGCTGAAGCACCTGGCCACGGGCCCGGAAAAGCGCATCACAATCGACTCGATCATTCGCGCGGTGGCGGAACGCCACTCCCTGCAACCCTCGCAGCTCAAGTTGAAATCGAACGAACGTAAGATTGCCTATCCCCGGCAAATTGCGATGTATCTCACCAAAGAGCTCACCAACGCTTCTTTACCCGAAATTGGCCGCGCTTTTGGCGGGAAACACCACACCACCGTACTGCATTCCGTACAAAAAATTGAGTCGCTGCGGCAACGCGACGGCGACCTAAACCGTTCGATTCACAGCCTCATCGACGCCTTAAACGCGTAACTTCTCCAGTACTGGAACTGGCGTAACAGCGCAGGAAGGTACTGGAAAACATTCGTTAATCCGATATTGTGAGGTATGCGGATTCGCGCACTGGGTCATCCCACGCTAGCCTTACTCACCTTTCTCCCCCTGCTTCACGGCGCCACCGAATGGAAGCCCATTGAGCCGGAATTACTCCAATTAAAGACGGCCAAGATTGACCCGAAGGCGGACGCTGAAGCCATCTTCTGGGATGCGTATGTGGATGACACCCCGCAGGGTAACTACGCCATGCACCGGGTGCAGAACTATGTCCGGATGAAGCTGTATAACCAGCGTGCCGTGGATAAGTACGGCAACGTGGAGATTCCATACTTTCCGGAAATTCGCATGTCGTTAGTCGACATCCGCGCGCGGACCATCAAGACCGATGGCTCCATCGTCGAGCTGAAGAATAACCAGATCTTTGACACCGTGGCTGCGAAGGTGGGCCGCTCCCGGTTGAAGGTGAAGAAGCTCGCCTTACCCGCGCTCGAAGAAGGCGCCATCATCGAGTATCAGTGGACCGAGGTTTACACCGAGTATCTGCCCACCTACATGAAGCTCGTCATGCAGCGGGAAGTTCCCACCTGGCGCGTCACCTACTTTGTGAAGCCACTGGTGCACCCGGGTTTCTCCTCGGTGATGCGCTACTATCCGTTCAACTGCAAGCCGCCGGCGTGGAAGCCGGTGGAACGCGATCAGCGTTACCGCGAGTTTGTCGCCACCAGCTTGCAGGATGTGCCCGCACTGCGCGAAGAACCGAGGATGCCGTCACGCGACGATGCCCAGGCCTGGATTCTGCTCTATTACACGCAGACGGAGGCCGTTAAGCCGACGAAGTATTGGCCGTCGCTCGGGAGGCAGCTCTACGACGAGTTCAAGAAAGAAGTGAAGGTGAATGGCGACGTGAAGCAGATCGCCGCGCAAGTCACCGCGAACGAGAAAGAGGTGTTTGGCAAAGCCGCCGCCTTGTGCCGCTGGGTGCAGGTCAACATCCGCAACGTGGCTTACCAAACGGAAGGGCTGACCAACGAAATGCGCGAGGCCTTCTACAAAAAGAAGGAAGGGAACCTGCATTCCGGCGAGACCCTAAAGAATAAGATCGGCACCAGCGGCGACATCCTGGCGCTGTATTTCGCGCTCGCCCAAGCCGCGGGACTCGAGCCCGTACTGATCCGGGCCGGCTCTTCCCGGGCCGCCTCCTTCCGCATCGATTTCCTCGATCGCTATCTGCTGCCGAACGTCCTGATCGGCTTTAAGAACGGCGAGCAGTATTACACCTTCAACCCCGCCGTGCCCTATCTGCCGGCCGGCATGGCCGACTATGACGAACACAGCCAGCCCGCCTTGTTCGCCGATAGCAAGGACGCGAAGCTGCTGCAGATGCCGGCGAGCGTGCCGGAAGAATCGGTGCTCGCGCGCAAGGCTAAATTGAAGCTCACCGCCGAGGGCTCGCTCAGCGGCCATGTGTCGATGGACTACGGCGGCTACTTCAGCGTGGCCGAGAAACGCGACCTTGATAACTACTCCGAAGGCGAGCGCAACGAAAGCGTCAGGAAGGATCTGGAAAACCGCTATCCCGGCGCACAGATTACCAATCTGAAGGTGCAGAATGCGAACACCGTGGAAGGCAACTATCACGTCGAGTTTGACTTGTCGATGGACACTTACGCTCAGCGCACCGGCAAGCGTCTGTTCTTCCAGCCGGGCTTCTTCCAGTACCGCAATGCGGCGCTGTTCTCCGATAGCGAGCGCAAGAACGCGATTGCTTTTCAGCACTCCTACATCGAACGCGACGAAGTGGTGATCGACTTCCCCGAGGATATGGCGCTCGAGAGTCCGGACATGCCGGGGCAGCTTTCGTTGGGCGAGGTGGGCGACTACAAGCACAACGCCGCGATCGCTTCCGGGGGTAAGCAACTCATCGCCAAGCGCGAGTTGGTGTGGGGCCGCAAAGGCTCCAACTACTTTGCGCGCGAAGCGTATCCTACGCTGAAGAGGGCGTTCGACACCATGCATCAGAGCGATACGCATACGCTGACTTTGAGGGCCAAGTAAGATGTACCGTGGTTTCCTGCTGTTTTGTTTGGCTCTGGCTGCTTCGGCGGCGGACGCGCCTTCGTGGCTGAAGGAACTGCAGACTTCGGAGGCGGGCAAGTATCCGGATTCCACCGGCGCCGTGGTGCTGTGGAACGAAGAACGCGTAACGCTCGAAGAAACCGGCCGGCGGCAGACCACCTATCGCTATGCGGTGCGCGTGCTGACCACCAATGGCCGCAAAGAAGCCGCCAAAGGCGTCTCCTTCGACAATAAGTACTCCAAGGTGACCGATGCCAAAGCCTGGCTGATTTACTCCGGCGGCAAGGTCAAGGAGTTCTCGAAAAAGGACGCCATCGAGTCTTCGGCCAGTTCCTACGAGTTGTACTCGAACCGCAAGGCCGTCGTGCTGAGCGCCAGTTCGGAGGCCGACCCCGGCTCGGTGTTCGGCGCGGAGTTGACACTCGAGGAGCGGACGATCTTCTCGCAGTTCGAGTTCAGCTTTCAGGACGATCTGCCGCATCTGCTGAGCCGCTTTCAACTGACGGTCCCCAATGGTTGGCGCGCTGAGGCGAGGGCGTATCAGAACGCCAAGGCCGAGCCACAGGTGAACGGCGCTACCTACGTTTGGGAGGCGCGGAACCTGGCGCCGATCGAATATGAACCGAGCGGCCTGGGTCTGAAGGCTTTGACGCCGCGCATCGCGGTGAGCGTCTATCCGCCGGCGGGCACGACGCTGAGTCCGGAACAGATGGTGATCTTCCGCGACTGGAAGGATGTGGCCGCTTGGAACACGACGGTGGTCGAGAGCCAGGTGACGCCGACGCCGGCCGTCGAGAGTAAATCGAAAGCGTTGGCCGCCGGCAAGGACGCGCCTCTCGACCGGATTCGCGCCTTGGGTGATTTCGTCCAGGGGATCCGCTATGTCGCCATCTCGAAGGATACGGCGATGGGCGGCGGCTACATCCCGCACGCGGCCGAGGACATTCTGACCAAGGCCTACGGCGACTGCAAGGACAAAGCGAACCTGCTGCGCTCGATGCTGCGCGTCCACGGCATCAGCGCTTATCCGGTGTCGATCTATAGCGGCAACTCGCGCTACACGAAGGAGGACTGGCCTTCGCCGCATCCGTTCAATCACGAGATCATCGCCATCTCGGTGCCCGAAGACACCAAGCTGCCAGCGGCGCTGACGGTGGCCGGCGTCGGGCGGCTGGTGCTGTTTGACCCCACCGACCCGCACGTGCCGTTCGGCTACCTGCCGGATCACGAGCAGGGGGCCAATGCGCTGCTGATCGCCGGGGAGAAGGGGTCGCTGTTCAAAACGCCGGAAGTGGAACCGCAGGTGAACCACACGGAGCGGACGTGGACGATGAAGCTGAACGCCGATGGGTCGCTCGAAGGGCAGCTGCGCGAAGTGGCCCGGGGCCAGGATGCGTTTGACCGCGAGGAGCAGAAACAGCGCCTCGATGCGGACCGGCTGCGACGATCCCTGGTGGCCTGGCTGAACTACACGATCCGGGGCGTGGAGGTGTCAAACACCGAAGGCAAATACGATGTAGCGAGCTCGACCTACGAGCTGCGGCTCACCTTTAAGGCGCCGTCCTACGCGCGGGTGATGCAAGGGCGGCTGTGGATGGTGAAGAGCGGTCCGACGAGCTACGGGGGCGTGCCGAACGTGGCCAAGGCGAAGCGGCAGCATCCGCTGGTGATCAAGCCGGCGAGCTTCTCGGAGAAGATCATCTGGGAGGTGCCGGCGCACTTGAAGCTGGACGAGTTGCCGGATCAGGATCAGCTCGAAAGCTCGTTCGGATCGTTTTCGAGCCAGTGGGTGGCGAATGCCGGGCAGGTGACGGTGGAGCGTTCGCTCACGTTGAAGGCGGCGGTGATTGCGCCGGAACAGTACGGCCCGGCCCGGGACTTTTTAAGCCGGTTCCATGGGTCCGAAGTGGCGCCGATTGTCTTCATGGCGAAATAACCTGAATTGAACAGGTTCATCCACAGGCTAATCCCCTCATTTGATGGGGAGCGAGACCCGCATCCACACCCCCCTTTGCGGGGCATGGGTGGGGGGTGTGGGTCGGGCTGCGGCGAGGGCCGTTTCGCCCTGTTTTCGGGGCTGGCTTTCAACAGGGGAGGTGGCGGATATTTCTCTTAGAATCAGAGGGATGAGTGATTTTCCACATTTCCACAGCCCCGATGTATTCGTTCTTCTTCTATGAATATATTCTCTTAAAGAAATAACCAGATCCGAATAGCAACAATCCCCCCAAGAAAGCGCCGGACAGAGATACACTGTTAGATCAAGCAGGAATCCGAAGGAGCCCAGGATGGAGTTTACCGTCAACAAAGCCGATCTCGTGCGCGAGCTTGGCTTGAGTCAAGGTGTGGTGGAGAAAAAGACCACCATTCCGATTCTGTCCAATGTGCTTTTGGAAGCCGGGGATGAAGGACTGACGCTGACGGCGACCGATTTGGAGCTTGGGATCCGCTCCACGTGCCCGGCGAAGGTGACGCGCAAGGGTGCGGGGACGATTCCCGCGAAGCGTCTGCTCGATTACGTTCGCCTGCTGCCTGACGCCGAAGTGACGATCAAGTTTGCCGAGAACCATTGGGCGAACCTGACGTGCGGGCGTTCGAAGACGCGCATTGCGGGGATGTCGCGCGAGAGCTATCCGGAACTGCCGGCGACGCCCGAGAAGATCGTGGACCTGCCGGCGAGCCTGCTGGCTTCGATGATTACGCGGACGATCTTTGCGATCTCGAACGAGGAATCGCGGTTCACGCTGAACGGCGCGCAACTGATCCTGAAGCCGGATTCGATCACGATGGTGGCGACGGACGGTCATCGGCTGGCGCTGGTGGAAGAGAAGACTACGCTGGAGGGCCTGGCGGGGGTCTACAAGGCGCTGCTGCCCAAGAAGGCGATGACGGAGATCCTGAAGCTGGCGGCGGACGCTGGGCCCGAAGCGAAGCTGGCTTTCAGCGGGGACGACAATCACCTGTTCTTTCAGTTCGGCAGCCGGCTGCTGTTGTCGCGCAAGCTGACGGGGAACTTCCCGGACTACGAGCGGGTGCTGCCGAAGGAACATGCGCACTCGGTGCTGCTGGGCAAAGACGATTTGAAGGCGACGATCGAGCGCGTGGCGCAGTTCTCGGACGACCGGTCGCGGGCGATTCGTTTGCAGGTGTCGGCGGGCGAGGTGAAGATCTACTCCTCGCTGTCGGAGACCGGCGAGAGCGAGGAGTCGATGCCGGTGGAGTACGGTGGGCCGCATGTGGAGATCGGGTTCAACGCTTCTTACATGATTGAGTTTCTGCGGGCGCTGTCGGGCAGCGAAGCGAAGTTCCTGTTCAAAGACGGGCAGAGCGCGGGCGAGATGCAGCCGGGCGAGCCGAGTGAGACGCTGACCTACCGGTACGTCGTGATGCCGATGCGCATTTGACGAAACGAACCCGGGAGTCATTTATTTAATTGGACTTGTGAATTTGAGCAGCGGTTCGGGACGATCCCGGGCCGCTGCTTTCGTTTTGAAGATAGCATGCAGGGTGAAAAGTCCGGCCGCGGGTGGCGGGCGATGAGCGGGGGGAAGTTGCTGAGGGGCTTGAAGTTCGCGACGTCGCCGAGTCTTGCAGAAGTGGTGTGAACGGGGTGCGGAAGGGGTGGTAGGCTTTGGGGATGGATTTGCTGAACAAGGCGAAGGAACTGGCGGCGGAAGCGGCCGACAGGGTAACCGAGGTGGCGAAGGTCGCGGCGGACAAAGCCGAAGGGTTGGGCGAGTCGCTGGCCGAAGCCGGAAGCGAGGCGTTCGATAAGGCGAGTGACTTTGCGAAGGATGCCGCGGATAAGGCCGAGGAATTGGCCAAGGATGCCGCGGCGAAGGCCAAAGAGCTGATCGACTAGCGGCGGTAGCGCCGGCGAGTTCGGGCGCGTTCGGCGCGCAAGACCTGGGCTTCGTCCATGCCGAAGTAGTGGGCGATTTCGTGCCAGACGGTCTCGGCAACGAGGCGGCGGAGATGTTGCGCGTTTCGGGCGAGCTTGACGTGTGGGGTGCGGAAGATGGTGATGCGGTCGGGGAGCGTGAAGCCATCGGAGGTGTGGCGCTCGGTGAGGGGGCGGCCTTCGTAGAGGCCCAGGAGACCGGGCTGCGGGGGCTGGTCTTCGACAACGAACAGGACATTGCGCAGGCGGGCGCGATAGGCGGCGGGGATGCCGGCGATGGCGTCTTCGACGACTCGTTCAAAAGTTTCGAGGGTCATGCGGCAATAATGGGGGCATGGACGCATTCAAACCGGAAGAGCTGGCTGAGCAGGTAAAGCGGCTGGGCATCGACCAGATCGAGCGGCATATCTTTATTTGCGCGGAGCCGGAGAAGGCGAAGTGCTGTTCGGAGAAGGAAGGCGCGAAGGTGTGGTCGGCGCTGAAGAAGGGGTTGGCGAAGCGGGGCGTGGAGAACGTTTACCGGACGCGGGCCAACTGTTTGCGGGTGTGCGAGCAGGGTCCGATTGCGGTGGTGTATCCGGAGGGGACGTGGTACCACCATCTGGACGAGGACGCGATTGAGCGGGTGATTGACGAGCATTTGATCGGCGGCCGCCCGGTGGAAGAACTGGTCTTCTGCAGGCAGCCGCTGAAGCACGAAGAGTGAGTTATTGGGGGATGGGACGGCCCATCGACTTGTAGATGCCTTCGATGGTGGCGATGTTGTCGGCGGCCTTCTTGTTGGTTTTGTCGTTTTCGACGGCCTTGCGATAGGCGCGCAGAGCGGCGGGGTATTTGCGGAAAGGCGGGAGCTGTTCGTTGTACATGCTGGCATCGCCCATGGCGGTGTAGGTTTCGCTGAGGGCCTTCTTAATGGCGGGAGCGTCTTTGGGCGTGGACTTGAGGCCACCTTCGAGGGCGGTGATGGCTTCCTCGTATTTGCCGGCCTTCGAGAGGGCCTTGGCGTCGGTGACGACTTTGGGGTCAGCCGCGAAGACGGCGAACGTCAACGAGGAGAGCAGGAGGAACTTGAGGAACATGCTTCGATTCTAGCGGATAATGGAAAGTTAGCTTTTCATGGACAAGATCATCATTGTGGCGATCGACGGGCCGGCCGGCGCCGGGAAGTCGACCATCGCCCGCAGCGTAGCCGAACGGCTGGGCTTTCTCTATATCGATACAGGGGCCATGTACCGGGCGATTGCGCTATGGGCGCTGCGGACGGGGACGTCTCTCGAGGACATGCACCGGCTGGAGGCGCTGGCCGTATCCGCCGATTTGAAGCTGGTGGGCCCGGGCAAGATCGAGCTGAACGGCGAGGACGTGAGCGAGGCGATCCGGGCGAATGAAGTGTCGCAGGCGGCTTCGAAGGTGGCGCAGATGCCGGGGGTGCGGCGGGCGCTGGTGGAGAAGCAGCAGCATTACGGCGAGACCACCAGCGTGGTGATGGAGGGGCGGGATATCGGGACGGTGGTGTTCCCGGAAGCGCAGGTGAAGTTTTACCTGGATGCGAATCCGCGGATCCGGGCCGACCGGCGCGCGGCCGAGTTAGCAGATCGGGGAGAGGACTGGGTGATCGAAGACCTGGTTCGCGAGATTGAAGAGCGCGATCGGCGCGATAGTGCGCGGGCGCATTCGCCCTTGCGCCAGGCCGAGGACGCAGTTTATTTAGATACCAGCGATCTTTCACCCGCCGAGGTGGAAGAAGCAATCCTTCGCGTCGTTCGTGCGCGCACCTCCAACGGAAAGAGTCTCACTCGTCAGCATGTCGAATAGTTTGTTGGTTATGAAGTTCGGTGGCACCAGTATGGGGGCCGCCGAACGGATCAAGATCGCCGCGCAGATTTGCGTGGAGCAGAAGGCCGTGCGGCCGACGGTGGTGGTGGTTTCGGCGATGTCGAAGGTCACCGATTTGCTGCTGGAGACGTTGCGGTGCGCCGAGTCCGGAGACTCGGAAGGCGTGGAGCGGCATGTATCGAACTTGCGGCAGCGGCATGAAGAGGCGGCGCGGGCACTGCTGAGCGAGGCGGCGTTGAAGACGGCGCTCGAGAAGATCGATGGGCTGTTGAAGGAGTTCGACCGGATTGCGGGGGGCATTCTGCTGTTGGGTGAGCGCCCGCCGCGGAGCGTGGATGAAGCGGTGGCGATCGGCGAACGGTTGAGCGCCATGCTGCTGGCGACGTATCTGGAGTCGACGGGTACGCCGGCGCGGGCGGTGAATGCGCGGGAGGTGATCGTCACCGATACGTGCTTCGGGAATGCGACGCCGTTACTCGAGCCGACGAAGGAGAAGTGTGCGGGGACGTTGGGGCCGCTGCTGGAGCAGAATCTGCTGCCGGTGGTGACGGGCTTTAACGGTGCGACGCTCGATGGACGGCCGACGACGTTGGGGCGCGGCGGTTCGGACTTTTCGGCGTCGATTCTGGCGGGCGCGTTGGATGCCGGCGAGCTGTGGATCTGGACGGACGTGGACGGCATCATGAGCGCGGATCCGCGGCTGGTGAAGGATGCGGTGGTGTTGCCTGAGGTGAGCTATCGCGAGGCGGCGGAACTGGCCTACAACGGGGCGAAGGTGCTGCATCCGCGAACGCTGGCTCCGCTGGTGGAAAAGAATATTCCGGTGTGGAGCAAGAACAGCTTCAATGTGGCTGCGCCGGGCACGAGGATCGTGCCCAGCATCAGCGTGTCCGGGGGCGCCCGGGCGGTCACATCGATGGCCAACGTAGCGTTGGTCTCCATCGAACCGGCGAGCGCCGAAGTGAATGGCGCGGCGATCATGGCGCGCGCGCTCGATGCTCTGTCGCGAGTGAACGCCGAGGTATTGGCGTTGTCGAGTTCGAGCTATCGGCAAAGCTTTTGCTTCCTGGTGAGGAAGGAAGAGCTGGGGATTACGATGACGGCGATCGAGTCGAGCTTTGCGCTGGAGCTCGCGCACGGTTATGTGAAGCCGATCGAAGTCGATGAGAACGTCGGCCTTTTAGCAGTGGTCGGCGAAGGCATGCAGGGGAGCAAGGGCCTGGCCGGGCGGATCTTCACGGCGATCTCGCAGCATGAGGTGAACATCATTGCGATCGCGCAGGGTTCGAGCGAACTGACGATTGCGATCGTGGTGCGGCGCGACGGCCTGGAGCGGGCGGTGCAAGCGGTGCACGCCGAGTGTCATATGGCGACGCTTACGCAGTAACGCTAATCGCGGAGGTGTGTTCGGTGGCGGCGTCCGGGAGGTCGAAGCGGTCGACGGCAGGCGCTGCTTCCACGGCCTCCCAGGCTTCGAGGAGCGAGCGCAGAATAGCGTCGGCAGAGTCGAGCGGGACCGAGGATTGGTCGATGGCGGCCTGGGCGATCTGGTGCAAGACGAAGTCGTACAGGCGGCGGAGGTTGAGTTCGAGCTGAGGGTCGGGGCCGGGCTCGAGCGAGGTGACGAGTTCGGTGACGAGCGCGGCGGCGCGGTTCAAGGCGCGGGTGCGCTCGGCGATGTCGCCGGTGCCGAAGTGATGGCGGGCGGCGGCCGTCGCATCGAGGGCGCCACGATAGATGATCCGGACCAACTCCACCGGACTGGCCGAAAGAACTCGGGATTCTAAGTATTGGTCGAAGTAGCTCATGGAATGGATTCCGCTTAGCGCCCGGCCTTGAGGCGTTGCGCCAGCCTGATTACCTCTTCGGTTGGAAATTGCTGAATCAACTCTCCAGTTTCACGATTTACGATGCGAACGACGGGTCTTTTTGTTTCGCGGTCCAGGGCGAGGCGAAGTTCGTTGCCTTCGCCGGCGATGGGCGTCTTTTCCAACTCACGTACTGCTTTGACGAGCTCGCGACGCTCGGCTAACTGCCCGGGCCCCTCGGGTTGGGACGGGGAGCTGTAAGTGTCGGTGTAGGTGCGGGTATAACCGATGTCCATGGCAGCCTCCTTGGTGAGCTTATCGGTTTGGGAAAGAGAGAGTATGAATCAAATTTGAATAGTACTAGGACTCTCAAGGATATAGGTAGATAGTCCTGTGTAAATGGTCACCGTTGACAGGCGTATGTAAACTCGTCATGCTCGGGCATGGGACATCGCCATTCCGGCTTTATCTTGCGCTTGAATCTGTCCATGCGCTGGGGCTACCTGGCCTCGAGCGACCGGCGGAAAACCCATCCCTTCAATTTTGAGCAGGTCCACGGATATGACCCTGCGAAGCCTTTGCCCCTCGAGGTCGGTCAACCCGTCCAATACCGCGTCGATGGGCTGCGTATTACGGAAGTGCTGACTTCGTAAGCGCGAGCTTTTGGTCCAAGTAGGCCAAGTAAGTCGAAATCAAACGATAGCTGTTCCAGTAGTCGTCCATGACGAGAGCGGAAGCATTGTCTTTGGGCGTATGCAGGACCGGCCAGGTAGCTTGCGTGATGGAGTGAAAATCCATCGTGGGGATCTTTTTGTCTCGAAAGGGCAGCGAGTCGGAGAGCCCGACTTGTTCGAGGTTGACGAGGTTGACGGTGATTTGGGTGGCAGCGGCGACCTGGGTGAGGTAGGTGATGAGCTGGGGATCGTTGCGGCTGGGCCAGACGGCGGGGGGACCGAGGCCGAGCGAGTCGACGTTGATCATGGCGTGGTAGCGGGGCCGGTCCTCTTTGCGGAGGGCGGAGGCATAGGCCTTGGAGCCGATGAGCCCCTTTTCTTCTTCGGCGAAGGCCACGAAGATGAGCTTGTGGTGACGGGGTTCGCCGGGGGCCGGCTTGAGGGCGCGGAAGAGAGCGGGGAGTAGGGTGGCGCCGGTCCAGTTGTCGATGACGCCGGAACTGCTATCGACCTTGTCGTAATGAGCGCCGATGAGGATGACCTGGTCGTCGGGGCCGGGGAGTTCGCAGACGAGGTTGGGGAGCTTCTGGTGCTTGATGGGCTCTTCGCGAGGCGTGCAGCCGGCTTGGACGAAGTGCTCACGGAGACGAGCTAGGCGGAGTTCGTTTTTGGCTTCCGCTTTAGACATCCATTGGGTGAGGATGTCGCGGTCAAGCAACTGAACGCGGATGGGTTCGGCTGGCAGGCCGAGGGTAAAAAGCAGAGCGAGGGTGAACCGCATCAGGCAATGAGACGACGGAGGAGGCCGGGTTGGGTACCGGGGCCGAGACCGCCGAGGAAACGGCCGTCGACGCGGAATTCGATAACGACGTTGAGGCGTTCGAGCATGACTTCGAAGCGGCGCATGAACTCGACGCGTTTGGCGGGGGAACCCCAGGGCTTCCAGAGTTCGAGAGCGGCGCCCAAGTCGGCGAAGTTGAGCACGATGCGGTTGCCGTCAGCGGTGATGTTGACGGCGGCGGCGAGGGTGGCGGCGGCGCTGGCGCCCAGGGCAGTAGACAGCGTTCCGAGCGTAAGCCCCGCTTGCGACAATTCCGTCATCCTGCCTCCCCAATGGTGCTGCGTGTTCTCAGTTATTTGACGTTCAGACTAGGCCGTCCGTTCTAAGTTATCGGATATTTTCGGACAGACAATAGGACTGAAGTTCCATGGGGAAGAGGAACGAAGAAGTGTCCTGGAATGTGTAAGTTACGAGCTAATCGACGATTTGTTCGTAGATGCGCTGGAGTTCGGCCTGCGAATAGTACTCGATTTCGATGCGACCGCGGTTGGGGGTGGTGGGGGTGATGCGGACGCGGGTGCCGAGGACACGCTCGAATTGTTCGATGGCAGCGGCGACGTTGGGGTCGACGGGGACTTCTTCCTTGGCAGGCGGTTTGTCTTCGGGCGGGGCCATGGCGTTCTGGACCATCTTTTCGACGGCGCGGACGGAGAGGCCGAGCTGCATGGCTTTCTGGGCGAGGTCGCGTTGCTTTTCTTCGGTGTCGAGGCCTAAGAGGGCCTTGGCCTGGCCCATGGTGAGACGGCCTTCGGCAACGTACTGTTGAAGGTCTTCAGGGAGTTTCAGCAGGCGGAGGAAGTTGGTGATGGTGGCGCGCTCTTTGCCAGTGCGGGAACCGATTTCCTCGTGGGAGAGATTGAGGTCGCGGACGAGGCGGGAGAAGGCTTGCGCGGTTTCAATGGGGTTGAGGTCGGCGCGCTGGATGTTCTCGATGAGGGCGACTTCGAGGACGCGTTCGTCGGCGATCTCCTGAACGACGACGGGGACTTCGAGGAGGCCGGCCATCTTGGAGGCGCGCCAGCGACGCTCGCCGGCGATGAGTTCAAAGCCGTCGCCTTTGCGGCGGACGACCAGGGGCTGGATGACGCCGTTGGCGGCGATGGAGGCGGCGAGCTCGTTGAGGGCGGTGGAGTCGAAATGCTGACGCGGCTGGGTGGGATTGGGCTCGATGCGCTCGATGGGGAGGAGCATGAGGCCATTGCCCTCGCTGGAGGGGGCGGCGCCGGCTTCGTAATTGTTGGGGGCGGAGCCCGAGTTGCGCGTGGGCAGGAGGGCGGAGAGACCCCTACCGAGGGCTCGCCGATTGTCGAGTGGTCTGTTCATTGGACAAAATCTCCTTCGCGAGTTTGATGTAGCTTTCGGTGCCTTTATTCGAGACGTCGTAGGCGAGGACGGGCTTACCGAAGCTGGGGGCTTCGGCGAGGCGGACGCTGCGCGGGATGACGGTTTGGAAGACGTCGGTGGTGAAGAATTCACGGAGGTCGGAGGCGACTTGGCGGGTGAGGTTGGTCCGGTCGTCGTACATGGTGAGGAGAACGCCTTCGAGTTTGAGGTCGTGGTTGAAGGCTTCTTTGATGCGCTCGACGGTGTCCATCAATTGGGAGATGCCTTCGAGGGCGAAGAACTCGCATTGGATGGGGATGAGGAGAGAGTCGGAGGCGAGGAGGGCGTTGAGGGTGAGGAGGTCGAGGGCGGGGGGGCAGTCGATGATGATGAAGTCGTAGTCTTCGCGGACCTGGTTGAGAGCGCGGCGGAGACGGAATTCACGTTGGTCGGCATCGACGAGTTCGACGTTGGCGGCGACGAGGTTGGTGTCGGTGGGGAGGATGAAGAGGCCCTCGAAGTCCGTGGGTTTGACGATTTGCATCGTGGGGGTGGAGGAGAGGAGGGCGGAGTAGGTGGTGTGGCGCAGGGCTCGTTTGTCGATGCCGACTCCGGTGGTGGAGTTGCCTTGGGGGTCGGTATCGACGAGGAGGACGCGGAGGTCGTTGGCGGCAAGGGAGGCGGCGAGGTTGATCGCAGTGGTGGTCTTGCCGACACCGCCCTTTTGGTTGGCGATGGCAATAATGCGGCCCATGGGTGTGCTCGGACAGGATAGCACGGGGAGTTGTGTTTGGCGACGGATTGGGCGGGATGAAGCGTACTAGGGTGTTCCACGTGGAACAGGGTCGTGGAGGGGGCTGGATGTGGGGTTGGTGATTTGGTTAGGTCTAGAGGTGGTAGGTGAGAGGCGGGTTGTTCCACGTGGAACATGGGGCGGGTAGTTTATTCGGTGGTGTAGGAGAGGATGACGCGAGAGGGCTCCCAGGGGATGGAGGTGACGGGGGTGAAGCCTTCGAGAGTTTCTGCTTCGGCGCGAGTGGTCGCGAGGAGGAGCTCTGGGGCACGGGCGGGAAGGTTGGGGAGGAGTTGGCGGGCGGGATAGTCGCGGGCGATGAGGAGGTCGAAGTGGTCGGGGAGGTTCTCGAGGCGGGAGGAGCGGACTTTGACGTTCTTCCAACTCCGGGTGGAGTCGTGCAGGAAGAGGGCCTTCTGTTCGTCGGGCTCGACGAGATGGACGGTGACGTGGGGGAGGGTGGCGGCGACGACGGCGCCGGGGAAGCCGGCTCCGCTGCCGACGTCGGCGATGAGGCGCGTTCCACGTGGAACATAGTGCCGGGAGATGTGGGCGGCGAGAACGAGGCTTTGGCAGTAGTCGCGTTCGACGACGTCGCCGGTGTCGCGCACGGTGCGGCGAGCGGTGCGGAGATTCCAGCGGTCGTAGAGCTCGTGATGCCGGGCGAGTTTGGCGAGAGCGTCGTCGTCGATGTCCCAGAGGCCGAGCATCCGGGTGGCCACGAGGGCGCGGAAGTCATCAATGCGCATGGGTCAGCTCCGGGAGGGAAGGTTCCACGTGGAACAAGCAGCGATTACTCGGCATGGGCGGTGGCTCCGCGGAGGCTGAGGTAGACGTCGAGGACGGCAATCGCGGCGGGCGTGACCCCAGGGATGCGACCGGCTTGGCCCAGGGTCTCGGGCCGGACTCGTTCGAGCTTGAGGCGAATTTCGGTGGAGAGGCCAGGGATCCCGGCGAAGTCGAAGCCCTCGGGAATCGGGCGACCGCCGGCGTCCTTGAGGCGTTCCATCTGGCGTTCCTGCTGGGCAAGGTAGCCGGAATACTTGATCTCGGTTTCGACGACGGTGAGGACGCCGTGGACGGGCTCTTCGCCGAGGTGGGCGACGATCTCGTCGCGGAAGTCTTCGATGCGGGTGCCTTGGCGTTTGATGAGGACGGCGAGGCGTTCGCCGCCGCGCTTGGTGTCGGCGAGGTACTTTTCGATGCGGGCGCGCTGGTCCTGCTTCTTTTGGAAGAGCGCCCAACGGTCGTCCTGAACGAGGCCGACTTCCCGACCGAGGGGGGTGAGCCGGTCGTCAGCATTGTCGATGCGGAGGTGGAGGCGGAACTCGGCTCGGGAGGTGAACATCCGGTAGGGCTCGTCGGCGCCCTTTGTGATCAGGTCGTCGACGAGGATGCCGGTGTAGCCCTCGGTGCGCGGGATGACGATGTGGGGTCGGCCCTGGACCTTGCGGGCGGCATTGATCCCGGCGACCAGGCCCTGGCAAGCGGCCTCTTCGTAACCGGACGTGCCGTTGATCTGACCGGCGAGGAAGAGGCCCTCGATCTGTTTGACCTCGAGACTGTGGTCCAGCTCGCGGGCGTCGATGGCGTCGTACTCAATGGCGTAGCCGGCGCGGATCATCTCAGCGTCCTCGAGACCTTCGATGGAGGCGAGCATTTGGGCCTGGACGTCGTAGGGCAGGCTGGTGGACATGCCGTTGACGTAGACCTCGTTGGTATCGAGTCCCTCGGGCTCGAGGAAGAGCTGGTGTTGGGTCTTGTCCGGGAATTTGACGATCTTGTCCTCGATCGAGGGGCAATAGCGCGGGCCGATGCCTTCGATGCGGCCGGAGTACATGGCGGAGCGGTGGACGTTGTCGGCGATGAGGCGATGGACGGCGGGACTGGTGTAGGCGATGTGGCAGTGGATCTGGTCGCGCTCGATTTTGGAGGTGAGGAAGGAGAAGGGGGTGGGGACGGCGTCGCCGGGCTGCTTTTCAAAACGGTCCCAGTGGATGGTGCGGCCATCGAGGCGAGGGGGCGTGCCGGTTTTGAGGCGTGTCCAGCGGAGGTTGAGGGAGCGGAGCTGGTTGCCGAGCATGACAGCGGGAGACTCGCCGTTGCGGCCGCATTCGTAGGTCTGCTCGCCAATGTGGGCGAGGCCGTTGAGGATGGTGCCAGTGGGTATGATGACGGTGACGGAGGCGAGCTCGCGGCCGTCGTGGAGTTTGACCCCGGCGACGCGGCGGCGGGGGCTCCCGTCTTCGAGACGGAGGCCCGAGACTTC
>JBGAHE010000072.1:0-38252 GCA_044226365.1 Bryobacteraceae bacterium
CATCTCGCGGCCGAGCTTGATCCAGCTTCTGGAGAAACAGGAAATCGATCATCGCGTGGTGGGGACTCACCGCCGTGTCCCCTTCACGAGCCTGATGCAATACAAGCGCCGGCTTGAGGCGGCGCGTCGCCAGGCACTCGCCGATTTAGCAGCCTACGACCAGGAACTGGGAATTTAGCGCTTGGCGTCACTGACCGCGTTCTACGACGCGAACGTGTTGTATCCGTCCGATCTCAGAAACTTCTTGATGCATCTGGCGCTCACGGACCTGTTCCGTGCTCGTTGGTCGTCCCACGTCCATGAGGAATGGATCTCCGCCCTACTCCTGAGGCGATCCGACCTATCGCGCGAGAAGCTGGAACACACACGTCGTTTGATGGACGCCCACGCTGGGGATGCGCTGGTGACGGGCTACGAAGATCTGATTGACGGCTTGATCCTCCCGGATCCCAATGACATGCATGTCCTAGCGGCCGCGATCCGCGGGCACGCCGACCTCATCGTGACCATGAACCTCAAAGATTTTCCCGCCTCAGCTCTCTCGCCCTTTCAGATTGAGGCACAACACCCTGACGACTTTGTCCTGCATCTCTTCGACTTAGCTCCCGACCGAGTCGTCGCCGCGGCCCAAGATCATCGCCTGAGCCTCAAGAACCCACCCAAAACGGTTGAAGAGTATCTGCACACCTTGAAATCCCAAGGCTTGGTGCAAACCGCGATGGTCCTGCGCCGGCCCATGGCTTAGGCGGGCCGTTCACAACGTTTTCGGAGCCACTGACTACGACCGCAACTGATTTATAAACATAGGCTTAACAACGACACCCCATCCGCGCCGCACCTCGAAATTTTGGTCCGCCATGTCACCCTAGAGTCATGGCAAGACCCATCTCCGAAGCGCAACGCGCCGCCTATCAGCGCAACGCCATGAAGTCCACCGGACCCCGTACCGCGGCCGGCAAAGAGGCTTCCCGCATGAATGCCATCAAGCACGGCCTCACCGCTCGCGTCCCCGTGCTCCCCTTCGAGGATGAAGAGGATTTTCTCGCCCTGCGCGCCGGCTTCGAAGCCGACCTCGCCCCCACCAACACCTACCAGCGCTTCCTCGTCAACCAGCTCGCCGCGCACGCCTGGCGGATCCTCCGCTCGCAGCAGGTCGAAATCGGTCTGCACGACCTTCTCCTCCAGCAACAGGTTCACGACTTGAAAGAGCGCGGACACCGGCCCGAGCGCGCCTTGTCCGAAAATCCCTTCGCCGGGCTCGTGCTCACGCTCCTCGCCACCAAGGGAGATCCGCAGGACCATCTGCACCGGAACTTCTTCCGCTATTGCCGCGACATTCAGTCGCAGTTCCACCGCACCCGGAACGCCCTCACCGAAGCCCAAAAGCCCGTGAAATCAACCACTCCCGGGTTCGTTTCGTCTAGCTCTGCGACGGCTTCCGCCCCCGCCACGCCTCAATCAGCACCGGCATCACCGAAAGCGCCACAATCCCCAGAATCACCTTCTCGAGATTTTTCCGCACCACTTCCTGATCGCCGACAAAATATCCCAGCAGCGTCAGGCTCATCACCCAGCCGATTCCCCCGAAAATATTGAAGCTCAGGAATCGCGCGTAGCTCATCTGCGCCACGCCCGCCACAAACGGAGCAAACGTCCGGATGATCGGCACAAACCGCGCGTAGATAATCGTCTTGCCGCCGTGCTTCTCGTAGTAGGCCTGCGTCTGCCGCAGATGCTCCTGCTTGAAGAAACGCGAATCGGGCCGGTTGAAAATCGGCGGGCCGGCCCGCTTGCCCAGTTGGTAACCCACGGCATCGCCGATGACGGCCGCGGAAATCAGCAGGACATTGATCAGCCAAATGTTCAGCTTGCCCAGCCCGGCCACCATGCCCACCACAAACAGTAGGCTATCGCCGGGTAACAGAAAGCCGATCAGCAGGCCCGTCTCGGCAAAGACGATGCCCCACAAAACCGCGTAGCTGGCCCATCCGCTCAGCGTCGTGGTCAGAAGGTCCCGGAGCCGTTCGGCGTTGAACAGCGTCCGGAACAGGTCGATGATGGTGTCCACTAGAAGGCCGCGACGACCTTCTGGCGAGCGTCTTCGTAGATCTTCACCGTGCCCTTGCGCACCAGCTCTTCGAGCAGGCCCGCTTCGAACAGTTCCATGCGCTCGCGCGCCTTCTTCTGGCGCAGCCGGTCGACGATCGCGCTCCGCTCCGCCGCGAACTTACCGAGATCCGGCTCGATGTGTTCCTTCACCCGGAAGAACACGCGCTTGCGGTCCACCGAAACCGGGCCGCCCACCGTGCCCACCGGCGAGATGAACGCATCGTTGAAAGCGCTCGCCGCGCCCAGGCCTTCCACGAATCCGGCCCGGCCGAATTCCGCCGGCGTCTTGTTCTCGGCGTTGTAGGTCTTGGCCAACTGCGCGAAGTCAGCGCCCGGCGCTTTCGCCGCCGCCGTCAGAGCCGCGAACTTCTGGTTGAACATGTCCACGCTCAGTCGCGTGGTCTCGCTCAGCCGGATGAGATCTTTGGCTTCTTCGTACTTCATCCGCTCCACCGGATGAGTGTCGCGCAGGATCGGCAGCACGATGCGATTGTTCGGCAGCGTTATCGTGCTGCCGACGTCGCCCTTCTTCATCGCCCCCAGCGCCGCCGCGAGTTCGGGCACCTGCCCCAGTTCGCCAAACGTCTGCGTCTGCGCCTTGTCCGCGCGGATCACCGTGGCCGCATACTTGGCCGCGATCGCGTCGGCCTGGCTCGGTGACTTGATGAGTTCCAGACGAGCCGCATCCGCGTTGGCCACCATCTTCGTCGCCGCAGCGTCCTTGTTGAACTCCGCCTTCAACTGCTCGCGGACTTCTTCGAACGGCTGCATGCGCGGCTGCTGGTGCTCCAGCGTCTGGATGATGTGATAGCCGAATTCGGTCTTCACCGGGTTGCTGATTTCGTTCGGCTGCAGCGAGAACGCCGAGGCTTCGAATTCCTTCACCGTCTGGCCGCGCACCACATAGCCCAGATCGCCGCCCTGCTCCTTGCTGCCCGGATCGTCGGAGTACTTTTTCGCCAGCGCGGCAAAATCGCCGCCGGCCTTCAACTGCTTCAGCACATCGTTCGCCGTCGCCAGAGCCTTGTTCGCATCGCCACCCTGCGCCGACTTGATCAGAATGTGCCGCACCTTCACCCGCTCCGGCTGCCGGAACTTGTCCGGCGTCGCCTGGTAGAGCTTACGCAGGTCCGCCTCATTCACCGGGAAAGAAGCCGCCGTCCGGGCTTCGTCAAAAACCAGCAGCGTATAGCTGTAGCGCACCGGGAAGTTGTAAGCGCCAGGCTCACGGTCGTAGGCGGCCTTCATGTCCGCTTCGCTCAGGTTGATGGCGTTCTTGAACGCATCTTCGGGCAGCGCGAGATACTCGATCTTCACCTTCTCGTTACTCGCCTTGTAGTCGTCCATCAGCTCTTTATCGGTGACCACAATGCTGTCTTCGATCATCTTGCCCATGCGGTCCACGGCAATGCTGCGGCGGACGTTCATTTCGAACTCCTGCACGTTCATGCCGTTCTGCGCGAGGAAGGCTTCGTAAGCTTCGCGGCCCATGAACTGCCCGTTCGGGAACAACTGGGGAACGCGCGAGCGAATCGTCTCGGCCAGATCCTTGTCCGACAGCGACAGGCCCATCTTGCTCGCCTGGAGCGCCATTACGCGGCTCGAGATCATC
Organism: Bryobacteraceae bacterium; assembly: GCA_044226365.1. GTDB lineage: Bacteria > Acidobacteriota > Terriglobia > Bryobacterales > Bryobacteraceae > JALHNI01. The sequence continues at coordinate 3,722 of JBGAHE010000072.1, forward strand.
GAGTCCAGGAAGTTATCCACGAGGCTCTTCACCGCGCTCGGGGGCACGTTCTGCCGGCGCATCACATTTTGAATGCTCACCACCGCATCGCGGACCGTGATTTTGTCGTCGCCAATCTTCGCCACCGTGTCATTACGGTCGTCCGTAGCGTTGCTGGAACCAAAGCCGGGGATCAGCGTCACCACCATCGAGAACGCGATGATCAACAGCACAGCGCCCAGCAGATAGCGCACGGCCGTGTCACGCCGGCGGAACAAATCGAACATAAAGGGTAGAGTCTCCTCGCGGAAAGGGATGCGAAACCACTAGTATATCGAAGTATGAGCAATTTCGCCTTCCTGCGCGAGACTTACACGCGCGGCGGACTAAGCGAGGATGACGCCTCCTCGGACCCTTGGATTCAGTTCGCTCAATGGTTTGACGAAGCCGTGAAATCCGGTCTTCGCGAGCCCAACGCCATGACGCTCGCCACCGCCGGCCCCAACGCCCGCATCGTCCTCATGAAGGGCTTTAGCGCCGACGGCATCACGTTTTTTACCAACTATGAGAGCGCCAAGGGCCGCGAACTCGCGTCCAACCCTCAGGTGGCCCTGCTGTTCTATTGGAATGAGCTCGAACGGCAGGTCCGCCTGCGCGGTAAAGCCAGCAAAGTGAGTCGCGAGGAGTCGCTCGAGTACTTCCGCAGCCGTCCTCGTGGCAGCCAGGCCGGCGCCGCGAGCTCGCCGCAAAGCCAGGTGATCGCCGGCCGCAGCGTGTTAGAAGAGCGTTTGGCCGCGGTAGGCGACGGTGAGATCCCGCTCCCCGAGCATTGGGGCGGCTACCGGGTGGGCATCGACGAGTTCGAGTTCTGGCAGGGGCGGCCCAATCGCCTCCATGATCGCTTGCACTACCGGCGCGAAGGCAGCGCCTGGGTGCGGGAAAGGCTGGCTCCTTGATTCTTCCTCCCCTGGCCCTGCTGATGCAGTTACCCACCGACCTGCCGCGGGTTTTGGCGCTCGTCGAGAAGCGATACAACACCGCCAGCACCCTGCAATTGCGCTTCGAGCAGCGCTACCGAGGCGGCGGGCAGCCGGCACGGACCGAAAACGGCATCCTCTTCCTCAAGAAACCTGGCCGGATGCGGTGGGAATATCGCCATCCGGAAGGCAAGCTGTTTCTGTCGGACGGCAAGTTCGGATGGTTCTACTCGCCGGCCATGAACCAGGTGGAGAAGAGCCCGCTGAAAACGACCGACGACTTACGGGCGCCGCTCGCATTCCTGATGGGTCGACTCGACTTCAACCGGGATTTTCGGGAGTTCCGCGCGGAAAGCGAAGGCGAGCTGCTGCGGGTAAAAGCAACTCCGAAGTCGGCGAAGTCGCCTTACCGGGAAGTGGAATTCTGGGTGGGCCGGCAAGGCGAGCTGCGCCAGGTGCATGTGGCCGGGCAGGACGGGGCGAGCATGCAGTTCAAGTTTGCCGAGGAGCAGTTGGGGGGGCCAATCCGGGAGGATCTGTTCAAGTTCGTGATGCCGGCGGGAGCCGAGTTGGTCGAGCGGCCATAAGGGCCGCGTGGGCTGGCACAAAAGGGAAAAGCCCACTGGGGTTAGCCAGCGGGCTTTATTAATCGGGCGACTTCCTACTCTCCCACACACTTGCGCGCGCAGTACCATCGGGGCTGCAGGGCTTAACTTCCGTGTTCGGAATGGGAACGGGTGGGACCCCTGCGCTAGGGTCACCCAAAGTCGTCAGGTCCGAGGGGGACCAAAATTGACTGATCTTTGGGAATATTGATGGGCAGCCACGAATTTTGGCGTTTAGAACTTGAGTTAACTCTATGTAGAGTTAATTTTATGGTCAAGCCGAACGGGCGATTAGTACTGGTCAGCTCAACGTATTGCTACGCTTACACACCCAGCCTATCAACGTGGTCGTCTTCCACGGCCCTTCATAGCTTGCGCTTGGGAAATCTCATCTTAAGGAAGGTTTCGCGCTTATATGCATTCAGCGCTTATCCTGTCCGAACTTCGCTACCCAGCGGTGCCCCTGGCGGGACAACTGGATCACAAGAGGTTCGTCCACCTCGGTCCTCTCGTACTAAAGGCAGATCCTTTCAAATTTCCTACGCCCACCACAGATAGAGACCGAACTGTCTCGCGACGTTCTGAACCCAGTTCACGTACCGCTTTAATAGGCGAACAGCCTAACCCTTGGGAGCTTCTACACCCCCGGGATGCGATGAACCGACATCGAGGTGCCAAACCGGAGCGTCGATATGAACTCTTGACTCCGATCAGCCTGTTATCCCCGGCGTACCTTTTATCCGTTGAGCGATGACCCTTCCATACAGAATCACCGGATCACTATAGCCTGCTTTCGCAGCTGCTTGACTTGTGAGTCTCACAGTCAACCTGGTTTATGCTATTGCACTCGAAGGAGGATTTCCAAACCTCCTGAACCAAGCTTCGCACGCCTCCGTTACAATTTTGGAGGCGACCGCCCCAGTCAAACTACCCGCCTAACAATGTCCCTCCGGCCGATGAGGTCGGTAGGTTAGATTCACAGAATAAACAGGGTGGTATTTCACCATTGGCTCCCCCGAATCCAAGAATCCGGGTTCAAAGCCTCCCACCTATCCTACGCAGTCCATCCCATAAATCATTGTTAAGGTATAGTAAAGGTGCACGGGGTCTTTTCGTCTAGTGGCGGGCATCCGGCGTCTTCACCGGAACCACAAGTTCGCCGGGCGGCCTGTGCCGACAGTCGTCAGATCGTTACGCCATTCGTGCAGGTCGGAACTTACCCGACAAGGAATTTCGCTACCTTAGGACCGTTATAGTTACGGCCGCCGTTCACCGGGGCTTCAATTCAGAGCTTCGCCTTGCGACTAACCCCTCCTTTTAACCTTCCGGCACCGGGCAGGCGTCAGCCCCTATACGTCGTTTTGTTGACTTAGCAGAGACCTGTGTTTTTGTTAAACAGTCGCCTGACGCTATTCACTGCGACCCACGTCTGAGGTGGGCACTCCTTCTCCCGAAGTTACGGAGCTAATTTGCCTAGTTCCTTCACAGACCATCACCCGAGCGCCTGAGAATACTCATCTTGTCCACCTGTGTCGGTTTGTGGTACGGATTCTTCTGCCCTAACCTTAGCGGATTTTCCAGGCTGACGGCTGGGTGGATTTGCCTACCCCAACCTCACTAGACCCCAGATTGGAACCATTTCGCACTGGGATTTTCGTGCAGCGTCCCCGCATCGAAAACAAAAGAAGTACTGGAATTTTAACCAGTTGTCCATCAGCTACGCCTTTCGGCCTCACCTTAGGCTCCGACTAACCCTGAGCGGATTAACCTTTCTCAGGAAACCTTAGACTTACGGCGTGGGGGGTTCTCGCCCCCATTGTCGCTACTTATGCTGGCAGAGTCTCTTCCAAAAGCTCCAGCAACGCTTACGCGTCACCTTCGACGCCGTTGGAATGCTCTCCTACCGCGTGTATTGCTACACACCCGCGATTTCGGTACTATGCTTGAGCCCCGTTGGATTGTCGGCACCGGGCTGCTCGACCAGTGAGCTATTACGCTTTCTTTAAAGGATGGCTGCTTCTAAGCCAACCTCCTGGCTGTCTCTGCTTCCCGACTTCCTTTACCACTTAGCATAGATTTGGGGACCTTAATCGGCGGTCTGGGCTCTTTCCCTTTCGACTACGAAGCTTAGCCCTCGCAGTCTGACTCCCGTGCATTCGTTCATGGCATTCGTATTTTGATTGGATTCGGTAACCGGGAAAGGCCCCTAGTCCATTCAGTTATCTACCACCACGACGGTCCACACGAGGCTAGCCCTAAAGCTATTTCGGAGAGAACGAGCTATCACGGAATTTGATTAGCCTTTCACCCCTACCCTCAGCTCATCCAAGCCGTTTTCAACCAACACTGGTTCGGACCTCCATTCGCTGTTACACGAATTTCATCCTGGCCAAGGGTAGATCATCCCGCTTCGCGTCTATTCCCAGCCACTGAACGCCCTGTTCAGACTCGCTTTCGCTACGGCTCGCTTACGCTTAACCTTGCGACTGAGAATAACTAGCCAGCTCATTATTCAATAGGCACGAGGTCAGGCCTTTCGGCCCTTCCACTGCTTGTAGGCATGCGGTTTCAGGTACTATTTCACTCCCCTCGCAGGGGTTCTTTTCACCTTTCCCTCACGGTACTAGTTCGCTATCGGTCGCTAGTGAGTATTTAGCCTTGCCGGATGGTCCCGGCGGATTCAGACAGGGTTTCACGTGCCCCGCCCTACTTAGGTACCACTGGAAGGAGAATTGCATTTTGACCTACGGGGCTATCACCCTCTATGGCGGCTCTTTCCAGAGCGCTTCAATTAACGCTTTCCTATCCCTCTTTTTACCAACCGCCGGCTGACTGTTACCAGACAGCAAACGGTTGATATTGTGGCCCTGCAACCCCGTACTCTCCTTTCGAATCGTACGGTTTAGGCTGTTCCGCTTTCGCTCGCCGCTACTGACGGAATCACGGTTGTTTTCTCTTCCTCTGGGTACTGAGATGGTTCACTTCCCCAGGTTAGCTTCCCGCCGCTATGTATTCACAGCGGGATACATGGTGTTCACACCATGTGGGTTTCCCCATTCGGAAATCCCCGGATCAAAGGATGTTTGCTCCTCCCCGAGGCATATCGCAGCTTGCCACGTCCTTCATCGCCTACTAGCGCCTAGGCATCCACACGCATGCCCTTAGTAGCTTGACCATAAAATTAACTCCAGACACAGAATTAACTCAAAATTTGTCTAATCTCTAAGCGCCTCGAATCGCTGTTCTTTCCAGGAGCCGAAAAGATCTCCTGGTAACGAACAACAATCAGAAACTTGTGTTGCCCATCAATATTCAATTTTCAAAGATCAGGACCGACAGCAAAACCCGAAGTTGGATTTTGCCGGAGATCAAAACTTGTTAGCACCCACCGCGCGGCGAAGCCGCAAGCGTATGGTGGGCCTGGATAGACTCGAACTATCGACCTCACCCTTATCAGGGGTGCGCTCTAGCCACCTGAGCTACAGGCCCAAACCTGTAATTCCAGTTGAGCAAGGGAAGCTGGTGGAGCTGAACGGGATCGAACCGATGACCTCCTGAATGCAAATCAGGCGCTCTCCCAGCTGAGCTACAGCCCCTGGAGGTTTGGCGAGCCGGCCGAGGCAATCGGAAGATTGCCTACCGGCTCGAGCCAACAATAAATGATCTCGAGGCCAATTGGATGCGAGCGCTTCGACACCAGGCCGAAGCGATATCAAACTCAGTAAATATTGAGAAGAGAATCCGAGACTGAAATGGACTGGAAAGACTGCCACCTACTTAAATTCAGTGACTCCAGCCACTTCCTCTCTTAGAAAGGAGGTGATCCAGCCGCAGGTTCTCCTACGGCTACCTTGTTACGACTTCACCCCAATCATGAGTCATACCTTGGGCCTCTGCCTCCCTTGCGGGTTAGCCTGAAGACTTCTAGTACAACCCACTTTCGTGATGTGACGGGCGGTGTGTACAAGGCCCGGGAACGTATTCACGGCGTCATTCTGATACGCCATTACTAGCGATTCCAGCTTCATGCAGGCGAGTTGCAGCCTGCAATCCGAACTGAGATCGGTTTTTTGCGATTGGCTCCCCCTCGCGGGTTTGCAGCGCATTGTACCGACCATTGTAGCACGTGTGTAGCCCTAGACATAAAGGCCATGATGACTTGACGTCGTCCCCACCTTCCTCCAGTTTATCACTGGCGGTCTCCTGAGAGTGCCCAACTTAATGATGGCAACACAGGACAAGGGTTGCGCTCGTTGCGGGACTTAACCCAACATCTCACGACACGAGCTGACGACAGCCATGCAGCACCTCTGAATCAGTTCCTTGCGGAACGACCGACGTTTCTGCCAATCTTCTAATCCAGTTCAAGCCTAGGTAAGGTTCTTCGCGTTGCGTCGAATTAAACCACATGCTCCACCGCTTGTGCGGGCCCCCGTCAATTCCTTTGAGTTTCAGCCTTGCGACCGTACTCCCCAGGCGGCATACTTAACGCGTTAGCTCCGGCACGAACCAAGTGAATGGCTCACACCAAGTATGCATCGTTTAGGGCGTGGACTACCAGGGTATCTAATCCTGTTTGCTACCCACGCTTTCGTGTCTCAGCGTCAGTGATGGTCCAGAAAGCCGTCTACACCACAGGTGTTCCTTCTGATATCTACGCATTTCACCGCTACACCAGAAATTCCACTTTCCTCTCCGATCCTCAAGCATCGCAGTCTTCGGCGCACCCTCCCAGTTAAGCCAGGAGATTTCACGCCAAACTTACGACACCGCCTACACACTCTTTACGCCCAGTAATTCCGAACAACGCTTGCTGCCTACGTATTACCGCGGCTGCTGGCACGTAGTTAGCCGCAGCTTCTTCTCCTGGTACCGTCATTATCTTCCCAGTCGAAAGAGCTTTACGATCCGAAGACCTTCATCACTCACGAGGCGTCGCTGCATCAGACTTTCGTCCATTGTGCAAGATTCCCCACTGCTGCCTCCCGTAGGAGTCTGGCCCGTGTTTCAGTGCCAGTGTGGCCGTGTGCCCTCTCAGGCCGGCTACCGATCGTCGCCTTGGTGAGCCATTACCTCACCAACTAGCTAATCGGCCGCGGGCTGTTCCTTCGGCGCCTTACGGCTTTTCCCTCTCGGGATTATGCGGTATTAGCGTCGGTTTCCCAACGTTATTCCCCACCAAAGGGTACATGACCCACGTGTTACTCACCCGTACGCCGCTTTACTCAGGATTGCTCCCTTTCTCGCTCGACTTGCATGTGTTAAGCGCGCCTCCAGCGTTGATTCTGAGCCGGGATCAAACTCTCGTTTGAACCGTTTGATTGTGAACCGACGTCCAACCGTGACTTAAAAGCCAGGCCAGCGCATCGATTCTAGTCGTCCCAGATGTTACTCAATATTACTGACGAGTTCGAACTTCGCATCCAATCAGGTTGTCAAACAACTGACCAGCTTTCGACGCGATCAAAAGAAAGCATCTCAACTGGCGGCCTCGAAAGGCGGTTTCCAGATCACCCCAATGCGGGGATCACCAGAAGAACTTAAAGCAGTTACAAGAAAGCAGCGATTTGCTGCAGCAGGCGGGTTACATCCACAGGCCCAGCGGCCTCAGAATCGCGACTCCGACCACAAGGTGATTTGTATCATCACCGGGGAGCGCCCTACCGTCAATCTCGTTCAGCCATTTGCTAGTCTATCGTACCCTTCTACTTTTGTCTACCGCTTTTTCGATCTTTTTTTCATCCCTTTTTCTCTCTCGCAGACAGCGCCGTTTTACATCGGCTGTTTCTGTTTAAGATCTTGGGGAAGATCGTAGCGGGCGGGCTATTGTCGCACCAGCAGGTCGGATTCGCGTCGCCGCTCATCCACGAGGTTTAGATTAGCAAAGGGTACCGGGCTTGGCAAGCGTGGTACCCCCGGAAAATTACGTTTTCGTGTCCCCACAGGGGGGTGGTACTCGTAGGTGATTCAAAATACAGGCACTTCTCGATAAAAAAAATTTAGTCAGCGGAGTTCAAAATCGGTCCACTCGGCGATTGTGTTGGTTTTCGCGTCGTTTTTGAGGACTTCCAACTCAAGAACGTACGATCCGGGGGTGGAATCGAGGCCAAGAGTGAGGGTGCCACCGGCTGGGAGGCGGTCCGGAGAGGCTCCGGGAGGCTGGATCACAGGAATCGGCTTCCCTTCCCAGACGACTTTGCCCTGCGAGACGAGCCGCGGTTGGAGTTTCAGGTTTGGTTGGCCGGTTTTGTCATCGCGAGTGGCGTTAAAGACGGTGACGCCGTAGGAAAACGGCTGGCCGCGGGAGAATTGGCGGACAGCGGGGCTGAGCTCGTCGGTGGCGCCGCCTTTTCGCCAGTCACCGGATTGCATGGTGATGCCGGAAATCGCGACCTGGCCCTTCTTTAGCTCGGGAATCTCGACGTAGCGGTGGGCAGAGGCTACTTCGCGGGATTGGTCGTCGAGCACCGCGACTCGCATTTGATAGGGTCCGGGCTTGGCGATGGGCTGCTCGAGCGCATACACGAAGCCGCCCTGGCGCTGACGCTCGAGGGCGTCGGGGCGCAGGCGGATTTCGTAGGTGTGCAGCGCGGGTGGTATCGGTTTCTTCGGGTCGCCTTGAGCGCCAAGGGCGATGTGGAGACGAGCCACGCGCAGTCCGGCGGCGTCGGGAGGGGCGAACTCAATCTCCTTGGCACCAATGTGGAGCAGAACTTTGACGATCGGTTGCGAGCGCTCGTTGAGGGTGAAGGTGGGCGTGAAGCGGAGCTGGAGTCGGCCGCGGGAGAACGGGAAGGCGATGGCGTCAGCAAGGAGTTCGGCGTTGGTGGCGGGCTTGCGGGTTTTCTCGTCGACGCCGAGCGCGGCTTTGCGATAGCGGACTTCGTAGCCGCCGGCCTTCAGGCGGAGAGTGATCTTGGGCGGCGCGGAGGGAGCTTTACCTTCGGGGCTCGGGCGGGCGTAGCCGAGGAGGTAGTAACCGGACTGGTCGGCGAGAACGCGGCCGAGGCTTTGGTTGAGGTCATTGGTGTCAAAGGCCGCGCGGCCGCCGGACTCGGTGGCGAGATAGGCGAACCCGGCTTGGGCGCGACGGACGGCGAGAATGTTCTCGACGGCCACGCCGCGCGGATCGATGGCGTAGAGCACGGCCGAGGAACGATGCACGGCTTGAGCGACCTCGAGGATTTCGTCGGAGAAGACTTCCGGGTCGGGGGCGGTGTCGGCGTAGTTGCGGCGGGTGCGGATGCCGACTTCGAAGCCCTCGGAAAACATGATCAGAGACTTGCGGCCGGGAAAGTCGCGGAGGCCGCGGGCGATGGCGCGGACAGCTTGCAGCGAACCGATATTGAAATTGCGGAGTTGGAAGCCACGCTGGTGCATGTCTTCGGCCCAGCCTCCGCCGGAGGGGAGGGTCTGCGGATGGAGACGCTCGACGGCCCGGCGAAGTAAACGACGGTCGGCGGTGAATTGCTGGAGATGGCCGAGTTGGCCACTGGTGGTGATGACGGCGGCCAGGTCCCCGGGTTCGAGTTGCTGATCGATGAACTTGAGGAGCGCTTCTTTGGTGTAGTGAAGGCTGGAGGGGGTCAGGCGGAGGTCATCCACGACTAAGGCGAGGGTGCGACGGATATCCTGCAGGGAGACGGGTCCGCTGGTGGAGGCGGGGGCGCGTCCGGTGGGAGGGGGCGGCAAGCTGACGTAGTTGAAGTAAGTGAGCGGCCGCACGACACCATCCTCGAGGAGCTCAAAGTCTTCCTTGGTGAGGTTGGTGACGTGGCGGCCGGACTTATCGGTGACGATGGCGTCGATTTGAACTAAGTTGACGTCGACGCGTAAGGGCTGGTCAGGAGTTTGCGCGATCGCCACGCAGCAGGCGGCGAGGATCAGGAGTGATCCAGCGGCCGCCGTGATGAAGCTACGGGCCATCTAGCAAACAGCTTACCAGTAAAGCTTGAGCCCCATTTGCATCTGACGCGGGCTGTTGGCCGCGCCGGTGACCTGCCCCAGAGCGTTGGAATCGAGATTGGTGTTCCCAGTGCCAAAGATGACGCGGTTGAGAAGATTGAAGGCTTCGGCGCGGAAGTCGAGGCGGAAGCGTTCGGTGAGATTGAAGGTTTTGGCGATGCTGATGTTTTCGTTCTGTCCCCAGAAGGTGCGGACCTTCGGGTTGTAACGGGTAACATTGCCGAAATCGTTGGGCTGGGTGGGGAAGGCCGCGCGCGGCTTTAAGAAGCGATCGACGGCGGGATCGAACTCGCTGCCGGCGATGGGGGCGCGCCAGTTGTCGTAAGCGTCGACGAGCGGGCGGCTGATCTCGTTGAAGATCGGAAGCGGGTTATTGCGGGTGAGGGCGATGGGCGTGCCACTGTTGTAGGTTTGGATGGCCGAGATGCGCCAACCGCCGATGACCTGATTGGCGATGCCTTTGGTGAGCCAGCGCTGACCTTTGCCGAAGGGGAGGTCATACAAGGTGGAGAACTTGAAGGCGTGGGTCTGGTCGTAGGCGCCGATGGATTTTTCGAGACGGCGGTTGTATTGATCCATGGAACCGGCGGCGTTGGCGAAGTATGTGTCGGAGTCGGTGAGTAACTTCGAGAAGACGTAGTTCCAGTTGAGGGTCAGGCCCTTGGAGAAACGACGGTCCATCTTGATGATCATGGCGTGGTAAGCGGAGTGGCCGCTCTTGTCGCCGTTCTGCACGTCGGTGTTGATGTTCTGATACTGCGGATACGGGCGCATGGACTGCGCCACGGTGCGGATGCGCTGATTCAGGAAGCTGGGATAGGGGACCTTGATGCCCGCGGCGACGGCAGCGGGAGCGAGGATGTCACCGCGCATGACCGTTTGGGCTTGAGTGACGCCGAGGCGGTTGACGAGGGCCTGATAGTCAGCAGTGGGCACCTGGTTGAGGTTCAGCAAGCCGGTTTGTAAGTGGGTGCCGACGCTCGCGTTGTAGCCAACTTCGAGCACGGTGGTGGAGCTCAACTGCCGCTGAATGTTGAAGGTCCAGAAAAGATTCTCGGGAGCGCGGGTGGCTTCCTGTCCCTGCCAGTATTCAACGTCGTTCTGGTTGGAGAAGGCGGGATCGATGGAAGGCGGCAGGGTGTAGGCGGGCAGACCTTCATCGAGGCGGAAGGTGGGCTGGACGCCTTGCGAAGCGTTGTTAAAGACGTACTGGCCGATGAAGCCGGCGAAGTGTCCGCTGCCCTGAACGGCGGTGACGCGCGAGAAGGAGCGGCCGAAGGCGGTGCGGATGGTGGTTTTGTCGTTGTAAGAGTAGGCGAGGCCGATGCGCGGGCCCCAGCCGCCGTACCAGCCGGGGACAAGGCTGCGACGGTTTTCGCGGCCGGGTCCGAAGCCGGCGAACCAGAGGGCACCGAGGCGGCCGTCAGCACCGGGGTTGGGACGGGTGGGGTTGAAGTCCGAGTATTCGTCTTTGAGGTTGGTGGGCGGCAGGGTGACGTCGTAACGGAGGCCGAGGTTCAAGGTGAGACGGCGGGTGATGCGCCAGTCGTCCTGAGCATAGAAGCCGAAGTAAGGATACTTCTGGGTGACGGCGCGGATGGTTTCGGTACGGCCGAGGAAGGCGTCGCCGACTAAGAAGGAAGCGAAAGAGCTGCCGCTGGTGGTGCCGGTGATGCCGGGGACGCTGGTGCTCAAGTTACTAAAGTCGGCGCGACCGGCGATGTCCTGCTGACCGAAGCCGTCGGCGTTCTGCATCTGTTCCTGGAAGCCAAATTTGAAGGTGTGGGAGCCACGGATGTAGCTCAGGTCGTTCTTCAAGCCCCAGCCTGGCTGATTGGTGCCGTTGTAGGAGGCGCCGCCCCAGGTTGTGTATTCGTTCATGTTGATGGTGGGGAAGTTCTGGTTGCAATCGACGGCGTTCTTGATGCAGACCTTATCTTTCCAGTTCTTGTCGACGTTGGGCGAGTAAGCGTTCTTGACGAAGGTGGTTTTGGACCAGGAGAGGTGGTTGACCATGTTGGCGGAGATGGTCCAGTCGTGGGAGGCGCGGTAGGAGTGGGTCTGCCAATCGGTGATGGAGCCGTTGTAAAGGGTGCCGGGAAGACCGGGGGCGCCGGCGGGGCCGGGCTTACCGAGATAGGACGTATCGTTCCAGAGGAAGCTGACGCGGTGCTTGCTGCCGATCATCTGGTCGCCCTTGATGCTCCATTTGTCGGTGGGCGTGACGTTGGTGCCGCTGGTGACGATGTAGTTGTTGCGGACGTAAGCGGAGGTGCCGGCGACGCCGCCACGATTGGGGGCAATGTCCTTGCCAAAGGCAGCGATGGCGGCGGCAGTTTTCGAGAAGGTGTTGACCGGGATCTGGTTGTTCGGGTAGGGATCGCGGGCAAAGCCGTTGCCGGAGGAGCGCGTGGTGCGGGGGTCGTAGATGGGTAGCTGGCGGTTGGAGGCATCGACCCAGTTACGGAAGTCGCCGTTGTACATTTCCGGCGTGGGTACGGTGAGGATGGTGGCGTTGGCGCCGACGCGGTTGCGGAAGCCTTCGTAGGAGACGAACCAGAAGCTCTTGTTTTTGCCGTTGTAGACCTTGGGGATCACGACGGGGCCGGAAGCGGAGAAGCCGAAGTCGTTTTGGCGGTAAATGGAGCGGGAAGAGGCGAAGAAGCCGCGGGCGTCGAGTTTGTCGTTGCGGAGGAAGTCGTAAGCGGAACCGTGGAACTGGTTGGTGCCGGACTTACTCGCAAAGGTCATGACGCCGCCACCGGCTTGGCCGTATTCGGCTTTGAAGCCGTTCGTGTCGACGCTGAACTCGGTGAGGGCTTCGACGGAGGGCGTGTTGAGCGCGGCTTCGGCGGTATCGCCCGAGCGGTTGGTACCGACGGAGTGACCGTCGAGCGTGGCGTCCCATTGGGCGACCTGGCCGCCGCCGATTTGTAACTGCTGGCCGCTGCCGCGGGCTTCGGCGGCGACGGCGACGAGGTTGAAGGGGCTGCGCATGGCGCCGCCGACGACGAGCGGGAGTTCGTCGACTAACTTGTTTTGGACGGAGGTGGAGACGCGCGCGCTATCGGTTTGGACGACGCTGGCGGCGGCGGTGACTTCGATTTGTTCCGTGGTTTGGCCGAGTTGGAGGGTGGCATCGACGCGAACGACAGAGCCGGCAGTGACAACGGCGGTGGGCTGAACGAAACGCTTGAAGCCGGTGATCGTAATTTCGACGCGGTAACGGCCGGGCGAAAGATTGGGGGCACTATATTCGCCGGAAGCGGCGGTGACGGTGCGGAGGACACCGTTGGTGTCGAGGTTGGTGACCACGACTTCGGCGCCGGCGATGGCGGCACCGGTGGGGTCCGCGGCGAGACCCGAAATACTGCCGCGTTCGCTTTGGGCGAAGAGGCTGCTAGCGACGAGGACAGCGAGGAGTAGCTTGGGCATTAAGAAACCTTCCCTGAAAATCTGCTGGGGGTGATTCTATGCCCGCGCGGCGGCAGAGTCAAATAGAAATTTCAGTGGGGTCCGAGGGGTTGGAGGTTTTCGTCGCGTAAGCCGGTGAGTAAAGCGGTTCCGTTCGAAGCGACGCGAAACTCGCCATAACGGGCGTTCCGATACAGGCCGGAGGTGCCTTCTTCGAAGAAAAACGCATCAGTGCCGATGACGGTGCGGCCTTGGCGGAGGCGGAATTTTAGGGCGAACTCGCCCATGGCGGCGGGGGAGTTCCAGCGGGTGGGGCGGGCGATGCGACGGGGGTCCGGACGGACGATGAGGGTGCCGGAGTCGGTGGGCGGGTAGGGCAAGTCTCGGAGTTGGTAGTTGAGGGCCATGTAGTCGCCCTGAAGGAGCGAGCGGGGGTCGACGGGGGCAAGTTCGAGGTAGATGAGCTGGCCGTTGGAGCGAAGTTGCTCGCGCTGGTAGATGGAGTAATTGGCGAGGCCGAGGATGAGGAGGAGGCCGGCGAGGAGGCCGAGGCGGGTCATGCGGGCACCTTCCGGAAGAGGAGGAAGCGGAGGGTGAGCAAGACGAGTCCGGTGGCCATGAGGACCAGGGACTTCTGCAGGAGGGTGAGGGAGAGCAGGTAGTAGTAGTGGCCGAGATATCCGAGGCCGGCGGCGATGCCGAGGCCGGTGAGCGCGGGGGCGGCACGGCCGAAGCCGATCAGGATGACCAACAGAGCGGAGGCGACGCCGCCGGCAGGAATCAGAAGGAGAGCGACGAGGGCGGCGCAGGCAGCGGCGCGGAGGGTGCCGAAGAGGCGGTGGACGGCGTAGACGAGGAGGGCTCCCGAGGCGAGTCCGCCGGCGTAGTGCGCGGGGGGTGAGAGGTGGGTGAGGTCGAAGTGGGCGAGGGCTTCGACGATGAGGAGTCCGAGGGCGGCACCGTAGCCATAGGCGCGGGGGAGCTGGGGCATCACGAGGAAGATGGCACAGACGAGGGCGGCGGCCGCGGCGATTACGAGGGGCTCGGCTTCGTGAAGGGCGAAGGCGGCGCAGATGAGGGCGCCGGCGACGCACCAGACGCGGAAGATCGCATGGGTGGTGAGAAAGCTGGGGAGGAGAAAGATGAGGGTGAGCGAGGCGGTGAAGCGGTCGCCGTGGAGGAACTTTTCGAGGCCGAAGGCGAGGCCGGCTTGACCGGCGATGGCGGAGGCGAGGCCGAGTTGGGTGAGGAAGGGTCCAGGGAAGCGGAGGAGAGCGAGACCGGCGGCGAGCGCGAGGGCGCCCATCAGTCCCATGGCGGATTGGCTGTTCGTGAGGATGCCAATGACCACGGTGAGGAGGACGGCGGCGATCCAGGCGGCGGTGCCGAGCAGCGCGTTGACGTACCAGGCGGCCGAGGGCGGATCGGGCGGCGGAGCGTCACCGGTGACGAGGCCATCGGCGGCGAGTTGCTGCCAGAGCTGGTTCATACGCGGTCCTCACGAGCGAGGTGTTGGAGCCATTTGGCGGAGGCGCCGGAGAGGGCGATGACGAGGGTGGCGATCAGGAAGAGGGTGAAGATGCTATCGCCAAGGCGCGAGGAAAGGGAGTGGAGGCAGAGGGCGGTGATCGTGACGATGGAAGAGAGTAGGGCGCCCGCAATCATGAACAGATCGCGTCGCACCTGGACATAGACATAGATGGTGGCGGGGAGCCAGAGCAGATAGAGGAAAGCCGTAGCTGGCGGGGACGAACTGAAAATCGCGCCGAGGGCAAAGAGAGTAAACGAGACACCAGTGGCGGCTCCGGCGAGGCGGGGAGCCAGGCGCGGTTGCGGGGCGAGGAGTTCCCAGGCGGCGAGGGCGGCGAGATTGAGGGCACAATGCTGCCAAGTGGAGTGGAGGCGGTACCAGGGTTGGAGGCCGAGGGCCACGTTGGCGAGGAGAAGGCTGAGGAGCCAGAGGTCCGGTTGGCGGGCGACGAAGGCCCAGGGGAGCAGGAGAACGGACCAGAGGGCGAAGAGTTCCCAGGGGTCAGCGCCGGTTTGGTAGGTCTGGCCGATGAGGGCGAACAGGGCGCCGGTGAGGAGAGCGGATAGGAAGAGAGCGGCGCGTCCGACGGGGTGGGAGGGAGTCTTCCACCAGGCGAGGGCGGTGGAGGCGAGGAGCAAGCCTTCGACGAGTCCGAAGCGGGCGAAACGCGGTAGCGAGTTCCAGTTATAGGCGAAGAAGAAGATGATGCCGGAGCCCAGGAGGAGGGTGCCGGCGGCCAGCAGGAGGCGGGAGAGGAACTGCTGCCATTGGGCGTCAGTGGGGAGGGAGCCGGTAAGGCGGAGCGCGCGTTCGAGGTGGTGCGGGGGCAGGTGGCCGCGCTCGGTCCATTGAAGGAGCTGGGCGCGGGTGGTCATGGCCTTAGCTTACTCCGGGCGATTCTCTCCTTGACGGCTTAGGAGAGCGGCCTTATCCTAAGGGCATTAGGAGAGACGGAATGTCGACGCCGATTTTGCCGGGTACGTTGGATTTGCTGATTTTGAAGGCCGTGTCCTTGGGGCCGCAGCATGGGTACGGGGTGCTGCTGCGGATTGAGCAGATTTCGGGCGGGCGGTTGGCGATTGAACAGGGGGCGCTGTACCCGGCCCTGGCACGGCTGGAGTCGAAGGGGTTCATCGAGTCCGAGTGGGGGCAATCGGACAACAACCGGCGGGCGAAGTTTTATGCGCTGACGGCCACGGGGCGGAGGCGGTTGAAGGAAGAGATGGCGAGTTGGCAACAGATGACGGAGGTGATGGCGATGGCGCTGGCGGCGAAGGGGGTGTCGTGATGTGGGAGAAGAAGAATCGCGAGATCGATGAGGAGATGGCATTTCACCGCGAGGCGCGGACGGCGGATCTCATGCGGCGGGGGATGAGCGCGGAGGAAGCGGCGCGGACGGCGCAGGTGGAGTTCGGGAGTATGGCGCGGTATCGCGAAGAGGTGCGGGCGGCGTGGGGTTACCGGCGGTGGGATGAGGCGATGGGGGATTTACGGTTTGCGTGGCGCGGGATGAAGAAGAGCCCGGGATTTACGCTGGCGGCGCTGGCGATTCTGGCGCTCGCGATCGGGACCAATGCCGTGTTCTTCACGCTGTATCTGCATTACGTGGTGAATCCGCTGCCGATTCGCGGGGCGGAGCGTCATGTGATGCTGCGGACGTACGCGGAGCAAGGAGGTCCAGGGGGCGGGTTCCGACGGAGCGAGATCGAAGCGCTGAGGGCGACGGGGTTGGTGGATGGCATATATACGAGCAGCGCGCTGCAGGTGTTGATGTTGAAGCCGACGCAGCGGTATGTGCTGGCGGGCACGGTGTCCGGCAATTACTTTTCGTTGCTGGGCGGACAGGCGCGGGTGGGGCGAGGGCTGGGCGAGGCGGATGCGGGGCATCCGGTGGCGGTGTTGAGCGATTCGGGATGGAAGCGGCTGTTCGGGGCGGATCCGGCGGTGATGGGGAAGCAGGTACGGGTGCAGCAGACGACATTCACGGTGGTGGGGGTGACGGCGCCGGGGTTCACGGGCGCCGAGGCGGTGGTGCCGGATTTCTGGGTGACGGCGGATCAGCGGTCGGCTTTGTGGCCGCGTGAGGGAGCGGCCGCGGAGGAACCGCGGTTTATGTGCTACGCGGTGTTGGCGAAGGGCGTGAGCATCGAACGAGCGGCACAAGCGTTTACGGAGGTGGCGAAGCGTTTTCCGAGACCGGCGGCGGAGCGGATCGCGTCGGTGAAGGTGCAAAAGCAGACAACGCTGATGGGCAACGGACCGGACATCGACGTGGCGAGTGCGTTCGTGTTTACGGCGTTTCTGCTGGTGCTGCTGATTGCGTGCGCAAACCTGGCGAATTTGTATTTGGGGCGAGCGGCGGCGCGAACGCACGAGATCGGAACGCGGTTGTCGCTGGGAGCATCGCGCGGGCGGATCGTGCGGCAGTTGTTGACCGAGAGCGCGCTGACGGGGACGCTGGGCTCGATGGTGGGTTTGGCTTTGGCAGCGTGGGGCGTGCAGGTGTCGCATGACTTTTTGTTTTCGATTGCGGCGGACTTTGGGATTGCGATGGTGGAGGTGGCGCTCGATTGGCGGGTGGCGGCGTTCTCGGCGTTGCTGGGAGTGGTGGCGGGGGTGATGTTCGGGTTGTTGCCCGCGCTCGAAGTAACCGCGGCGGGAGCGGCGGTGGCGACGCGGCGCGAGGCGGCGTCGTTCGGCGGGAGGGTGAGGCCGCGACGGATGCGGAACGTACTGATCGGCGGCCAAGTGGCGGCGAGCCTGGTGCTGCTGATTCTGGCGGGGGTGCTGATCCGCAATGTGCAGCAGTTGAATGCGCGGCATCCGGGGTATGACCTCGATCACTTGTATGACTTGAAGCAGTTGGCGGGGACCCCGGAGGTGCTGCGCGCGATGGAGCGGGTGCCGGGCGTGGCGAGCGTGGCGGCGGCGGAGCGAGTACCGCTTTCGGGGCGCTTTCCGACGGCGCCGGTGACGCGGGGCGAGGAACGATCATCGGTGTTCTATGGATGGGTGGACGATCGGTATTTGCCGACGATGGGGTTGCCGGTGGAGGGTCGCAACTTTACGGAGCATGAGGCGCGGCAATCGGCGCGCGTGGCGGTGGTGAGCGAGGCGACAGCCAAGCGGTATTGGCCGGGAGGCCCGGCGCTGGGGCAGACGCTGGAGCTTGATCCGCTAAGGGACAAGAACGACAGCCGGCCGGCAGGGGCTTATACGGTGATCGGGATCGTGCCGGACGTGATCAACTCCTGGCTGTTTGCCGGCACGGAGCCGACGATGGTGTATGTGCCGACGGTGGCGGGCGCAAAGCAAGGCGACATCGTTCGGGCGTACGGGCAGACGGCAACCTCAGTGGTGGTGCGCGTAACGGGCGACGTGGTGACGGCGGTGGAGAAGCTGCGCGAAGCGTGCCTGCCGTATGGCGGGTGCGTGCCGAGCAGCTTGCGGGAGATGGCCGGGTGGCAGCGGTTTCCGTTTCGCGCGGCGGCAGCGGTGGCGATGACGCTGGGGGCGATCGCGCTGTTGCTGACGGCGGTGGGACTGTATGGCGTGGCGAGCTATACGGTGGTGCAGCGGCGGCGGGAGATCGGGGTGCATATGGCGCTGGGGGCGACGCCGGCACAAGTGATGCGGCGGATTCTGGCGGAGGCGGCGTGGTGCGTGGCGGGCGGCGTGGCCGTGGGACTGCCGGTGTGCCTGGCGGTGTCGCGCGTGACGGCGGCGTCGCTGTTCAAGATCGAGACGTTCGATGTAGGCGCGTATGTGACGGTGCCGTTGCTGCTGGCGGCAATCGCGCTGCTGGCGTGCCTGGTGCCGGCGCGGCGGGCGTCGCTGGTGGATCCGATCGCGTCGTTGCGGGAGGAGTGAGCGGCTAGGTCCGCATGCGGGCGAGCAGGTAGAGGCCGGCGAGCGAGAAGACAACGTCAGGGGACCAGGCGGCAACCTGGGCGGGGAGCTGGTTGAGGTTGCCGACTTGTTCGAAGAGCTTGTTGACGGTGAGGTAGGCGATGCCGATGCCTAAGCTGACGCCGATGCCGGTCATGGCGCCGCGGTTGCCGGCGAGGAAGCCGAAGGGGGCGGCGAGCAGAGCCATGATGAGCGCAAACAGGGGCACGGAGAATTTGCTGTGGTATTGCACCTGGAGGCGCGTGGTGTCGAAGCCGCTTTGCTGAAGCTCGCCCATGTACTTCCGCAGTTCGTGGAAGTTCATCTGGCTCGAGAGCTTCACTTCTTTGAGGAAGTAGCTGGGCGGTTCGGTGAGGTGGGGGTAGCTGGCGACCTGGCCGCGGAAGTCATCAAACTTGCGGACGCGCACGCCATCGAAGGTGCGGCGGTAGCCGTTCTGGAAGACCCAGGTTTTGAGCGAAGGTTCCCAGCGGGCGCGCTCGGCGGTGATGACGTGTTCGAGGCGGAAGTGCTTGGGGTCGATTTCGTAGACGTTGACGTCGAGCATGACGGCGTCGGCGGGTTCGAAGTAGCGGTAGTAGTAAATGCGCGAGCCCTGGCCGTAGATGTACTTGCGATCGGGCCGGAGGAAGCTTTGGGGCGCGTGGCCTTTGATCTCGTTGCGGATGGCATCCTGCTTCCGGTTGGCGTCGGGGACGTAGTAATAGTCGAAGGCGAACAGGGCGCCGCTCAAGAACATGCTGGCGACCAGCACGGGGGTGACGAGGCGGAAGAGGCTGACGCCGCAGGCCTTGAAGGCGGTGACCTCATTGTTCTTCGAGAGGACGCCAAAGGTGACCAGGACGGAAACCAGGACGCTGACGGGCGTGAAGTCGTAGACGAACTTCGGAATCAGGAAATAGAGATAGGTGAGCACGCGCGCCATCGGGATATGGTTCTTGACGATGTCGCCCAGGAGTTCGAAGAAGGTGAAGACTTCGGTGAGCAGAACGCAGGTGAGGAGCAGAAGCGCGAAGTAGAAGAGGAAGGTATTGAGGACGTAGGTGTCGATGATTTGAGGGAGGACGGCCCAGCGGCGGCCGCCACGGCGCTCGACGCGATTTTCGAAGCGGTTGGCGAGCGAGGTGAAGGCTTCGCGAAGGCGGGCGGAGACCAGGCCGACGAGGTCGAAGTCGCCGGGACGCTCAAGGCGGACGAGCAGGATGAGGCCGGTGAGGCCGAACAGGACGTTCGGTAGCCAGACGGCGACTTCGACCGGCAGGGTGCCTTGGCGAGCGAGCCCGACGAGGCTGATGAAGCTCATGTAGTAGAGGAAGGCGAGCAGGACGGTGAGGACAAAGGAGACGCTTTTGCCGGCTTTGCGCTGCGAGATGCCGAGCGGGAGGCCGACCATGGCGAGGAGGAAGCAGGCGAGGGGCAGGGCGAGGCGCTGGTGGAGCTCGATGAGGGCGTCGGTGTTGCGGGGACCGGGTTGGTAGGCGAGGCGGGCGAGGGGGAGCGAGTCCATTTCGGGATAGGGGCGGACGACGCGTTCGGCTGGCTTTTTGGCGTCGAGGGCCTGATCGCCGGAGGGGAAGGCGGAGTTGATGTCGTCGGTGGGGTCCTTGCCAAGTTCGTGGGAGCGGGCGTTGCGAAGGGAGAGCTGGATGCGGTTGCCTTTGGGGTCGGCGACGGCGATGGCTTCTTCGGCGAAGGTGACGCGAGGGCCCTGCGACTGCTCGTTGATGCCGCCGGCGCGCTGATCGGCGGGGGTGGTGTCGGCCATGAAGACGTTGCGCCAGCGCACGACGGGGCCGGGGTCGACACCGCCGACGTAGAGGATCATGTTGGGGAACTGTTCGTCGAAGACGCGTTCCTGGATTTCGGCGGTGAGTTGGACGGCGGCAAGGTCATTGACGATGCGTCCGGTTTCGCGGATCGACCAGGGGGTGAGCCAGAGGCTGGCGGCACCGGCGACCAGGAAGCCGAGCGAGGCGAAGGTCATGACGGGCCAAAGGAGCCGGCGGGCGGGAACGCCGGAGGCGCGGAGCGCGGTGACTTCGTTGTCGCTGGCCTGGCGGCTTAAGCCAATCAGGATGCCGACCAGGACGCCGACGGGAACGGCGAAGGTGAGCGTGGGGACGAAGACGAGTCCGGAAAGGTAAGCGACCGTGCCGGGTTCAGCGGCGCCGCGAACGAGTTGTTCGGCGAGCCGGCTGAGGCTGCGTAAAAAGAGGATGAAGGTAAAGAGCACCGTTCCCAGCAGAGCGCTGGTGGCAACTTCGCGGAAGACGGCGCGGCTAATGATGCTCAAGGGCGTTCGTTCGTTTTAGCGAGTGAGTGGCGGCGGCGGGACGATGGGCGGCCGCGGAACCTCGATTTGCGGTTGCTCGAGTTCGAGGTCCTCAAACAGCAGGGCCGGCGACACGACGCTGGCGGGATAAATATAGCCGCCGACGCCCATCAGAGCGAAGGGGGCGCGATTGCCGAGGAAGTCGAACTGGTAGAGTTCGGTGGAAGCCGCGGTGATGTCCTTGAGGGCGCGCAGATTGAGGCCGCGGAAGCGCAGGCCGCGGACGAGTTCTTCTTTGCCTTCGGCGTCGACTTTATAGACGAGCAAGGGCGAGCTGAGAACGATGCCGGAGGCGCCGTTGCCGAGACTGACGGCGAGGCGGCGGAGTTCGTCGCCGCTGGCGGACGACGGGTAGTCCATGGCGCGGACGATGATGCCGTAGGGCTTGCCGCGCTGCTTGATCATGCCGAGGAGCTGCTTTTTGAGGTCAGCGGCGGCGACCGTTTCCGAAGACTTCACGAAGAGGTTGCTGAGCGTCGCCAGGCGCTGCTGGTAGCTACCGGGAAGACGGCCGTGGCCGTTGGAAGCGGTGAAGCCGGCGATGGGCTGGCGGGAAAGCAAGGGTGTTTTGAAGACGCCGTTTTCGATGACGGTGACCGGCTGAGGGACGACGGCTTCGCCATCCACGGGGTAAGAGCCGAAGAGGGGTTGGCCGCGGAATTCGGTTTGGGTGGCGTCGTCGACAACGGTGAAGGTGGTGGGCAGGATGCGCGAGCCGAGGCGGCCTTCGAGTTCGGAGGGGGTGAAGCGCGAGGGCTGTCCCTGGTTGGCGACGGGGCGGCGCGGCAGGCTCAACTGGGTAGCGAGCACTTCGGCGAAGACCTGGGCGCCGGCGGTGCCTTCAAACAGAACGGGGCCGGAAAAGCCTTCGCCTTTCGGGGCGGCGGCGAGAGCGGTGACGTTGCGGCCGACGGTGTCGACGGCGCGGTTGAGGTCGGCTTCGCTGGGGAGCTGGTTGGGGTCGACGGCGTGGAAGACGTAGTGGTCGCGCACGGTGGTGCCGTCGGGAGCGAGGCCGGAGGCGCGGATGCGGAGGTAGTTGACGTTATCGGGGTACCTGAGTTCGGAGCCTTCGGAGTTCACCAGGTAAGAGGTATTGACAAGGCTTTCGAGTTCGACCGAGGAGGTGAGCACGGCCGGGAAGGCGCCGAAGCGGGCCGAGGCGGCGACGACGCGTTTCTTCCAGGTGGCCTCGTCGAGGGCGCCGACGGCGGAGCCAGTGTTGAGCTTGACGGGCGGGGCCTTCCAGAAGTCGGGGATGGGTTCGGCGGCGGCGTTGACGCTGCGCATGGCGGAGCGCTTGCGGCCGATGCTTTCGAGAGCGTTCTTAAAGGCGCGGTCGGTCATGAGCCAGAGCTGCTGGCGGAGGGCGGCGGGGTTGTCGTCCTGGGGCAGGAGGCCGGCGTCATAACGGGCGCTGAAGTTGGCGTCGGAAAGGACGTAGTTGGAATTGTCGAAGGCGTAGTCGCCGACGCGGACGCGAACCTGGGGCACGCGATTGCGGTTGTGGGTTTCGTCGATCAGGCCGCCGAGGGTGGCGGTGACGGTGTAGCCGCGGACGTCGTCGACGCTGTACTCGAAGAAATAGGGGACGTCGCTGCCGCCGGCGATGCGGAGGCCGCGGGAGCGCTCCATCTCTTCTTTGAGGACGCGGAGGATGGGGTCGACCGGTTGGGCGAAGAGGCTGGCGGCGAACAGGAGGGCGAAGAGGGACTTCATGAGCGTCCTCCTGGCGTGGTGGGCGCAGGCAAGATGGGCGGCCGATCCTGGGAACGCTCTTTCTTCTGGATTTCGACTTCGCTGACGAAGATGGCGGGAGACGAGGCGGAGACGGGGACGTTGCCGGATTCGGCGCCGCAAACGCCGTTGAAGATTTCCGTTTTGTCGGAGGTGGCGGCGATTTTGGCGAAGGCCGCCAGCGGAGTGCCGACGATGTCGGCGCCGCGGACGAGTTCGTCGGGGCGGCCATCGGCGTAGACGCGATAGACGACTTGAGGGATGACGGTAAAGGCCTGGAGTCCGCGGCGGCCGGTGGTGGTGTAGCCGGAATCGACTTTCTCGAAGTAGAGGCCGTAGGGTTTGCCCTGCTTCTTCACTTCGGCGAGCAGGAGGGCACGCAGCTGGTCGTTGGTGACTTTCTTGCCGGAGGTCACGATGAGGTTGGACTGGCGGGGGACGACTTCGCGGCCGGCCTGGCGGCGGCCGTGTCCGTTGGAGCCGGGGAAGCCGGTGAGCGGAGAGCGGGAGAGCAGGAAGTTGCGGAGGATGCCCTGGTCGACGACAGTGACGGGGCGGGCTTTGACGCCTTCGTCGTCGAACTCGTACCAGCCGTTCAAGTCGGTGCCGTCGATGGCGCGCTTGGTGGGATCGAGCGTGACGGAGAGGAACTCGGGGAGGATCTTGGTGCCGACGCTTTTGGCGAAGGTCTGGCCTTCGCTTTCGTCTTTCTGACGATGTCCTTCGATGCGGTGGCCGAAGATCTCGTGGAAGAAGACGCCGGAGGCGCGGCCGGAGAGAATGGCGGGGCCGACGAAGGGGTCGACGACAGGGGCCTGAAGGAGCGAGATGAGGTCGCGCTCGACTTTGGCCATGGTGGCGCGGACGGCTTTTTCGTCGGGGAGACGGTCAGCGGCTTCGGCGTCGAGGATCTCGCTGGTGGCGAGGTCCATGCCGTCGGCGGCTTTGGCCTGAGCGCTGATGATGAGGCGGGCGAAGCTGCGGCCGTGCTGCAGCTGGGTGCCTTCGGTGTTGACGAAGGTCTTGGCTTCGCGCTGCGCGACCACGGTGATGGCGGAGGAGAGAATGCCGGGCTTGTTGCCGAATTCGGCCGACCATTTGCGGAGTTTGGGCAGCCAGTCGTCACCCTTGAAGCGAAGCGGCGGCACCGAGGTGGCCGAGACGGCTTTCTCGGCGGGGCTGAAGTCGCCGGCGTCGTCTTTGACTTCGACCTGGACCTGCTGGTTGGTTTTGACGTTCAGATAGCGCTGCGAGGCGAGGCGGTAAACCCGGTCGGTTTCCGACCAGACGCGGCGGCGGATGGCGTCGGGGGCGTCGTCCAAGGTGACCGAGGCGCCGGCAGTAAACTGCGGCAGGTCCCCGCGGACGCGGCGATAGTTATCGAGTTGCGGCGAGCCCACGCGGACGCTGACGTCGAGCACGCGGCGATGGTTATGATTGCGCGAGTTCAGGGAGCCGAGGCTGGCGGAGATGCTCTCGGCTTCCTGCTCGGTGACGGCGTAAGAGATGAAGTAAGGAGGCGGGTCGGCCTTGGCCTTCAGCGTGGTGAAATTTCTTTCGAGTTCACTGGCGAGAATGCCGACGAGCGGCGTCGCCGAAGGGCTATTCTGCGCGGGAGCACCAAGCGTCAGCCCGAACGTAACCAGGGACCAGGGCGCAAGGCGGGCCAGCGCGGACAAGGATGTTCGCACGGCCTCAGAATAGCATGGCGCCCCGGCGACCCGCCCTTATTCGTCGTCTTGAGAGTCAGCGGCGAGAATGCCTTTTTCCCGCATGCCGGAGAGGGCCAGACCATAGCGGCCGCGCACGCCGGTCTTCTCAAAGATGTGCTTGAGATGGATCTTGACGGTGCCGGGACGGATGCCGAGCTCGCGGGCGATCTCGCGGTTCTTGAGGCCCTGTTCGACCAATTCCATGACCTGCTGTTCCCGCGGAGTGAGTTCGGAGCGGTGATAGCGTTCCGGCGTGGGGGTGTTGCGGAAGACCGTATCTTCCATCCAACTGCGGCCCTGGGCGACAGCTTCGAGGCAGGCGATGAGGAGTTCGGGAGAGGCCGTCTTCCGGACGATGCCGCGCGCGCCGGCCTGGAGGAAGCGGAGGGCTTCGGCTTCGGTCATCGAGACGCCCCAGACGACGACGGCGGGAGCGGGACGGTTCAGATCGCGCGAGAAGGTGAGGCGGAGGTCCGAGATCCATTCGAGGACGGCCTGCATGCCGAGCGCCTTATCGAGCATGACGATCCTGGGGTTGCGCTCGCGGACGGCGGTGCGGGCGGCGGAGAGGGATTCGCAATTGGGGAGAACCGAGATTTGCGGCACATCGGCCAGGAGCGCGCGCACGCCGGCGGCAGTGACGGGCTGGGAGTCGCAGACCAGAAGCTCAGCAGTTTCCGGCGAGGTGCTCGACAGGCGGGCGAGCGAGTCGCCGACGAAGGTGGAAGCGGAGGCGTGGATAACCGGAGCGGCGTGTAAGGCCAGCGGAGGATGATTGGGGGTGGTCCAGTTCGTGTTCATGTTACGTGTGTCGCTTTTTTGTTTTATTTCGGTCTACAGCGCCTGCGATGAATAGCCGATCCAATTAGCACAGCAATAAGATTGTCCTGGCCACTCGGTCGCGTAGGTTTGAGGGTATTTCTCACCTGCGCTGGCGGGGTATGTCCCCCACGTGAGGTATATCGGCGGTTGAAGCTCGAACTTTAGCCCAAGGCCGACGTGCGTACTGTATTAAGTTCCCACGCCTCCGTGCCGATGGTTTCTGAAAGTGCATGTGGAGAAATTAGGAACTTGATGATTGCCGGGGCCAATTGGAAATCACTGATCATCTGCCCGAATCAGGTCATGTCCGGGCATACGCCGACAGTGTGCTTTATCGACGTGGGCACGGAGACCGATCGCGCCATGGGCACGATGGTGGAACTGCTGGCGGCAAATCCGAAGCTGCCGCTGGTGGCGCTGCTGCCGGGGAATGATCCGGAGACGATTCTGCGCTGCGTGCGCCAGGGCGCGAGCGAGTTCCTGATTCAGCCGTTTACCGAAGACCAGTTCCGCCAGATGGTGGAGCGGGTGCAGAAGAAAATTTCGGTGGGCAAGGGAGACGGATCGCAAGGGCGGTTGTATTGCCTGATGCCGGCCAAGGGTGCTTGCGGCGCGACGACCGTGGCGACGAATCTGGCGTTTCAGTTCAAGCGGCAAACGTCGAAACGGTTGCTGCTGGGGGACCTCGATCAGTTCACCGGAACGCTGTCCTTCATCCTCAAGCTGAAGCCGAACTACAGCTTTACCGATGCGCTGCACCATGCGCGCGAACTCGATCCGGCGATGTGGAAGTCGCTGGTGACACAGACCAGCGGGCTCGATGTGCTGATGAGCCCGGAGAATTCAGCGGACGCCTCAGGCAGCGACCAGCAGGATCCGACGCTGATCATCGACTTCATCCGGACGATGTACGACCTGGTGGTGCTCGACACGGCCGGCGTGTACGGGCAATGGAATTTGACGCTCGCCAAGATGTGTGACGAGTTGCTGCTAGTAACCACCAACGAGCTCCCTGCCCTGCAGGCGTCGCAACGGGCGCTTTCGTATCTCGACCAGAACCGGGTGGACCGGTCGAAGATCCGGCTGATCGTCAACCGCTACAACCGGGACGTGGGCCTGAGCAAAGAGGTGATCGAAACGGCGCTGCACGAAGAGGTGTTCCACGTGCTGCCAAGCGATTACGATTCGGTACAGCGGGCGCTGATCGACGGGAAGCCGATTCCGGTGGGCAGCGCGCTGGGCAAGGCGATGGTGCAACTCGGCGAGAAGCTGGAACAGAAGGATCCCGAGCCGGCGAAGAAGACTTCTTCGTCGTCCTGGGGAGGCTTGCTGAGCCTGTTCTCGCGGACCTCGAGCTAGCTGAGGCCGAGAGCTTTTTTGCCCGCCGCTACGACCTCGAGAATCTTTTCGACGTCGTAGACGGAGCCACCCCAACTGCCGCCACTGACATCCTGCAAGGCTGCCCAGAGACGAGAGTCGGCGGGCAACTGCGGGTCGGGCTGCAGGTCCGGACGGGGATGGCGCAGAGCCAGCAGGCGGCTGCCGGACTCGACGGTGCCGTCGGCGCCGAGCAAATTCACGGTACCCACCATGCGGCGCTGATCGACGACGATCTCGATCATGTCGCCATCGAGGAGCTTACCGATGGGTCCGCCGGCGAGTGCTTCCGGCGTGACGTGACCGATGCAGGCGCCGGTGGAGACACCGCTGAAGCGGGCATCGGTGATGACGGCGACGTGCTTCCCGAAGGGCAACATCTTGAGGGCCGAGGTGACCTGATAGGTCTCTTCCATGCCGGAGCCGAGAGGACCGCGGGCGCACAGGACGATGATGTCGCCGGCTTTGATGGCGCCGGTCTTGATGGCCTTGATGACGGCGGGCTCCGTAGTGAAGACGCGAGCGGGGCCGACTTTGCGATAGACCTGATTCTCCCCGACGACTGACGGATCGATGGCGGTGCTCTTGATGACGCTGCCGCCGGGGGCGAGATTGCCGAGCGGGAAGCAGACGGTGGAAGTGAGGCCGCGCTGGGCAGCGGATTCGGGCGCCATGATCACATCGTCCGGATCGACGCCGTCGCGCTGGCGGAGCACTTCGCGAAGACGCGTGCGGCGTTCGCTGGCTTCCCACCAATCGAGCATTTCGCCGAGAGTTTTGCCGGTGGCGGTGAGGACGCCGGTTTCGAGCAAGCCGGCGCGGCGGAGGTGCAGCATCACTTCCGGGACGCCCCCGGCCAGGAAGACCTGGACGGTGGGGTGATACTTGGGGCCATTGGGGAGAGCGTCCACCAGACGGGGCACTTGCTGATTGACGCGGGACCAATCATCGACGCTGGGACGGCGGACGCCGGCGTGATAAGCCACGGCGCTCAAGTGCATGATCAGGTTGGTGGAGCCACCGAAGGCGGCGTGGACGACCAGCGCGTTGCGAATGGAGGCTTCGGTGATGATGTCCTTCATCGTGATGCCGCGCTGAATCATGTGGAGAACGGCGCGGCCGGAGCGGCGGGCCATGTCGAGCCAGATGGGGTGACCGGAGGGGGCGAGCGCGGCGTGGGTGAGCGACATGCCAAGCGCTTCGGCAATGACCTGCGCGGTGCCGGCCGTGCCGAGAAACTGGCAGCCGCCGCCGGGGGAAGCGCAGGCGCGACAGCCCATCTCCGCGGCTTCTCGCAGCGTAATGATGTTGTGGGAGAAGCGAGCGCCGATGGTTTGGACTTTGCCGGCATCTTCGCCGTCTTCGGCGACCAGGGTGACGCCGCCGGGGACCAGGACGCAGGGCAGGTCGTGCATGGCGGCGAGGGCCATCATCATGGCGGGGAGGCCTTTGTCGCAGGTGGCGACGCCGATGACGCCCTTTCGCGTCGGCAAGGAGCGGATGAGGCGGCGGAAGATCATCGAGGCGTCGTTGCGGTAGGGCAGCGAGTCGAACATGCCGACGGTGCCCTGGGTGCGGCCATCGCAGGGGTCGGTGCAGGCGCCGGCGAAGGGGACGGCGTCGAGCGACTTCAGTTCCTGAGCGGCGGCTTCCATCAGGAGGCCGACTTCCCAATGGCCGGTGTGATAGCCAAGGGCGATGGCTTCGCCGTTGGGGGCGCGGAGGCCGCCGTGGGTGGACAGCAGCAGCACTTCGGGGCCGCCGAGCTTGGCGGGGTTCCAGCCCATGCCGGCGTTTTGGGTCCAGCCGAAGAGATCGCCGGAGGGGCGCTCCAGCAGCATTTCGGCGGTGAGGGGGAGTTCGCCGGCGGGTCCGGGGACCTTACTGCGAACGTCGTAGAGGCCGTCAGCCCCCGAGTCCAGGATCGATTCAGGGGCGAGGCTCTCGTAAAGTCGGGGCATCAACCTGCCATTTTACTTCGCGGGCGGCGGCGGTACGCGTTTCTTGTAGGGGAAGGTCTTCCAGTCTTTGGAGGCGCGACCGCCGACGTCCCACACGACGACGCCTTTGCGGACGGTCATTTGCGCAGAGAGGAAGTTCTTGCCTTCGCGGCGGGCGAGCGCGGAATCCAGGAAGCCGAAGTTGCCGGTGTCCATTTTGAGGACCGTGACGTCGGCTTCGGTGCCGACACTGAGGTTACCGAGGTCAGGACGGCCGATCTCGACGGCGGGGTTCCAGGTGGAGGCGCGGACGACCTGTTCGAGGGTCATGCCGAGGCTCATCATCTTGGCCATGAGGTTCGGCATGTCCTTGAAGCCGGAGTTGACGCTGCCCATGTGGAGGTCCGAGGAGATGGAGTCCGGCATGAAGCCCTGCTCGGTGGCCGGGACGGCGATGTTCCAGAAGAAGCTGCCACCGCCGTGGCCGACGTCGAAGTAGATGCCGCGCTCGCGGCCTTGCCGCATGGCGGGATTCAGTTTGCCATCGACGACTTCGTCGCGCAGACCGGCGTAGCAGTGCGTATAGATGTCGCCCTTGCGGAGCTTGCTGTTCATCAGCGTTTCGAGATTGCGCGGCGCTTTGAGGGTGCCGAAATCGACCATGACGGGCAGGTTCTCTGTGCGGCCGGCTTTGGTGGCGCCATCAACCGCGGGCCAGCCTTCACCGGCGTAGTGGGCGGTCTTGAAGCCGACGATGACGTCGCGATTGGCGTGGGCGACGCGCGCGGTTTCCTCGGGGTCCATGTTGGTGGGATCGCTTTCGCCGACAGGGCTCATGCCGTTGCCGACGATGTTGAGGAAGGCGAGGACGCGGGTCTTGGCACGGTCAATGATGCGGGCGCGGAAGTCCGGGAAATTCTTCCAGCCGGAGGTGCCGGCATCGACCATGGTGGTGACGCCGGAGCGGAAGGAAAGCGGATCGGGGTAGACACTGAGGTCGCCGGTGTAGGTGCGCGGCATGCCGGTGCCGGCGTAGACGTGGACGTGGATGTCGACGAGACCGGGAGTGACGTAAAGGCCTTTGACATCGGCGACGGACTTGGCTTCGGAAGCCGGAATGTTGGCGGCAACCCGGGCGACTTTGCCGTCGGCGATGGCGACGTCGAGGACGGTATTCAGGTTGTTCTTCGGATCGATGACATGGCCACCTTTCAGCAGGAGGTCATAGGTCTGAGCGGCCAGCGGCAGTCCGACAGCCAAGAGAAGCAAGGCACAACAACGCATGGAAACGATTATTCCATGACTATCGCTGGCCGATGCCGCCGGAGAGCGAGCGAAGGACAGTGATCATGGCGGGGCCGAGCGTAATGGCGAACAGGACGGGCAGGATGAAGATGATGATGGGGAAGAGCATCTTGATGCCGGCTTTGGCGATGGCGGCTTCGGCGCGAAGGCGGCGGCGCATGCGGAGGGCGTCGGCGTAGACTTTGAGAGCCTGCGAAAGCGAGGTGCCGAAGCGCTCGCTTTGGATGATCATGGCGGCGAGGGACTTGATGTCGTCGATGCCCGTGCGACGGACGAGTTGGTTGAAGGCTTTGGAACGGTCCTGCCCGGCTTTGACCTGCATGACGACGGTGTAGAACTCGTTGGCCAGTTCCGGGTAGATGAACTGCATCTCTTCGGAGACGCGGACCATGGCCTGGTCCAGGGCGAGGCCGGTACCGAGGACGATGCCGAGTAAGTCGATGGTATCGGGCAACGCTTCCTGTAACTTGGCTTTGTAACGTTTGGCGAGGCGTCCGAGGACTTGCTTGGGGACGAGCCAGCCGATGATGAAGGCGGCGATGAGTCCGCCGAAGGCATTCGAGAGCGGGTTATCGCGCTGGGCGAAAAGCATGCCGCCCATGCAGATGATGAAGAAGAGCGAGTGACCGAAGATGTAATACGCGGCCGATTCCGGCTTACGGAGGCCGGCAGCGCGCAGGTCGCGCTCGACTTCGCGGATCCACTCTTCGCCGCCGAAGCGGGAGACGAGATAGAGCAGGTTATTCCAGAAGCCGCCGCCACTGCTGCGGCGACGCTGGCCGAGCGTTTGGGCGGGTCCGGTGGCGTTGAAGGCGCGGAGCTGGGTCATGCGCTCTTCAAGGGGATCTTCCTGGACGGTGAAGAGCTGCATCGCCGACCAGACGATGGCGCTGGCGGCGGCTCCGAAGGCGAGGAAGAAGAGGATCGAAGTCAGCATGTTAGAACTTCGGGCTCGCAATCTTCCGGATGACCAGAATGCCGATCAGTTCAGAGACGATGGCATAAGTGAGGATCATGTTGCCGGTTTCATCTTCGAGTAACAAGGCGACGTACTCGGGCTTCTGGAACCAGTAAATGATGAAGATGACTAAGGGGATGGAGCACACCAGGCCGGCGGAGAAACGCTGCGAGGCAGTCCCGGCGCGGAGTTTCTCGGCAAGATTCAGGCGCTCGCGGATGAGCATGGCGAGGTTCTCGAGCATCTCGACCATGTTGGCGCCGGTTTGACGCTGGAGAATCAGGCCGGTGATGAAGAACTTGAGGTCGATGAGCGGGACGCGATCGCCCAAGTGGTGCAGGGCTTCTTCGGTGGGCGCGCCGAGGGCGAGTTCTTCCATCACCTTCTTGAACTCCATCTGCACGGGGTCCGAAGTTTCACTGGCAATGGTTTCGAGGCCGCCCTGGATGTTGTGGCCGGCCTTCATCGAGCGATTGAATAAGTCGATGGTATCGGGCAACATGTGCTCGAACTTACCGAGACGCTGCGAGCGTTTCCACATGATGTAGAGCGTGGGCACCGAAGCGATGACGGCGGCGAAGGCGAGCTTGATGGGCCAGTAACTGATGAAGAGTCCGGTGGCGCCGACGACGAGGGCGAAGAGGATGAGCGAGACAGTGAAGACGTCCGTGGCGCGGTACTTGAGGTTGGCCTGATCGATGATCTGCTGGAGGCGCTTGAGGGGCTTGATCCAGTTCAGGA
Organism: Bryobacteraceae bacterium; assembly: GCA_044226365.1. Taxonomy (GTDB): domain Bacteria; phylum Acidobacteriota; class Terriglobia; order Bryobacterales; family Bryobacteraceae; genus JALHNI01. The sequence goes on from JBGAHE010000072.1 coordinate 35,026, forward strand.
AGGTGCCGACGATGGCGAAGGTGCCTTTGCTTTCCTGACGGAGGAGGTCGCCGCCGAGGCGTTGGCGTTGCGCGGAAGCATTGCGGGCGCGCAGTTCGCGCATGCGGGCGTGCAGGCGCTCTTCTTCTTCGCGGCGGGGAATGCGCCAGACATAGTGGCCGGCGGTCCATCCGGCGATGGAGAGAAGGACGCCGCAGAGGAGGAAGGCCCAGAGCATCTAACGTTCCTTGACCTCGTGGACTTCGCTAAAGATGGAGCGGGGCACCTGAACGCCATAAGCTTTGAGGCGGCCCAGCACTTGCGGGATGTGGCCAGTGGCGCGGAAGGTGCCGAGCGCCTTGCCGGTTTTACCGATGCCGGAACGATCGAAGAGGAAGATGTCCTCCATGATGACCTGGTCGTCGTCGACGCCGATGACTTCGCTGATGGAAAGAATTTTGCGGCTGCCGTCGGTGAGACGGGCGGCCTGGATGACGATCTGCACGGCGGAGGCGAGCATCTGGCGGATGACGCGATCGGGAATCGAGGAGGACGCCATCATCACCATGGTTTCGAGACGGGAAAAGGCGTCGCGGGCGGTGTTGGCGTGGCAGGTGGTCATGGAGCCGTCGTGGCCGGTGTTCATGGCCTGCATCATGTCCATAGCTTCGGGGCCGCGGCATTCGCCGATGACGATGCGATCGGGACGCATGCGCAGGGCGTTGATGACGAGGTCGCGCTGCGAGATTTCGCCCGCGCCTTCGATGTTCATGGGGCGAGTTTCGAGGCGGACTAAGTGCGATTGCTGGAGTTGTAACTCGGCGGTATCTTCGATGGTGACGACGCGCTCTTCTTCGGGGATGAAGCGGGAGAGCGTGTTGAGCAAGGTGGTTTTGCCGGAACCGGAGCCGCCGGAGATGACGACATTGAGGCGGGCCTGCACGCAGCCGGAGAGGAAGTCGAGCATGCCCTGGGTGAAGGTGTCGTACTTGATGAGGTCATCCGTGGTGAGCAGGCGCTTGCCGAAGCGCCGGATGGACATCACGGGGCCGATGAGCGAGATCGGCGGAATGACGGCGCAGACGCGGGAGCCATCGCCCAAGCGGGCGTCGACGATGGGTGAGGATTCGTCGATGCGGCGGCCGATGTTCGAGACGATGCGGTCAATGATGAGGCGGACGTGGGCCTGATCCTTGAAGCGCACGCTGGTTTCCTGCATGATGCCGTTGCGTTCGACGTAGACGGAGTCAAAGCCGTTGACGAGGATGTCGTTAACGGAAGCGTCTTTGAATAAGGTCTCCAGCGGGCCCAAGCCGAAGACTTCATCGAGGATCTCTTCGATGAGGCGTTCGCGCTCGCTGATGGTCATGGGGGTGTTCGCCTCGCCGACGAGGCGCTCGACGAGGTTGCCGATCTGGTCGCGCATGCCGTCCTTGCGGAGGCCGCGGAGCTGGTCGGCAGTCATGGTGTTGAGCAGGCGCGTGTGCACCTGCGTCTTGAGGGCGAACCAGCGGTCGACGTTGGTGGCGGGGCGCGGGATGGAGCGGCTGCCCATGGTTTAGGCCGCGGCCTCCTTCTTACGGCCAGTGGCCTTGTCGACGAAGGCGCGGAAGGCACGATCGAGCTCGCCGGCCTCTTCGCGATTGGCGACGAACGGGCGAGCCTTGTTGATCGAGCTTAGGACGGCGGGTGACTGCGGGATACCGTAGAAGACCGGCTGATTGAGGGTTTGACGAATCTGGTCCAGCGAGGCGAGGCCAGGGCCGGCTTTCTTCGAGTATTCGTTGACGACGACCTTGATCTGATCCTGATTGAAGCCCATGCGCATGAGGAAGCTCAGATAGCGCTGGGCGTTGCGAATGGTGGGGTACTCCTGCGTGGTGACGACGAAGATCTGGTTGGAGACCTGGAGCGCGCCCAAGACTAACTCGGTGTTAATCAGGCGGCCGGCATCGACGACGATGGAGCCGTACTTCTCGACGAGGAAGGTAGTGAACTCACGGAACATGGACTCGGAAAAGTAACCAGCGTTTTCGAGCGAGTCCGGAGGGCCAACTAAGTAGAAGCCGAGCGGGTCGCGCGTGACGAAGCCTTCGAAGAGGGCTTGGTCCATGCGGTCCAGGTTCTCGCCGACTTCCTGCAGCGTGTACTGCGGCTGGGCACCGACTTGCATGGCGCAATCGTTGCCGGTCCAATCGAGGTCGATGAGGACGGTTTGCTGCTTGCGTTGGGCGAGGACGCCGGCGAAGTTCACGGCGAGCGTGGTGGTGCCGACGCCGCCTTTGGTGCCGAGGAAGGTGTAGACCTTGCCGAGGCGGCTGGCGCCGGCGGAGACGCGGCGCGGGGTGCGTTCGAGACGGTCCATGGCGTCGCGGAAGTCGAGGCGCTTGACGGGTTGGACGAGGAAGTCGTTGGCGCCGGCACGGACGGTCATGATGACGTGCTCGCCGTCGGCGGTGTAACTGGAGGCGATGACGTAGAGGTCGGGGATCGCCTGTTTGACTTTCTGGAGGGCGCGAAGGCTCGAGTCGGGGTCGCCGGCTAAGTCGAGGACGAGGGCGACTTCGGGGTGGCGTTCGACTTCCTGCAGGACGCGGATGTATAAGTTCTGATTGACTTCGGGAAATTCGCCGACGACGCGCGCCTCCGGGATATTGAGCAATTGCTCCCGGATCATTTCGCGGAAGGATTCGTCGTTGGAAGCCAGCAAGAGAGAGACAGGCATATGATCTTATTCCTTACGGCAAACAGCTCCCAGTCTCCGGATCACAGCCGGCGCTTTCCACGGGGACGGTGGTGGCAAACTCGGGGATCGGGATGGGCGGAAGGCCGAGATAACTCTGGAAGGCGCGAAACTCGTAATTGGTGACGCGCACGCGGACGACATCCGGGATGCATTCCAGCGAGCAATCGCTGCCACAGGTGAAAGTGACTAACTCACCGCTTTCGGGGTCGCGCGAGAAGTACTCGACCTGGACTTCGGCAGGGCCGCTGCGGAACTGTTCGTAGTCGAAGGTGAGCGGCACGTTATTGCGCATGAACTCGATGACGTTGGAGCCGCCGCCCTGCGCGCAGTGAGTGGCAGCGTAACGCGCGCCGTTGCGCGTCCATTCGATGACGCTGTTCCAGACCCACATCATGTGGGCGGTGAAGATGACCATGCAAGTGAGCGGTAGGATGATGGCCGAGTAAGCCAGAGCAAACTCAACCAGAGCCTGGCCCCCGCGAGCGTTGCGCCGTCTAAGTGC